>DATNCQ010000204.1:0-40501 GCA_035571515.1 Vicinamibacterales bacterium
CTCTTCTTCGCCATCTCCTGCGTGTTGTTCTTCGCGTTCGCGCTCGTCAAGGAGGGGAAGGCGCCCGAGGACGGCGCTGCAGGCATCCTCTGGATCGCGATCGCGTTCGCGGGAACACTGGCGCTCGGCCGCGCCTTCGAACGCGAGCGCCAGTCGGAAACGCTGCGCGCGCTGCTGATGGCGCCCGCCGCCCGGCCGGCCATCTACGTCGGCAAGCTGCTCGGCATCGTGGCGCTGCTGATTGCGGCCGAGGTCGTGCTCGTGCCGCTCGTCGCCTTTCTCTTCCAGGCGCCGCTGCTCTCGCATCCGTTCTGGCTCGCCGCCGTGCTCGTCAGCGGTACGATCGGCTTTGCGGCGGTGGGGACGCTCTTTTCGGCGATGCTCGTCCGCGCGCGCAGCCGCGACGTGCTGCTGCCGGTGCTGTTGTATCCGATCACGGTTCCGGTCATCATTGCCGGCGTCCGTGCGACGGCGGAGCTCCTGCAGCCCGACGGCGAGCTGGCGCTGGTGCGGTTCTGGGTCGCGCTGCTCCTCGCGCTCGACGTGGTCTTCGTGACGCTGGCGCTCTGGACATTCGAGCCGCTGATGACTGATTAGGGCCGCCTGAAGGCCCAGGATGCCTTATGCCGAAATGGTTTCTGCCGCTTGCCGGCGTCAACGCGGTGATGTTTGCCGCGGCGCCGTTCCTCATCGCCCGCGCCGACTACGAGTCGACGATGGGCCTGGTGCAGAAGATCTTCTACTTCCACATGCCGTCCGCCTCGATGTTCCTGCTGTCGGCGGTCGTCTGCGGCATCGCGAGCGCGCGGTTCCTCTTCGGCGGCTCGCCGCGGCAGGATCGGCTCGCGCACTCGGCCGCGGAGCTGGCGGTCCTGTTCGGCGCCATCACGCTGGTCACCGGCCCGCTCTGGGCGCGCAAGGCGTGGGGCGTCTGGTGGGCGTGGGACGTTCGCCTGACGTCCAGCCTCATGGGATGGATGGTGGCCTGGGCCTACCTGCTCGTGCGCAAGTACGGGGGACCGGGGTCCGACAAGCTGGCCGCGGGACTCGCACTCTTTGGCATGGCGAACGTGCCGTTCGTTTATATCTCGGTGAACTACTGGCGGACGATTCACCCGAAGACCAGCGTCGTCCCGACGCTGCCGGCCGACATGGGGACGGCGCTCTGGTTCTCGTTCGCCTGCTTCCTGCTGTTGTTCACGTTGCTGCTGCGTGTCCGCGTGCACCTCGAAGAGCAACGGGCCAAGGTCGATACCCTGTACCTCTCACTGGATGAATAGGATGAGATCTTCACTCATACGCGTTCTGGCTCTCGTGTTCGCGCTGGGTGCCTGCGCGCCGCAGGCGGCACAGAAGCCGCAGCCGCAGCCCCAGCCCGCGCCGCCGGCCGCCACCGACGAGTTCGTCCCGATCTCGCAGTTGCCGGCGCAGGATCAGTTGCCGGCCGCGCCGCTGCTCGTCACGGCCTACGCGTTCGTCTGGGTTGCATTGTTCGGGTACTTGTTGTCGGTGGGACGTCGGCTCACCAAAGTGCAGCGCGAGGTCGATCGCCTCGAGTCGGATATCGCCCGGGGCCCGCGCACCTGATGCCGACCGCCGCGCATTTCATCTACATCCCGGGCGTCCTGCTGCTCGGCGTCGTGATTGGCTGGATTCTCGGGTCGCGCGCGGCCGCCGATGCCTACGCGGCGCAGCTTCGAAAGCGCGCGTCAACTTCCAACCCCCAACGCCCAACTCCCAAGTCTCAATAGACGCTCAGGCCGATCCCCATTTGCGCTAGCGTGCCGCGCGAGCCGGGCGGAGCAGCGCAAACAAGCCGGCCATGGCCTTGCTGACCGGATCGCCCATGCGGATGTTCGGCGCATCCGTCCGATCCCACACCACCTTGCCGTCGAGGACCGGGATCATGAAGATGGGCCCCGCGATGGGCCGATAGCGCCCGATCGCCGGCTCCCACCTGACGAATGCGATGTACTGGTCGCCCTGCTTCCAGGCCACCCGTCCGTCGCGGACGATGTGGATCGGGTTCGTGATCGCGCCGCTATCGGGGCCCATGTTCAGGATGCTGAGTACGGTGGCCGTGTGATCGATGCCAACGATGCACTGGCCGTTGACGATCCAGCGATCGGGTTCCGACACGGCGGAGAGTCGCACGTAAAGGACCGCCTCCGCCGCCTGGAGTCCCCATGCGAGTCCGCCGTCGACGTAGGACCCTTCTTCGAGGCACGCCGGATGCAGCAGGAAATCGAAGGTCGCCGCGCCGCCACGCGCGACGATCACCTGCCTGTTCTCGGCGACGTAGTCCGAGAGCTCGGCCTTCAGGATGTATGTGCCCGCCGCGAGATTCTGGAACTCGAACCGCCCCGAGTCGTCTGTCGTCGCTATGGCGTGCGTCCTCACGCCGTCGATGGTGACCTGAACGCCAGGCAGTGGACCCGCCTCGATTTCCATCACCGTCCCCGTCACGCGCGCGGAGTTGTTGCACGCTGCCAGGAGGCAAGCCCAGACCAACAACCCCTTGGCCGTTGGCAGTGGGAAGTTGGAAGCGGTCAACGCCCCACCGCCAGCCGCTGCGCGAGGACGTCAGGCAGCCCCGCGCCCACGATCTTCGCCTGCGCGGTGCCGATGTCGTACTCGACGCGCACGAGCGACAGCGTGCGTGTCACGGTGTCGAGGAGGCCGAAGGCGGCGCGCGGGTCGCCGTCGCGCGGCTGCCCGACGGCGCCGCAGTTGACGAGGTATCGCGCGTTGCCGTCGGTGGGAATGGCGATCTGCGCCGAGCGCAGGTGACCGACGCTGCGCGCCTCGCCCGCGAGATGGAACGCCGCGACGACGTGCGTGTGCCCGAAGAGGCAGAGCGGCCGCCGCGCGACGTGCAGTGCGCGCATCGCATCGAGGTCGTCGAAGATGTAGACGTCCTCGTCGAACGGCGTCCCGTGGCAGATCTCGACGAGGTCGTCGACGACAACGGGGCCCTGGGGAAGGGCGGCGAGCCAGGAGTGGTGGTCCGGCGTCAGCGCGTTCGCCGTCCACTCGATGGCGTGGCGCGCGAGGTAATTGAAGCCGTCGGTGTTCTCGAGGCCGGCGCCGACCTTGTCGTGGTTGCCACGAATGAATGTCGCCGCGGGAAGTCCGCGCACGCGGTCGATCACCGCGTTGGGGTCCGCTCCGTAGCCGACGAGGTCGCCGAGCACGAGCGCGTGGTCGCAGGGCCCCGCGGCGGCGAGCACCGCGTCGAGCGCCTCGAGATTGGCGTGGATGTCGCTGATGACGAGATACTTCAAAACCCAATCCAGTCCAGGATGCGTTCGACGATTTCCGGAATCGGACGCCCGGCGTCGATGCGGATGTGCGCCTGGCTGTACGCGGCGCCGCGGCGCGCATAGAGCTGTTCCATCTGCGTGCGATCGGAGGCGAGCGGACGCCGGCCGTCGGGCGGCACCCGCTCGATGACGCGCTCGAGCGGCACGTCGAGCCACGCGACCGCGCCGTCGGCGAGCATCGCCGCGCGGTTCTCCGGGTCGACGAACGTGCCGCCTCCGGTCGCGACAATCAGCTGGCGCTGCGGCAGCAGCTCCTGCAGCACGCTCCGCTCGACGCTGCGGAAGTACGGCTCGCCCTGGCGCGCGAAAATCTCCGCCACCCGCTGGCGCTCGCGCGCCTCGATGCGGTGATCGATGTCCTCGACGCGCCACCCGATGCGGCGCCCCAGCGCCCGCGCCACGCTCGTCTTGCCCGCGCCCATGAAGCCCACCAGATACAACTTGTCGACCTTCACGCCCGCAGTGACTCGAGCACGGTGAAGAATTCGGGATAGGAGACGCCGGCGGCGCCGGCGTCGTGGATGACGGTCGCCCCCGTCGCCCCGAGCGCTGCGATGGCAAAGGCCATCGCGAGGCGATGGTCGTTCTTCGCGTCCACCTCGCCGCCGCGAAGCCGCCGGCGGCCGCGGACGTGAAAGCCGTCCGGCTGCTCGTCGATGTCGGCGCCCATCAGCCGCAGACCTTCCGCGAGCGCGGAGATCCGGTCGCTCTCCTTGACGCGCAGCTCCTGCGCGCCGCTGACGCTCAGTTCGCCCCCGTGCGTGGCCAGCGCGGCGAGGACCGGCAGCTCGTCGATCACGCCGGGAACGTCCGACGGCACGATCTCGGCCGGGCGCAGGTCCCCGTGGCGAACGTGGATGGTGCCGACCGGCTCGCTGCCGTTCGGATTGGCGACGGCCGTCTCGATCTGCGCCCCCATCCGCTGCAGGATGGCGATGATGCCGGTGCGCGACGGATTGAGCCCGACGTGCTCGATCGTGACGTCGGAACCGGGCAGCGCCGCGGCGGCGACCATCCAGAATGCCGCCGACGAGATGTCGCCGGGCACGTGAAACGTCCCGCCGATCAGCCGCTGGCCGCCACGGATGGCCACCGACGTGCCGGCCCGCAGGACCTGCGCGCCGAACGCCTCAAGCGCGCGTTCGCTGTGGTCGCGCGTCGGCAGCGGCTCGACCACGCGGGTGATCCCGTCGGCGTGAAGCCCCGCAAACAGCACCGCGCTCTTGACTTGCGCGCTCGGGACGTCGGGCTGGAAATCGATGCCGCTGAGGTGATCGGTCCCGTCAATGGTCAGCGGCGGGCGCCCCTCCTCGGCCGTGATGCGCGCGCCCATGCGCTCGAGCGGCACGATGATGCGGCGCATCGGCCGCCGCCGCAGGGAGCTGTCGCCGGTCATGCCGGTCCGGAACGGGTGGGCCGCCAGGATGCCGGCGAGCATGCGCATCGTGCTGCCCGAATTGCCCGCGTCGAGCATGGTGGAGGAGGGCTGCAGCCCGCGGATCTGGACGCCGAGGACCTCGAGCTGGATGCCGGTGGCGCGGTCGCGCCGCACCTGCTCGATCGGCACGCCGAGCGCCCGCAGGCAGCCGAGCGTCGAGGCGCAGTCGGCGCCGGTCGAGTAGCCGTGAATCATGGACGGGCCGTCCGCGATGGCGGCCAGCATCGCGTAGCGATGCGAGATCGACTTGTCGCCCGGTGGCCGGACGCGGCCGCGCATGCTCGCGGCCGGCTGCACCGTGACGGCGAATGTCGAGGACATGTCACAGTTATAATTCCGATCAGGGCCGATGACCAGCGGCAACAGCGTCCGCCTCGACTTCCACAGCTCGCTCGGCATGCTCGACTTCGTGCAGATGGTCAGCGACCACATCGCGCGCATGGTGGGGCTCGACGATGACTCGATTCACTGGGTCAGCGTCGCCGTCCGCGAGTCGGTGATCAACGCGATTACGCATGGCAACTGCAGCGACGTCCGCAAGCGCGTGCACGTCGAGTTCACCTCGCTGCAGGACGGCGGCGGCCCGGGCCTGGCGGTTCGCGTCCGCGACGAAGGCTGCGGCTTCGATCCCGCGTCGCTCGCCAATCCGCTCGCGCCCGAGAACCTCCTCAAGGCCAACGGCCGCGGCATCTTCCTCATGCGCAGCTTCATGGACGAAATGACGTTCCAGCGCGCGGAGGACGGCGGCATGGAAGTCCGCATGGTCAAGCGCGTGCACCAGTCGACGCTTGCCTGATCCCCTCTACCTCGCGACAGCCGTGGAGATCGTGCTGCGCGCCGGCGACATCCAGCGCGCGGGGCAGGAGTCCGGCTTCCGCGTCGACAAGAAGGGAAGCATCGACCTCGTCACCGAGGTGGATCTCGCCTGCGAGCGGATGTGCCGCGAGACGATCGCCGAGCGGTTTCCCGATCACGACATCCTTGCCGAGGAGATGGGGGGCTCTTCGCCCGGCGGCGCCGCCTCGCGCTTCCGCTGGGTCTTCGACCCGCTCGACGGCACCACGAACTACACGCACGGCCTGCCCATTTACTGCTCCTCACTGGCGCTCGAAATCGACGGCCGTGCCGACGTCGCCGCCATCTACGACCCGACACGCCGCGAGCTGTTCACCGCCGAACGCGGGGAAGGCTCGTACCTGAACGGCCGGGCGCTGCGGGTCTCACAGACATCAACGCTGATCGACGCGCTTCTGGTCACCGGCTTCCCCTATTCGGTGCACGAGGAAAGCAGCGACCTGGTGGCGCTCTTCGGCTATTTCCTCGGCCGGGCGCGGGCGGTGCGAAGGCTCGGGTCGGCGGCCCTCGACCTGTGTTACGTCGCCGCCGGGCGGTTCGAGGGCTTCTGGGAGCAGCACCTGAAGCCGTGGGACGTGGCCGCGGGCGCCTTGATCGTCGAGGAGGCGGGCGGCGAGGTGTCCGGGATGGACGGCGCGCGGTTCGATCCGGCGGCCGCGCACCTCATCGCCTCCAACGGCCATGTGCACGGAGAAGTGGTCGATACGATCGCCGCGTTCCGGGAGGAACGGGCCAAAAGACGGCAGAGCTGACTGGCACCCCCGTTGCTGTCGGTAGGGGAGCGGGTCGTCAGATCCGCCCCCTCACGGAGGTCGAAACGATGTCGCGCCGATTCTTGTTGGCTTTGGTCGTGGTCTGCCCCTCGTTCGCGTGGTTCGCGCCACCCGCATCCGCCCAGCAGACGTTCAACGTGTCGCTCGGCTATTTCACCCCGCGCGGACAGGACGCGCGCGTCGCCGGCGACGTCCTCAGCGCGAACCGCAACTTCCTCGAATTCGCCGTCAAAGACTTCAACGGCGCGTCGATCGGCGGCGAGTGGCTGTTCCCGGTCGGCCGCTACATCGAGGCGGGCGCCGGCGTCGCCTTCACCCGCAAGACGGTCCCGACGGTGTACTCGCGTCTGGTCAATGCGAACGGGTCGGAGATCGCGCAGGACCTGCGGCTGCGCACGGTGCCGGCGGCGCTGACGTTCCGCGTGCTGCCGCTCAGCCAGGACCGCGGCTTCCAGCCGTATCTTGGCGGCGGCCTAGGCGTGATCAACTGGCGTTACAGCGAGTCCGGCCAGTTCGTGGACTCGCGCGACAGCAGCATCTTCAACAATTCGTACGCGGCGTCGGGCACCAAGACGGGGCCGCTCGCACTCGGCGGGATTCGCTTCGCCGGCGATTCGGTGGCCACGGGGTTCGAGATCCGGTACCAGGCGGCGGAGGCCGCCCTGGGGCCGCCGTTTGCGGGCACGAAGCTCGATCTCGGCGGCTGGTCCTACCTCTTTACCTTAGGGATGCGTTTCGCGCGGTAGACGCGCGCTTGTAGAGCGCCACGCCGCCGCCTTCACACACGCGCGTCATGCCGCGCGTGAACGCCGGGTCGCGGCGGACGTGCGCGGCGAGCACGTCGCCCCCCTCGGCCACTTCCTCGACGAGCATCCAGCCGGCGTGCGGCGCGGGTCCGGTCTGCAGCGCGAGGTTCCAGATGTCGCCGTTCCCCTCGTTGATGAAATCCGCGATTGCGAAGCCGTTGTTCGAGAGCTCCTGCATGTAATGCGCGAGCGAGCCCATGCTCGCCAGCACCTTGTCGCCGGTGTAGTCGCGCGCCAGGCAGGCGGTGACGTCGCGCCGGCCGATGCTCGCGCCACGGTCCCACTGCGCCTCGACCAGCATCGGCGCCTGCAGGTTCCACGGTGGAGATTCGACGAAGAGGGATGCAAGCAGGATCACCGCGACGATCGCGCCGGGTCCGAAAGGACCCGGCCTGCTCCGATCGTAGGGCGGGTCCTTTCGGACCCGCCGGACCCCCCCGATCATGCCGACGGCGAATCCGCAAAACAGCGCGCATGCCGCGACGAGCGGAATCATGTAGCGGATGCGATACGGGTGTCCGTCGTAGAAGGCGACGATCGGGACGGCGGCCGTGGCAAAGAGCGCCAGCGTCACCATCAGCGACGAGTCTTCCTTGCGGGCCAGTGCGCGCCACGCGATCGCACCGGCGCCCGCGAGCGCAACGGCTTCGATGAAGTAGCCGCTCAGCCGATGCGTGCCCCACCAGACGCCGAGCAGCGTCCTGAGCGGCTGATGCGCGTAGGTGGGATCGGGAACGTAGAAGCCTTCGCTTACAAACCAGGCGCCCACCGTGATGCGGCTGTTGACGAGGAAGATGACCACGGCGAGCGCCGGCCAGATGGCCAGGCGACCGCCGCGCCGCACGAGCGTGGCGAACGAACCGCCGCGGCGCCACGTCGCATACGCGGCCGCGGTGACCGCCGCGGCAATCACCGGCCAGGCCTCGTAGCGGGTCCACATCGCCGCAAACAGGACGGCGGCGAGTCTCGGCGGCACCGTGTCGCGATTGGATTCGACCCACTCGACGAGCCAGAGCACGGCGAGCGCCGTCATCGCCAGCAGCAGCGGCTCCGTCATCGGCGTCGTGTGGAGGTAGAGCAGGTTCGGGTTCAGCACGAGCAGCGCCGCGCAGATGCAGGCGCCGGCCGCCGATCCGGTCGTGCGGAGAATCAGCCGGGCCGCCGCGCCGGTCGAGATCGCGAGGCACGCGATTGACACGAGCGACGCAAACAGCCCGGTGCGGTAGAAGAAATTCACCTGCGCGGGCAAGAGGTCGATCAGGTGCGGCAGCGGCAGCCACACCGCCCCGATCTGCTGCCACCCGGGCGTCAGGTTGTCGAACACCCGCCTCGCGACAACGAGGTGCGCTCTGGCGTCGTAATGGCTGAGGACGAGGCCGCGCCGGAAGAACACGATCCAGGCCGCGGCGCCGGCGACAGTCGCAAGCAACGCGAGAATTCCTGGGAGCCTCGTCGAGCGGCTCGAGTCCGCGCCCCTCGACTCGCTCCGCTCGCTCGGGGCAAGCGATATAATCACGTTCCGCCGGTCAGCATAACGCGAATAGGTGCAGTCGTTCATCAAATGGGTCTACGGGCTGGCGCTGTCACTGGGCGGCCCGGGCCTCTTCGTCGTCGCCTTCCTGGACTCCTCGTTCATCTCGCTGCCGCAGATCAACGACCTGCTCGTCGTCCTGATGGTCGTCCGCAACAAGGCGCTGATGCCGTACTACGTGGCGATGGCGACGCTCGGCTCGGTGGCAGGCTGCTACGTTCTCTATGTGATCGCCGAACGGGGGGGTGAGGCGTTTCTCGCCAAGCGGCTGCACGCCGGCCACACGGAGCGTGCGCTGGAGCTCTATCGGCGTCGAGGGGTCCTCGCGCTGATGGTGCCGGCCATCCTGCCGCCGCCGGCGCCGTTCAAGCTGTTCGTGCTGATGGCCGGCCTCGCGGAGGTGCGCCCGCTGCCGTTCGTGCTCTCGATCGCCGTGGCGCGCGGCCTGCGCTATCTTGTGATTGGCGCGCTGGCCATCCGCTACGGCGACGTGGCGCTGGAGTTGATGCGCACCCGTGGCCGCGTCATCGCGATCTGGGTCGCCGGCATCATCGTCGCCGCCGCCCTCGGCTGGTGGCTGTTCAACCGATCTTCGCGTGCCCGATCCTGACATCTCCGTCGTCATTCCTCTTCGCGACGAGGAGCGGAACGTCGTCCCGCTGCACCGCGAGCTCGCGGACGTTCTCGATCAGCTCGGCGTCTCGTACGAGGTGATTCTCATAGACGACGGCAGCGGCGACGGCACGTTCGAGCAGCTGGCGATGGTCCAGGCACAGGACCCGAAGGTGAAGGCGATCCGCTTCACGCGCAACTTTGGCCAGACGGCGGCGTTCGCCGCCGGGTTCTCGGCGGCGCGCGGTCAGTACATCGTCACCCTCGACGGCGACCTGCAGAACGATCCGCGCGACATTCCGGGGATGCTCGCGCTGGCGCGCCGGAAGGACATCGTCTCGGGATGGCGGCGCCAGCGGCAGGACAGCTTCATGACGCGCCATCTGCCGTCGGCGATCGCGAACTGGCTGCTGGGCGTCATCACCGGCGTACGGCTGCACGACAACGGCTGCTCGCTCAAGGTCTATCGCGCAGAGGTAGTCAAGCCGCTGAAGCTGCGGCCCGGCATGCACCGCTATCTGCCGGCGATCGCCAGCCAGCTTGGCGGCCGCGTCGCGGAGGTCGAGGTCAACCATCGTGCGCGGCAACACGGACGATCGAAGTACAACCTCAGTCGAACATTTCGCGTCGTCGCCGACCTCGTGCAGCTCCGTCGCCTGATGCGCGAGGCGATCGATCCCAACGCGCCGACGCCGCATCTCTACGACATCGCGGAAATCCGCGGGTCAGGGTTACACTCGTAGTCATGGGCTACCGCAGTCCCCTCGAAGCACGTGTCGCGAAGAAGACCACGAAGGCGATCAAGGACTTCAACCTCATTGAAGACGGCGACCGCGTCATGGTCGGCCTGTCGGGCGGCAAGGACAGCTGGGCGCTGCTGCAGATTCTCGACGAGCTGCGCCAGCGCGCGCCAATCGACTTCTCGCTCGTCGCGGTCAATGTCGATTCCGGGTACAAGGAGTTCAAGCACGACGTCATCGCGAAGACCTGCCGCGAGCGCGGGTGGGAGTACCGCATCGAGCACACCGCGATTGGCGAGGTGATGGACGACCTGCTCGAGGCGAACGCGACGCCCTGCTCGCTCTGCGCGCGGCTGCGCCGCGGGGTGCTCTATCGAATTGCCACCGAAGTCGGCGCCACCAAGATCGCGCTCGGCCACCATCTCGACGACTTCATCGAGACGCTGCTGCTGAACCTGTTCTTCGCCGGGGCGCTCAAGGCGATGCCGGCGCGCCTCGTGTCCGACAACGGCGAGCACGTCGTCATCCGGCCGCTCGTCTATGTCGAGGAGGCCGAAGCGCGCGCGTACACGAAGGCGCGCGAGCTGCCGATCATCGGCTGCTGCTGTCCCGCCTGCGGCGATCTCAGCCTGCAGCGGCAGCGGGTCAAGCGGTTGATCCTCGACCTCGAGCAGGAACATGCCGGCGTCAAGCAGTCGATGCTGAAGGCGCTGGCGAACGTGATGCCCAGGCACCTGCTCGACACGCGGCTCAATCCGAGCGGCGAGCTGCGCGACAGCGCGGCACTGCGGCTCGCGGACGAGGCCGCGCCAAACCTTCTTCAAATCCGGCAGTAGCGTGCGGGCGGTCGTTCAGCGCGTCACCGAGGCGCGCGTCCGCATCGAGGATCCCTCGAGCCGAATTGTGGGTGAGATCGGCCGTGGCCTCGTCGTGCTGCTCGGCATCGGGCGTGAGGACGGCCCGGAGGACGTGGCCTACCTCGCGGCAAAGATTCGTGAGATCCGCGTGTTCGAGGGCGAGTCCGGCCGCCACATGGATCGCTCTGTCGTCGACGTGGCCGGCAGCGTCCTCGTCGTCTCCCAGTTCACGCTGTTCGGCGACATCCGCAAGGGCAGGCGCCCGGCCTTCGACGCCGCCGCGCCGCCGGACCACGCCCGCGCGCTGTACGAAAGCGTCGTGAGAGAATTACGCGCGACTCAACTGCCCGTAGCCACGGGCGAATTCCAGGCCATGATGCGCGTCGAGCTGGTGAACGACGGCCCGGTGACCATCCTGATCGACAGCAAACGGCAGTTCTGACGTCGGGTTGACGATGCGGACAGCTCTCATCAGCATGATGATTTCCCTCGCCGCCAGCAGCGCGTTGGCGCAGCAGCGGCCGCTCGTCACCGAGGATCCCGAGACAATCGGCGCCGGGCGCCTGCTGCTCGAAGGCGGCGTCGAATACGACGATGACGTGGTGTATCCCGTCTCCGGGCTGCAGGGGAACCTGCTGCGCCTGCCAATCTTCGGGCTGAGCATCGGCGTCAGCTCGATCGCCGAGATCCAGATCGATCAAGCGTCGTTCTCGCGGCTGGACATCAAGGCCAGGCGGCCCGCACCCCTCTCCGATCTGGTCACCGCGACGGGATCATCGACATCGGATGCCGACGACCTGATGATCGGGGCGAAGATTCGCATTGCGCCCGAAGGCACGTCGCGGCCGGCGTTCGGGTTCCGCTTCGCCACAAAGCTGCCGAATGCCGGCAACGAGAGCGGCCTCGGTCTCGACACGACTGACTTTCTCGCGTCGATCCTCGTCGGAAAGACCACGCAGTCGGTTCGCATCGTCGGCAACATCGGCCTGGGCATCCTGGGCGATCCTACCAACGGGAACCGGCAGAACGACGTCGTGACCTACGGGTTGTCGTTCGCGCGCGCGATCACCAACGCGGCGGAGGTCGTGGGCGAAGCGAACGGCCGCGCCAGCACGCGCTCCGGCGGTCCGCTGCCGGGCACCGAATCGCGAAGCATCGTGCGCCTGGGTCTTCGCTACACCGCGGGCGGTTGGCGAGGGGATGCCGGGCTGCTGCTGGGCGCCACCAACGACGACCCCGGCATCGGGTTCACGGCCGGGTTCACCTACGCCTTCACCGCGTTCCAGGTGCCGTGACCAGCGCGCTGCGCGTCGCCAAGGCGCACGCCTACGGCAACGATTTTCTGCTCGCCGACGCGGCTGCCGCCCCCGGTGATGCGTCACAGCTCGCACGGAGCCTGTGTGCGCGCCATACGGGCGTCGGCGGGGACGGCCTGATCCTGTTCGAGCTCCGCGAGCGCGGCGCGACGATGCGGCTGTTCAACGCTGACGGCGGACGGGCCGAGTTGTCGGGGAACGGCCTGAGGTGCCTGGCGGCGCTCGTTGCCACCAGGCAGAACCTCGCCAGTGGCGCCGTCGTGACCGTCGATACGTCGGCGGGCACCAAGACACTGGAGCTCCAGGCCGTCGATGGGGCCCGCCACACCTTCCGAGCGGCGCTGGGGCCACCCGCGGACGTCCGTCAGCTGGAGATCCCGGTGCTCGGTGAGCGCGTGACCGCGTCGCTGATGTCGGTCGGCAACCCGCAATGCGTGGTGCTCGGCCCGCTGCCGGACCAGGAGCGATTCAATCGATTCGGCCCGGCGTTGTCCACGCACGCGATGTTTCCGGCCGGCACCAACGTCGAATTCGCGCAGGTCGAATCGCGCGATCGCGTCCGCATCCTGATCTGGGAGCGGGGCGTAGGTCCAACGAAGTCCTCGGGCACCGGATCGTCGGCGTCCGCCGTGGCGGCCGCCGCCCACGGCGGCGCCGCGCGTGAGGTGGACGTGATCGCACCGGGCGGCACCCAGCGCGTCGAATGGCGCGAGGAGGGAATCTATCTCACCGGCTGGGCCGAAGTCGTGTTTGAAGGGACTGCGTACTTGGACTAGCGGGCACGTCGCGAAGATTGCACTGCGGGCGTTCCGAGCGCCCGCATCGCCTCCTCGATTTTCTCCTTAACTCCCTGCAATGCCGTGCGTGCGGCGAGATAGTCGTCGGCGCGCATCGCCGCGCCCGCCTTTTGCACGCTCTCGTCCACGGCTGCCAGATCGGTTCGCGGACCATCGAGCACGCGCCGGGGGGCGCGGGACCGGGTCGCCGCCGCGAGACGCGTATTGGCTTCGGCGATCAGGGCGGCGATCTGCGCCATGTCGCGTTCGACCTCGCCGCGCAGCTGCGCGCGGGTGTCGGCCGCTTCGCGCGCGGCGTTCTGGGCGTGCTCGCGGCTGTCGAGCGCCTCGTTGAGCGCCTGCCGGTAGTCTCGCTGCCCCACCGCGTCCTGCGCGCGTTTCAGCGCGTCGGTCGCGGCGGTGTACTCACTGGTTGCGTACCGATCGGCGCCCGCCGCCCGCGCCGCGTCGATGGCGCCCTGCGCCTGATCCATCTCTTTGTTCGGAGGGTCGCCGCAGGCCGTCACGAGGAGCGCGGCAACGATGCACGCGGGCAACCGCAGGGCTCGCCCCGGGCAACGTCGAGGGGTCATGGGAATTCGAGTATATCGCTATGAAAGAAGTCGCGAAGCACGATCGGCCGCGTGAAAAGCTGCAGCGGCTGGGGGTCACCGCGCTCGGCGACAACGAGCTCGTGGCCATCGTCCTCGGCAGCGGGTCGCGCTCGCACGGAGCGCTGGAGCTGGCCAATCGCCTGCTCGAGCGCGCCGGCGGGCTGCATGGACTGTTGCGGCTGGCGCCCGACCAACTGTGCGTGAGCGGCGTCGGACCGGCGCGCGCGTCGCAGGTGGTCGCGGCGGTCGAGCTAGGACGGCGGACGCTCGTGCGCAGCGCGCTCGAACGGCCGCAGTACCGGACACCGCAGCAACTCGCCTCCTACCTGCTGCCGCAGTACGGCGCCGCCGCCGTCGAGCAGTTCGGCATCGTCATGCTGGACACGAAGCACCGGGTGATTCGCGTCAAGCTCGTGTCGATTGGCGGCCTCGACTCGACGGTCGTCCATCCGCGCGAGGTCTTCCGCGAGGCGACGGCGGCGTCGGCCGCGGCGATCGTGCTGTTCCACAACCACCCGTCCGGCGATCCGACGCCGAGCAACGACGACCTCCAGCTGACGAGCAGGATGATTCGCGCCGGCGACATCATGGGCATCGACGTCATCGATCACCTCATTCTCTCGGAGCAGCGCTACTACTCGCTCGTCGAAGCGGGAAGCCTGGCCGGGCGCGTCGGGTAAGATGGACGGTCGTGAAGGTCCTGTACTTCGACTGCTTTTCGGGCGCGTCCGGCGACATGATCGTCGGCGCGCTGATCGACGCGGGCGTGCCGCTCGAGGAGATCCGCCGCGCCCTGGGCAGCCTGTCGATCGATCGGAACGCGGTCTGGACCGAGCGTGTGCAGCGTGCGGGGATCGGCGCGACGAAATTCCAGGTGCGCGGCGAGGATGCCGGCGACGGCCACCCCCATCACCACCACGGCGGCGGCGGCGCAGTCGCCACCGAAGCGCACGTGCACCGCACGCTGCCGGAAATCTACTCTCTCATCGACGGCTCGCGACTGAGCGCCGCTGGCAAGGACCGCGCCAAGGCGCTCTTTGCCCGGCTCGGCGACGTCGAAGGCACCATCCACGGTACGCCGCCGGAGCAGGTGCACCTGCACGAGGTGGGTGCGCTCGACTCGATCGTCGACATCGTGAGCACCGTGCACGCGCTGGAGCTCGTCGGCGCGGATCGCATCGTGGCATCGCCGATCAACGTAGGGAGCGGGACGATCCGGTCGTCTCACGGTCTCTATCCGGTACCGGCGCCCGCGACGATCAGGCTGCTCGAAGGCGCGCCCATCTACTCGGGGACGCAGCGGGCGGAGATGGTCACGCCGACGGGCGCGCTGCTCGTCACGTCGTATGCGACCGAGTTCGGCGGCATCCCGGCGATGACGATCGCGAACATCGGCTACGGCGCCGGCGCGCGCAGTTTCGACGACACGCCGAACGTGCTGCGGGTGCTGATCGGGGAGGCGGACAGGGCCGCGCCGTCGCACACCGTCGTCGTGATCGAGGCGGAGATCGACGACATGAACCCGCAGATCTTCGGCGTCCTGATGGACAAGCTGCTGGCGGCCGGCGCGCTCGACGTGTTCTACACGCCGATCCAGATGAAGAAGAACAGGCCGGGCACGCTGCTGTCGGTCATCGCGCCGCCGCCGCTGCGGGAGGTGCTGACGTCCACGATCTTCCGCGAGACGACGACGATTGGGGTTCGCCATCGCGAGATGGCGCGCGAATGCCTCGACCGCGAGACGCACACGGTGACGACGCCATTCGGACCGGTGCGGTTCAAGATTGCGCGCCGCAACGGGGAGATTCTCAACGCCGCGCCGGAATTCGAGGACTGCGTGCATCTCGCGAACCAGCACGGGCGTCCAATCAAGGAGATCCAGGCCGCGGCCATCAAGGCCTTCCATCATTGATGCGTTTCTACCTCACCACCGCCATCGACTACGTCAACAGCCGCCCGCACCTCGGGACTGCGTACGAGAAGATCACCGCCGACGTCATCGCCCGCTACAAGCGGCTCGCCGGCTTCGACACGCACCTGCTGATGGGCAACGACGAGCACTCGCAGAACGTCTACAAGCGTGCCGTCGAGCGCGGGATGGATCCGCTCGCCTACTGCGATTCGATGGAGCAGGAGTTCCGCTCCGTCTGGAAACAGCTCGATATCGCCTTCGACGATTTCATCCGCACGACGCAGCCGCGCCACAAGACGGCGGTGCAGAAGCTGGCGCAGAACGCCTTCGCCAAGGGCGACATCTACGAGGGCTTCTACGAAGGGTGGTACTGCGTTTCCTGCGAGGCCTTCAAGCAGGAGAAGGACCTCGTCGACGGGAAGTGTCCGCTGCACCCGACGCTCACCCCCGAGTGGCTGCGCGAGAAGAACTACTTCTTCCGCCTGTCGAAGTATCGCGACCGCCTGCTCGCGCATTTTGCCGAACACCCGGAATTTCTCGAGCCCGACGTGCGGCGCAACGAAATCCTCAAGCTGCTCGAGAGCGGCCTCGAAGACATTTCGGTCAGCCGCGCGGGGCAGTTGTGGGGCATTCCGCTGCCGTTTGCGCCGGAGAACGTCATCTATGTCTGGTTCGACGCGCTGATCTGCTACGCCGCCGGCGTCGGCTACGGAACCGACGAAGCGCTGTTCAAGACATGGTGGCCCGCGGATCTGCATATCGTCGGCAAGGACATCACGCGGTTCCACACCGTCGTCTGGCCCGCCATGCTGATGAGCGCGGAGCTGCCGCTGCCGAAACAGGTGTTCGGGCACGGGTGGGTGAACTTCGGCGGCCAGCGGATGAGCAAGTCGCTCGGCACCAGCCTCGATCCCTCGGATGTCGCCGCCAAGTTCGGTCCGGATCCGCTGCGACTGTACCTCGTCAAGGAGATCTCCTACGGCGGCGACGGCGACTTCACGTGGGAGCGGTACGAGGAGCGCTACAACGTCGATCTCGCGAACAACTTCGGCAACCTGGTGAGCCGGGTGACGGCGATGGCGCATCAGTACCGCGAGGGCCGGGTCGCGCCGGCCGGCGAGACGTCGGCGCGTCTTCGCGAGTTGTCTGGTGAAGTGGTGCGGACGTATCGGCAGGCGATGGACGCGTTCGCCCTGCACGAAGCGGCTGCGTCGGCCTTTCGGCTGATCGATGCGACGAATCTGCACCTCGCCGAGACGGCACCGTGGAAGCTGGCCAAAGATCCGTCCGCGGGCGATCGACTCACGCAGGTCCTGTTCGACGCGGCGGAGGCGATTCGCCTCGCCGCCGTCCTGCTGACGCCGATCATGCCCTCGTCCTGTACCGAGATCCGCCGGCGCGTTGGAGATGTGACGGCATTGCACGAACTGCGGCTCGATCGCGACAGCGTGTGGCGGAACGGAGGCGTTCGCGAACTGGTGAAGGACGCGGCCCTGTGGCCGCGATCAGAGGAGAAGCGTGTGGATGAGAAGCCCATTGGCGGCGCCGGCAAGCCCGCCGAAGCGCCGCGCGTGCAGGCGGGCGAACCGGCCGCGCCTGGTGCGACGCAAGCCGTCGGCGCGGGCGTGACGCCCGCGGAAGACAACCGCATCTCGATCGACGAGTTCATGAAGGTGGAGCTCCGCGTGGCGAAGGTCCTCGAGGCGGAGGCGGTGCCGAAATCGAAGAAGCTCGTGAAGATGAAGGTGGACGTCGGCACCGAGCAGCGGACGATCGTCGCCGGGATCGCCGAGGCCTACCAGCCCGAGCAGCTGGTCGGCCGCACCATCGCCGTCGTCTTCAACCTCAAGCCGGCGAAGTTGATGGGCATCGAGTCGAACGGGATGGTGCTCGCGGCCAGCGTGGACGGCGGCAAGCCGATCCTGGTGGCCTTCGACCAGGAGGTGCCGCCCGGGGCGAGAGTCAGGTGATCGACTCCCACTGTCACATCGCGGGCCCCGAGTTCGTCGACGACCTTGCGGCGGTCATCGAGCGTGCCAGGGACGCGAAGCTCGCGCACGCGCTCGTCATCCTGGCCGCCGATGACGAGCCGGAGATCGAGCAGGGGAGAACGGTGGCCGCGCAGTGGGATGCGGTGCGGTTCTCGGTCGGCGTGCATCCGCACGCGGCGGGCAAGTTCGCGGGAAACCCGGCGGATGCGGCGGCGCGCGTCGGCGGGGTCATCGACGCGCAGCCGCTGACGAGAGGGCTTGGCGAGATCGGCCTCGACTACCATTACGACTTCGCGCCGCGCGAGGTCCAGCAGCAGGTGTTTCGCGAGCAGATCCGCCTTGCGGCGCAGCGCCGCCTGCCCATCATCATTCACACGCGCGAGGCGGAAGACGACACGTTCCGCATCCTCGACGAAGAGCGCGCGCGCGACACGGGCGGCGTGTTTCACTGTTTCACGGGCGACCGCGCGATGGCGCAGCGCGCGCTCGAGCTCGGCTTTCACATCTCGCTTGCCGGCATCGTCACCTTTCCGCGCGCGCTCGAGCTGAAGGAGGTGGCGAAGATGGTGCCGCTCGAGCGGCTCCTCATCGAAACCGACAGCCCGTTTCTCGCGCCCGCGCCGTTTCGCGGCAAGCGGAACGAGCCCGCGCACGTCGTGCGCGTCGCGGAGACGATCGCGGAGCTGCGCGGTGCGGCCCCGGACGAGATCGGTCAGGCGGCGCGGGCGAACTTCGAGAAACTGTTCAAGCCGTGACTCGCGATATGATGGTCGGGCTTGGGCCCTACCGCGCAGAAACCTTCATCCGTCGTTCTCGCGCAGATGTTCGAGCCGATTCGCGGCGACCTCGAGAAGGTCGAACGCGAGTTCGTACGCCACCTCGAATCGCAGGTGCCGCTGATTCCGACCATCGGCCACTACATCCAGCAGGGCGGCGGTAAGCGCATCAGGCCCGCGGTGCTGTTGATGTCGGCGCGGATGAGCGGCTACACTGGCGAGCACGCTCCGCTCTTCGCGTCGGTGATCGAGTTCGTCCACACGGCGACGCTCGTGCACGACGACATCATCGACGAATCCGAGATGCGCCGCGGCCGGCAGGCCGTGCACTCGCGCTGGGGGAGCGACGTCACGGTGCTCCTCGGCGACTTCCTCTACATCAAGTCGATGTCGATGGCGCTGTCGCGCGACAGCCTCGATTTCATCCGCCTGCTCTGCGAAGTGACGCTGCGCATGATCGAGGGCGAGCTCTACCAGCTGACCAAGAACGGCATCGTCGACCTGTCGGAGGACGAGCATTTCGAGATCATCCGCCGCAAAACGGCGTACCTGTTCGCCGGCAGCGCGCGCATCGGCGGCATGCTCGGGCCGGGGACCAACACCGAACAGGAAGACGCGCTCTGGGACTACGGCCTCAACATCGGCATGGCGTTCCAGCTCGTCGACGACCTGCTCGATTTCACGGGCGAAGAGGACGCGCTCGGCAAGCCCGTGGGCGGCGACCTGCGCGAGGGGAAGATGACGCTGCCGGTCATCCACCTGCTGGCCAGCGGCGACGCGCGGGCGGAGGTCCTCATCCGCAAGATCGTCAAGGAGCGCGACGCGTCGATGGACGAGTGGCGCGAGCTGCGCAACCTGCTCGCGCAGCACCGCTCGATCGACTACGCGCAGCGCGTCGCGACCGAGTTCGTCGAGCGGGCGAAGGCCGCGCTGCAGATCTTCCCGGCCAGCGCCGAGCGCGACGCGTTGATGTACCTGCCTGATTACGTCCTGTCGCGGGATCGTTAGGGACCGACGTTCACTGATCACAAGCCACAGAGACGCAGAGACACAGAGCGTCGATGAATCCGGCTGAACGAATTGCCGAGCTCCGGCGCGAGATTCGCTACCACGAAGAGCGTTACTACGTCCTCAACGATCCCGAGCTCGCCGACGCCGAATTCGACGCGCTCATGCAGGAGCTCGAGCGCCTCGAGGCCGAGAATCCCGATCTCGTCACGTCCGATTCGCCGACGCAGCGCGTCAGCGGCCGCCCGGCCGCCGGCTTCGAGACCGTCGAACACGCCGAGCCGATGCTCAGCCTCGACAACGCGTACTCCGAAGACGAGCTGCGTGAGTTCGACGCGCGGGTGCGGCGCGGCCTCGCCGCCGCCGGGGAGCCGGTGGAGCAGGTCGATTACGTCGCCGAGCTGAAGATCGACGGGCTCAGCCTGGCGCTCACCTACGAGAACGGGACGCTCGTGCGTGGCGCGACGCGCGGCGACGGTGTCCGCGGCGAGGAGGTCACGTCGAACGTCCGGACGATTCGCGCGATCCCGCTGAAGCTTCGATCCGCGAACTCCAAAGAGCCGCGCCGCGCCGCCGAGGGTGCCGGCCGCATCGAAGTCCGAGGGGAGGTCTACCTCCCTCGCAAGGTTTTCGAGCGGATCAACAAGGAGAAGGCCGACGCCGGCGAGCCGCTGTTCGCCAACCCGCGCAACGCGGCGGCGGGGACGATGAGAAATCTCGATCCGGCGCTCGTCGCGAAGCGCGGGCTGAGCGCGTGGATGTATCAGCTCGTAGGCGGACCTGAAGGCCCGCCTCTACGAGCGGAAGGTCCGCCTCTACGAGCGGATGATCCGCCGCTGCGGACGGACGAGAACGATCCGAACGTAGAGGCGGACCTTCAGGTCCGCCTTGCGACGCACGCGGCGACGCTCGAAGCGCTCAAGGCATGGGGCCTCCCAGTCGAGCCGCACTGGCAGCGGTGCCAGGGCGTCGACGCGCTCGTCGAGTTCTGCCGCGCATGGGAAGAGAAGCGGCGCGCGCTCGACTTCGACACCGACGGCGTGGTGATCAAGCTCGATCGCATCGACCTGCGCGCCCGCCTCGGCACGACGAGCAAGTTCCCGCGGTGGGCGATCGCCTTCAAGTTCCCCGCCGAGCAGAAGACGACGCTCCTCAAGAGCATCGAGGTGAACGTGGGGCGGACGGGCGCGGTGACGCCGTTCGCGACGCTCGACCCTGTCTTCGTGTCGGGTTCGACCGTGTCGATGGCGACGCTGCACAACGCCGACGACATCGCCCGCAAGGACATCCGCGAGGGCGACTGGGTCATCGTCGAGAAGGCGGGCGACGTCATCCCGCGCGTCGTCGGGCCGATTCTGGGCAAGCGGCCCGCCGATTCGAAGCCGTGGGTCATGCCGACCGTCTGCCCGCGCTGCGGCAGCACGCTGCATCGGGAGGAAGAGGAAGCCGTCTGGCGATGCGGGAACACGTCGTGCCCGGCCAAGCTGCAGCGCGGCCTCGAACACTTCGCCTCGCGCGCCGCGATGAACATCGAGGGGCTGGGCGAATCGCTGATCGCCCAGGTGATTGCCGCCGGCCTCGTGCACGACTACGCCGACGTGTACGCATTGACGGCGGAGAAGCTCGAGTCGCTCGAGCGCATGGGCAAGAAATCGGCGGCCAAGGTGATGGCGCAGGTCGAGAAGAGCCGTTCGAACGAGATGTGGCGGCTGATCTACGGGCTCGGCATCCGTCACGTCGGGGAACGCGCCTCGCAGGTCCTCGCGCGCGCATTCGGGTCGATGGACGCGTTGTGCGCCGCGACGACCGAGCGGCTGCAGGGGACGCCGGAAGTCGGGCCGGTGCTCGCCGATTCGGTGCGCAGCTGGCTGGACGAGCCGCGGAACCGGCAGCTCATCGACCGCCTCCGCGCGGCCGGCGTGAACATGGAGGTGCCGGAGGACCAGCGGGCGGGCGCCGAGACACCGGGCCCCCTGACCGGCAGGACGTATGTCATCACCGGCACGCTGGCCGGCATGTCCCGCGAACAGGCCACGGCCGCGCTCGAGCGGCTGGGCGCCAAGGTCTCGAGCTCGGTCAGCAAAAAAACAGCGGGTGTCATTGTGGGAAACGAGCCGGGCAGCAAGGCCGACAAGGCCCGGACCGTGGGGGTCCCCATCCTGGACGAGGCGGCCTTCCTGGAGTTGATCAAGTAGCGTGATAATGGGGAGGTGACCCGTCGATTCGTCCTGGTGACCGTCTGCCTGACGGCAACCATCGCCTTTCTCATCGGCCTGGTCGTGGCGGGTTCGATGACCCCGCAGTTTGCCATCTCCGCGCCGAGCGCGCCGCAACTGCCTGTACGGACCCGCGTGGCGGCCGGGATGTCGTCGGCGGTGACCTCGTTCGCGGACGTGGCCGAGCGGCTCAACCCCGCCGTGGTGAACATCGACGCGACGTCCCGCGGGACCGCCCGCAGCCGCCGCTTCGGCGGCCTGCCGGTTCCTGACGGGCCGGAGCTGTTCGACCGGCCGGGCCAGCGGGACCCGCAAGGACCGCGGCGCGGCGCCGGCACCGGGTTCATCATCGACGCCAGCGGCCTTATCCTGACGAACCACCATGTCGTCGACGGCGCCGATCGCATCATGGTGCGCCTGACGGACGGGCGGAACCTGCACGCGACCCGTGTCGGCTCCGACCCCGACACCGACATCGCGCTCATCAAGGTGGAAGCGACGCGGCCCCTGCCGTACGCGGCGCTCGGCGACTCGGACACGTTGCGTGTCGGCGAGTGGGTGGTCGCCATCGGCAACCCGCTCGCCTACGAGCATACGGTGACGGTCGGCGTCGTCAGCTACATCGGGCGCAAGCTGTTCGACAGCTCGCTCGACCGCTACATCCAGACCGACGCGGCAATCAACTTCGGCAACAGCGGCGGCCCGCTGATCAACGCGCGCGGCGAAGTGATCGGCATCAACGCGGCCATCAGCTCGCGCGCCGCGAATATCGGCTTTGCCGTTCCGATCAACCAGGCGCGCGCCATCCTTCCGCAGCTGCGCGACAAGGGGCACGTCTCGCGCGGCTACATCGGCCTTGCGCTGCGTGACGTGGACCCCGACCTGCAGCGGTCGCTCGGGTTGAGCAACAGCGACGGCGCGCTCGTGCAGGACGTGACGCCTGGCTCGCCGGGCGCGCGGGCGGGCATCCGCACCTACGACCTCATCATCGCGGTCGACGGCAAGGCGGTCAGCGGCAACGACCAGCTCATTCAGCTGATCGCGGCGCGGCAGCCCGGCACGGTCGCGTCGCTGCAGATCGTCCGCGACAACCATCCGGTCAACGTCGCCGTGAAGCTCGCCGAGCGTCCGCTGCGCGAACGGCGTCCGGCCGACGACGACTATCCGGCGCCGCAGCCGTCGAGCCAGCGCGGACCGGCGCTCGGCCTGTCGGTGCGCGAGCTCGATCGCGATTTCGCGCAGCGGTTCAAGCTCCCGGACGGGATGGAGGGCGTCATCATCTCGCGCGTCGAGCCCATGAGCCCCGCCTTCGACGCCGACGTTGAGCGCGGCCACGTGCTGCTCGAGATCAACCGGCACCCGGTGCGATCGGTCGAGGACTATCGGCGGCTGACCGCCAACGCGAAGGCGGGCGATATCCTCGCGCTCTACATCTACAAGCCGGAGAGCGACTCGCGTGCGCTCCACACGGTCAAGATCGAGTAAGTGAAACCGCGCATTCTCGTCATCGATGACGAGGCCGCCATCCGCGACTCCCTGCGGATGATCCTCGAGTACGAGCACTACGAATTCACCGGCGCCGCGTCCGGTCCCGACGGCATCGCGCAGGTGAAGCGCGACCCGCCGGACATGGTGGTCCTCGACATCAAGATGCCGGGGACCAACGGCCTGGAAACGCTGGCCGAAATCCGCAAGATCGACGAATCGCTGCCGGTCGCGATGATCTCCGGCCACGGCACCATCACCGACGCCATGCAGGCGACCCGGCTCGGCGCCTTCGATTTCATCGAGAAGCCGTTCACGAGCGAACGCGTGCTGGTGACGGTGCAGAAAGGGCTCGAGCTGCGCTCGCTGCGGCAGGAGAACCGCGAGCTGAAGCTCGCGATGGAATCGAAGTACGAGATCGTTGGCGGCAGTCCCGCGCTGCGCCGCGTGCTCGAGGCCGTGCAGCGCGCGGCGCCGACCAACGCGACGGTGATGCTGCTCGGCGAAAGCGGCGTCGGCAAGGAGCTGGTGGCGCGGACGATTCACCGCAACAGCCCGCGGGCGGGGCAGCGATTCATCCAGGTGAACTGCGCTGCCATTCCCGAGGAGCTGATCGAATCGGAGCTGTTCGGCCACGAGAAGGGGTCGTTCACGGGCGCGACGGAAAAGCAGATCGGCAAGTTCGAGCAGGCCGATCGCGGGACCATCTTCCTCGACGAAGTCGGCGACATGAGCCCGAAGACGCAGGCCAAGGTGCTGCGCGTGCTTCAGGAGCAGGAGGTCGAGCGGCTCGGTTCGGCGCGCACGATCAAGGTGGACGTGCGCGTCATCGCGGCGACCAACAAGGACCTCGAGGAGGCGATCGCGCGCGGCGAGTTCCGCGAGGATCTCTTCTTCCGGCTCAACGTCATCCCGATCCAGGTACCGCCGCTGCGCGAGCGCCGCGAGGACATCCCGCTGCTCGTGCAGCACTTCGCGAAGAGGACGAGCGAGGAGCACAACCTGAAGCCGAAGCGCTTCGACCCGCGGGCGCTGGAGGCGCTGCAGCGGTACCGCTGGCGCGGCAACATCCGCGAGCTGCGCAACACGGTCGAGCGGCTGATGATCATGGCGCCCGGCGACCTGATCCGTGCCGAAGACCTGCCGGCGGAAGTGCGCGGCGAATCGGCGCCCGTGCGCCAGCCGGCGGTGGCGGAGAGCGGGCCGGCAGCCCCCGGACGGCCCGAGGGCGCGCCGCAGATGGCGCCGACGCCGCCGCCGGGCACGCTGCGCGAGTTCAAGGAGGCCGCCGAGCGCGCGTTCCTCGTCGAGAAGCTGCGCGAGAACAACTGGAACATCTCGAAGACGGCCGAAGCGCTCGACACGCCGCGCAGCAATCTCTACAAGAAGCTCGAACAGTACGGGATCAAACAGGAAGTGGACGGATAAATCGCAAATCCCATTTTGGGATTTTTTTGAAGTGTCGCAGTCAGCCGGTAAGCCGAATTCTGTCCACCTCCACCCGTCGTCGACGCGCCTTGCGGCGCGCCGCGGCGGGCTTCGGCGTGACGATCATTCCTCTCGATCCGCGATTGCTCGCGGACTCCAGCGACCTACCCGGTGGCCTGGGACGGGCAGTCCTCATCGCGCCACCCTATTTGGTCTTGCTCCGTGCGGGGTTTTGCCTGCCACCGGCGTTGCCGTCGGCGCGGTGCGCTCTTACCGCACCTTTTCACCCTTACTCCGGTTTCCCGAAGCGGTATTTTTTCTGTGCCACTTTCCGTCAGGTTGCCCTGCCCGGGCGTTACCCGGCGCACTGCCCTATGGAGTTCGGACTTTCCTCCCGCCTCCGATCTTCAGGCTACGGCGAGGCAGGCCCCGCGATGGGATGCTGAAGGCATCCCCGCGCTGATGGGCTTGCCTCGCCGTAGCGCCAAAGGCGCGAAGGCGGGCGATCGTCTGGCTGACTGCGACCCGGCATTATCGCGTACGATTACTGACGGGCAGACTTTTTGCTCAGTTCGGGCGGCGAGATGGCGAATTACCTCGTAACCGGCGGCGCAGGGTTCATCGGTTCCCACCTGGTCGAAGAGCTCGTCGATCGCGGCGAGCGCGTCCGCGTCGTCGATAACTTCGCGACCGGCAAGCGGCAGAACCTCGCGCACCTGAAGGCGGTGGAGCTCGTCGAAGGCGATCTCGCGGACCTCGAGGTGGCCCGCCGCGCCGTGACCGGGATGGACTACGTCCTGCACCAGGCAGCGATCCCCTCGGTCCCGCGATCCGTCGAGGATCCGATCACGTCGAACCGCGCGAACATCGACGCGTCGCTGAACGTCCTGGTCGCCGCGCGCGACGCCGGCGTGAAGCGCCTCGTCTACGCGGGGTCCTCGTCCGCGTACGGCGACACGCCGACGCTGCCGAAAGTGGAGACGATGCCGACGGCGCCGCTGTCGCCGTACGCGCTGCAGAAGCTCGTGGCGGAGCAGTACTGCCGGATGTTCACCGCGCTGTACGGCCTCGAGACCGTGACGATCCGCTACTTCAACGTCTTCGGCCCGCGGCAGGATCCGTCGTCTCCGTACTCCGGGGTGATCTCGCTCTTCATCAGCATGCTCTGCGAGGGACGGCAGCCGACCATCTTCGGGGACGGCGAACACACGCGCGACTTCACCTACGTCGCCAACGTCGTCGACGGCGTCCTGCGCGCGTGCACGGCCGACGGCGCGAGTGGGGAAGTGATCAACGTGGCGACCGGCGCCAGGATTTCGCTCAACGCGCTCTTCAACAACATTCGCGACCTGGTCGGCGCGCAGATGTCGCCGAAGTACGCGCCGCCGCGCGCCGGCGACGTCAAGGACTCGCAGGCCGACATTTCGAAGGCGCGGCGCATCCTCGGATACCAGCCGATCGTCAGCTTCGAGGACGGGCTGGCGCGAACGGTGGCCTGGTATCGGACGACGCAGGTCCCGGTCGGCTGAACCGGCCGTAACGGCTGTCCTCCGGGACCGCGGGCCCGGCCGTCGATTCCACTGCGGCCTCCTCATGAATTCGTGCAGATCGTGCGTCACGGGCGCACCGGGGGCGCCCAGGTGCACACGTTCATCAGCTGCACGCCGCCGGTTGACCCGTGTCGGCCGATGACACGATGGTGATCGAGACGACTATTCCGCAGGCGACCGTGGCGAGCGCCACGTGATCCGCGTCAGGAACCCGCACGATCGCTGAGGTGCGCCTCAGGCATCCTCCTTGCTCATCTCTGTTCAAACTACGGCTCCCAAAATGCCCTTTCGCCTTCTGGTTGTGGAGACGGATGCGGCGGCCCGGGCCGCCATGGACCGCATGCTGAGCACTGCGGGAAACATGGTGACGTCGGTGGCCGAGTTCGACGCGGCGGAAGAGCGGCTCGTCTACGCGCCGCCCGACTTGCTCATCACCGCGGTCAAGCTCGGGTCCCATAACGGCATCCATCTGGTGCTGCGGGCGCAGTCCCATCATCCCCACACGCAGGCGATCGTCGTGCACACCGAGGACGATCCCGTGCTCGAGGAAGAAGCGACGAGCGCCGGCGCGACGTATGTGAAGCTGCCGGTGGAGCAGGCGCGGTTTCTCGCGCTCGTCGAGGAACTGCTCGCCGAAAGCTCGCTGCCACAGTCGTCACGCGTGGTGCGGCGCTGGCCGCGGAAGCAGGTGAAGGTGCGCGCGCGCGTCGGCAACAACGACGCGAACGTCGTCGACGTCAGCTACGGCGGCCTGCGCCTGGAGATCGGGACGATCGACCATCCGCTCTCGCGCCTCGCCACCATCGACATCCCGCAGCTTGGCTGCCTGCCCGTTCATCCCGTGTGGGCGCGCGGCGGCGGCGCCGTCGGGCGCTGGTGGTGCGGCGCCGAGATCGACGCGGCCGACGAGCATGCCTCCGACGCGTGGCGCAGGTTCGTCGACTCGCTCGATTGACGCCCCGGACGCGCCCCGCCTTTCTCATTCCCTGTTTGCAGCGCAGTGAAGCGGGTTACATTAGCGGCGTGATGCCGACCCGCTTGTTCGCAGTGGCGCTGCTCGCCGCAGCGTTGAACGTCGCCGTAGCCGCGCAGGATCTGACCGGGACCATCGACGGCACGGTACGCGCCTCGAACGGGCCGCCGCCCGCCGGCCTGCAGGTTCGCGCGGTCAGCGCCAACCTCACCGTCACGACGGATCCTGCAGCGGACGGCTCGTTCATGTTCACCGACCTGCCACTGGCCACCTATCGCGTGCAGGTCGTCGACTCGACGGGCCGCATCGTCGCAACCGGCACGACGCGGCTGACGCCCGTCATGCCGGCCCAGACCGTCACCCTCCGGATGCGCACGCTCTCGCCGGAGCTCGGCGGACGGTTCGCCGAGCCGGCGGCGTTCTATGCCGGTCCCGTGGGCGTCACGCCGTCGGTGGCATTGATGAACGGCGGCGTGGACGGGAACGTGTTCAACGAAGCGTCGGACGCGAAGCGCGACACCGCGTTCATCCTCGAACCGGAGACGGTGGTGACGCTCGACGCCGACCCGGTGCGCGGCGAAGGGAGCGCGCGCGGCCGGTACCTCTATTTCGACAAGTACTCGGACGAGCGCAGCCTCGACATGAGCGCCGACGGCAACCTCGAGGTCGCGGTGGGCCGCCTGACGCCATGGGCGAGGGGAGTCGTCGACGGCGGGCGCCGGCGCATCAACCACGAGATCGATTTACGAACGGATCAACTCGCGTCGGGCATTCAGGTCGGCGTCGATGCGCGTGTCGCCGAACGCACGGTCGCGTCGCTCGCGTTCGGCCGCAACGACTACGGGTTCGATCCGGAGGAGATATTCCTCGGCGCGAACCTGCAGGAGCTGCTGAACCGCCGGGTGCTCTCGACCACCATCGAGGGACGGCAGACGCTCACCACCGGCCTCAACGCAATCGTCCAGGTGAACGTCGCCACCGAGCGATTCCGCTTCGCGCCACAGCGCAACGCGGACATCGTGCGCCTGCAGACCGGAATCCTCCACCACGCGGGCGATCGCGCGAACGGGAGCCTCCGTCTCGGGTACATCCGGCTCGACGCGGTCGGAACGGCCATCGCCGACTATCGAGGCTTGGTCGCGTCGCTCGACGAGGACCTCAGGCTCGGCAGCCGCACGCGCATCCTGATCACCGCCCTGCGTGACATCGATTTCTCCTTCGACACGCGGTTTCCGGACTACGTGCGTACGGGCGCCGTCGCCGACCTGCGTGCGCAGCTGACGAGCGCGTGGGACGTCGATCTTCGGCTCGAGGGCGAGCGTATGCTTCACGATCCCGCGCCTGGCGTGCCCGACGGCAGGTACGCGGATACCTACGGCTTCGTCGGCGCGGGGATCGGCGTTCGCCTCGTGCGCGGACTGCGGCTTGGCGTTGAAGGCGGACGCGAGGAACGCGATTCACCGGTCGCGGGGCGCGGTTTCATCGGCTACAGGGCAGGTGCCGCAGTGACCATCGGCAGGCGGCCGCTGCGAGTGTGCGGCTGCGGATTCGAATGAGCACGGGCGACACACAGGCGCCTGTGGTGGTGACCCCTCTTAAGTGACGCAGGACACGCGAGTTCGGTCTATTGCCACAAGGAACCCGCACACCGGCGACCAAAAGTGGTACCCGAGAATCGGGCGAAAGTCCGGTTTTTAGCTAAAAAAAGACCGCGCAAACGCAAAAAAACTACTGCACCGAAGAGCTTTTAGCTAGACAATATCGCCTCGGCGTCGGACTTTGTCCCCGGCGCCTTCCCCCAACGTCGTTAACAGGCAGAGGCATCATGAGCGATAAACCGGCGGTCCTCATTGGTAGCAGTCTCGGGATACGCCAGGTCAGAGAAGAAATCGAATGCGCGGCCCGCTCGAACGCCAAGGTGCTGATCACCGGCGAGAGCGGCGTCGGCAAGGAGATCGTCGCGCGCATGGTTCACGAGCGCAGTCACCGCGCGCGCGGCCCGCTGGTCACCATCAATTGCGCCGGTGTGCCCGACTCGCTCCTCGAATCCGAGCTGTTCGGTCACGTGAAGGGCAGCTTCACCGACGCGTGGCGCGACAAGCGCGGGCTGCTCGAAAGCGCGAGCGGCGGAACGGTCTTCCTCGACGAAATCGGCGAGATGACGTTGCGGATGCAGGCGCTGCTCCTGCGGTTCCTCGAAACCGGCGAGATTCAGCGCGTCGGCTGCGATCGGCACGCGCAGACGGTCAACGTCCGCGTCATCACCGCGACGCATCGCAACCTGCTCGAACAGGTGGGCGAGAAGACGTTCCGCGAGGACCTCTTCTACCGGCTCAACGTCGTGCACATCGAGGTGCCACCGCTGCGCGAGCGCCGCGACGACGTCGCGCTGCTGCTCGACTACTTCCTCAAGATGTTCGCGGAAAAGCATGGCCGGCCGCTGCCGCAGCTCGGGCTGGACGCCGTCGCCTCGCTCACCGATTACGACTGGCCGGGCAACGTCCGCGAGCTGCGCAACGTCACCGAGCGGCTCGTGCTGAAGTCGCGGGCCGACGCGGAGCTCGAGATGCTCGTGCAGCCCCGGCATCGCGCGCGCCCCGCGGCCGTCGCCGTGCAGCCGGTCGAGCCGCCGATTCACGAGGTGCTGTTCGATCGCCTGCTGAACGGCGCCTCCTTCTGGCCGGAAGTCTGCGAGCCGTTCATGGCGCGCGACCTGACGCGCCGCGACCTTCGTCTCATCGTCCGCATGGGGCTCGAACACACGCGCGGCAGCTACAAGCAGCTGGTGCAGGCGTTCAACATGCCGCCGCAGGACTACCGCCGGTTCCTCAACTTCCTGCGGAAGTTCCAGTGCCACGAAGTGTTCCAGAGCTTCCGGATGATGAAGCCGCCCTTTGTCCGCCCGGAGCAGGCCGCCGCAGGCGCCGCGCGCGAGCGCCGGCCGCCCGTCGCCGCAGCCGGTTCGGCCGGACGCACCGCCTAGCCCGCACTTCACAACTCTCTTACGTCAGACGTACACGGGTTTCGTCCCGTGCACGTCTGCGTGCGCCCGCAGCGCGGTATTCGACGCCCCGGGAAGTCGCCGCGCCGGCGGTTTTCACGTAGCTGCATCGTCAAAAGCTTGAGAATTGTCGCGGCCTAAGCAGGACTTTCGCCCACCCCTCTCGTTTTCCGCCCCGCGCTGCACGACAAAAGCGGCATTCCGCTTGCTCAGTATCATGAGAATTCGCCATTTTTGGCGGCATTTTCTCATCATCGATCTTTGCTCCTCCGTCACGATTCGAGGGACACGGAATCGCTAGCGAAGACGCTCTGGGATGCCCTTTCGCCTGCTCATCGTCGATCCCGCGCCGCCATCACGGGAAGCCGTCGAACGTGTCCTCACGACGGGAACGGGTAACTTCGCCACCACGGTCTCCTCGTTCCAGGAGGCGAAGCAGCGGATGGCCCTTGCCCCGCCCGATCTCCTCGTCACGGCGGTCAAGCTCGGGGCGTACAACGGCATTCAGCTGGTGCTCCGCTCCACGCCCGAGACGCCTTCGGTCGTCATCGACGATACCTACGACCCTGTTCTGGAACGGGAGGCGGCCAGCGCCGGCGCGATCTACCTGACGCGGCCGCTCGACGACACGGCGCTTGCCGCCGTCGTCGATCGGCTGCTGCGGGATGCGCCGCAGCAGGCCTCGTCAACGGTCGCGCGCCGGTGGCCGCGCAAGCACGCGGACATGTGCGTCGGCGTCAGCGGCGACGAGGCCAGGGTGATCGACGTCAGCTACGGCGGTCTCCGTCTCGAGTTGACAGGCGCGCCCGACGAAGCCCTTCTCACGATTGCCGCGGTCGCGATTCCCAGCGTCGGTGTCGTGGCCATTCACCCGATATGGGCCCGTGTGGCCGCCGGCGGCACGTCTCGATGGTGGTGCGGCGCGGAAGTCGAGGCCGGCGACCAACAGCATGACGACGTCTGGCGCAGGTTCGTCGATTCCCTGAATTGATCGCCGCTGCGCGCCCTCCCGCGGGGACACTTCTGTGGCAGCGGGGCGCGATTTCGTCATTCCCTCCGGGCGGCTCCTCTTCGTCATGCCTGTTGCGAGCGATACGCCAGCGCGTGCGACCGTGTGAATTCACAGTGAGTTGACGGCCGTTCGGGCCTGGCTCCTTCGCGCGATCGCGTTCGTGGCACCCCCCTTGCCGATGCGACCGATCGAGTAGACGCACCTGTCTGCGCCTTTCCCCCCGGAAAAGGAAGTCGGTCGTGCGCACCTCGTTCGGCGTCAGCGTGGCGCCGCGAATCCTTCTGATCGGCGTCACGGTGATCGGCGCCGCACATCTCACCGCGCCGCTCGCGTCGGCGCAAGGCCTCGTGGCCGCGTACTCGTTCGACGAGGGGAGCGGCACCTCCGTCAGGGACGCGTCGGGCAGCGGCAACGGCGGCACGGTCAGCAACGCGACATGGACGACCGCGGGCCGGCTTGGCGGCGCGCTGGTGTTCAACGGGTCGAGTGCGCTCGTCACGGTTCCGGGCACGACGTCGCTGCGCCTCAGCGCGGCGATGACGCTCGAAGCATGGGTGAAGCCGACGGCCGTCGACTCGCTGTGGCGCGACGTGATCTACAAGGGCAGCGACGACTACTACCTCGAGGCGACGTCGACGAGCTCGGCGCGGCCGGCGGCGGGCGGCACGTTCGCGCCGGACAACGTCTACGGTTCGTCGGCGATTCCCGTCAACGCGTGGACCCATCTGGCGGCGACCTACGACGGCGCAACGCTGAAGCTGTACGTCAACGGCACGCTCGCGTCGAGCACGCCGCGAGTCGCGCGTATCGCGGTTTCGGGCGGTCCGCTGCAGATCGGCGGCGACAGCGGCGCCGGACAGTATTTCGCGGGCGCGATCGACGAGGTGCGCATCTACAGCACCGCGATCAGCGAAGCGCAGATTCGCGCGGACATGACCACGCCCATCGGCGCTGGCGGGCAGACGCCCGCGCCAGCTCCGGCGCCGACATCGCCCGCCGACCTGACGCTCACCAAGACACACGTCGGCAGCTTCACGCAGGGCCAGACCGGCGCGTACACGCTCACGGTCAGGAACAACGGCGCGGGCGCGACGAGCGGTACGGTGACGCTGCGTGATTACCTCCCGGCCGGCCTGACGGCGGCGGGAATCGCCGCCTCCGGATGGACCTGCACCGTGTCGAGCCTGACGTGCACCCGCGGCGATGCATTGGCCTCCGGCGCCAGCTATCCCACCGTCACCGTCACCGTGAACGTCTCGACGTCCGCGCCGTCCTCGGTGACCAATACGGCGACCGTCAGCGGCGGCGGCGAGAGCAATACAGCGAACAGCTCGGCGAGCGATGTCACCGCAATCGCCAGCGTGGTGTCGCCGTCGCCCTCGCCCGCGCCGCAACCCGGCCAGGGTCTCGTGGCGGCGTATTCGTTCGACGAGGGCGCCGGCAGCGTGGCCCAGGACGCGTCGAGCGGCAACAACGACGGAAAGATCAGGAACGCGAGCTGGACGCCCGCCGGCCGGCTGGGCGGCGCGCTCGTCTTCAACGGGACGAACGCGCTCGTCAATATCCCGAGCACGGCATCGCTGCGGCTGACGAGCGCGATGACGCTCGAGGCGTGGGTGAAGCCGACGACGGTGAACGCCCAGTGGCGCGACGTCATCTACAAGGGCAACGACGATTACTACCTCGAGGGGATGTCCACGAGCTCGGCGCGGCCGGCGGCGGGCGGTACCTTCGCGCCGGGCAACGTCTACGGTGCGTCGGCGATTCCCGTCAACACGTGGACGCACCTGGCGGCGACCTACGACGGGGCGACGCTCAGGATGTATGTCAACGGTGTCCAGGTCTCCAGCGCGTCGCGGACGGGAAGCATCAACACCTCGAACGGACCGCTGCAGATTGGTGGCGACAGCGGCGGTGGACAGAATTTCGCGGGCACGATCGACGAAGTCCGCGTCTACGACATCGCGCTGACCGCGGCGGACATTCAATCGGACATGACGACGCCGATCGGGTCGCCCCTCGAGGTCGCGCCGCTGCCGCCGCCGAGCTCCGACACGACGCCGCCGTCGGCGGTCATCTCGTCGCCGATCGCGGGCGCGCAGGTGAGCGGCAGCGTGACGATTACGGCGAACGCGTCCGACAACGTCGGCGTCGCCTCCGTCACGTTCCTCGTCGATGGCACGTCCATCGGCTCGGACACGACGGCGCCGTACGGCATCAGCTGGAACACGGCGGCGTTCGCGGCAGGTCCGCACTCGCTGCAGGCGCAGGCACGCGACGCGGTCGGGAACGTCGGGATGTCTGCCGCCGTCGGCGTCAGCATCGCGGCGGCGAACGGGCCGCCGTCGATCACCATGCTTTCGCCGATGGACGGCGCCGTCATGCAGGCGCCCGCGACGATTACCGTGTCGGCGTCGGTCACCGATGGTGATGGCACCGTCGCGCGCGTGGATTTCTATTGCGGGTCGACGCTGATTGGCTCCCGCACGGCGGCTCCATTCACCGTCGATTGGACGGCCGGCGCGGCGGGCGCGTATTCGTTCGTCGTGACCGCGGTCGACAACAACGGGGCCTCGTCCACGTCGGCGCCGGTGACGGTCACCGTCGACAGTAGTTCGTCGGGAACCGCGATGTTCACGCCCTCGTCCGACGACTCGATTGTCAGCCGCTACGTGCTCGAGATCTTCACCGACGGCGTCAACGTGAACACGGCGGCGCCGGTGGCGAATGCGGACCTCGGCAAGCCGTCGGTGGTCAACGGCGAGTACGCCGCGGACATCTCGGCGACGCTGGCGTCGCTGCCGAACGGGACCTACATTGCCACCGTGACCGCTGAGGCGGCGGGCGGCAACGCACGCAGCGCGCCGTCGCCTGCGTTCGCGATCACGACGGGCGCGGTGTCATCGCTCGGCAGCCCGACGACGGTGACTACATCCGCGATGCCGGCGGCGGCGCCCGGCGACAACTGGCGTACCGCGCCTGCGGCGCCGGAATCGGCGGCCGAGGGGACGCTGTGGGTGACGAGCGCGTCAGCGCACATGGTCACCGCGTTCGATGCCGCGACCGGCGACGTGCTGGCGACCATCCCGGTCGGCGCGAGACCGGTGGCCATCGCGGCGCCGGTCGGTGGCAGCAGGATTTACGTCGCGGACCAGGACAGCGACACGGTATCGGTGATCGACAAGGCGACGATGACGCGCGCCGGAGTCGTCTCGCTGCCGGCGCCATCGGGACGGAAGCCGCATCGGCTGACGCAGACCGCCGACGGCAGCCGGGTGTTCGTCTCCGAGCGCGGCAGCAACGTGGTCGACGTGATCGACACGGCGACCGACCAGCTGGTCGCGCGGTTCGCGGCCGGGCGGCCGGGCACCGCGATTCTGGCGGCCATCCCTGATGCGGCGGGGCAGCTCGTCTACGCGTTGAGCCGCGGCGACGATGTGTCGCAGAACGCCCTCGCCGCAATTGACGCCGCGACGGGCCGCTGGGTGTGGGTCATGCCGATCGCCGAGGTGGTCGGTGACCTGACGCTCGAGCCGGACGCGCGCACGGCGCTCGTCTCGGTCCCGGCGAAGAACGCGATTCTCTTCATCGACCTCGAGCGCCACGCGCTGACGAGGGCGGTCGATCTCGGTGCCGGCAACGAGCCGGCCACGTTACGGACCTCCTCCGACGGGCACGTCGTCGTCATGCTGGAGGAGTCGCCCGATCGCGTCGGCATCATCGACCAGGCGGCCAACGTTCGCCTCGTCCGGCTCGTGGACGTGTCGATGGCGCGAAGCGATCGGTCGGATGCGCGGCTGCTCTGGTACATCCCGTCGGCTGACGAGTCGGGCGTGGCGGGGGTCGATCCGGCGTCGGGCGCCCTCGTCCGGCGGTTCCGCCTGCCCGGCGGCGGCTCGGCGAGCGACGCGGCGTTCGATCCGAAGTAAGGATCTGAAGCGGGGTCTTACGTGGTCGTCCGCGACCGCGCTCCAGGGCGCGGCCGCGGCGTCACAATCACCGTGACGTCCGCCGGAAATGCGCGGAGGGACCGTTTTTTCGCGCGGACGCTCTCGAACTGCACCTGCCTCGCGAGCATTCGCCCTTCGCCCTGGGGGTCGCCCCCCTTCTGCACCAGCCGATCCGCAACCTGCTTCAGTTCGCGGACGTTGTCGGGCCACGAGTAGGCCAGCAGCGCCTGGCGAGTCTCGGCGGCGATGCGGGGAAGGGCGCACTGCCGTGCGTCCGAGAGCTGGTGGACGAAGTGCTCGAACAGGACCGGAATATCCTCGGCCCGTTCGCGCAGCGGCGGAATGCGCAGATGGACCGTGTTCAACCGGTAGAACAGGTCGTGCCTGAAGGTTCCCGCCTCGACGGCCTCGAAGAGGTTGGCCCGCGACCCTGCGAGCACCCGCAGGCGCGGACGGCCCGACAGCCGGCCCATCGGCGACCCGTCGGCATCATAGGCGGCGTCGAGGAAGCGGTACAGCGTCGCCTGCTTCCGCGCGCTCATGTCCTCGGCATTGCGCAGGAACAGCGTGCCTCCGGCCGCCGACAGCGGCGCCAGCCATTCGGACTCGAACGTCGAGTCGGCAATCGTCCCGCAATCGATCGTCCCCAACGGACGATCGGCCCGTGGACTGCGCTCGTGAATGAGGTGAGCGAGCGTCTGTTTGCCGACCCCGCTCTCGCCCGAGATGAGGACCCTGATATCGAACGGGGCGATCCGAGTCGCCTCGTCATCAATCTCGCGCACTACCAAGCTGCTGCCGGTCAGGCAGTGGGGGATCAGCATGATGGATTTGCTTCTCTCGTCGTGAGCTGCCGCAAAAATACCGCAAAAATACCGTCCGGCCTGAAGATCCCCGATCCTCAGGACAACAATTCCGGGCGTTCAGAATTGCCGTGGAAGGGAAGCATCGTCGCGCGACAGAGCAACTAAAGTCAACTTGATTTTACGTAATTCCGGAGTGTCGCCGTCTTACGTAATTCGGAAAGTGCTGCCCGCCGCCGGGCAATTTAGTCTGCGTGACGCGCGACTTCCAGTCGCCGTTCAATCGCGCAATCGCGCGGGAACGGCATAAGTCGCTGAGTGCGCGACAGGTCTCCCTCTTGTCGCGTGTGGCCGTATCCTTGCTCCCGACGGGATCTAACCGATCTTCTTCGAGGAATTTCCACGTTATGAGCTCGTTGGAACAGGCGACTGGTGAAGCGACCGCGGTGACGACCGGCACGGGCACGCCGGCGAACGGCCGCACGTGCAGGTTCTGCTCGGCGCCGCTCACTCGCACGTTCGTTGACCTGGGAATGTCTCCGCTGTGCGAGAGTTTTGTTCCAGCGCACGCGCTCAATCACATGGAGCCGTTCTATCCGCTGCACGCCTTCCTGTGCGAGCGGTGTTTCCTGGTGCAACTCGACGAATACGTCACGCCAGACAACATCTTCTCGGAATACGCCTACTTTTCGTCGTATTCGGACAGTTGGGTCGAACACGCCCGGCGCTACGTCGAGCAGATTACGGCGCGGCTGGCGCTCGACGCCGGGAGCCGCGTCTTCGAGATCGCCAGCAACGACGGATACCTCCTGCAGCACTTCGTGCGCAGGGCCATTCCGGTCCTCGGCATCGAGCCGGCGGCCAACGTGGCGAAGGTGGCCGTCGCCAAGGGCGTGCCGACAGTGGTCCGATTCTTCGGGGTCGAGACCGCGACCGACCTGGCGCGCAATCCCGGGCCCGCCGACCTGATCGTCGGCAACAACGTGCTCGCCCACGTGCCCGACATCAACGATTTCGTCGGCGGCATGAAGGTGCTGCTCAAGCCCGCCGGGACGATCACGATGGAGTTCCCGCACCTGGCCCGGCTGATGGAGCAGAACCAGTTCGACACCATCTATCACGAGCACTTCTCCTATCTGTCGCTGACCACGGTGCAGCGGATTTTCAACGCGCACGGGCTGCGCGTCTACGACGTCGAGGAGCTGACGACGCACGGCGGATCGTTGCGCATCTACGCCTGCCACATCGACAGCACGGCGCCGATGAGCGAACGCGCGAGGGCGCTCATCCGATACGAGGAGGAGTTCGGCCTCAACCGCGTCGAGACCTACGCGCGCTTTTCGGCGCAGGTGCAGGAAACGAAGCGGAAGCTGCTGGCCTTCCTCATCGAGGCCAGGCGGCAGGGGCGCACCATCGCGGGTTACGGAGCGCCGGGCAAGGGGAACACGCTGCTCAACTACTGCGGCATCCGCACCGACTTCATCGATTACACCGTCGATCGCAATCCGTACAAGCACGGACGCTTTCTGCCGGGCACGCACATCCCGATCTTCGCCCCCGACCGGATCCGGGAAACGCGCCCTGACTACGTGCTGATCCTGCCGTGGAACCTGAAGGACGAGATCGCCGCGCAGCTCGCCTACATACGCGAGTGGGGCGGTCAGTTCGTGGTGCCTATTCCCGAGGTGGAAGTGTTCTAGGACGCTGTCGCGGGCCCTCGACGGGGGAGGGCCCGCGGCCGTCACCGCCCGCGCCGCGCCGGCGCCTGCGACACCGACACGATCGCCTTCCGGCTGTGAAACGCCTCCGCATAGCCTGATTCCGCGCAGCACTCGATTCCGCGCAGCGTCATCAATCCGAAGAACAGCTCCGGCGTGAACCAGTGCTGGCCGACCTGGCTCTTGAACGCCGACAGGAGCACGCTGACCTTCCGCCGCGCCTGCCGGCGGCCGACCGGCACGAAGACGTTCGGCGTGGCGAGATCGCCGTCGTATTTCGGAATCTCGTATTCGAGCACCAGGTGATTGCGGAACGTGTTCCAGGTCAGGTCCGAAATCGTCCGGTGGTCCTGGTGGCGGTCGTCACGGTAGTGCGTCAAGACCAGGTCCGGCGAGCACGTGGTCTTCAGCTGCTCGAAGAACTCCTTGATCTCGGTGGCCTGCGACGGGAAGAAGCCATCGCGCTGCTGGCGCGTGATCACCTGCGTCACGCCGGCGCCGCGCAGGAATTGCCGGCTGGCACGGCGCGCCTCTGCCTCGCGCGCCGCGTTCCCGCTGAACACGACCCACGTCACCCGCAGGCCGGGGTTGCCGGCCACGAGCTCGAGCACCGTACCGCCGCATCCGATTTCGATGTCGTCCGAGTGGGCGCCGAGACAGAGAATTTCGCGCAGCGGCCTGTTGCCGCCGCCGAGCCGCAATCCGAGCACTCAGGACACTCCCTTGCTGCCGTCGAAGTCCTGGTACGCGGCGTCGCGATCGGAGATCACGGCGGGGCGCGCCGGCCACGCGATGCCGAACGCCGGGTCGTCCCACCGGACGCCCCGCGCCGCGTCGGGGTGATAGAACTCCGACATCTGATAGAACACCTCGGATTCGTCCACCAGCGTCAGGAACCCGTGAGCGAACCCCTCCGGCACGTACAGCGCCCGATGGTTGGCGGCCGAGAGCTCGGCGCCGAAGTACCTGCCGCGCGTCGGCGAGCCCTCGCGTAAATCGACGATGACGTCGTAGATCGCGCCCATGGTGCACCGCACCAGCTTGACCTCCGCGTGCGGCGCGGCCTGGTAATGCATGCCGCGCAGCGTGTGGCGCAGAGTGTTGCGGGAAATGCTGCACTGCACCAGCCGCGTCTCGAGCCCGTGCGCCGCGAACTCCTCCTGGCACCACGACCGCGCGAACAGGCCGCGCTCGTCGGCGCGCGGCTCGATGTCCACCACGTACGCGCCGGGCAATCCCGTCTCCGTGAACACCATTCGGGCCAGCTTACTCCTTCATCGGCCGGATGCTGATGTCCTTGACCTCCGCGGACTCCGGCATCGTCAGCGCGTTCAGCACCACGGAGGCAACGTCCTCGGCGCGAAGACAGGCGTCCGGATCGTAGGCGCGCCCCTCCATGTCGTGCACCTGGGCCTGCATCGGCGTCGCGGTCCGGCCTGGAAACACGCTGATGACGCGCACGCCGTCGCGATGCACTTCCTCGCGCAGGCTGTCGGCGAGCGCCCTGGCGGCATGCTTGGTCGCGCCGTACTGGCTGACGCCCGCGCGGGCGACGAGGCCGGCGCTCGAATTGACGAAGACGACCTGGCCGCGGGCGCCGACCAGTTGCGGCAGCAGCGCCTGCGTGAGCTGAAACGGAGCGCGCACGTTGAGGCGGTACTGCTCGTCGAGGGAGGACAGCGGCAGCGCGCCGAATGGGCCGAGCGCGATCGTGCCGGCGCTGTGCACCAGGACGTCCACGGTGCCGAACCGCTCGATGATCGAGCGCGCCAGGACGGCGATCTCGGCTTCCTGCAGGAGGTCGGCCGTCAGCAGCGCCGGCGGCGCCTCGCCCGGCCAGTCTGCCGCGGCGTCACGCAGGCGGCGCTCGTCGCGCGCCACGAGCACGAGGCGCGCGCCTTCGGCGGCCAGGCCGCGGGCGATGGCCTTTCCGATTCCGCTGCTGGCGCCCGTCACGACCGCCACGAGGCCCTGCAACGAACGACGGCCGGCGCTGGACATCAGGTCAAACCCGACTCGATTCTATCGCTGGAGCGTCGCGCGCCTCGCCGGCTGCGGCACCGCGTCGACGGACGCGTCGAGGTGCGCCGGCGCGCCGTTCGCGTCGAGGTCCCTCCAGAGCTCCCACGGCGCCTGGCCTGCGGCGTAGAGCTCTTCCAGCCCCTGGCGATCCTTGAACGTGTCCATCGCCTGCCAGAAGCCGTCGTACTCGTACGCCAGCAGCTGATCGTCCGCGACCATCCGTTGAAACGGCTCGTGCACGAGCTCTTCGCCCGGTCCCATGTACTTGAAGATGTCGCGATGGAAGACGAAGAACCCGCCGTTGATGCGCAGGTGCGTGCGGCCGAAGTTCTCGATGGTCTTGACGCGTCCCTGCTCGTCGGCGTTGACGAAGTGGAACGACAGGTTCGGCTTCACGCTGACGAACGACGCCGTCCGCTTGTGCGAGAAGAAGTGATCGAGCTGTTCGTTCAGGTTGAGATCGCTCAACCCGTCGGCGTAGTTGGCGAGGAAATACTCTTCACCCTCGAGATGCCGCTCGACGGCCTTCAGGCGCTGGCCGATGTTCGCGTTGAGGCCCGTGTCGACGAACGTGATGCGCCAGTCGCCGATGTCGCTCGTCAGCAGCTCGAGCTTTCGGCCGCCCTCGGACAGCGTGAAATCGTTCGAGACGCACTCGTTGTACGTCAGGAAGTAGTTCTTGACGTAATCGGCGCGGTAGCCGAGGCAGAGGATGAAGTCCTTGACGCCGAAATGCGCGTAGTACTTCATCAGGTGCCACACGATCGGCCGGTAGCCGATCGTGATCATCGGCTTCGGGACGTTTTCGTTGTCCCGAATCCGCATTCCGAGTCCGCCGCAGAACAGTACGACCTTCATAAGGTTACCCAGCGAGGCTCAACGCCATCATGCGCTGCTTCAGCACCGGCTCCGCAGCGTCGAGAAGCTGCCACTCGCGATCCTTCTCCGACACCAGGGAAACCGGGAGCGGCCACGTCAGTCCGAGCCGCGGATCGTCGTATCGGAGGCCGCCGTC
>DATNCQ010000205.1:0-16731 GCA_035571515.1 Vicinamibacterales bacterium
CATCGAAGAGCGCATTGTCCTGCTCCTGCTCGACGGCCCGGAATTCATCTACATGTTCTTCGGCGCGATCAAGATCGGCGCGGTGCCGATTCCGACCAGCACGCTGTGGAAGCCCGCCGACTACGAGTACGTGCTCAACGACTCGCGCGCGCGCGTCGTGGTGGTCAGCGAGGCGCTCGTGCCGCAGGTGCAGGCGATCCCGCGCGAGCGGCTTCGCTATCTCGAGCACCTCATCGTGGCGGGTCCGAAAGGAACCGAGGGAGGTCCAAAAGGACCCGGCCTCCACACGTTGATCGCCGATGCGTCGCCGCAACTCGAGGCGGAGGCAACCACCAGGGACGATCCCGCCTTCTGGCTGTATTCGTCAGGGAGCACGGGATTCCCCAAGGGGTGCGTTCACCTGCAGCACGACATGGTCGTCTGCACCGAGCTGTATGGGAAAGGCATCCTCCAGATGTCCCCGGCCGACCGCTGCTTCAGCGTCGCGAAGCTGTTCTTCGCCTACGGCCTCGGCAACGCGATGTACTGTCCGTTCGGCGTCGGCGCGACGACGATCCTGTGGCCGGGGCCGCCGGCCGCGGCCAACGTGTACGCGACGATCGAGAAGCATCGGCCCACGCTGTTCTTCTCGGTGCCGACCAATTACGCGATGCTCCTCGCCCACACGCGAAAGGGACGCGACTTCGATCTGTCGAGCATCCGCTACGCCGTGTCGGCCGGCGAGGCGCTGCCGCCCGCGCTCTTCGAACGCTTCAAGTCGCGCTTCGGCGTCGAGATTCTCGACGGCATCGGATCGACGGAAATCCTCCACATCTTCATCTCCAACCGCCCGGGGGATATTCGTCCCGGGTCGAGCGGGAAACTGGTCGACGGATACGAGGCGCGCATCCTCGACGAACAGAACGTCGACGTGCCGGTAGGGGAGATTGGCAACCTGCTGATCAGCGGCGACTCGACGTGCGCGTGCTACTGGAACAAGCACGAGAAGACCAAGGCCACGATCGAAGGCCGCTGGATTCGGACCGGCGACAAGTACTACCAGGACGCCGACGGCTACTACTGGTACGCCGGGCGGTCGGACGACATGATGAAGGTCGGCGGCATCTGGGTCAGCCCCGTCGAAGTCGAGAACGCGCTCATCGAGCACCCCGCCGTCCACGAGTGCGGCATTGGCGCCCGCGCCGACCGCGACGGTCTGATCAAGCCGTACGCGTTCGTCGTCGTCAGGCAGGGCGTGGACCAAACGCCAGAGCTGGCGGCGGAGTTGCAGCAGTTCGTCCGTTCGAAGCTGGCGGAGTACAAGCGGCCGCGGTGGGTCGAGTTCATTGACGAGCTGCCGAAGACCGCGACCGGCAAGCTGCAGCGCTATAAACTGCGGGAAAGGGCCGCCGCCGCGACGTTCGACGCGCGCGGCTCGAAGGCGGAAGTGACGTGATAGAGACGAAGGAGCTGGTCGATTACCAGGTGGACCCGGCGGCGTGCAAACACTGGCGCGTCACCTACGACGGCCGGGTCGCGACCATCACGATGGACGTCGCCGAAGAGGGCGGCATCCGCCCCGGCTACAAGCTCAAGCTCAATTCCTACGACCTCGGCGTGGACATCGAGCTCCACGACATCCTGCAGCGCATCCGCTTCGAGCGTCCCGACATCGGCGCCGTCGTCATCACGAGCGCGAAGAACCGCGTGTTCTGCTCGGGCGCGAACATTTACATGCTCGCGCAGTCGAGCCACGCGTGGAAGGTGAACTTCTGCAAGTTCACCAACGAGACGCGCAACGGCATCGAGGACTCGAGCCGGCATTCGGGGTTGAAGTTCCTCGCCGCGTGCAACGGCACCACCGCCGGCGGCGGCTACGAGCTGGCGCTCGCCTGCGACGAGCTCGTGCTCGTGGACGATCGATCGTCGGCGGTCAGCCTGCCGGAGGTGCCGCTGCTCGGCGTCCTGCCGGGCACCGGCGGCCTGACGCGGCTGACCGACAAGCGCAAGGTCCGCCGCGACCACGCGGACATCTTCTGCACCACGCCCGACGGCGTGAAGGGGACGCGCGCGAAGGAATGGCGGCTGGTGGACGACATCGTGCGCACGCAGGAGTTCGGCGAGTTCGTGAAGAAGCGCGCGCGCACGCTGGCGGAGCAGACCGACCGTCCCGCCGGCGCGAAGGGCGTGACGCTGACGCCGCTGGCGCGCACCATCGACGAGGCCGGCATGCATTACCGGTACGTGGACGTCGCGTTCGATCGTGCGGCGCGCAAGGCGACCATCACCGTGCGGGCTCCGGAACCATCCGGCGGGTCCGAAAGGGCCCGCCCTACGGTGGAGAGCGTGCTGGCGGAGGGCGCGAGCTGGTGGCCGCTGCAGATGTCGCGCGAGCTCGATGACGCCATCCTGGGCCTGCGCACCAACGAGCTGGAGCTCGGACTCTGGCTCTTCAAGACGATCGGCGACCAGCCGGCCGTCGCGGACGTGGATCGGTTCATCCTCGATCACCAGGACGACTGGTTCGTCCGCGAGGTGCTCGGCATGATGCGCCGCACCTTCGCGCGCCTCGACGTCTCGTCGCGGTCGATGTTCGCCATCGTGACGCCTGGCTCGTGCTTCGCCGGCACGCTGCTCGAGCTGGCGCTCGCGTCCGACCGCGTCTACATGCTGCACACCGAGGAAGGGGAGCCGGCGGGGTCGCTGATGCTCTCGCCGATGAATTTCGGCGCGCTGCCGATGGTGAGCGGCCAGTCGCGGCTCGCGGCCCGCTTCTACGGCGACGCGACGGTCATCGACGGCCTGCGCGAAGAGATCGGGGTCGCCTTCAGCGCCGCCGAAGCCTCGTCCCTCGGTCTCGTCACGGACGCACCCGACGCGCTCGACTGGGACGACGAACTGCGGCAGGCGATGGAGTCGCGCGTCGCGCTCTCGCCGGACGCGCTGACGGGCATGGAGGCGAACCTGCGCTTTCCGCTGCCCGAGAACCAGGCGACGCGCGTCTTCGGCCGGCTGTCGGCGTGGCAGAACTGGATCTTCATCCGGCCGAACGCAACCGGCGAGAAGGGCGCGCTGAAGGTGTACGGCAGCGGCGCGCAGCCGAAATTCGATTGGGAGAGGGTTTAAGGGAGCGTCGGGGAACCACGAAGGACACGAAGAGCACGAAGAAAAATCTCCTTCGCGGTCTTCGCGCCCTTCGTGCTTATCCGATCTTCGCCGCTTGGAACGCGATATGACCAGCAACATCGACTATATCGACAAGATTCCGAACAACGTCGACCTCGGGCGCGACCGCGTGCTGCAGCGGGCGCTCGAGCACTGGCAGCCCGCCTACATGGGCTGGTGGTACGACATGGGGCCCAACGAGAGCCACAACTACGACGTCTACCTGCGCACCGCGATCAGCGTCGACGCCGAAGGCTGGGCGCAGTTCGACTACGTGAAGATGCCGCAGTACCGCTGGGGCATCTTTCTCGTGCCGCCGACCGCCGGGCGCGAGGTGAACTTCGGCGTCAACAAGGGGCAGCCCGCGTGGCAGGACGTGCCGGGCGAATACCGCTCGATGCTCCGCCGTATCATCGTCACGCAGGGCGACACGGAGCCCGCGTCGGTCGAGCAGCAGCGGATGCTCGGCATGTGCGCGCCGTCGATGTACGACCTGCGGAACATCTACCAGGTGAACGTCGAAGAGGGGCGGCACCTGTGGGCGATGGTCTACCTGCTGCACCGCTACTTCGGGCGCGACGGCCGTGAAGAAGCGGAGGCGCTGCTCGATCGGCGCTCGGGCGACGCGGACAACCCGCGCATCCTCGGCGCCTTCAACGAGCCGACGCCCGACTGGCTCGCGTTCTACATGTTCACCTTCTTCACCGATCGCGACGGCAAGTTCCAGCTCTCCTCGCTCGCCGAATCGGGCTTCGATCCGCTCGCGCGCACGTGCCGTTTCATGCTCACCGAGGAAGCGCACCACATGTTCGTGGGGGAGACCGGCGTCGGCCGCATCGTCGAGCGCACGGCGCAGGTGATGGCGGAGCACCACCTGGAGGATCCCGGCCAGGTGCGCGCGCTCGGCGTCATCGACCTGCAGACCATCCAGCGCTACCTGAATTTCCATTACAGCGTCACCCTCGATCTCTTTGGCGGCGACGTGTCGTCGAACGCCGCGAGCTACTACACCACGGGCCTGAAGGGCCGCTACGAGGAGACGAAGATCGCCGACGACCACCAGCTGACGGACGCGACGTACAAGGTCGGCACCGTGTCGAACGGGCGTGTGATCGAGGAGGAGATTCCCGCGCTGAACGCGCTGAACGAGCGGCTGCGGGACGACTACATCGGCGAGGTGCAGGCGGGCGTCGACCGGTGGAACAAGGTGATCGAGAAGCACGGCGTCGCCTTCCGCCTCACGCTGCCGCACAAGGGCTTCCATCGCGAGATCGGCAATTACGCCGGCCACCACATCAGCCCGGACGGCGAGGTGATGACCGAGGCGGGCTGGAACGCGCGCCGCGACGAGTGGATGCCGAGCGCCGCCGACTACACCTTCGTCCAGGCGATGATGCAGGGGCGCGTCGTCGAGCCGGGCAAGTTCGCGAACTGGATTGCGCCCCCGCGCCGCGGCATCCACACCAAGCCGATCGACTTCGAGTACGTACGATTCAACTGACGTTCACGGGCGGACGGGCGCCACGGAGACACGGAGCTTTTCTTTGTTTTACGGAGGGCCGACCTGAAGGTCGGCCCCTACGGCTAATCCCGAATCCCCGATCCCCCAATCCCCCGATCCCCGATCCCTACGGATCCCGGATCCCGGATCCCGCCCTGGATCAGCTCACCCGGCCGCGATCGCTGCGGCTGGTGCCGCCGGCCGCCGGGATATAGGCCTGCAGCACGTAATCCATCACCATCCGGTCCGCGCTGAATCGCCAGCCGAGCGTGCGGATGGCGCGCTTCATCCGGCCGATCCACTCGCGCGGCAGGCCGTCTCCATCGCGCTCGTAATAGAGCGGCACGACCTCCTCGCTGAGCACGCGGCGAAGCGACCCGCCGTCGCGCGCGTCGTGGATGCTTGACGACGAGTGCACTTCGCCGTTGCCGATGGCGAACCCGTTGCGGCCGTCGTAGGCCTCGGCCCACCAGCCATCGAGGATCGACAGATTGAGCCCGCCGTTGAGCACGACCTTCTGGCCGCTCGTGCCGCACGCTTCGAGCGGCCGTCTCGGGTTGTTGAGCCAGACGTCCACGCCCTGCACCAGATAGCGGCCGACGTCGATATCGTAATCGTCGATGAAGAGGATCTTGCCCGCGAACCTCGGCTCGCGCGCCAGGCGCGCGATCTGCTGCAGCATGGCCTTGCCGGGCACGTCGCGCGGATGCGCCTTGCCGGCGAAGATGAACTGCACCGGCATCTGTGAATGGTTCACCAGCGACGCGACAGCCTCGAGGTCCTGGAGCACGAGATTGGCGCGCTTGTAGGTCGCGAAGCGCCGCGCGAAGCCAATCGTCAGCGCATCCGGGCTGAGCGCGCGCGACAGGGCGGCGACCGCTGCTGGAGATTCGCCGCGTCGCTCCGCATGGATGGCCGCGCGACGGCGGGCCGCCGCGACCAGTTGCGCCTTCAGCGTCTGGCGCGTTTCCCAGAACTCGCCGTCGTCGATGTCATCGACCGCGTCCCACAGTGCCGGATCGCTGCCGCGCGCGAGCCAGTCCACGCCGAGATGACGGTCGTAGAGCTGTTTCATCTGCGGCGCGAGCCAGGACTTCACGTGCACGCCGTTGGTGATGTGGCCGATGGGGACGTGCTCCTCCCGGACGGCGGGAAAGAGCGACGTCCACATCGCCCGCGACACATGACCGTGCAGCGACGACACCGCATTGGTGCGGTGTGACAGCTTCAATGCCAGCACGGTCATGCAGAATTCCTCGGTGTGGTCGGCGGCATTGGCGCGTCCGAGCGCCATGAAGGCGCGCGGATCGAGGCCGAGCGCGTCGCGCATCGGCCCCAGGTGTTCTTCGATGAGCGCGGCCGAGAAGCGGTCGTGCCCCGCGGGCACGGGCGTATGCGTCGTGAAGACGATCTGCGCGGCGACCCGCCGCATAGCCTCGTGGGCGTCGATGCCTTCCGCGTCCATTCGACGCCGGACGAGCTCGAGCGGCGCGAACGCGCTGTGGCCTTCGTTCAGATGCACGACGCCTGGCACGATGCCGAGGGCGCTCAGGGCCCTCACGCCGCCGGCGCCGAGCAGCAGCTCCTGCCGGATGCGGACGCGTTCGTCACCGCCATACAGCCGCGACGTCAGCTCGCGATCCTCGGGCCGATTGCCCTCGATGTTGGAATCGAGCAGCAGCAGGACGTTGCGCCCCACCGCCAGCTTCAGCACCCGCGCGGACAGAGGACCGGTCCGCGTGTCGATGTCGATGACGAGCGGCTGACCGCCGACGAGCGCGGGGCGGATGGGCAGGCGTCCGCCATCGAGGTCGATGTAGTCCTCGTGCTGCCAGCCGTCGATGTCGAGCCGTTGCCGGAAGTACCCCTGGTCGTAGTAGAGGCCGACGCCGACGAGTGGAATGCCAAGGTCCGACGCGCTCTTGAGGTGATCCCCGGCGAGGATGCCGAGCCCGCCCGAGTAGATCGGGATGGATTCGTGGAGACCGAACTCCGCGGAAAAGTACGCGACGGGACGCGCGCCGAGCACGCTCGCGTGGCGCGCGCCCCACGTCCGTTTCGAGTGCAGGTACTCCTGCATGCGGCGGTAGGCGTGGTTGATCCGCCCGTGCAGGGCGAGCTGCGACGCGCGCTCGTCGAGCATCCGCATGTCCATCGCCTGGAGCTGCGCGACCGGGTTGTGATCGAGCTCGCGCCAGAGCAGCGGGTCCAGCTCGCGAAACAGCGCCGCGCTCTCGTCGTCCCAGCTCCACCAGAGGTTCTGTGAGAGCTCGCTCAGCCGCTGATGCGCCGGCACGACGAAGTGCTCCGTCGTCCTGGCTTCGCTGACGATGGGCGCCAGCTGGCCGCCCGCCGTCGTCAGCATCCGCACGTCGTCATCGGTGAAGCTGCGCGACTCGGCCGTCTGCACGACGAGCACGCCCTGGAGCACGCCGCGGTCGACGATGGGGACGCCGAGGAACGTGCGGTACGGATCCTCGCCGGCGTCGCGGAAGTACTTGAAGCGCGGATGCATGGTGGCATCGGCCACGCGCACGGGCGCCATGCGTTCGGCGACGAGGCCGGCGAGCCCTTCGGTGATGCGCATCCGTACGCGGCCGATCGAATCGGCGCGAAGGCCGATCGTCGCGGCCAGGACGAGCGTCACGCGATCCGTTTCGAGCAGGTAGACCGAGCAGACATCGGTGGCGAACCTCCGCTGAATGAGGTGCACGATGTTGGCGAGCGTTTCGGACGGGTTTCCGCTGCGCGAAATCAGCAGGCCGATCTCTTCGAGCGTCCAGAGCCGCGAGTGCTCGTGGGCGGGCGCGGCCGTATCGTCGTCGATCACGTGGCCTCCGAGGGATCGAAGCGGACGCCGGAGCAAGAACGCTGCCCGCGCGCGAGGAGAATTTGCCGGACAAACGGCGGTGTCATGCGGCGGCCGCGGTACGTTTTCGTCTCGGCTTCGCGGCGACGACACAATCACGAAGGATTCGGCACGCGACTGCCACGCGTCGACGAGGCGCCTGGTGGAAATTCCCGGGCAAAAACTCGATGCGCGCGGCGCGTCGAGTGGCTCACGCGTTGCACCGTGGCATGCGCCCACCGGAGGGACCCATGCATCCTGCGGCCGTTGCTGGCCACGAGTCGGACAGAAACGGCGCGAAATTTACTCGAGCGCACGCAAATGTCGTCACACCGCCGCCGCCGTCGTCGTCTCCGGCCGGCGAGCTGTTTGCCGACTACGTGCTGGACCGCGCCTACGACGAGATGTTCGCCGCCTCGGGTCAGCCGCGGCCTCACTGCCAGGCGCTCGTCGAAGACCTGCTGGCCGCCACGCTGCCGCAACTGCGGCAGCATCAGACCGAAGCCGACAAGGCGTTGCTCACGCAGGGCATCACGTTCACGGTCTACGGCGACGAGGCGGGAACGGAGCGGATATTTCCCTACGACCTGCTGCCGCGCATCATCACGGCGGCCGAGTGGACGACGATCGAGCGCGGGCTGACGCAGCGCCTGACCGCGATCAACCTGTTCCTTCGCGACATCTATCACGACGGCCGCATCCTCGAGGAGGGCGTGGTGCCGCGCGAGCTCGTCTACAGCTGTCGCCACTACCGGCGCGAAATGCGCGGCGTCAGCGTCCACCGCGACATCTACGTCTCCATCGCCGGCACCGACCTGGTGCGCCTCGAGGACGGACGCTTCGTCGTGCTCGAGGACAACCTGCGCGTGCCGAGCGGCGTGTCGTACATGCTCGCGAACCGCGACGTGATGAAGCGCGTGTTCCCGCGTCTCTTTGCGCGCTACCGCGTCAGCCCCATCGCCGACTACAGCCAGGCGCTGCTGGCGACCCTGCGGACCCTGGCGCCGCTCAATCGAACCGATCCAACGGTCGTCGTGCTGACGCCCGGCGTCGGCAACTCGGCCTACTTCGAGCACGCGTTCCTGGCGCGCGAGATGGGCGTGCCGCTCGTCGAGGGGCGCGACCTGCTGACGCACGACAACGTCGTCTACATGCGCACCACGTCGGGCCTGCGGCGCGTTGACGTCATCTACCGGCGCGTCGACGACGATTTCCTCGACCCGCTCGCGTTCCGGCCCGACTCGCGTCTCGGCGTGGCGGGTCTCCTCAACGCCTACCGCGCGGGGAACGTGTCGCTCGGCAACGCCATTGGCACCGGCGTCGCCGACGACAAGGCGATGTAAGCGTATGTGCCCGCGATCATCCGCTTCTATCTCTCCGAGGAGCCCATCCTGCCGAACGTCGACACGTACTTGATGCACAGGCCGTCGGATCGCCAATACGTGCTCGAGCGGCTCGACCAGATGGTCGTCAAGGCGGTGGGCGAGTCGGGCGGATATGGGATGCTCATCGGCCCGCACAGCACCGCCGTCCAGCGCGCCGCGTTCCGCGACGAGATTCTCGCGGAGCCGCGCAACTTCATCGCGCAGCCGACGCTGTCCTTCTCGCGCGCGGCCTGCTTCACCGGCGACGGGATCGAACCGCGGCACATCGACCTGCGTCCCTACGTTCTCTACGGCGATCGCGTCAGGCTCGTGCCGGGCGGCCTCTCGCGCGTGGCGCTGCGCAAGGGATCCCTCGTCGTCAACTCGTCGCAGGGCGGCGGCAGCAAGGACACCTGGGTCCTGCAGGACTGATCGGATGCTCCTGTCCCGCGTCGCGGACGGCCTCTACTGGATTGCGCGCTACCTCGAACGCGCGGAGCACGGCGCGCGCCTCATCGAAGTGGGGCTGGACCTCGGTCTCGGACGCGCGGGCACCGAGGGCATCGCGGACCGGCTGTACGCGAGCCTCGGCATGTCGGCGACCGCAGCTGTCGCCGACCGCGGTCCGCTCGTTGCCGCCGCGCTCTTCGACCTGGAGAACCGGCACTCTGTCGCGGCGTGCGTCACCGCGGCGCGCGAAAACGGTCGCCAGGTGCGCGAAGAGATCAGCTCGGACATGTGGGAGCAGCTCAACGCGCTCTTTCTCGCCGTCCGCCAGATCCATTCCAACGCCGATCGCGAGGCGCGGCCCGCCTCCCTCTGCCGAACCGTGATCGCGGGGATCCATCTCTTCCAGGGCATCACCGACGCGACGATGGGGCGCGCGGAGGGGTGGCAGTACCTGCAGGCCGGCCGGTTCATCGAACGCGCCGCGGTGACAGCCGCTCTTCTCGATCGATTCGTCTCGGACGGCGCGACGCAGGCGGACGGCCGTCTCGAGTCGATCGACTGGGTCGCGCTCCTGCGGTCGTGTTCGGCGCTCGAAGCGTACTGCCGTCATTACACCGCCGACGTGCGGCCCGAGCGGGTGACTGAGTTCCTGTTGTTGAGCGCCGACTTCCCGCGCTCGGTGCGGTTCGCGGCGGCGCAGCTCGAGTCTGCGCTCCAGGCCGTGGCGCGCGCCAGCGGGCGCGGCCCGGGCGGACGGGCCGAGCGCCTCATCGGCCGGCTGCACGCGTCGCTCGACTACGGACAGGTGGACGAGATCCTGAGCGACGATCCGCACGTCTACCTTGGCGGTATCAGCCGGCAGTGCGCGCTCATTCACACCGCCGTCTACCAAAGCTACGTCGCCTACCCCATCGAATTGGCCATTCCCGCGTAACCGCCATGCGCTATACCGTCCGTCATGTCACGCGATTCACCTACGAGACGCCCATCACGGAGAGCGTGATGGAAGCGCGCATGCAGCCGCGCAGCGACGCGCAGCAGCGGTGCCTGCATTTCGCGTTGAGCACGGTGCCGCCGTCGCGCGTCATGGTCTACCAGGATTCCGAGGGGAACGTCGTCCATCACTTCAACATCCCGCGCCGCCACGCGCAGCTGACGCTCACGGCGCACGCGCTCGTCGAGTGTTCGACGCTGCCCGATGTTCCGCCGCACCTGCCACCCGACGCCTGGCAGGAGCTGGACGCGGTGGCGCAATCGGGCGAGTGCTGGGATCTGCTCGCGCCAAGCAAGTTCGCCGAGACGACGCACGCGCTCTTCGAGCTGGCACGCGCCATCGGACTGGGGCGCGGCGCGGATCCGTTGTCCACGCTGCGCGGGTTGATGACGGAGATGTATGCGCGCTTCGAATACAGCCCGCAGGCGACGCGGGTCGATTCCCGGATAGACGAGGCGCTGCAGGCGCGTCGCGGCGTCTGCCAGGATTTCTCACACATCTTCATCGCGCTGGCGCGTCACCTCGGCATTCCGACCCGCTACGTCAGCGGCTATCTGTTCAGGGATGAAGAAAGCGCGGACCGCTCGAGCGACGGCGCCACGCATGCGTGGGCCGAGGGGCTGCTGCCGGGTCTCGGGTGGGTGGGGTTCGATCCGACCAACAACGTGGTTGCGGGCGAGCGGCACATTCGCGTCGCGATCGGCCGCGATTACGCGGACGTGCCGCCCACGCGCGGCGTCTACAAGGGCATCAGCGAGGTCCGCAGCGATCTGGCAGTCGCCGTTCGCATCGGCCCGGTGGCGCTGCCGAACGCCACCGATGCGGTGCCGTTCACGCCGTGGATGTCGCGTGACGTGACGTCCGTTCCGCGCGACACGGAGGCGGAGCAGCAGCAACAGCAGTAGGCCGGAGATCAGGGATCCCCTGCCGGTGTCCTCAATTGCCGCAGCGGAAATTCGCGGCGTCCTTCACGTCGCCCTGGCCCGAGTAGCGCGCGACCTGCGGATAGGGGCAGAGCGGCCGCGTGAGGTCGGGTGTGCCGTTGGTGAGATGCGAACCGGGCAGTACATCGGGCGCCTGTTTCTTCTCGACCCAGGTTGACAGCGCCGACAGCGCATCGAACGTGTTCGGGCCGGGTCCGCCCCCGCAATGATTCATGCCCGGCACCATGAACAGGCGCATGAAGTCTCCCGTCTTCTGCGCCGCCTGCCTGAACCTCGCATCCTCCGGCGCCGATGGATCCGCTGCCTGTGGTCCGCCCGTCGTCTCCTCGACGACCATCTTGAAGTAGTGAATCGTGTTCAGCGGCGAGATCGCGTCGTCACCCCACCCGTGGTAGAGAATCAGCTTCCCGCCCCGGTCACGGAACGGTTTCAGATTCGCATGCATGGTCGCGAGCGCGGCACTGTTCTTCTCGTCCTTGTCCACCACCTTGGCCATGTCGGTGGCGACGTCGAACGCCAGCGGATCGGCATTCGGATCCTGCAACACGAAGAACTTCAGGTAGGCGCCACCGAGCATGAAGTTGGCAGAGCGACCGGGTTCGGATCCCGTCGTGAAGTTGCCCCACCCGCGTTCGACGCCAGGCATCCGGCCGGGATAGAGCTGCTTGCCGTTGGCGTCGCGCGGGCCGGCGTAGATCTTCTTCAGCGCCTCGACCTGCTTCGGCATGAGACACGACGGCGAATCGCCGGCGCGGCACACCAGGGACGAAGGATCGAACGTGCACTGCCGGCCGTCGGCGACGAGGCCGTCCTTCACGCCGTCGGAGGCGTCGCACGCCGCGAGCGACGCGTCGTTGATGGCGGCGAGCTTTGCCGGGGGGATGTAGCTTTCCGGATCTTTCAACGTCGCCTGGCTGTTCCACAGTGCGCTGATGAGGAGATGCTGCCAATCGATCGCCGGCGCGCCGGAGACGATGCCGTTGTAGTCGTCGGGATAGCGCTGCGCTTCGGCCAGGCCCTGCCGGCCGCCCGTCGAGCAGCCGACAAAGTACGACTCGCGCGGCGAGGTTCCGTAGAACGCCGCGACGATCTGTTTGCCTTTCACCGTCATCTCGTGAATCGCGCGATAGCCGAAATCGATCACCAGCTCCGGGTGGCCCAGGGCGAAGCGGCCATCGCCGCCGACATGCCCCGTGTCCGTACTCGCCGTGGCGTAGCCGGCGTTGAGGGCAGTCACCATCGCGCCGTAGCTGATGGCCCCCGCATAGCCTCCGCCGCCGACACCCTCGAACCTCCCATTCCAGGCTGACGCCGGCATCCACACTTCGATGTTGATCTGCGGCGCGACCGTCAGCTGGACACGACAGAAGGCGGGCAGCGCCGGCGGCGTTCCACCGCGGCCCGCCGCCGCAGCGGCGGGGTTGGCGACAAATGGACCCGCGGGAACGAGCGCCGCCGTCTTGATCGTCGTGTCGGGCATCTTCAGGGAGGCGAGGCTCTCGCACGACTGCGCCGCCGCCGACGCAGACGGGAACGTGAGAAGACCGGTCAGGCTTCCCAGGACGATGGCGGCGAACAGTCGTGTGCGCATGCGCGGGATCCTACAATGGGCACACGATGCGCGCGCTTGTTTTTGATGCCTACGGCACGTTGTTCGACGTGCTGTCCGTGACGTCGCTGTGCGAGCTCCTGTTTCCCGGCAGCGGCACCGCGCTCGCGGTCATGTGGCGCAGCAAGCAGCTGCAGTATTCGCTGCTGCGCAGCATGATGGACCGCTACGCCGACTTCTGGCAGGTCACGCAGGACGCGCTCGTCTATTCGACGCGAGCGCTGCAACTCGACCTGACCGCCGAAAAACGCGTGCAGCTGATGGACGCGTATCGGACGCTGCACGCCTTTCCCGACGTCAAGCCCGGGCTCGCGCAGCTCAAGTCGAAGGGGTTGAGCCTGGCGATCCTGTCCAACGGCGCGCCACCGATGCTGGCATCCGCGACGCGCAGCGCGGGCATCGACGGCCTGCTCGACGCGGTCATCAGCGTCGACGACATCAAGGTGTTCAAGCCGAGCCCGCGCGTCTACGCGCTGGCGCCGGCGCGCCTGGGCGTGCCGCCGGGCGAGATCGGGTTCGTGTCGTCCAACGGGTGGGACGTCGCCGGCGCGGCATCCGCGGGGCTCACCGCGTTCTGGATCCAGCGTGCGGCGGCGGAGCCGGCCGACGAGCTCGGCTACCAGGCCGCGCGCGTCGTGCACGCCATCACCGACCTGGTCGCATATAATTCGGCGTTTCCGTTTCCCAGGCAGGAGGGTTGAGGTGTCTGAGTCCCCGTCCGCAACGGTCCGCGCGGATATTCTTCAAAAATATCCAGATTTGTTCGGCACAAAGACGATTGGCGGCCGCCAGGCGAACGTCGAGGCGTTGATCGCGCGCCTGACGCGCGCGACCCGCGACGAGTTCGCGGCGCTCATGCAGGCGCGGCACCACCTGCACGACCGCGTCGCGCGCCGGCAGGGTCAGTACGACTTCCTCGACGCCGCTACGCAGGTCTCCGATCCGGACGGCAACCGCGCGACGGTCGGCGACATCCGGCAGGGGATGCTCGACGGCTTCTTCGGCCGCAAGACGCCGAAGGCGTGGCGCGTCGCCGCGAGCGTCCCCATCCCGGCCGACACGATGAAGCCGGGACTCGAGGGCACGGGTCCCTCGATCGATCTCGGCATGGCGTTCGGCGCGCTCAACAGCGGCGCCTCGCAGTGGATGTGGGATTGGGAGGACGCCGGCGGCGACTACAAGGCGCAGCTGTACGAGGCATGGACGAACCTGAAGAAGATCCTCGCGCACGAGTGGGACGGCAAGCCGTACGAGCATCCGAAGAAGAACCGCACCTACCGCATCGAGGCGAAGAAGGAACAGTGGCCGACGATCTTCCACCGCGTCGCGGGGCTGCACCTCCGCAACCGGCAGGTGTTCGTCGACGGCCAGGAGACGCCCGCCATCATCCCGGGCCTCGTCATCCATGCCCTGAACAACTACGAGTCGCAGAAGAAGAACGGCTCGGGCATCTACTACTACATCCCGAAGCTCGAGTCGTGGCAGGAAGCGAAGCTGGTGGGGACGCTCCTGAAGACGCTCGAGGAGGCGATGGGCGTGCCGCGCGGCACCATCAAGGTCAAGACGCTGAACGAGCGCGCCGAGTTCGCGCTGCAGCAGGAAGTCATCGAGTGGGTGCTGCGCGAGAACCTGATCGGCCCCAACGTCGGCCGCTGGGACTACATCAACAGCCGCGAGGACATGTTCCATCACGACTCGTCGATGGTCTTCCCCAACCCCTCGGCGGTGACGATGACCGAGCCGTCGATGTCGTACTACACGCGCCGCAACGCGTTGCTGGCGCTGCTGGCGGGCGCGATGCCGATTGGCGGCATGGCCGCGCAGATGCAGAACCCGCGCGCGCCGCAGCACGACAGCAAGGCGCTGCGCGACATCTGGTTCGACAAGCTGCGCGAGCGCCTGACGGGTCTCTTCCTGATCAACGGCACGCTGCACGACACCTACCGTCAGAGCTGGGTGGCGACGGTCGCCCAGGACTACGTTGCCGCCGGGCGGGAGCCGCTCGTCACCGACTTCAAGGACCTGCAGCGCGTCGTCGATCAGACGACGGCCGACGAGAAGACGCGGCTCGAGTCGCTCGGCCTGATCAAGAACGGGAAGATCGCGCCGCTGGAGATCGCCGAGGCCGATCTGACGGTCGACAAGCTCTGGTCGCAGCAGGCGCGCACGCAGCTGCTGTCGCGCCCGCAGGGGCCGACGACCGAGGACGGCATGCGCTACGCCATGTACATGGCGACGGAGTTCATGTACCAGCAGCTGCACGGCAACAACGCCGCCGCGATCGACGACCCGAACACCGGCCTGCGGTTCATGAACGATCTCGCCACCTACGAGATCTTCTGGCACTTCCTCTATCTCACCGTCTTCCACGGCGCCGAGCTCACCGATGACGGACGCTACTCGAAGAAGGGCGACCGCGTGACGCCGCAGCTGTTCGTCCAGCTGATCGACGAGCGCCGCGACACGGTGAAGGCGCTGTTCAAGACGCTCAACACCACGTACGAGGACACCGACGCGGAGCTGGTGCTGCAGGTTCTCAAGCGCCAGGTCGTCGACGACACCGGCGGCACGCTCGTGCCGCAGCAGCGCTGGATCAAGTACGGCTCGCGCGTGCTGCTGTCGCTCATCGAGCAGAGCCCCGCGGACCGCGAGGTCATCCTCGACGCGATCTTCAAGGACGCGCGCGAACAGCTGCTCGCCCGCGTGCAGCAGGCGGGCGACGCGAAGAGCCGCGACCTGGCCCAGCGTGCGCTGCGCGCGCACGATTACGTCTACGACGTCTTCGAAGCAATCGAGGGCGTCGCCGCTTGACGAGTCCCGAGCGGGGCGGAGGGACGAGTCCCGAGCGCAGTCGAGGGATTGACGCATCGTTTGTCAGCGAGTTGCGGCGGCTCTGTGGCGACGATGCGGTCGTCACCGAGCCGCTGGAGCTGCTGACGTACGAATGCGACGGCCTGCCGCACCTCCGTCACACACCTCCCGTCGTCGTCCTGCCCTCGTCCGCTGAAGGCGTGCAGGCGGCCGTGCGGCTCTGCCATCGGCGGGACGTGCCGTTCGTGGCGCGTGGCCACGGCAGCGGCCTGTCGGGCGGGGCGCTGCCGATTCCCGGCGGCCTCGTCATCGGTCTCGCCCGGCTCAATCGCGTGCTCGACGTCGATATCCCGAACCGGCGCGTCACGGTGGAACCCGGCGTGACGAACCTCGAGATCACGCGCCGCGTGGCGCCGCACGGCTTCTACTACGCACCCGATCCGTCGAGCCAGCAGGTGTGCTCGATCGGGGGCAACGTCGCGGAAAACTCCGGCGGCGCGCACTGCCTGAAGTACGGCTTCACCGTCCATCACGTGCTCGGCGTGGAGGCGGTGCTGTCCAACGGCGACCTCGTGCAGCTCGATAGCGCCATCGCCGACGCGCCTGGACCGGATCTGCTCGGCGTGCTGATCGGATCGGAGGGCACGCTCGCGATCGTCACGAAAGTGACCGTCAAAATCCTGCGGAAGCCCGAAGCGGTGCAGACGCTGCTGGCGGCCTACGACAACATTCCGGCGGCCGGCACGGCGGTCTCGGAGATCATCGCGGCGGGGATCATCCCGGCGGCCGTCGAGATCATGGACGGCGTGTCGCTCGTCGCGATCGAAGCGGCCGTGCATCCGCATTTCCCGCCCGCGGAGGCCATTTTGATCGTCGAGCTCGACGGACCCGTCGCGGAGGTGCGCGAGCAGTTCGCCGAGGTCGAGAAGATCTGCCATCGGGCGGGCGCGACGACCGTCGAGGTCGCGCAGAGCGAGGAACATCGCGCGCGCATCTGGAAGGGCCGCAAGGGGGCCTTCGCGTCGATGGGACGCGTGACGCCCAACTACTACGTGCAGGACGGCGT
>DATNCQ010000206.1:0-8858 GCA_035571515.1 Vicinamibacterales bacterium
GATCGCGACGTCGCCGCCGTTGATGGTGCCGACGACGCCGACGATGGTGTAGTTGCGCGGGCTGCCGAAGTTCAGTTGGCGCCCGACCGGATCGTTCCCGGCGAATTGCCGTTTCGCCAGGAACTCGTCGATCACGACCACCCGCTGCGACGTCGCCGTGTCGGCACCGGTGAAGGTGCGTCCGGCGAGAAGTGGGATACCGAGCGCCTTGAAATAGGCTCCGCCCACCGTCGTCAGGAACGCGTGCGGCGGCTGGTCGTTCGGGCCGATCGGACGATCGAGCAGCTCGTAGGTGCCGCTGCCGTCCTGTCCGCTGAACGGAATCGCATTGCTGAGCCCGGCCTGCGACGCGCCGGGAAGCGCCGCGAGCCTGTCGACGAGCGCGCTCCAGAATGCGCGGACGGACGCGGCATCGGGATACCGGGCGGCCGGCAGCGCGACCTGCGCCGACAGGACGTGCTCGGTCGTGAAGCCGGGGCTCACGCGCAGGACGCGGGCGAAACTCTTGAGCAGCAGCCCGGCGCTGACGAGCAGCATCACCGCGAGCGCCACTTCCGCGATCGCCAGCGTGGCGCGCACGGCGGTGGCGCGACGGCTCGCCGAGCCGCGCGTGCCGTCGTCCTTCAACGCGGCTGCGGGCGCGGTTCGTAACACCGACAGCGCGGGAACGAGCCCGGCGACGAGTCCGGTCAGTATCGCCACGAGCAGCGTGAACGCCAGCACCGGCACGTTCAGCGACACGTCCGCAGCGGCGGGAACCTGTTCCGCGACCGTGACGCCGAGCGCCCGGCTGGCGAGCGCGGCCAGCGCAAGACCCGCGGCGGCGCCGAACGCCGAAATCAACGTCCCCTCCGCCAGCAGCTGGCGCACGATGCGCCAGTGGCTGGCGCCGAGCGTGGCACGGATCGCCAGCTCGCGGTGGCGGCCGCTGGCGCGCATCAGGAGGAGGTTGGCGACGTTGGCGCACGCGATCAGCAGCACCAGCAGCACGCCTCCCTGCAACAGCAGCAGCGGCGCGCGCGTCTCGCCGACGAGCTGATCGCGGATCGGCACGGCGACGCCGGTGAACCCCGAGTTGCGCATGAACGCGGCACGCTCTGGAACGCGGACGATCAGGCGCGCGACGATCGCCTGCATCTGCGCGTCGAGCTGTGCCACCGTCGCGCCGCGCCGCAGCCGCGCGATCATCATGCTGAATTCGTTGCCGCGTTCCCGGTCCGACCTCTGTGCCGGGGTGAACGCGAACGGCGTCAGCAAGGAAATCTCGCGCACGGGCAGGTCGAAGTCGCGCGAAAGGACGCCGACGACCACGCGCGGTGCGCCGTTGAGCACGAGCGTCCGTCCGACAATCGCGGGATCGGCCGCGTAACGGGATCGCCAGAAGCCGTCGGTCAGTATCACGCGGCCATCCGCGCCGGGCGTGGCTTCCGCATCGGTGAACGCACGTCCCAGGCGCGGTCCCCGGCCGAGCGTCGTGAAGAACGAAGGCGTGACCGCCAGCGTCAGAAGCTGCTCGGGCTGTCCTGACGACGAGAGCGTCGAACGCCGCGTCGTGAACAGCGTCGCGTCCTCGATCGCCGGCGCCTCCGAGCGGCGATCCAGGTAATCGGGAATCGAGACGTCGGTGCGTCCCCCTTCCTTGCCGCTGTTCCAGACGAACACCAGGCGGGCGGGATCGCGATAAGGCAGCGGCCTCAGCAGGACCTGGTAGAGAACGCTGAAGATGGCGGTGTTGGCACCGATCCCGAGCGCCAGCGTCAGGACGGCGGCCAGCGTGAACAGCGGCTGCCGGCGCAGCGAGCGCACGGCGTACTGAAAATCGCCCATGCGCTGTTGGATGGAGGCGCCCCTCGCATGGTTTGAATCGAGGTCAAAAAGTCCGGGCTTCAGGAATCGCGCAGCGCGACCATCGGGTCGACCCGCGTCGCCCGGCGCGCCGGGATGTAGCACGCCGCCATCGCGACTGCGAGCAGCAGAACGGTCACGCTGCCGAAGACGCCGATGTCGCGCGGCGTGACGCCAAAGAGCAGCGACTGCAGCAGCCGGCTCAGCGCCACCGAGGCCGCGAGGCCCAGCACCATCCCGACGCCCGCGGTGCGGAGCCCCTGCTTGAACACCAGCGACAGGATCGACGCTCGATCCGCGCCGAGCGCCTGGCGGATGCCGAACTCGCGCACCCGCTGCGCGACTCCGTAGGCCAGCACGCCGTAAATGCCGATCGCCGACAGCACCAGCGCGATCGCGCCGAAGATCGTCAGCAGGGTCATGCTCGTGCGGCGGTTCTCGAGCGATCGCGACACCCACTGCTCCATCGTCCGCACGTCGGCAACCGGCTGTTCCGGATCGATCGCACGGACGGCGGCGCGCACCTGCGGCACCAGCGACTGCGGATCGAGGCCCGTCTTCAGCACCAGCGCCATGCCGCCGACCCGGAACGGTATCTGGGACACCGGATAGTAGATCCGCTCCTTCATGACCGGCTGCCCGAGATCGATGCTGTTGATGGTGCCGACCACGCCGACGATCGTGAAGCTGAGGTTCCCGCGCTGAATCTGCTGCCCGAGCGCCGTGCTGTTGGCGAAGTACTTCTTCACCAGGTACTCGTCGACAATGCAGACCGCGGGCGCGTTGACGGTGTCGCCGTCGTTGAACGGGCGTCCCGCGATCAACGGAATGTGCATCGCCTTGAAGTAGTCGCCGCCGACGACTTCCTGGCGCCCGTGCGGGGACGCTTCACCCGGGGCGATGGCACGGCCGGCGATGGTGTACGACCCGGAGCTGATGTTCCCGTTGAACGGCACGTTGGTCGTCGAGGCCGCCGCGATGACGCCCGGGATGGCGCGAGAGGACTCGATCAGCCGCGCCCAGAATGCGCGATACGCGGCGGGGTCCGGGTAGCGCGCCTGCGGCAGCGCAATCTGCGCGGTCAGGACGTTCTCGGTGGCAAAGCCCGGGTTGACACCCTGCAGCCTGGCGAAGCTCTTGAGCAGCAGGCCTGCACCGACCAGCAGCATCACCGCCACCGTGGTCTCGCCGACGACGAGAAACGCGCGGATCGCGCCGGTGCTCCGGCTCGCGGTGCCGCTGCGGCTGTCGTCGCGCAGGTACGACGCGGCGTTGCCGCGGCTGACCGCGATCGCCGGCACGATGCCGAACACCAGCCCGGTCAGAATCGCCAGCGTGAAGGTGAAGGCGAGGACCGCGAGATCGAGCGACGCGCGCGGCGTTCCGGGAATCTGCGTGCTGCTGAGCGCGAGCAGCGCGCTCAAGCCGAGAAGGCCGACCGCAATGCCGCCGACGGCGCCGGCGCCGGCGATGACCAGCCCTTCGGTGAGCATCTGCCGGACGATGCGCCACTTCCCCGCGCCGAGCGTGGTGCGGATCGCCAACTCGCGGTTGCGCCCGGTGGCGCGCATCAGGATCAGGTTGGCCACGTTGGCGCACGCGATGAACAGGACCAGCAGCACGCCGATCTGCAGCGTGTAGAGCGGCGTCCGCACGTCGCCCACCAGCTGATCGCGGAAGCTCACCGCGAAGCCGCCGAACTGGCTGGTCTTCATGAACCCGGCGCGCGCCGGCAGCCGCTCCGCGACGTGCTGCGTGATGATCTTGATCTGCTCGTTGAGCTGCGCGATCGTCGCGCCGGGCCGGAGCCGCGCGATCATCTGGCTGAACTCGTTGCCGCGCCCGTTGTCCGACATCTGCGCCGCGGTGAACGCAAACGGCGTCAGCAGCGCGATGTCACGCCCCGGCAGATCGAAGTCCGCCGGCAGCACGCCGACCACCCTGTGCGCCACCCCGTTGACCCGGATGTCGCGTCCCACGATGGACGGATCGGATCCGTAGTGCGAGGTCCACAGCCCGTAAGTCAGGATGACAAACTTGTCGGCGTCGGGCTTCGTCTCGTCCTCGGTGAAGCCTCGCCCGAGGAACGGTTGTCGCTGCAGCGTCGAGAAGAACGACGGCGTCACCGCCAGCGAGCGAAGCTGTTCGGGATTGCCCCCCTCGTTGAGGTTGGCGGTCCGATTGGTGAACAGCGCCGCGTCCTCGATCGCCGGCGCCTGCGTCTTGCGGTCGATGTAATCCGGGATCGAGACCGACGCCTGGTCCAGGTTGATCCCCTTGTAGCTGTTCCACACGAAGACGAGGCGATCCGCGGCCGGATACGGCAGCGGACGCAGCAGCGTCTGGTAGAGCAGGCTGAAAATCGCGGTGTTGGCGCCGATCCCGAGTGTCAGCGTGAGGACGGCGACGAGGGTGAAGACGGGCTGCTTGCGCAGCGAGCGGAGGGCATACCGCAGATCCTGCATGAGGCCTTAGACGGATCTGCGGTTCTATTTGGTTGCGCCTTCGATGATGTCGAGGATCTCCGCGACCGCGTGGCGCCCCTGGTCGTCCGCATACCACTGGCGGCGCTCTTCGCGCTTCCAGTGCTCTTTCGTGTATTCCCACAGCGCCGCGGGACGCTCGATGAGCGTTCCCTTGACGCCGCCGTCGGCGTCGAGCACGACCACGGTCGGCGTCGCCTGGCGCCCGTCCGGCGTGCGGTGCGCGGTCGTCACCGCCTCGGCTTCAGACTTGTGGACGATGCGGAGGGCGATGGTGTCGGGGGAGGCGTCGGCCAGTTTCGCCAGGTAGGGAACGGTGTTGACCGAGTCGTGGCACCAGTCTTCGGCGACGATCAGCAGGCGCCACTGCCCTTTCAGCGCCTTCGCGCGCGCGAGCGACGCCTCCTCGACCTTCGCCTCGGCGTAGTTGTCCTTCCACTCGCTCTTGAGCTCTTCGGCGCTCTCGAGGAACTGCGCGAAGGTGATCCCCTTGGCGTAAGTGCCGGCGTAATCCGGGGCGGCGTCAGGCCGCGACGCCAGGACGAGCGACAGCGCGAGAACGGGAATCATGGCCCATTATGCGCCGCTTCCGGCCACGCACGGTCATGCCGCCGAAAACCTGTACGAGCTCCGGAATCGGCACCGGCTGCGTGCGCATGACGACGCGTCCCTGGCGGATCGCGTCGCAGATCGCCGCAGGGTGGGGCTCCGCGTCGATCAGGGAAAAGGTCCGTCCCAATTGCCGCAGATCGTGCAGATCCGAATTGCCGAGGATCGGCTTGCCGTGCGCCTCGGCCCAGCGCGCCGCGCGCGTGTTGAAGTTGAGGCCGTGCGTCCAGAAATAGCTCCACTCGACGCCGTCGAACAGGTCGGCGTGGCGGGCCAGGTCCGAGCGCAGGCACGTGGAGTCGGGGAAGAACGGGTGCGGCGCGATGACCACGCCGTCGTGCTGCGCCTTCAGCCGCGTCACATCCTCAAAGGTTCTGACCGATTCGACCGCAGTATCGGGAAAATTCAGGAGCAGGACGTGCGATCCCTCGACGGTCCGCTCGATGCCGGGCACCAGGACGATGCCAAGGTCCCTGGCGTAGGCGCGGACGCGCGGATCGCTGAACTGGCCGTCGTGGGGAGTAATCGCCAGCGCCCCGTAGCCGAGGGAGGCCGCGTGGGCGACCAGGTCGGTGGCGCTATGGGTGATCCGGTCGACCGGATCTTCCGCGGTGTGGAGATGAAAGTCTACTTTCAGCACGCTGTCGCCTCATCCGGGGCACAAAATCGGCCTGATTCCGCGCCCCGATGAGGTCTATCGCAAATGCCTTACCAGCGGGGCTCGCGCCGGCCGCCGCGGCCGCCGCCGCCACCGCCGTAACCGCCGCCGTCCCCGCCATAGCCGCCGCCACGGCCGCCGCCGCCGCCGAAGCCGCCCCCGGAGCGCTCAGGGCGCGGGCGGGCTTCGTTGACCGTCAGGTTACGGCCGCCGAATTCAAAATTGTGAAACTTGTCGATGGCTTTCTGGGCGTCGTCGTCATTGGCCATTTCGACGAAGGCGAATCCGCGCGCGCGGCCGGTCGCCATATCGCGCATGATCTTCACCGAATCCACCGCGCCGGCCTGCCCGAACAGCTCCTGCAGCTCCGCCTCGCCTGCCGAAAACGGCAGGTTGCCCACGTACAATCTCCGAGCCATCTCAGTCCTCTCCTGGAACGCCCCGACCGTCAGCGTCGGAGTGCCTAAAAAAACGTGCATTCGCTGGGCGGGCTCGGGGCTTGAACACAAGGAAGCGGCGGGCAGTCGTCCAACAACCTGACCGTCTTAGCCTAACACAAGGATGGATAATCCGGCCTCATGGGGAAATACGCGGCGGCCGCAGTTGCGGTCGTGCTCGTGGCCGTAATCGCGGCGAAACTGCTGGTCCGGACGCAGGGGAACTGGAAGGACGGATCGCCGGCGTGGTCGCCCGACAGCCAGCGGATCGCGTTCTATTCGGAGCGCGACGGCAACGCCGAGATTTACGTCATGCACGCCGACGGCACGCACGTGACGCGGCTGACGCAGACCAGGGCGGACGAGGGCTATCCCGCCTGGTCCCCCGACGGACGGACGATCAGCTTCGACTCCGACGCGTCCGGCACGTTCGACATCTGGGCGATGGATGACAGCGGCGCCAACATGCGCCGGCTGACCGGCGATCGTGCCCGCGACATCTCCGCGACCTGGTCCCCCGACGGCTCGCGCATCGTCTTCATGTCGGATCGCGATGGCGGGTTCGACGCCTACACCGCGCCGGTGCGCGGCGGATCGAGCCAGGCCGCGGCGGACGCGGAAGTGAAGCGGGTCACGCACACCGGATCGACGTGGTTTCCGGTGTTCTCTCCCGACGGGGCGACGCTGGCGTTTCACGTCGGCCGCGACGTGCACACCATGGCGGCGGGCGGCGCGTTGCGGCGTCTCACGACCGATCCCGCCAACGGGATGTATCCGTCGTGGTCGCCCGACGGAGGGTCGATCGCCTTCATGAGCTGGAGGAACGGCAAGACCGAGATCTTCACCATGCGCGCCGACGGCACGAACCAGCGCGTGCTCGTGTCGATGCCGCGCGGCGATGCCGTCGATCCGCGCTGGTCCCCCGACGGCTCGCGGATCGCGTTCGTTCACATGCCCGACGGCATGAACGGAGACGCGGCGCTCATCTGCGTCGTGAACGCCGATGGCACCGCGCTCCGATCCTTACGGTAGCTTCCGCCTCTAGCGGCGCGACGTCTCGGCGAGCAGCGGGTCGGGCCGGATGGTCAGCCGCGACGTGTAGGCCTTCCCGTTCACCGTCATCGTCACGCGGTACTCGCCGGGGTCCGCGGGATCGCCCTGCGGCGGGCCGCCGCGGCCGCCGCGGCCGCGTCCCGCCTGCTCGGGGTTCTCCTCGGCGCCCGCAGCTCCACCCTGCCGTCCGCGTGCGGCGGCCTGCGCCTGCTGGAAGGCGGCGAGCTGCTCGGGCGTCGGGTCGTAGGTCATGTTCCACTCGAGCCGGTTGATGCCTGCGCGCGCCGGCACCGTGAGCGTCCGCTTGTTCCGGCCGGTCACGTCGGTGATCTCGAAGCGCACGTTCCCCGATGCCGCCGTGCCCAGGTAGTAGTTGATCGCGGCGTTGCGCGTCGGGTTCTCGCCGCGGAAGCCGAGCGTGCCGCCGGTGCCCTGCGGCTGGAGCCGCAGCCACTGCGTCGCGACGCGGTTGTCGAAGAGATGCGCCTCGGCGCCCGTCACCTGCTCCGACAACTGCTGCAGCGGCGTGATGTCGTCCATGATCCAGAGGCCGCGCCCCATCGTCGCGATGACCAGATCGTTGTCGCGCGGATGGATGGCGATGTCCTGGATGGAGACGGTGGGCAGGTTGTTGTTCAGGCGCGCCCACTTCTTCCCGCCGTCGATCGAGTAGTAGATCGCGAACTCGGTTCCTGCGAACAACAGGTTCGGGTTCTTGAGATCTTCCCGCACCACGTAGACCGGCCCGCCGTCCGGCAGGTTCGAGCTGATGCTCGTCCATGTCTTGCCGAAGTCCGTCGTCTTGAAGATGAACGGCTTGAAGATCGCCGACTCGTGCCCGTCGATCGACACGTACGCGGTGCCGCGGGCGTGGTGTGACGGCTCGATGCGGCTCACATACAGATCGTGGTTGGGCAGCTCCTTGATGTTCTTCCCGACTTCCTCCCACGTCGCGCCGTCGTTGCGCGTGACCTGGAGATTGCCGTCGTCGGTGCCGGCCCAGATCTCTCCCTGGCTCAGCGGCGATTCCGTGACGGTGACGATGGTGCCGTAGAACTCGGCGCCGCCGCCGGGATCTTCGTCCGGGGTCAGCCCGCCGGACTTCCGCAGTGTCTTCTCGATGTCGTTCTTCGTCAGGTCGGGGCTGATCAGGCGCCAGTTGTCGCCGCGATCGCTGGTCTTGAACACGTGATTCGCGCCGACATACAGCGTCTTCGGGTTGAACTCCGACAGGATGAACGGCGTGCTCCAGTTCCAGCGGAACGCGCCCATCGTCGCCCCCTGCTGCCCGCCCCGTCCGCCGCCGCCACCGCCGCCGCCGAACCCGCCGCCGCGTCCGCCGCGCTGTCCTGGCGGAGGCGGAGGCGGCATCTCGCCCCAGTTCAGATCCTTCTGGCGCTTCTCGATCTCGGGGGTGATGTAGTCGTTGTAGTTGACGATGTTCACTCCCTTGCGCGGACGGATCGAGGTGCTCTGCCCGGTGGCGCGATCGAAGCGCACGATGTTGCCGCCGCTCGTCGCGGGTTGTGATTCGGTGTAGACGGTGCGATTGTCGTCGGGATCCATCGCGGCGTGATACCCGTCGCCGCCACTCGTGTTGACCCAGTCGCTGGTGTAGATCGCGCTGGCGCGCGTGGCGGAGGGACCGCACGACGATCCGGCGTCCTGCAGCCCGCCGCACACCCAGTACGGATCGCGCATGTCGACCGCGACGTCGTAGTACTGCGTCACGTTGAGGTTCTCGAAGCGCAGGTAGGTCTCGCCGTCGTCATG
>DATNCQ010000207.1:0-69076 GCA_035571515.1 Vicinamibacterales bacterium
GACGACGGACCAGGAGCGCCGCGCAAAAGCGATCCAGCAGAAGCTCGACCGGCTCGACGAAGCCTTCCTCTACTCGGAGTCGATCGACCTCACCAGCTACAGCCGGCAACGTGACAAGCTGCGCGAAGAATTGACGCTCGCGCAGATCCACCGGCACACCGAAGCAGTCGACGAACTCGACGTACAGGGCATCCTGGCGTTCGCAGAACGCATCCTGCCGCGCGCATCAGACCTGTGGGTCCAGGCGTCGCTCGACTACAAGCAGCGATTGCAGGCGCTGTTCTTCCCGGAAGGAATCGCGTACGACGGAAGTCGATTCAATCGAACCGCCGCAACGGCACCACTTTTCAACTACTTGGCGCCGTCCGAGAGTGCTGATGAAAGGATGGTGAGCCGCCTCGGAATCGAACCGAGAACCCGCAGATTAAGAGTCTGCTGCTCTGCCAATTGAGCTAGCGGCCCACTCCTTGTGCGGTCCGCCAGCGCGCGCCGGCGGACGCCCCACGAGACGTGACCGCTCGTGTGAGGCAGGAGGACTGCCTATCTTACCGACCTCGTCGCGAACGCCGCAAGGCACCCGCGCGCCACTCGGCTTCGGTCGACACCCCCCGCAGTTCGTCGGCAATCTTCAAGGCACGTTCGATCTCGTGCTGCGCCGCGTCGTTGGCCCGCTTGGCGCGCTCCGAGAGGTCGCTGGCGCGCGCAAGGTGGAGCGTCAGCTCGTGTTCGATCCCGCGCGTGTTGTCGTCCCTGTCCCGCGTCCCCATTGCTCCCTCGACCTGCTCAAATTTCAAGATGGTTGCCAGCCCGCGCCGAGCTCGCGCCGCCCGGATTGACGGAAATTTACTGGGAAAAACGCGCTCGAGGCGTCGGCTGACCTTCCGCCTTGCGCCTGCGCTGAGTAGAAAGCGTCACACGAGCCCCGGCGTATACTCACACCCATCCGTTGGCCGGAGGAGTCAATGACTCGACGCATCCTGTTCCCGCTCGTTGTTTCCGCTGCGGTCCTGCACGCCTCGCCTGCGGGAGCGGCCACCTGCGACAGTCTCGGCGTTCTGCCCCTGCAGAACGCGCACGTGACCTCGGCCCAGCTGGTCGCGGCCGGCGCATTCACGCCGCCACCGCCGCCTGTGGTGCCTGGCCGCGAGGGAGCGGCGGGACGCGCGGCTACCGCGGGGCGTGAAGGGGCCGCAGGGCGAGGCGGCGCGCGCGGCGGCGGACGCGGCAACCAGCCGAATCCGTACGCGATGCTGCCCGCCTTCTGCCGCGTCGCGGTGACGCTCACCCCGTCGAGCGACTCCGACATCAGGATCGAGGTCTGGCTCCCCGACAGCTCGACGTGGAACGGCAAGTTCCAGGCGGTCGGCAACGGCGGCTGGGCCGGCACGATCGGCTACGCCGCGATGGCGACCGCGCTCGAAGCCGGCTACGCGACAACCAGTACCGACACGGGGCACGTCGGCAACACGGCGTCGTTCGCGCTCGGACACCCGGAGAAGGTGATCGACATCGGCTATCGCGCCGTGCACGAGATGACGGTGCAGGCGAAGGCGATCGTCAACGGCTACTACAACAGCGCGCCGAAGTACTCGTACTTCAACGGCTGCTCGCTCGGCGGACGCCAGGGCATCACCGAGGCGCAGCGCTACCCGGCCGACTACGACGGCATCGTCGCCGGCGCGGTCGCATGGGGCGGCATGGACCGCTACGTCGGCGTCATCATGAACCAGGCGGCGATGCTGAAGACGTCAGGCGCCTACATCCCGCCGGAGAAATATCCCGCCCTGCACGAGGCCGTGCTGCAGGCGTGCGACGGCCTCGACGGCGTGAAGGACGGGATCCTCGAGAACCCGCTCGCGTGCCGCTTCGACCCGAAGGTGCTGCAGTGCAAGGCCGGCGAGGACACCGTGTCGTGCCTGACGCCGGCGCAGGTGCAGAGCGCGAAAGCGATCTACGCCCCGGCCCGCGATCCGAAGACCGGCAAGGTGCTCACCGGCGGCCTGATGCCCGGCACCGAGCTGCAGTGGGGCACGCTTTACAGCCCGCAGGGCTATGGCAACGCCATCGAGGCGATGAAGTACATCGCCATGAAGGACGCCGCCTGGGATCCGGCGACGTTCAACGCGGCCACCGACGTCGAGAAGGCGCAGAAGGCCGACCCGGACGGGATCCTCAAGTCGGACAATCCCAACATCAAGGCGTTCTTCGATCACGGGGGCAAGCTGCTGATGTACCAGGGATTCGCCGATCCGCAAGTCACCTCCGACAACGCCATCCGCTATCACCAGGCCGTGCTCGACAAGGTCGGCAAGCACGTCGAGGGCAGGTCGATCGAGCTCTTCATGATCCCGGGCATGTATCACTGCCAGGGCGGGCCGGGCACCGATACGTTCGACAAGGCCGCGGTGCTCGATGCGTGGGTGACGACCGGCAAGGCGCCCGATCGCATCGTCGCGTCACACCGCACCGACGGCAAGGTCGATCGCACGCGGCCGCTGTGCGTGTTCCCGAAGGTCGCGAAGTGGAACGGGAGCGGCAGCGCCGACGAGGCGCAGAACTTCGTCTGCGCCGCCGACGCGCCGGTCAAGGGAACGAAATAAACCCCCGTTCGATAGGAGAACCCCTGCGAACGGCCGGGGAAAATCGGGGCGGCACTCGCCCCGGCCATCTTTTCTTCGCTGACCGGCGGTAGCTGAGCATAGAATCCGGTCCTCCCGCGCAATTCAGTGCAGTGCACCCAGCAGTCGCGCCGGGGGTACCGCGATGGCCATAGACACTGGTTTCTCACGACGGGCCCTTCCTGTTGCCGCCCTCGTTCTGCTGCAGGTGCCGGGTTTGTTCGCTCATGGCGAATCCGGACGCACGCATCGAGCGCGGCACGATACCCGGATCGAGCAGATCGAGCTCGCCGGCACCACGTCGAACCGCGTTCGGGTTCTCGTCGAGCTCCGGTCCGAATCCGCATCCACGCTGCGGTCCATGACGCGCCGCGGCATCCGGCTGCGGCGCTATCACACCGGTGTCGGGATCTGGGCGGTCGATGTTTCCGCCCGTGACCTCGCGTGGCTCGAGACACTTCCGGACGTCGTGGACGTGAGCGTCGACGCGGACGTCACCGCGGCGGCGGACGTGAGCGCGAGTGGCGGACCCTCGTCTTCGTCAGGGACGGGCTCGGGCGGCGCGGGTCTGCGCGAGCTGCTCGGCCTGTCGAACGCCGACCCCGGCGGCGACGGCGTCGGCGTCGCCGTGATCGATTCCGGCATCGCGCCGGTTCCCGATGTCGCCGATCGCATCACCGACTTCTACGACTTCACCAACGGCCAGCCTGGCGTGCCGGCCGTACCCGTCGATGGTTTCGGGCATGGCACGCACATCGCGGGGCTGGTCGCCGGCAACGGCGCGCTCTCCGGCGGCAGGTTCCGGGGCGTCGCGCCGGCCGCGCACCTCATCGGCCTGCGCGTGCTCGACGACCACGGCATGGGCTCCACGAGCGACGTCATCGCCGCGCTCGAGTTCGCGACCGCCAATCGCGAGGCGCTCGGCATCGACGTGATCAACCTCTCGCTCGGCCATCCGCCGTACGCGCCGGCGGCATCCGATCCGCTGGTGCAGGCCGTCGAAGCCGCCACGCGCGCCGGCATTGTCGTCGTCGTCGCGGCGGGCAACGTCGGCGTCAGCACCTTCACGCATCGCGTCGGCTACGGCGGCATCCTCTCGCCCGCGAACGCGCCGTCGGCGCTGACGGTCGCCGCCGCGAAAACGATGGGCACCGTCGATCCCACGGACGACACGATTGCGAATTACAGCTCGCGCGGACCGACGTGGTACGAGCGGCTCGCCAAGCCCGACGTCGCCGCGCCGGGCCAGAGCCTGGTGGCGCCGTACGCGCCGGGCAGCACGCTTGGCATTACCCACCCCGAACTGCTCGTGGACGACGGGCACGGCGGACGCAACTACCTGACGCTGAGCGGCACGAGCATGGCCGCGGGGGTGGAGAGCGGGCTGGTCGCTGTGATGCTCGACGCGAGCCGCGCGCGAACCGTGTCGCTCGGCCACCCGCCCGCCTATCCGCCGCCGAATGCAATCAAGGCGTTCGTGGAGTACACCGCGCTGCCGATGCGCGACGCGGCGGGCGCGGCCTACGACCGGATGTCGCAGGGCGTGGGACGCGTCAACGGCCAGGGCGCCGTGGCGCTGGCGCGATCGATCGACACGAGCGCTCCACAGGGCTCGCCGTGGATCGTCGAGGGCGTCGCGCCGTACAGCTTCTACGGCGGCAAGGTCTTCGCCTGGGCGCAGAACGTCGTCTGGGGGAACAGCATCGTCTGGGGCGAAGGGATCATCACGGCCAACAACATCGTCTGGGCCGAAGGCGTCGTCTGGGGCGACAACATCGTGTGGGCGGAGCACGTCGGCCCGGCGAACAGCGTCGTGTGGGGCGGGAACATCGTCTGGGCGGAGAACATCGTCTGGGCCGAGAACATCGTCTGGGCGGAAGGGATCGCCTGGGGCCAGAACATCGTCTGGGCGGAGAACATCGTGTGGGCGGAAGCGCGCCTGTGGGAGGCGATCGTTCAGTAGCGGGTGCGGCCTGCCAACCGAAGCTCCGGGTCGCGGCGACCGGTCCCGCTTTGCTCGCGTCGCGAGCTACGGGGGACAACCTTCGCCGGAATCGCGGAGGGAAGGTTGGCGCGCCCTACAGGATTCGAACCTGTGGCCTTCGGCTCCGGAGGCCGACGCTCTATCCAGCTGAGCTAAGGGCGCTTGGTGGCTTCAGGTAATTCAAAATTCAAAATGCAGAATGCGAACACCAAGTGGTTCGATGCAGTGGAGTGAAAGGCGCGAGAACCTTCACCCCTTTGCGTCGAAGCCGCGCAGGGTTTGCATTTTGAATTTTGCATTGACGTGGCGCGCCCGGCAGGACTCGAACCTGCGGCCTACGGATTCGAAGTCCGGCGCTCTATCCAACTGAGCTACGGGCGCACGGACGTGCATCATACCACGCGGGTTGCTTGCGTTCTCCGCGTCCACCGCCCCACAATGACGACTGCTCATTCCCGATCGCATCCCGAGGAGGGACACGTTTATGATCGTGCGACTTGCCGCAGCCGGCTTCCTGGTGATGTTCGCTGCGCCCGCACTCGCTCAGAATACGGCCGACCAGAATCAGACGCAGGATCAGGACGTCACCTATCAGGAACAGGTGGTCGTCACCGCGTCGAAGACGGAAGAGCAGCTCGTCAACGCCCCCGCCGCCGTCAGCGTCATCTCCACCGAGACGATCCAGAACTCGCCCGCCACCAACATCGGCGACCTGCTGCGCGCGGTTCCCGGCGTGAACGTCTCGCAGGTGTCGGCGCGCGACGTCAACATCACGACGCGCGGCGCGACGTCCACACTCTCGACTTCGCAGCTCGCGCTCGTTGACGGCCGCAGCGTCTACCTCGATTTCTTCGGCATGGTGATGTGGGACCTGGTGCCGACCAACCCCGACGAAATCCGTCAGATCGAGGTGATCCGCGGTCCCGCCTCCGCCATCTGGGGCGCCAACGCGATGAGCGGCGTCGTCAACGTGATCACGCGGTCGCCGCGCGAGGTCGCCGCCACCGGCAGGGGCACGCAGCTGACGATCGGCGCCGGCTCGTTCAATCGCAGCGTCACCGGCGTCGATGCGCAAGGCGGCGCGGTCACCCGCGACCAGGGTGCCGGCTCGCTGTTCTACGTCAACGGCTCGCACGCGGAAGCGGTCAACGATCGGTGGGCGTTCAAGCTCGGGGCGGGGTACCTGACGCAGGACCCGATGCCGCGTCCGCCCGGCGTCATCCCCAACGCCTTCAACACGCCGTACCCGCCCTTCACCAACGAGGGGACCCAGCAGCCGAAGTTCGACGCGCGCGTCGATCGCGACCTGGCGAACAACGGCGGCACGGTGTCGTTCGAGGGCGGCGTTGCGGGCACAGAGGGGCTGATCTACAGCGGCATCGGCCCGTTCAACATCGCCAGCGGCTCCACGCTCGGCTACTTCATGACGCGGTACCAGAAGGGAGGCCGGCGCCTCGCCTTTTTCACCAATCTCCTCGACGGCAACGCGTCGAACCTGCTCGCGTTCACGCCGACCGGACGGCCGCTGCCGCTCGACTTCGATACCAAGACGTTCGACTTCGAGGCCAACGACGTCAAGGCGCTGGGGACGAAGAACGTCCTCAGCTACGGCGGCAATTTCCGCCACAACACCTTCGACATCTCGATCGCGCCGGCGCCGAATGAAGACAGCCGGAACGAGGGCGGCGTCTACCTGCAGGACGAAATCTTCCTCAGCAACTACCTGCGCTGGGTCGTCGGCGGACGCGTGGACAAGTTCTCGTCGATCGACAACGCGGTCTTCTCGCCGCGCACGACGCTGATGATCAAGCCGGCGGCCGATCACACGTTCCGCGTGTCGTTCAACCGCGCCTTCCGCGCGCCGTCCTTCATCAACAACCACATCAACACGACGATCCGGAACCAGGTGGATCTGAGCCGCGTGGCGCCCATCCCACAGCTGTCGCCGTTCGTCTTTCCGATCGGGGCGGTCGGCAACCCCAACCTGAAGCAGGAGACGATGACCGCGTATGAGGTCGGCTACACGGGCGTCGTCCTGAAGCGCGCGACGGTGACGGCCGCCGCCTACTGGAACAACACGAAGGACGGGATCTACTTCACGCCGAACGGCGCGTACTCGGCGGCCAACCCGCCACCGGGCTGGCCGCTGCCGCCGGCCGTCCTCACTGTGCTGGCGCTCAACAACCCGCCGGTCGTGCTGCCATCGAGCTTCACCTACCTGAACCTCGGGAACGTGAAGGACAAGGGGATCGAGCTCGGTGTCGACGGCGCCGTCAACCGCTACCTGAACGTCTTCACGAACTACTCGTACCAGTGGATGCCGGTGGCCGAGGACCTGCCGGCGGGCACGTCGATCAACGACATCAACTGGCCGGCCAAGAACCGGTTCAACGCCGGCTTCGACTTCAACTACCAGCGGCTGATCGGCAACATGTCGGTGAACCACACCGATTCGGCGTACTGGCAGGACGTGCTCGACGTGCGCTATGCCGGCGTCACCAAACCTTTCACCACCGCCAACGCGGGCATCGGCGTGAAGTGGGCGGGTGACAGGGTGGTGACGAGCCTGAAGGTGATGAACCTGACCAACGAGGACGTGCAGCAGCACATCTTCGGCGACATCATCAAGCGGCAAGTCGTCGGCGAGGCCCGGTTTATCTTCTAGGAGGGCCGGCTGAAGCCGGCCCCGACGATCGTCGAAGGCCTACGAACGTCGAAGGGCGCGCAGGTCCGCGCCCTTCGCTTTCCTCAGCCCCGCCCACGGATCGCCTGCGTCCTTGATCCGCTGCGCAAAGCTGGCAATCGTGAAGTCCTGCGGCTCGACGCCTTCCTCCACTTCCTCCCACGTGAGCGGCGTCGAGACGCCGGCGAACTCGCTGGCGCGCGCGCTGTAGGCGCTCGCGAGCGTCTTGCCCAGCACGTTCTGCATGTAGTCCACGTAGATGCGCCGGCCGCGCGCCTTGATCGAACGCTCGACCGTCGCCTGCTTCGGATGCCGCTCCGCCACCATCGTCGCGACGAGCTGCGCGAAGAGGAACCCCGACTCGTAGGGCGTGCCCGCCGCCACCGGGACGTAGACGTGCAGGCCGCCCGCCCCTGACGTTTTCGCGAAGCCGGGCGCCTTCAGCGAATGCAGCGCGTCGCGCACCCAGCGCGCGACGTCGAGCACGCGCGCGTAGGGGAGGCCATCCGGCGGATCGAGATCGATGGCGACGTGGTCGATGACGGCGGGCGAGGTGACGCGCGAGAACCAGGGATCCTGCGAGATCGATCCCAGCTGCGCCGTGTAGAGGAGCGTCGTCAGCAGCCCGCCGACCAGGTGCGGACGCGTCTCGGTTCCCGTCGCGACGCGCTCGATGCGCACACCGTCGGGCACCTTGTCAGGCGCGCGATGCTGGTAGAACGGGCTGCCCGCGATGCCGTTCGGAAAGCGCTTCATCACCAGCGGCCGGTCGGCCAGCACGGGCAGGATCAGCGGCGCGACGCGGACGTAGTGGCGAAAGAGATCGCCCTTGGTCAGAGCGCCGGGTCCAGAAGGACTCGGCCTACTCCGCGTAGGGCGGGTCCTTTCGGACCCGCCGGGCCAGAACACCTTGCCGAGATTCGAGACCTCGAGCCGCCCTCCTGGAAACGTGATGCTGCCGCTCCCGGGGCCGCGCTCAATCTCGTCGAGTTGTGTCAGCAGCGATTGGAGAGTGCTCTTTGTGGGTGCGCTCGCGCCTGCCATGCTTGCCGGGTGCCTCCAGCCCCGCGAACACGGGACGCCGAAGCCGGCCGTCCCTCGTCCAGCCCGAGAACTGTACTCGTACCGCGAGGGTGGGCTTCACCCAGTGGGCGCGCTCCTTCGTGTCGGGGACGACGGCGAACGGCGAGGTTCTCGTCTTGTGCCCGCGCAATTGCTTCCAGACGAGGCCCAGCTGCGCGTCGGTGAAGCCCGACGCCGCGCGTCCGACGTAGCGCAGCTCGCCCTGGTCGCCCATGAGGCCCAGGAGCAGCGACCCGAAGAACGGACGGGAGCCGCGCGGCTCGGTCCAGCCGCCGACGATGCAGGTGTGGGTCATCAGGCGGCGTGCGATCGTTTGCGGGCGCGCGCCGTCGTTTTCTGCGCGCGAGCGGTCTTCTTCTTGCCGCCACCGGTCCCTTGCAGCGACTGCCGCAGCCGCTCCATCAGGTCCACCACGTCGGCGTTCCGCGGCTCGACGTGATCGACGAGGTGCGCCTCCTTGCCTTTGAGCTTGGCCTTGATGATCTTCATCAGGTTCTCGCGGTACTCGTCGGTGTACTGCGCGGGGTCCCACTTGTCTTCGAGGTTCTCGACGAGCGTCCGCGCCATCTGCAGCTCGGGCTTCCGAATGTCCTTCGCGGGCGGGAAGTGGTACTCGCGGACGTCGACGAGCTCCTCGGCGTAGCGCATGAGCGTCAGCACCATCGCGTCGCCGGCCACTTCGAGGGCCGCGAGGTGCTGTGCCTCGCGCAGCACGATCGTCGCGATGCCGACGAGGCCGGTCTCCTTGATCGCTTCGCGCAGCAGCGCGTACGCGCGTTCGCCGCCTTTGGCTGGCACCAGGTAATAGGCGCTCTCGAAGAAGCGGTCGTCGATCTCGTCGGGCTTGACGAAGCTGCGGATGTCGACCGTGCGGCTCTTCTCGAGCGCGGCGGTCTTGAAATCGTCCTTCGTCAGGACGACGAAGCGTCCTTTCTGGTACTCATAGCCCTTGACGAGCTCGTCCCACGCGACGGGCTTGCCTTCGCGCGCGCAGACGCGCTCGAAGCGCACGGGCGACTTGTCTTCTGCGTGAAGCATCCGGAAGCGGGGCCGCGAATCGCGGACCGCGGTGTGCAGCTCGACCGGGATATTGACGAGGCCGAACGCGATCGACCCCTTCCACAATGCACGCGCCATGAACCAGAGCGTGTGCAAGCTCCAAGCCCCAAGCTCCAATTCGAACCCACTTGGAGCTTGGATCTTGGAACTTGGAGCTTGATCTTAACTGGACCGGCGCGAACGCAGCTCGCGCTCCGCCTCGACCCAATCGTCGAAATCCTGCCCGTCGCTGCCGCCGCGGCGCAGGTAGCGGTGATACGCGGCCTCGGCGATTTCGTCGTAGGTCGGGTTGTCGTTCCCGTTCGGCGCGGTCCCCGCGCCTGAGGAGGCGGACCTGTCGGCGGCCGCATCAGCGGAAGCGGATCGCGGCGACGCTGATCGCGCGGGACCTCGGCTTCGCGAGCGGGTCGTCGGTTTGTCGTTTGGTGTACTGGTGGTTCTGGGCACGGCGGGCAACTCCTGTGAAGCGATCACATTGTAGTCAACGGGACCATGTATTCAACGGCGTGACAACGCCGTCTCGACCGTGTGTCGTCCTCTCGTGTGCCAGCTCGTCCGCTCGAGTCCGACGTTGCAGTCTTAACGGCAAGTCGTGCCGAATCGGAGACGACGCGATCCGTCATGCGGTCGTCCGTGAACGCAATTGCATGACGCCCGCGAGCGGGATGTGCACCCACGCGGGGCGGTTGTTCAGCTCGTAGGCCAGCTCGTACAGCGCCTTGTCGAGCACGTAGGCGCGCAGCAGGAGCTCGAGATCCGCGGGCGGCGGCAGGAACGCGGCGGCGCGCGTCGCGGCGAGATACGCGCGCAGGAACGCCGCGTTCACCCACGTTTCCCAGAAGGTGGCCCACGGCGCCAGCCGCCTCGCATCTTCAGGGCGCATCTCGGTGGCGGCGCTGAGGGCGGTCTGCGCCGCGTACCCGATCGATCGGATCATGCCCGCGACGTCACGCAGCGGCGATGACTTCGCCCGGCGCTCCGCCAGCGGACGCGCCGGCTCGCCCTCGAAGTCGAGGATCATCACGTCGCCCTCGTGCACCAGCACCTGCCCGAGGTGATAGTCGCCGTGGCAGCGGATGCGCAGCGAGGAGCCGCCGACGCGCCGCAGCTCGTCGAACTGCTGCAGCAGCGCGTCGCGGTGCGCCAGCACCTGGCGCGCATCGTTCGCGCTCCTCGCGTCGAGCCGTGGCAGCACCGCGTCGAGCAGGTTGAGGTGCTCGTCGGCCCGGCGACGCATCGTGTCGATGATCTGCTCGAGGTCCGCGCTCGTCAGCGGCTCCGGCGCGAAGGCGGGATTGGTGGTCGGGCCCGCCAGCGCCGTATGCATCTCGCCGGTGCGCCGGCCGAGGATCCAGGCTCCGGCGAGGTAGTTGCGGATCACTTCGGCCACCGACGCCGGCGCCTCGGCGATGCGTCCGTACGCCCACGCGTCGGCGGTTTCCGCCGGCGCATCGGTCGGCAGCTGCAATCCCGCCACGTTCTCGAAGAAGCGGCCCAGCTCGTCGATGGTGGTCTGCCACGCGTTCCCCTGGTTGGGGACGAACTCCTGCAGCATCGCGATCGCCGCCGGCATGTCTGGCGGCTCCTGGAGGCCGGGTCCTTTCGGACCCGGCAGGCGCAGATCCGCCCGCGTGTAGGCGATCGTCCCCACCAGCGGCGGCACGTGCGGGAAGCACTGCCCGGTGAGGTATTCGACCATTTCGACGTCCGGGTTCGGTCCCTCCTCGACGCGCCGGAACACCTTCATGATCAGGCGCCTGCCGAACACCACCGACGTGTTGCTCTGGTCCGGCGCGGTGCGGGCGATGGGGACGAGCGTGTCGGCCGGCGCGCGCTGCGGCGTCAGGTCGATGTTGCCGGCCTGCGTCACGCCATGGCGCATCTGCAGCGTCCGCTCCTCCTGCACCGACGCCAGCAGCGTCGCGCACGTCCCGTCGTCGTAGAGGCCGTCGTAGAGCGCGCCCTTGCGCGCCCCCGTGATGCGGGCGAGGAGCGCGCCCGGATGCTGCTCTTCGATGGCGCGCGCTTCGTGCTCGCTCGACATCGCCAGCGGCAGCACGTAGCGCTCGCGCCCGCCGTCGGCATATTCCGCTTCCACGATGGTGAGGAACGCCGGGTGCTGCCCGCGGCGCATCGTCGCCCAGTCCACGAAGCGGGCGCGCGCGAGGCCGCGCGCCTTGCCGCCGAACCAGCGCTGCCGCTCGAGGAACGGCACCAGCACCTGCTTCTCGATGATCTCGCGCATGCTGCCGTCGAGGACCGCATCCCAGACGACGCCGGCAAAGAGCGCGGGCACCGCGACCGGCTCCTCGGGCGCGGGCGCGGTGCGCGCGGTGATCGGCGTGACCACCTCCTGCAGCTGGAACCAGTAGAAGCCGTACGGCGCCAGCGTCAGGAAGTACGGGTGCTCGGCGACGCGCGGGAACTCGGTGCGGCCGAGCATCTCGACCGGCGTCAGCCCGGCGAACTCGCGCAGCGGGATTTCGACCGGCTGCACCGTGCGCGCGAGGTTCGCCACGCACAGCACGATGTCGTTGCCGAGCCGGCGTAGGTACGTCAGCACCTTGCGGTTGGCCGTCGGGATGAAATGGATCGAACCGCGCCCGAAGACCGGGTGCTGCTTGCGCAGCGCGATCATCCGCTTCATCCAGTGCAGCAGCGAGAACGGCGCGCGCTCCTGCGCCTCGACGTTGATGGCGTCGTAGCCGTAGACGGGGTCCATGATGGCGGGCAGGAAGAGCCGTCCCGGGTCGCAGCGCGAGAAGCCGCCGTTGCGGTCGCTGCTCCACTGCATCGGCGTGCGGACGCCGTTGCGATCGCCGAGGTAGACGTTGTCGCCCATCCCGATCTCGTCGCCGTAGTAGATGACGGGCGTGCCGGGCATGGAGAACAGCAGGCTGTTCATCAGCTCGATGCGGCGCCGGCTGTTCTCCATCAGCGGCGCCAGCCGCCGGCGGATGCCGAGGTTGAGCCGCATCTGCGGGTCGGCGGCGTACTGCGCGTACATGTAGTCGCGCTCTTCGTCCGTCACCATCTCCAGCGTCAGCTCGTCGTGGTTGCGCAGGAAGATCGCCCACTGGCACGTCGGCGGAATCTCCGGCGTCTGGTTCATGATCTCGACGATCGGATGCCGCTCTTCCTGTCGCAGGCCCATGAACATGCGCGGCATCAGCGGGAAGTGGAACGCCATGTGGCATTCGTCGCCGTCGCCGAAGTAGGCGCGCACGTCCGACGGCCACTGGTTCGCCTCGGCCAGCAGCACGCGGTCCTCGTACTGGTCGTCGAGCGTGCGGCGGATCTCCTTCAGGATCGCGTGCGTCTCGGGCAGGTTCTCGTTGATCGTCCCCTCGCGCTCGATCAGGTAGGGGATGGCGTCGAGCCGCAGCGCGTCCACGCCGAGGTCGAGCCAGAAGCGCATCACGTCGATGATGGCGGTGAGCACCGCGGGGTTCTCGAGATTGAGGTCCGGCTGGTGCGAGAAGAACCGGTGCCAGAAGTACTGGCCCGCCACCGGGTCGAAGGTCCAGTTCGACTTCTCCGTGTCGATGAAGATGATGCGGGTGCCGGCGTACTGCTCGTCGGTGTCGCTCCACACGTAGTAGTTGCGCTCGGGCGAGCCCTTCGGCGCCCGGCGCGCCCGCTGGAACCACGGGTGCTGGTCCGAGGTGTGATTGACGACCAGCTCCGTGAGCACGCGGATGTGCCGCTTGTGCGCCTCGTCCACGAACCGCTTGAAGTCGTCGAGCGAGCCGTAAATGGGGTTGATCGACGTGTAGTCCGCGATGTCGTAGCCGTCGTCGCGCAGCGGCGAGGGGTAGAACGGCAGCAGCCAGAGGCAGGTGACGCCGAGGTCCGCCAGATAGGGGAGCTTCTGCGTCAGGCCGGGGAAGTCGCCGACACCGTCGCCGTTGCTGTCGGAGAAGGCGCGGACGTGCACCTCGTATATGAGCGCGTCTTTGTACCAGAGCCGATCGGTCATGTCGAATCTCGCCGTTCGCGAGCCTCAGGGCGTCCCCGAGCGTGCCGAGGGGCGGACGACGAGAATGTGCGCCACCCGCTCGCTCGGATCCAGCTTCACGAAATTCCATTCACCGCGCCAGGCGTACTTCGCGCCGTCGAGCAGGTCCTCGACGACGTAGCGCTCGCGCGCGCCGATGCCCATCTCCCAGATCGGCACCTGCACCCACCCCTGCTGCGTCCAGTGCGGGTCGGTGTTGGCGACGACGAGCACGCGCCCCGCCGGATGCCATTTGCCGAACCACACCAAGTTCGGGTTGTCGGCCTGGTAGAAGCTCAACGTGGCGTTCTGCTGCAGCGCGGGCTGCTGGCGGCGGATGGCGTTGACGCGCGCGATCAGCTCGCGGAGGCTGTCGGCCTGGTTCCAGTCGCGCGGCTTGATCTGGTACTTCTCGGAGTCGAGATACTCCTCGGAGCCTTTCTTCACCGGCTCGTTCTCGCACAGCTCGAAGCCGCTGTAGATGCCGTAGCTCGCGGCGAGCGTGGCGGCGAGGATCAGCCGTACCTCGAATGCCGCGCGCCCGCCGGTCTGCAGGTACTCGTGCAGGATGTCGGGCGTGTTGGCGAAGAAGTTCGGCCGCATGTACTCCTGCAGCTCGGTCTTGGTCAGCTCGTTGAGGTAGTCGCGCAGCTCGTGCGCCGAGTTGCGCCAGGTGAAATACGTGTACGACTGGTTGAAGCCGGCCTTCGCCAGGTAGCGCATCACCGTCGGGCGGGTGAACGCCTCCGCCAGGAAGATCGTGTCCGGGTGGTCGCGGCGGATCTCCGCGATGACCCATTCCCAGAAGCGGAACGACTTGGTGTGCGGGTTGTCGACGCGGAACGTGCGGACGCCGTGGCCGATCCAGAAGAGGAAGACGTCCTTCAGCGCGTTCCAGAGCGATTCCCATTCCGCCGACTCGAAGTCGATCGGATAGATGTCCTGGTATTTCTTCGGCGGGTTTTCCGCGTACTTGATCGAGCCGTCCGGGCGATGGCGGAACCAGCCCGGGTGCTCGCGCACCCACGGGTGATCGGGCGATGCCTGGAACGCGATGTCGAGCGCGACGTCCATGCCGAGACGGTTGGCGAGCCGGACGAAGCGATCGAAGTCGTCGAGCGTGCCGAGGCCCGGCTCGATGGCGGTGTGTCCGCCGGCCGCGGAACCGATCGCCCACGGGCTGCCCGGGTCGCCCGCCCCGGCGGCGAGCGCGTTGTTGCGCCCCTTGCGGTGCGTCTCGCCGATCGGGTGCACCGGCGGCAGGTAGACGATGTCGAAGCCCATCGCCGCGATGTCGCTGAGCCGCGACTCGGCTTCGCGGAACGTCCCGCTGCGCGACGGATCGCTCGTGACCGAGCGCGGGAACATCTCGTACCACGCGCCAAAGGTCGCGCGCACCGTATCGACCCGGCAGATGAGCGTGCGGTCGTAGGTCGTCGAGGCGGTGCGGTCGGGCCGCGCGTCCATCAGCGCGCGCAGCGACGGGTCTTTCGCCGCCCAGACGCGCGCGACCTGTGGGCTCGCGCCGCGCAGCATGTCGGCGATCTCGACCAGGCGCAGGTTCTCACCGAGGGAAGACGGACCCGCCTGCGCGGCCGCCTGCTGAACGATCTCCGCGCCTTCGAGCAACTCGCTCGACACGTCCTGCCCCGCGTCGGCCTTGGCGACGAGCCCCTTCAGCCACGACCCGAAGCGATCGACCCACGCTTCGACGGTGTACTCGTAGTCGCCGGGGGCCGTGACGGTGAAGGTCCCCTCCCAGCGATCGTTGTCGCGTGCGATGAGCCGAACTTCGTGCCACGCCGGGTCTGGCGGGTCCGAAAGGACCCGCCCTACATCTGTACGACCCGCCTGGGCGGAAGGACGTGGGGCGGGTTCGGCCGAGCGCGGGTCACCAGGCGATGGCCGACCCGCCGGAACGCGTCGGTACTTCACCACCCCCGCCAGCAGATCGTGGCCGTCGGCGAAGATGTCCGCGCTCACCGTCACCGCCTCGCCGCAGCTGCGCTTGATGGGGAAGCGGCCGCCGTCGATCTCCGGCCAGACGCGCTCGACGATGACACGGCCACGCGAGCGAAGCCCCGGGCCGGCCTTCTCTCGAGCGGACGCCGGGTCGGTCTCCACCTGTGTCCCGGGCGAGCGAAGCGAATCGAGGGGCATCAGCGCGTGCCCTGGAGCGCCATGGGATCCCCGGCCTCGGCCTCCTCGTGATCCGAGGCGCGTCGATGACGCCGATGCTTTTCGAGCGTGAACAGGACGACCGTCCGTCCCTGCAGCGCGTACTTCGTCCCGCCGGGAAAGCGCGCGTCGGGCGGATGCGGATCGATGGTGTCGAAGACGCGCCCCCACTCGTGCCCCTCTTCCGCCGCCGGCAGCACGAACGGCACCGACTCGAAGTGCGCGTTGAGCAGGATGAGCAGCGTGTCGCCCGACACGAGCTGCCCGTGCTCGTCGATGTCGCCGATGGCGTTGCCGACCATCAGCACGCCGAGCGATCGCACGAACGGCGCGTTCCACGCGATGTCGGTCATCTCGCGGCCGCTCGGGTCGAGCCAGTAGATGTCCTTGACCTCGGCGCCGCGAATCGAGCGGCCCTGGAAGTACTTGCGGCGCGTCAGCGTCGGCTGCGAGCGGCGGAAGTGCACGAGGCGGCGCGTGAACGCCAGGAAGCCGCGCTGCTCGGGCGTCAGGTCCCAGGCCGTCCAGCTCAGATCGCTGTCCTGGCAGTAGGCGTTGTTGTTCCCGTACTGGGTCCGTCCGATCTCGTCGCCGCCGCTGATCATCGGAACGCCGACCGAGAGCAGGAGCGACGCCATCAGGTTGCGCTTCTGCTGTTCCCGCAGCTTGAGGATGCGCGCGTCCCTCGTCGGTCCCTCGGCGCCGCAGTTCCAGCTCAGGTTCGAGCTCTCGCCATCCTGGTTGTCGTCGCCGTTGGCCTCGTTGTGCTTCTGGTTGTAGCTGACCAGGTCCTGCAGCGTGAACCCGTCGTGCGACGTGATGAAGTTGATGCTCGCGTACGGCCGGCGCCCGCTGTGCTCGTAGAGGTCGTTGCTCCCCGCGATGCGGGTCGCCACCTCGGCGACGCCGCGATCGTCTCCCCGCCAGAACGCGCGCATCGCGTCGCGATACTTGCCGTTCCACTCGGTCCACAGCACCGGGAAGTTGCCGACCTGGTAGCCGCCCGCGCCGAGGTCCCACGGCTCCGCGATCAGCTTCACCTGCGACAGCACGGGATCCTGGTGGACGATGTCGAAGAAGGCGCCGAGTCGATCGACCTCGTACAGCTCGCGCGCCAGCGTGCTCGCCAGGTCGAACCGGAAGCCGTCGACGTGCATGTCGAGGACCCAGTAGCGCAGGCTGTCCATGATCAGCTGCAGCACCTGGGGGCTGCGCATGTTCAGCGTGTTGCCGCAGCCGGTGAAGTCCAGGTAGTAGCGCTTGTCGTCGGGCACGAGCCGGTAATACGACCGGTTGTCCACGCCGCGCAGCGACAGCGTCGGCCCCAGATGGTTCCCTTCCGCGGTGTGGTTGTAGACGACGTCCAGGATCACCTCGAGGCCCGCGCTGTGCAGCGCCTTCACCATCCGCTTGAACTCGCGCACGGACTGCTCGGGCGATCCCGACGCGGCATACCGGATGTCGGGCGCGAAGAACGCCTGCGTGTTGTAGCCCCAGTAGTTCGACAGGCCGCGCTCGACCAGGTGGCGATCGTAGGCGTGATGGTGCACGGGCATCAGCTCGACGGCGGTGACGCCGAGCCGCTGCAGGTGCTCGATCGCCGCCTCCGTCGTCAGCGCCTCGTAGGTGCCGCGCAGCGGCTCGGGCACGTTCGGGTGCAGCTTGGTGAACCCCTTCACGTGCATCTCGTAGATGACCGTCTCGTGCCACGGCGTGCGCGGCGGACGATCGTCGCCCCACGTGAACGCCGGATCGATCACCGCCGCGAGCGACGCGAACGCGCCGTTGTCGCGCGCATCGAACGACAGATCGCCCCGCGGGTCGCCAATCGTATAGCCGAACACCGCATCGTCCCACCGCACTTGGCGCCCGATCGACTTCGCATACGGGTCGAGGACGACCTTGTTCGGGTTGAATCGGTGCCCGGCGCCCGGATCGTACGGCCCGTGCACACGATAGCCGTACAGCTGTCCCGGGCGCACGTCGGGCAGGTAGCCGTGCCAGACCATGTCGGTGTGCTCGGGAAGGGTGACGCAGATGGTCGCGCTCGAGGCGTCAGCCGAGTCGAAGAGGCAGAGATCCACCCGCGTCGCGTGCGCCGAGAAGAGCGCGAAGTTCACCCCGATGCCGGTCCAGGTCGCACCGAGGGGGTACGGTTGACCTGGCCAGACGCGCATGGAACCACGTCTGCATCAAGAAGATTGCCATGCAGGACATCTTTATCGTTCACCCCGACGGGCATACCTCAGCAGATCTGATTCCCGGCGCGCGCGAGAGGTCAACGCTGACTCATCGGCAGCCGGGCGCGATTGGCGGCGACCCGTACGGCACTGATACGCCGACGGCGCCCGCGGACTGGGAGGACGAGGCCACGCGCCGAGAGCATGAGCTGGATGGGGGCGGCGCCCAACGCGAGAGGAGCCGATCGTGAGCAGCAAATCGAAGATCAGCGGGCCGGGTGCGGCCGATTTTCTCACCGCGCAGAGGGGTGTGGACCTTCCGGAAACGGATTCATCGAAGGGGATGGGACAGACACGTGGCGAAGGGATCGTGAACGATGCGGCCGACCTCGAGCCGGATCTCGAGGCGCCCGATCCGGACGCGACCCGCGAGCAGTCGATTGGCGGAGCTATTCCGCCAGGCCGTGACGAACAGCGTAATGAGTAAGCTCGGCGTTGGTGCGCATCTTCATCTTTTCGAGGACGCGCGCCCGATAGGTGCTGACCGTTTTGACGCTCAGCGTGAGCTCCGTCGCGATTTCTGACACCGTCTTGCCTCCGCCAATCATGCGGAGGACCTGGTATTCGCGGTCCGACAGCCGCTCGTGAGGGCGGTCCTCGCGATCGGGGTGAAGCCCGAGCGCGACCCGCTCCAGGACGTCGGGGCCGAAGTACTTGCCGCCGCGCGCCAGTTTCGACACGGCGGTGACCAATTCGGCGTCGGCGGCGTCCTTGGTCAGGTAGCCCGACGCGCCCGCGGCAATCGCCCGCCGCGCGAACTGATCCGCCGTGTGCATGCTCAGGATCAGGACGGGGAGGCGCGGGCGAAGCTCGCGCACGCGCTTCAGCACGTCGAGCCCGCTGCCGTCCGGCAGCGAGAGGTCGAGCACCATCACGTTCCAGACGTGCGAGTGCAGCGAGGCAATCGCGTCGCGGCCGCACCCTACTTCGTGGATGATCGCGCCGGAAAAGGCGTCGGCGAGGATGTCGCGCAGGCCGCGGCGCACGATCGGATGATCGTCCACGAGCATGACGCGCAGCGACGAGGGCCTGGCGGTCGTCTCCGCATCGCGCGGCGGCGAATCGTAGCGCAGCGTCGTGGTCATGCGGTCGGCCGCCGCCCGGGATCCGGGATCCGGGCTGCGGGATCCGCCGTGTCATGTCCTTGGTTTTCGCGGATCCCGGATCCCGGATCCCGGCCGGTTGCCTCCAACGGCAGCGTCAACAGCACCCGCGTGCCGTGGTTGGGCCGGCTCGTGATCCGCAGCGCCCCGCCCAGCTTGCGCGCCCGCTCGCTCATGCCGAGCAGCCCCAGCGACCGCACGTTCAGCCCCGGCCGCGGGATGCCGACGCCGTTGTCGCTCACGTAGACGATCAGGCGGCCGCGCCGCGTGGTGCCGACGGTCGTGGAAATGCGGCTCGCATGGGCGTGTCGGACCGCATTGGTCAATGCTTCCTCGAACACGCGGAACGCCGCGGTCGCGATCTCGGTGTCGACGGCCTCGGTCACGCGCGCCGCAACGGGCATCGCGATGCCGGCAATCGCCGACATCCGCCGCGCCTCGTACTCGATGGCGCCTCCCAGGTCACGGTGGTCCAGGTGCGGCGGGCGCAGCCCGGTCGCAATCCGGCGCACCATCGCGATGCCGAGATCGATCTGCCCGACCGCCGACTGCAGGCGGTCCACGACGTCGCCGGGGGTCTTCAGCTCCCGCAGCCGGCGGACGGTCGTCACGAAATCCAGCTTGATGCAGGTGAGCAGCTGCCCGAGCTCGTCGTGCAGCTCGCGGGCGATGCGCGTCCGTTCTTCCTCGCGCATCTGCTCGAGCCGCTCGGCCAGCGCCGCGTCGAGGTCCGGGGCGGGGGTAATGGGCAGTTTCAAGGTCTGCACTTTTAACACGGCAGGCCCTTTTGTGCTTGTTTGTCAGAAATTGTCCGACAAGAGGCGGGCGTGCCGCCGACAGCCGCGGGGCGGCTGCACACGGATAATCGACGAGGTTCAAAATTGTGTGCAGATATGACGCGCCGCGGATCGATCACGCTTGATCCCGACGCCATCCACCTTCTGAGCAATCACCTCGCCGTCATCGTTGGCTTCGTTGAGCTCATGCTCGCCGATGCCGCCCCCGGCGATGCGCATTTCAACGATCTGGTCGAGATCCGCGCGGCCGCCGTTGCGGCCGCCCACCTGATCACCCTCAGGGGTCAGGGGGCAGGGGGCAGCGGGCAGTAGGCGGCAGGTAGACTGTGACCATGCCCCGCGTCGTCGTCATCACGGGTGCGAGCGCCGGAATCGGCGCCGCCATTGCCAGCGAGCTCGGGCGCCGCGGCGACAGCCTCGTGCTCGCCGCGCGCGGCGCGGAGGCGCTCCAGCGCGTGGCCGCGGGCCTGCCGTCTCCCACCCGCGTCGTCACCGCCGACGTCACGCGCCGCGGCGACGTCGAACGGCTGCGCGACGAGGCGATTGCGGCCTTCGGGCACGTGGACGTCTGGATCAACAACGCGGGCAAGGGGATCCTGCGGCCGGTGCTCGAGCTCACCGACGACGACGTCGACGAGATGATCGACGTCAACGTGAAGTCGGCGCTCTACGGCATGCAGGCGATCGCGCCGCACTTCATGGAGCGCGGCCGCGGGCACATCATCAACATCTCGTCGTTCCTCGGCCGCGTGCCGGTGGCGACGCCGCGTTCGGCCTACAGCGCGGCGAAGGCGGCGCTCAACTCGCTGAGCGCGAATCTGCGGGTCGACCTGCAGCGCACGCACCCGGACGTGCACGTATCGGTCGTCATGCCGGGCCTCGTGGCCACGGACTTCGCGAAGAACGCGCGCGGGAGTACGGGGCCGATTCCGCCGGGGGCGGTCGGTTCGCCGATGCAGGCGCAGACCGCGGAAGACGTCGCGAGGGTGGTCGCGGAGCTGATCGATCGGCCCGTCCCCGAGGTGTATACGAACCCCGCGAGCTCCGCCGTCGCCGCGCGCTACTTCGAGGACGTCGCGCAGTTCGAACGCGACGCCCGGGACCGCTAGAAACTCAGCAGGTCGCGCGGCGGGTAAGATTGGCCTGAGTGCCGCGCTCTACGACATCCATTCAATCGCTGCTCTCCGCCATCGTCCACTCCTCAGACGACGCCATCGTCAGCAAGGACCTCAACAGCATCGTCACGTCGTGGAACCCGGCGGCGGAACGGATGTTCGGCTACTCCGCGGCGGAAATGATCGGGCGCTCGATTCGCACCATCATCCCCGACGATCGGCAGTACGAAGAGGACGAAGTGCTGGCCCGCATCCGCGCCGGCGAGATGGTCGATCACTTCGAGACGATCCGGAAGCGGAAGGACGGCTCGTTCATCAACATCTCGCTGAGCATCTCGCCCGTGCGCGACGCGGAGGGCACCATCGTCGGCGCGTCGAAGATTGCCCGCGACATCAGCGAGCGGCTGCGCGTGCGCGAAGTGGAGGAGCGAAACCGCCGCCAGGCCGCGTTCCTGTCGCGGCTGACGGCGACGTTCGCGACCTCGCTCGAGCCGCGGCAGATCCTCACGTCGCTGGCGGAGCTGTCGGTGCCCTACTTCGCGGACTGGTGCGCGGTCGACGTCCCGAGCGACGGGACGACCGAGCGCATCGCGCTGGAGCACGTCGACCCGGCGAAGGTCGAGCTCGTCGCCCGGCTGCGGTCGCGGCACGAGAATCCGCGGGCGCCGATGAGCCCGACCTACGTCATTCGCTCCAGCGAGCCGTCGATCGTCCTCGACGTCACCGACGCGGTGCTCGTCGGCGCGGCGGGGGGCGATGACGAGGCGCTGCGCATCCTGCGCAGCCTCGGGCTGATCTCGTATCTCTGCCTGCCGCTCACGGTGCAGGGGCGGACGATGGCCGCGGTCACGATGGCGCGGTCCGATTCGGGGCGGCGTTTCGACGAGGAGGACGTTCGCATCGCGGAAGACGCGGCCTCGCGCGCGGCGCTCGCGGTGGACAACGCGCGCGCGTACGGCGAGCTGCAGGCGGCCAACCAGCTCAAGGACGAATTCCTGGCGACCCTCTCGCACGAGCTCCGCACGCCGCTCAACGCCATCCTCGGGTATTCGCGCATGCTCCGGTCGGGGATCCTGAAGGAGGACCGCAAGGAGCAGGCGCTCGAGACGCTCGAGCGCAACGCCACCTCGCTCACGCAGATGGTCGAGGACGTCCTCGACGTCTCGCGCATCGCGGCAGGCAAGATTCGGCTGCACATCCAGCCGGTCGACCTGGCGACGGTGCTGCGCGACGCGGTCGCCACGATCACGCCGGCCGCGGACGCGAAGGGGGTGCGCCTCGAGTCGATTCTCGAGCCGCAGGCGGGACCGGTGTCCGGCGATCCGGATCGGCTGCAGCAGGTCGTCTGGAACCTGCTGTCGAACGCCGTGAAGTTCACGCAGCGCGGCGGCCGCGTGCAGTTGCGGCTGCAGCGGGTGAACTCGCACGTCGAGGTGGCGGTCAGCGACACCGGCATCGGCATCCGCGAGGACTTCCTGCCGCACCTCTTCGAGCGCTTCCGGCAGGGCGACAGCACGACGACGCGGACGCACGGCGGGCTCGGCCTCGGTCTCGCCATCGCGCGGCGCATCGTCGAGCTGCACGGCGGCCGCATCGAGGCATTCAGCCCCGGGGAAGGGAAGGGGTCGACCTTCCGCGTCAAGCTGCCGGTCATGATCGTGCACACCGAGGTCGAGATGGAGCGGCGCGAGCATCCGCGCATCGGCACGCGGCGCGCGTCGGCCGTTGAATTCCCGACGCTGCCGGACATCAGCGTGCTCGTCGTGGACGACGATCCCGACGCGCTCGGGCTCGTGCGCGAGATTCTCGAGACCGCCGGCGCGCGCGTCCGCTCGGCGACGTCGGCCCGCGACGCCATCGACGCCATCGAACGGGACACGCCGGACGTGCTCGTCTCCGACCTCGGGATGCCGGGGATGGACGGCTACGAGATGATCCAGCGCGTCAGGCGGATGGACGGGCCCGCGAAGGATCTCCCCGCGGCGGCGCTTACCGCCTACGCGCGCTCCGAGGACCGCGCGAAGGCGCTGCGCCTCGGCTTCGAGATGCACCTGGCCAAGCCGATCGATCCGTCGGAATTGATTGCGGCGGTGGCCTCGCTCGCGCGGCGGCGGCGGGCCGGGGCGAGCAAGTAGCTGGTTGGGTGGCTGGTGGTTGGTAGTTAGTGGTTGGTGGTGGTGCGTGGTTGGCGGTGCTTCGCGGTTGCTGGAGTTCGTGGTTGAGCGCGACCCCCTCCCATATAATTGAGTTTTGCTCGGCATGGTGGGTGTAGCTCAGGGGTAGAGCGCCGGACTGTGGCTCCGGAAGTCGCGGGTTCGAAACCCGTCACCCACCCCATCTCCAGTTCTTCCAATCACGAGGCGTCGGTCCGCGCCCCTTATCCGACTGGCTACTCGAAGGTAGTCGCTGTCCCTGTCGGCCCTCGCTGATCAGGTACCACGGCAAGCACGTCTTGATCGTGCGCCTTGCCGCTCCACCATTGGCCACGCCGCACGTCCCGAATGCGCAGGCCTGCCTCTCGATGAATGCGTCGTACGAATGTTTCTTCGAGTGCAACGGCTGCTTCGGGGACGACCGAATCATGCAACCGGCACAATCCGGACGCGTGCGGGACACTGAAGGACATGAACGCGTCGCCCCTGTCTATTCCGCCGCGGCTTTCATCGTTGAGCAAAAAGTAGCTGGCCACACAGACGCCGTCCGCGGTGAGCAAGCGGGATACCTCGTGCACATAGTGTTCAACGGCATCAGGCAGCATGTGCGTAAAAACGGAGGACAAGAAGATCACGTCGAAGGTGTGGTCCGGAAAGGGGAAACGGTATGCCGAGGCGGGCACCGACCCCTGCGGATTGTAGGCGCGACTCGCCAGGTCGGCGCGATGAAAGCGAAAATGGGGATGCGTTCGCGTGATGGCCCGCTGGCACCATGCGACCGCTTCCGGGTGAATTTCGACGCCGTCGTAACCGCCGGTGAGATATCCGATCAGGCCGATCGCGAGGTTGCCAATGCCCGATCCGATATCGAGAACCCTGTGCTCTGGCCGAAGGCCCTGAATCGTCAGCTCTGTTCGCGCGGTCTCGCAGGCGTGAGCAAATGCTGCCGGCGCCAACGTACGGTAATAGTAGAAACGCAGGTGGGCCGGCGGCAGCAGGGCGTCGCTTCTCCAACGCACCAGCCGCTCCACTGGCGTCGCGATGCGGTAGGCCGCCCTGCGTGCACGACTGGCCAGTCGCCGCCACATCGGTCGTCTCTGCACTGCCGATCCGTCTACCTGGCCGTTCCCCGTGTCTACGAAAACGTTCCCTCTTTCGGCCCCCGCGCGTCCTTGCTGATCTGGCGGATCGCGCCGAGATGGTAGGCAAGGTGAGCGATGCTGGCGATCATCCCCGTGAACTCCGCGTCGGTCACATCACGCGGTGAGCTCAGCGTCTTCAGCCAGCGGTGTGCCTCGGCCCGGAGCCCGCCTCGGATCTCGCTCCACGCGGGTTCGTCGACGGCGGAGGTCTTCCACGCCGCGTCCCACGTCGCATCCGCGAACGGATTGCCCCCTTCGCTCGCCCATCGGTTCATCAGGGACAGCCCGTACCGCAGGTGCTGCGCATGCGCCGCAATCGTCGCGCCGCCGCTGACCGAGCGAGACGCATCAGCCGCCGATATCCTCTCGAGCGATCGCAGGAGGCCCAGGTCGCCGGAATTGAGGATGAACGCGCCCGTCCGCTCGCTCGTGCCGTCGACGAGCTCGGAAAACAGGCGCGTGAGGGCTGGACTCGCCTCGGTCGTGTGCATGAGGGTATTTGACAGCGCGACTGAGCTGAAAGGCAAAAGACCGCGTCATCTGCACCCGACCCTCTGAAGTCGCCCGCCGCGCAGACAAACCTCTTGGTCGCCCCTGTCAGACGTGTAGGACAGCTACTCAGGCCGGCGCAGGAGTTCATGCGGGCGGCGCGTCGCGATCAGGTACGAGCGTTGCTCCCACGCTCGTCGGAGCGGTTAGACCACAGGGTTCGCGCCTGCGGCTCCCCCTCCCGCTCCACCTCTTCGCTGCTTCGGCAATACAATCCCCGCACGCAGACCATCGACGCACTTGACCCCGCAACCCTGACACCCGGCGAGCGCTCGCGGCCGTCGCCCGCATGGGCGTCCGCTGAAGTCGCCTTCGGGCTCGCCATCCTCGCCGCCGGGCTCTGGTGGAATTTCGGCTTTACGCCGGAAGTCCTGCTGCTGTTCGCGCTGGCGGCCTGCCGGTGGCGCGGGCCCGGTTGGCGCGCCATGGGATTACGACGTCCATTGCGCCCCGCCCGCGCGCTGCTCATGGGTGCCGTCGCCGGCGTCGGCTATCAGTTCGTGGGCACGTATCTCATCGAACCGGTGATTGCGCGTGCGACGTCCGGCGTGCTGCCGGACGTGTCGGCGTTTCGCGCCGCCATCGGCGACGAACAGCGCCTGGCGATCCTGCTCGTGATCTCGTGGACGCTTGGCGCGCTGGTCGAGGAGCTGGCGGTGCGCGGCTGGCTCATGACACGCCTCGCGGAAATCGGGCGATTCTCGACCGGCGCGTGGGCCTTCGCCGCGGTCACGTCATCGGCGCTCTTCGGCGTCGCACATCTGTACCAGGGCCTGTCGGGCGTGATCGCCAGCGCCCTGACCGGCCTCGTCCTCTCGGTCCTCTATTTCGCGACCGGCCGCAATCTCTGGCCGTGCATCATCGCGCACGGCTGCCTCGATACGACCGGCTTCGTGCTGATCTACCTGGGCGTGTATCCCGGCTTGTAACAACCACGAACGGCCAACTACCAACTCCCGGATCCCGGATCCCGGATCCCTGATCCCGGATCCCGGATCCCGGCCTGAGACCACCCTCAGCGTGGAACGAACGTGAAGGCGACCGACAGCCTCGGCTCGAAGCATTCGCGCGACGGGACGCCGGCGCGATGCAGGATGTCGGCGTGGAAGACGGCGAGGCGGCCCGGCCTGACACCGACCGCGTGCACCGGCTGGCGCTCCTCGTCGTAGAAGATCGTCTCGCCCAGCCAGTTCTCCTTCCACTCGGGGTTGGCGTAGTAGAGCGCGGTGATGCCGTGGGGCGGATCGGTGTGCGGCCCCTGGAAGTCGCCGTACAGAATCATGTTCGTGTAGGAGCGATCGAGCCGGTAGTGGTCGCCGACCATCAGCGCGCGCGCGGTCCGGATGCACTCGCGCAGCACCGGCGTTCCCTCCGCGAGCGCGGGAGGAAAGTCGGCTTTCCAGTGCTTGACGTACGACGTCTCGTCGGACGCGACGTCGTTCAACTGATACGGCAGGTCGCGCAGAAACTGGTACAGCGACTGGATGTCCGCCTCGGCGAACAATCCGTCCACCACCATCAGCTGCATCCCGTTGATCTCGACGCGGCGCGTCACGTGCGAGGCGACGTTCACCTTGCAGACTGTGGATCAAACGGACCACAATCCGCAATCCATCCATGACACGCAGCCGCGATCGTTTCCTGACGACGCACACCGGAAGCCTGCCGCGCCCGGAAGATCTGATCCGCATGATGTTCGCGAAGGAGGAAGGCGTTCCCGTGGAGCCGCGCGCGCTCGCCGCCCGCATCCGCGCCGCTGTCGCCGACATCGTCGCGCGCCAGTCCGCCGCCGGCATCGACGTCGTCAACGACGGCGAGATGTCGAAGCCGAGCTACGCCACCTATATCAAGGATCGCCTGCACGGCTTCGGCGGCGAGAGCCAGCCGCCGCCGTACCCGGACCTGGTGGCGTATCCCGGCCTGCACCAGAAGGTCTACGGCGATCGCGGCCGCGCGCGGCGCAAGATGCCCGGTTGCAACGCGCCCATCAGCGTGCGCGACCGCGAGGCCGTACAGGTGGACATCGAAAACCTGAAGACGGGCGTGGCGGAACGGCAGCTCGAAGGCCTGTTCTTGAGCGCGGCGTCACCCGGCGTCGTGTCGCTTTTCTTCCACAACGACTATTACCCGTCGCAGGAGGCGTATCTCTACGCGATTGCCGACGCCATGCAGTACGAGTACGAGGCCATCGCGAACGCGGGGCTGGTGCTGCAGCTCGACTGCCCGGACCTCGGGATGGGGCGGCACGTCCAGTACGCCGGCCTGTCGCTCGAGGAGTTCCGCGACCAGGCGCGGCTGCACGTCGAGGCGCTCAATCACGCGGTGCGCAACATCCCGCCCGAGCAGATGCGCATGCACCTGTGCTGGGGCAACTACGAGGCGCCGCACCAGATGGACGTCCCGCTCGCCGACATCATCGACATCGTCTTTCTCGCGCGGCCGAGCGCGATCTCGTTCGAGGCGGCCAACCCGCGCCACGCGCACGAGTGGGCCATCTTCGAGACGGTGAAGCTGCCGGACGGCAAGATCCTGATTCCCGGCGTGCTCGAATCGAAATCGAACTTCATCGAGCATCCCGAACTGGTCGCGCAGCGCGTGGGCCGCTTCGCGACGCTCGTCGGCCGCGAGAACGTGATGCTCGGCACCGACTGCGGCTACGGCACGTGGGTCGGCCAGGCCGCCGTCGATCCCGACGTCGTGTGGGGCAAGCTCGCCGCGATGGCCGAGGGGGCCCGCCTCGCGTCGCAGCACTTCTGGAGCACTTCCGCTGTTTAAGCTCCAAGTTCCAAGCTCCAAATTCCAAGTTGCAAGAAGCTGACGTGTAGGGCGGGTCCTTTCGGACCCGCCTAATGCTCGATCGCGCGCACGATCAGCTCTCCCTGCTCCTTCGTGAAGCGCAGCCGCTGTTTCGAGGCCTCCTGCAGGTTGATCGCGGCACGCATCACCCCTTGCGGCGAGTGCGAGTTCGGCGGCAGCAGCAGGTGGCCGATCTCGTGCGCGATCGTGTAGCCGAGCAGCACGTCCCGCTTGACGTGGAAGCGCCGCGCGAACGCGGCGACGCGGTCGTAGAGGATCGTCGCCACCGTCGTGCCGGGCTCGGCGAAGCCGAGCGTGACGTCCGTCACGTCGAGCGTGCTCGCCTGGCGCGGGATCAGGTTCACCGTCAGCCGCTGCTCGTCCGTCGCGCAGCCGGCATTGCTCCATTCGATTGCGACGCCGATGGCGCGATAGACGTCGCCGGCGATTCGCTCGGCGCTTGCGACGATGTCCGGCGGCATGGTCCGCGCCTCGCAGATCGCGACCGCCACGTGCAGCCCGGCCGGCGCGTCCGCCGCGCGTGCGGAGGCCGCCGCGCCGAAGGACGCCGCGGTGACGAGCACGACGATCGATGAGCTGCGAAAGCCGGACATGGCAAACGTGCCTGTCCTGATCAACGAGATCGACGCGTCGGGCTAACACGGACGATCGGCGCGTGGACTCAGCTGCGCCGCGGGCTCGTTGGTCGTTGGTGCTTGGTAGTTGGGAGTTGGGAGATGGGAGTTGGGAGTTGGGAGTTGGGAGTTGGTGGTGCGTCAGCTTCGGGACCTGGGATTTGCGAGCGGCGAGCTTTCCAGCTGCGCGAGCAGATCCCACGGGCCGTCGTAGATCGCGAGCGCGCCGCGGAGCGCGGCATCGCTCCATCCGCCGCAGCGGAACGCGATGGCCGCGACGCCGGCACGCGAGGCGGCTTCGACGTCGTACGGCGTGTCGCCGATCATCACCGCCTGCGCCGCGGCGGCCTTCGCCTTCTTCAGCGCCGCGTGCACGATGTCGGGATCGGGCTTCGACTCCTCCGCATCGTCACCCGACGCGGGATCGCCGGCGAGCGATTCGGCGCCGGCAATCTTCACCAGCACCACGAGCTCGTCGCGCGACGCGGAGCTGGCGGCGACCGTCTTCACGCCGAGCGCCTGCACGGCGGCGACGAGCGTGCCGGCGTCGCGAAACGCCTGCAGCCGCGGCAGGAAGGTCGACGTGAAGATCTCGCCCCGCCGCTCCGCGATCCGCTTGCCAAGGGGGGATTCCTCGTCGATGCCGGCCACCGCCGGCATCAGCTTGTCGCCGCCCATCCCGATGGCGCAGCGGACGTTCTCGAACTCGACCTGGATCCCCGCCTCGGCAAACGCCTGCACCCAGGCGTGGGCGTGGGCGTCATTACTGTCAACGAGGGTACCGTCGACATCGAACAGGACCGCGGAGAACATGATGGGGAGGTCCGGCTGAAGCCGGTCCGCCTTCAGGCGGACGGGACTGGATCGAGCTCCACGAGCTGTCCGCCTTCGATCGCCACGCTCAGCGGATGGATGTGGTCCGCCCGCTTGTTCTTCGCCTCGTACATCAACTTGTCGGCGCGCTCGAGCAGCTCCTGCGCGATCTGATGGGCGATGGGGCGGCGTTCGGCGACGGCGCTCAGCATCAGGCAGACGATGCCGACGTCGACGCGGACGGGTTTCTCGGCGAGGCGCGGATCGTCGGAGGTCCAGTTGTAGCGCTGCACCGCTTCGCGGAAGCGCTCGGCGATCACCCACGCGGCGCGGCAGTCGTCGAGATCGGGGATGAGGAAGCAGAACTCGTCGCCGCCGAAGCGCGCGTGCAGGTCCTGGCTCGCGCGGACGTCGACGGCCTCCTGGGCGATCAGGTCGTCGGAGCGCACCTGCTCGCGCAGGAGTCGCGCGACGCGATCGATAATCTTGTCGCCCGCCGCATGCCCGAGCGTGTCGTTGTACCACTTGAACGAGTTGATATCGACCAGGCCGATGGCGCACCAGCGGCCGCGCTGCTCGAGCGCGAGAAACGCCTCGACCTGCTCGATGAAGCGGCGGAAGTTCATCAGCCGCGTCTTCGGATCGCGATGCACGCGGTCGGTGAGATCGGCGACGAGATCTTCGAAGTAGCGGGAGATGCTGCTGACGGTGGCGTCGCGGGCGGTGAGCTCGTCGCGGAGGCGGTTGAGGCGGTCGGTGAATCCGGCCGACACGGCCTGGATGGCCTCCTGCTTCGACTGCTGCCAGAGACGCTCGTGCTTCATGAACACGCCGTCGATGGCGTCGAGCAGCGCCTGCTCCTGCCCGGCAGGCAGGTGCATCCGGTCGCGGACCCACTGGTGGAGATCGGAGCGGGTCTCCGGCGGAAAGCCGTCAACGTCGAAGCTTTTGCGCACTCTCATTGCCGGCGGCCCGCGGACATTTCATGGCGAGAGCTTCAAACGACATGCCGAGCTGAAACTCTCCGCCCCGATTCGCTGGCTCAGCCGTACAGTCTTTCACGCAGGTTATCGACACTGCACCGTAGAAAGGACAGATCCATGGAGCACCCTGAGGTGATCCGGCCCTCCGACCACGCCCAATGGCGGGCCGACCGGATGGGGAAAGGGACCATTTTCCAGTCACCCCGCCTGCTCGTTGGCCTGAATTGCTTCGAACCGGGCCAATTCCACCCGCTGCATACCCACCCCGGGATGGACAAGGTCTATCAGGTCGTCGAAGGGGAAGGCGTCATCCTGCTCGAGGGCCGCGAATTGCCCATCAAGGCCGGCGAGCTCGTGGTCGCGCCCGAAGGCGTCCCGCATGGAATCCGGAACACCAGCAGCGGCCGCCTGCTCGTGCTGGCCATCCTGGCGCCGGCGCCGTGACCAGAATGCCACCCTTAAGTGTCTTATGCCGATGCTCGACCGCAGGTCTATACTCAGCCCGGCCGTAGCAGACACCTGCCGCCTCCGCCAAACCTCACGAGGAGCACATGATGGGCCGCCTTGCCAGGGGAAACGCCTCCCACTGGCCCACGAGCCACAGAGGCACAGAGCCACAGAGACTTGAAAATTTTGATCTCGGTGTCTCCGTCTCTCTGCGGCGACGTAGCTGGTGTGTGGTGATGGCGACCATGCTGGTGCTGCTCGCCGCGAATCACGCCGCGGCCCAGGCGGATCTCACGGGACTCTGGCGTCCGCTCGCGCGCAACGAGGACGGCAGCGGCATGATCGGCGATGCGGCCGGTCTCCCGATCACGAGCTCGGCGCGGTGGAGGGCCGACAGCTGGTCGCCGGAAGACTTCGACGTCACCGAGTGGGCGTGCCGGCCGCACGCCTGGCACTACTCGCTCGAAACGGTCCTCACGCAGATGCGCATCTGGACCGACATCGATCGCGAGACGCAGCGGATCGTCGCGTATCACGGTCACGTCAACCAGGAGGAGCAGGAGACCACCATCTGGATGGACGGGCGTCCCCATCCTTCCGCCAACGCGCTGCACACGTGGAGCGGCTTCTCGACCGGCGAGTGGGACGGCGACGATCTCGTCGTCACGACCACCCATCTCAAGGAGACCTACATCCGCCGCTCGGGCCTGATGCACAGCGACCAGGCGACGGTCCGCACGCGCTGGAGGCGGATGGGCGACTACCTGCAGGCGACGGTGATCATCTACGACCCGATCAACTTCGCCGAGCCGTACATCCGCAGCTCGATGATGTGGCTCAACGACCCGTCGATGGTGATGAGCCCGTACCCGTGTGAGGAGGCGACCGAGACCGCGCTCGCGCGCGGCGCCGTTCCGCACTTCCTGCCGGGCAAGAGCCCGCTGCCCGGTTTGAATCCGAACCTGACCGATCGATTCGGCACGCCGTTCGAGCCGCGGCAGGGAGGACCCCAGACGCTGTATCCCGAGTACATAGAGAAGATGAAGACGTTCAGGAGGCCGACGCAGCGCGTGCCGGGCGCCACCGAGAGCGAGCGCTGATGATATGTGAGGGGCGTCGATGATCTGGCGGGTCCGAAAGGACCCGCCCTACATGGCCGAAAGCGACCCGCCCTACATGTGGCCGGCGCGCGTCAGCGCGCTACTGCGCGGCGGCGCCTGCTCCGCGTCCGCGCCCCGCGCCAGCGGCGCCCGCATGCGGCGGCACCGGGTACTGGCGCATGCCGTGGAACTCGTTGTTGTACATCGTCTGGTAGCGGATGCCGTTCCCGTCCTTGTCCACCCACGTGAACGAGGTCTGGAACAACGTCGCGGGCGGGTAGCCTTTCGGCACCGTCGCCTCGACGATGAACAGTCTCATCTCGTGCATCGCCACGTACGCGTAGGTGCGCGATCCGTCCACCGTGTTGGTGAGCTGCACCTCGTTGCCTTCGACCATGTCGTGCTGGCTCCACGTCAGGTCGCTCAGCTTCATGTTGTCGCGCTGAATGAGCTGCTTGGTGGCGAACTCGGTCGCCTCGCGCACGTCGTGTTTCCAGAGGCCCGGGCCGCTGAGATCCGTGCCGCGGCAGAGCGGCGCTCCCGGCGGGCACGTCTTGATGCGTTCGATCCCCATCTTCTCGATGCTGCCGTAGTCGACGACGGTGACGGCGTAGTGCTCCTTCCCCTTGTCGAAGCTGTAGACGCGCGCGGGCAGCATGAAATTCTGCTGCGACGTCCACGTCGTCTGCGCGACCTTCGGCTGGCCGGGGAAGTACACCTTGAAGCCGTCAGCGGTGTTTACGTAGTACTCATCGTCCTGCGCGGCGGCGAATCCGGATAGCGCGATGATGGCTGCCAGAACAAACGTCGTGGTCCGCATGAACTGCCTCCAGGAAACTCTCAACGTCTATTGCCCTCGCCCTGCAGCTGCCCCGCCTGCAAGCGGCGGCGGGGGATACACCCGCATGCCGTGAAGCTCGTTGGCGTAGATGATCTGATAGCGAATGCCCTTGCCGTCCTTGTCCACCCACCCCATCGACGTCTGGAAGAGCGTCGCGGGCGGCGAGTTTCTCGGCACCGTCGCCTCGGCAACGTACAGCTTCATTTCGTGCATCGCGACGAAGGCATAGGTGCGCGACTGATCCGCGTTGTTGGTCAGCTGCAGCTCCTGACCCTCGACGAGATCGTGCTGGCTCCAAACGAAGTCGGTCAGCTTCGCGTCGCGCTGCATCAGCGAGTGGCTCGCATAGACGACCGCGCCGCGGACGTCGTGCTTCCAGAAGCCGAGGCCGCCGAGGTCGTTCCCCGTGCAGACGTTCGCGCGCGGCGGACAGCCCTTGGCGCGCTCGATGCCCATCTGCTCGATGCCGGTGTAATCGACGATCGTCACCGAGTAGTGCTCCTTGCCTTTGTCCACGGTGTAGACGCGCGCGGGCAGGACGTAGCCGTGTTCGGACTTCCAGGTCGTCGTCGAGACCGTCGGCTGGCCGGGAAAGACGATCTTGAACCCGTCGCGGGGGCTCGAATAGTCAGCCCACTCCTGGGCGGCGGCGATTCCAGGGACCGAGAGGATCAATGCGAGAACGAGTGCGGTCGTGCGCATGACAAAGCCCTCCGGCGGCGCCATATTGGCACAGAACGGCTTCCACTGCATCACCAGGGGACGCGCTTTGAGCGTGCACGTTCGTGCGCCGGCGCCGGTGCGGAGTTGTATCATTTGCCGCGCCTCCTTGCCGTTTTCTCTCCGTTTCAGTGAGGTTGCCATGCAGCGTCGGGTTGCCGCGCGTGCGTCTTTCTTTCCTTCGCGTGCTTCGCGCGCTTCGTGGTCAGCCGCGCTCCTGATCGTGCTCATGGGTACCGCCGCGCACGCGGCGGGGACGCTCGACATCTACTTCATCGACACGGAGGGTGGGCAGGCCACGCTGCTCGTCTCGCCCTCCGGCGACAGCCTTCTGATCGACGTCGGGTTTGCCGGCCTCGACACGCCGAATCCCGACAAGGACGTCGGGCGTGATGCCGCGCGGATCGCCGACGTCGCGCGGGCCGCGAAGCTGACGCGCATCGGCACCCTGCTCGTCACGCACTTCCACGGCGATCACGCGAGCGGCGTCACGCACCTGGAGCTGCCGGTGGGGACGTTTGTCGATCACGGTCCCGCGCTGCAGGACGTGCCGACGATGAAGCAGAAGGCTGGTGGGTACGCGGAGGACTGGGCGGCTGCCTTCGCACGCGCGAAGCACGTCGTCGTCTCCGCCGGTGACCGGATTGCCGTCGAGGGCCTCGACGTCACCGTCGTCGAGGCGCTCGGTACGCCGATCGCGCGCGAGGGTGCGGCGAACCCGCACTGCAGCGACATCGCGAAGCGTCCGGACGGAAATCCCGAGGACACGGCGTCGGTCGGCGTCGTCGTCGAGTACGGACGGTTTCGCTTCGCGAACTTCGGCGACCTGCCGTGGAACCAGGAAGTCGCGCTGCTCTGCCCGGCCAACCGTGTCGGCACGGTCGACGTCTACGAGGCGGCGGGCCACGGGCGCGAGCCGACGCCGGCCGTCGCGGCGATGGCGCCGAGGGTCGTGGTGCTCGACAACGGCGCGCGCAAGGGCGGCGGCGCCGCCACGCTGGTGGCGTTCGGCAAGTCGCCGGGCTTCCTCGATCTCTGGCAGGTCCACAAGAACCTCGGCGGGGGGACCGGCGCCAATCCGGCCGACGGCTTCTCCGCAAACCTCGAGGACACCGACAACACGACGCATCCGGCGCACTACCTGAAGGTGTCCGCGTCCGACGACGGCTCGTTTGCCGTGTTCAACTCCCGCACGAATGAAACCAGGGGCTACCCCGCTCGGAGGTGAGTGATGAGGCGACTGCTCTGGGCGCTCGCGATCTTTCTTCTTCCCATCCCGGGATACGCACAGGAAGCGACCGTGACGGGCACGGTCGTGGATCAGACCGGCGGCGTGCTGCCGGGCGTGACCGTGACCGCGCTGCACGAGGCCACCGGCAACACCTTCGTCGCCGTCACCGACGAACGCGGCATCTTCCGCCTGCCGGTGCGCGTCGGCACCTACCGGGTGCAGATGGAGCTGCCCGGGTTTGCGAGCGTCGCGGAGCGGTTCGAGGCGCTGGTCGGCCAGACGCTGACGCTCAACGCGCAGATGAAGCCGTCGACGGTGCAGGAATCGGTGACGGTCACCGGCGAAGCGCCGCTCATCCAGACCACGTCGTCGACGCTTGCCGGCAACATCGATCCGCGGCAGACGAAGGATCTGCCCGTCAACGGCGGCAACTGGCTGGACCTGTCGCTGCTCGCGCCGGGGAACCGATCGAACGGCGCCGATGCCAACACGCCGACCGCGCGCAACCGCTTCGATTTCCAGTTGAACATCGACGGCCAGCAGGTCACCAACAACGGGCGCGCGAACGCGCAGAACCCGCGCGTCTCGCAGGAAGCGGTCGGCGAGTTCCAGTTCGTCGCCAGCCGCTGGGACGCGTCGCAGGGGCGGTCGAACGGCGTGCTGGTGAACGCGGTGACGAGGTCGGGCACCAACACGAACACCGGCAGCTTCTCGGCGAGCTTCCGCAACGCGCGCTTCAACGCGCCGGACTTCGTCCAGGATCGCGTGCTGCCGTACTCGAACCAGCGCTTCAACGGCACCTACGGCGGGCCGCTGCGGAAGGACCGCGCCCACTACTTCGTCTACTACGAGCGCGAACGCGAGCCGTCGACGATTACCTTCAACAGCCCCTACTCGACGTTCAACGTCGACCAGGAGCGCAAGGTGCTCGACTGGAACGGCGGCACGCGCATCGACTTCCAGATGGGCGCGCAGCAGCACCTGATGATTCGCGGGACCAAGTGGCGCCGCACCGACCCGGCGTACGCGGGGCTGAACGGCGCGACGAGCCATCCCTCGGCGCAGGGCTATTCCTCGGCGATGTCGGACACGCTGTTTACCACCTTCTCGAAGGTGCTCGGCAACCGCGGGCTGAACGAGATCAAGGCGGGCTTCACCGGCGCCGTCGAGCGGAACCGCAGCGTCGTCGACTGGGCGCACCATCCGCAGGCGGGCGTCGCGGGCGTCACCAACGGCGCGCCGCGCATCAACTTCAACGGCTACAGCTTCGGCAACAACAACACGAACTGGCCGCAGTCGCTCGGGCAGCAGGTCGTGTCGCTGCGGGACGACTTCACCTATTCCTTCAACAAGAGCGGCCGCCACGACGTCCGCATGGGCGCGGAATACCTGAACACCTTCTTCTACCTGTACAACTGCCGTCCGTGCGTCGGCATCTACGACGCCTCCACCTCGCGGCCGCCGGCCAACATCGAGCAGCTGATGCCGGTCTGGAACGACCCCGATACCTGGAACCTGAATGGGCTGAACCCGTTGATCCGCTCCTACCAGATTGGCGTCGGAGAGTTCGGCGGCCAGGCGCGGCGCAACACGGTCGCGACGTGGATCCAGGACGATTGGCAGATGACACGGCGGCTGACGCTGAACCTCGGGCTGCGCTACGACCTGCAGCCGAACTCGTTCGCGAACTTCGTCGAGGTGTTTCCCATCCTCAAGGGCGGGCGGCCGAACGAGACAACCGACTTCGGGCCGCGCGTCGGCTTCGCCTACACGCTCGACGAGCACACCGTGATTCGCGGCGGCGTCGGCCGCTACTACGGGCAGGTGATCGACAACCTGACGTCGTTCACCCTCTCAGCGGCGACGACGTTCGTGGCGCAGGTGTTCAACGACGGCCGTCCCGACTTTGCCTCCAACCCGTTCAACGGGCCGCTGCCCAGCCTGCAGGCGCTGCGTCGCTCGGGCATCGATCAGAGCACCGGGTCGGCCATCGCGTCGCCCTTCATGACGATGCCGTACAGCTGGACGTCGTCTGTCGGATTCCAGCGCCAGATCGGGAACACGATGGCGTTGACGTCGGACTTCAACTTCAACGGCGCGCGGCACGAACGGCTCACGCTCAACAACCTGAATCTGAGCTACAACCCCGCGACGGGTCTCAACTATCCGTTCACCGACGTCTCGCGGCGCCCGATTCCGGGCTGGGCGCTGACGCAGGTCTCCGTGAACACCGGCCGCTCGAATTACCGGGGCCTCGAGACCTCGTTCAACAAGCGGATGAGCAGCCACTACCAGTACTCGGTGACCTACACGCTCGCCGGGCTCTGGGACGACGACCCGCAGCCGTACGCGGTCGACTGCACGAAGGAGACGGCGGAATCGTGGTGCACGATGGGACCGCTGCCGTTCAAGGTCGCGCCCGATCTCGGCGCCGAGTACGGCTTGGCCACCTCCGATCAGCGGCATCGCGCGGTGTTCAACGGGATCTTCGAGCTGCCGCAGGGGTTCCTGGTGAGCGGGTTGTACTTCTACGGATCGGGGGCGCGCTTCTCGGCGACCTCAGGCGGCGATCGCCGCGGCATCGGCACGGCGGCCGGCAGCCGCCTGCGCGCCGACGGGACGCTCGTGCCGCGCAACAGCTTCGTCGGCAACGCGATTCACCGCGTGGACCTGCGGGTCTCGAAGACGTTCCCGCTCGTCGGCCGCACGAAGATCGAGGGCTTCGTCGACTCGTTCAACCTGTTCAATCACGAGAACTACAACTCGTACACGCTGGTCGAGACGAGTCCGCTCTACGGGCGCGGGTCGGATGGCAGCCTCGCCCGGCGCCTGCAGCTCGGGTTTCGAGTGACGTTCTGAAAAAGGAAGGCGGGTCCGAAAGGACCCGCCCCACACTGCCCGCGGCCGACTGCCGACTGCCCGCTATCTCGTGGCCGTCGCCGCACCTTTGATCAGGATCTTCTGCACGCGCCAGTTGTTCATGTCGGCAACGTAAACAGTGTTCTCGTTCGGGCACGCCAGGCCGTGCGGCCAGTTGAACTGCCCGAGCTCGTGTCCCGAGATGCCGAGCATGCCGACGATCTTGCCGTCGAGCGTCATCTTGTAGAGCCGTCCCGGCTCCGAGTCGACGACGAACAGGTACTGCGTCGGCGTCGGCGTCAGGCAGAGCGCCCACGGCGCCGTCTCGTCCGGCGGGTTGGCCGGAACCGGGGCGAGCGTCGGGTGGTGCTTCTTGTCGTACGGCGCGTTCAGGAAGAGGAAGTGCTTGAAGTTGCCGTCGGTGTCGAACACCTGGATGCGCCGGTTGCCGCGATCGCCGACGTAGATGTTGTCGTTGCGATCGATCTGCAAGTTGTGCGGGTTGTTGATGCTGCCCGGGTTCTCGTTGGCGTGATCGCCGCCGCGCCCGAACTGCCCCCACGACTTGATCCAGTTGCCGTTCTTGTCGAACTTCGCGATGCGCGAGTTCACGTAGCCGTCGCTGACGTAGATGTTGTCCTTCGAATCCCACGCCACGTCGGTCGCGCCGTTGAACGTCCCTTCACCCGCCCGCGCCTCCGCCTGCGTCGGCCGCTCGTAGCGCCAGCTGTCGTAGCCCTCCGGCCGGCGTCCGAGGTTGAGCACGACGCGCCAGGCGGGACCCGGGCTGAACTTCATCGTCGAGTTCGTCCCCTTGTCCACCACCCACAGGTTGTCGTACTTGTCGAAGCGGACCGAGTGCGCGTAGCCGAGGCCGTAGACGCCCTTGCCGATCTCGCCGATGTACTTGCCGCTCGAGTCGAACTCGAGCAGGTTCGTCGTCGCGTTGCCGTAGAGCGGCCCCGACGTCGCGGTGCCCGGATGGTTGAGGACGACGACCGTCCCCTTCGAGTTCACGGCGACCGCGAGCACCTCGCCGAAGTTCATCCCGGCGGGGAGCTTCAGCGGGTCGGGCACCGAGTCGAACTGCAGCATCGGCGCGCGGCTGTTGTCGACGGCGGGACGCTGCTGCGCGTGGACCGTCGTCGCGGCCACGGCCACCGCAATGGCGAGCAAGTAAATACGTCGCACGGACACCTCCTTCGCGGCCAAGATCACGCAGATGTGAGAACCACGAAGAACACGACGTACACGAAGTTTAGGCCACGAAGCTTTCACTGTACACGTCGTACAAGAAATCCTTCGTGTCCTGAATTCCTTCGTGTTCTTCGTGTTCTTCGTGTTCTTCGTGTTCTTCGTGGTTATCCCCTTAATGTCCTTCGCCTTCAGAAATTCACCTGTACCCCGAATTTGACCAGCCGCGGGGCCAGCACGGTCTGCGCGTTCTTCCACTGCGGGCCGTAGCGCGTATTCAACGCCAGCACGGAGCCCGCGTTCAGGACGTTGAAGGCATCGAGCGACGGCTGGACGCTGGCGCGGCCCGCGCGGAACGTGCGCGTCAGCCGCACGTCGAGCTGATTGTTCCGTCCCTCCGTGAAGTAGGTGTTCGGCTGAATCAGCTCGATGGTCGTCGTGCTCGTGCAGGTCGGCCGCCCCGCGCACGCACCAACGTTGCGCCCGAGCGACGGCGCAATCTCCGCGTTGCTCGCCACGTAGCTCGCCGTCGTCGGAATCGGCGGCAGGTTCTGCCAGTTCGCGCTCACCTGGAAGTAATAGGGGAGCGGGTAGACGAGCGACATCTTGATCTGCGTGCCTGCCGACCAGGGCGGCGAGGTGTGGCACTGGTAGCTTCCCGATTCGCGCGTCGGGCCGTTGAAGCCCGCGAAGCCGGTGCCGGGAGAGTCGACGGTGAAGCAGTAGTCCGTCATCTCCGAGCCGGTGCTCAGCCCGCCCGACAGGATGATGCCGCGCCGCATGCGCGCGTTCAGCGTCACGTCCACGCCGTTGAAGACGTCCCGCGGCTTGCCGAACTTCGATGCGCGAACGACCTGGTTCTGCACCTGTCCGAACTTCTCGGGCTTGATGTCGTAGAGCCCGCAGATACGCTGGCTGCTGTTCGGCAGTGCGGCGTTGGCCGGCGCCGTGAGGCAGTACTGGTCGTAGTCGCCTGGTCCGACCGCCAGGTTGTCGGTCACGGTGAAGTTGCCGAACCACGTGCGGAAGTAGCCGACGTTCACCGCGAAGCCCGGCGCCAGCTGGTGCTGCACCGACACCAGCCCCTGCCAGCTGTAGCCGCGCGTCCCCCATCCGTGAATCACCTCGTCTGCGTAGGTGGTGTTCGCCACGACCTTGCCGAAGTTGACGTTCGACAGCGCGCCGAGCTCGCTGTCCTGCGGGACGTAGTCGCCGTTGACGTCGTTCCACGTGCGCGTCGCGCTCGTCACCATCTGGTTCACGGGGTTGTTCGCCAGGACGATGCCTGCCGCCGATTCGAAGTTGACGTAGCGGCCGAGCGCCGCCTTGACCGCGGTCTTTCCGTCGCCGCGCAGGTCGTACGCCAGGCCGAGGCGCGGGTTGACGTCCTTCCAGCTGGGCGCCTTGTCGACGCCCGCGAAATCGCGCGCGGGAACCCACGGCCCCGCCGTCAGATGTTGCGCCGGCACGGTGCCGGTCATCGCGTCGTAGCGCAGGCCGACGTTGAGCGTGTAGCGCCTGATGTTCCACTGGTCCTCGGCAAAGAGCGCCGTGTTGTCGATCGAGTGCTCGTAGCGGAACGGCGTCGCCCAGTAGGTCACCAGGTTCGGCACGCGGTTGATGAACGTGTAGCTGACGTCGTGGTTGATGGTCGAGAACTTCTCCGACCATCCCTGCCGCAGCGAGAGGCCCGCCTTGAACGCGTGCGAGCCGGTGACGTACTGCATGTTGACGTTCTCGTTGCCCTGGCCGAAGTGCTGCGTGCCCCACGAGGTGGTGAGCCCGAGGCCGGAGCCCGAGGAGCCGTAGCGATAGTTCGTCGTCTGCTCCAGCACCGAGTAGTCGCCGGCGCCGCCGCCCGTGAAGCGGCGGATGATGTCGCCGTCGACGACGGTCGCGCCCGCCCAGAACAGCAGGCGCGTCGTGGCGGGGAAGCTCCACGTCCACTGCGTGCGCCAGTTCGGTTTGTAGAGGTCGTCGCCCGTCGCTTCGGGCGCGAGCGTGCCGGCGGCGATGCCGAAGTAGCAGTTGCAGTTGTATTCGGTCGTGTAGGAGCCGGTGATCTTGTGCTTCGGCGCGACCTGCCACGTCGCGCGGACACCGGTCTCGCGATAGAAGTTCAAGTCGTACGCCGGCCGCGCCAGGTCGGGCGTGTAGAACAGCGTCCCCTGCGTCTTGTTGAAATAGTTGCCGGCCTGGTAGCTGGAGCTCGTCCAGTAGCGCGCGCTGGCGAAGAACCACACCTTGTCGCGCCTGACCGGACCGCCAAAGCCGCCGCCGACCTCGTACAGCTTGCGGATCGTGGACGGCAGCAGCGCGCCGCGCGCCTTCAGGTCGTCGGTGATGTTGTTGCCCTGGAACCGGTTGTTCCCGTAGTCGGCCTTGAACGATCCGTTGAAGAAGTTGCCGCCGTCGCGCGGGATCACGTTGATGTGGCCGCCGCCGGTCTCCGCATCCGCGGAGAAGCCGCTGGTCTCGACCGCGACCTCCTGCACCGTCGCCGGATTCGTGCTCGACATGAAGTTGCCCGCGGCGACGAGCGTGCCGAAGAACATGCCGTCGCGCAGCTGCTGGAAGTCGGCGGAGCGGCTGCCGTGAATCCGGAAGCCCTGTGTGTTCTCGCCCTTCGTGCCGCCCACGTCCTGGTTGGTCGCCGTGCCGATGGCGCCAGGTGTCAGCGCGGTGTAGGCGTTGAAGCTCTTGCCGAGCGGCAGCGCGTCGAGCACATCCTTCGCCAGCACGCGCTGCTGGACGGTGTTCTGCGTGTCGACGACGGGACTTTCACCCGTGACGGTGATCGTCTCTTCGAGCGAGCCGACCTTCATCTCCACGTTGATGGCCGCCGTGAAGTTGCTGGTGAGCTCGACGCCCTCGCGCTTGACCGTCCCGAAGCCCGCCAGGGAAAACGTCACGGCATAGACGCCGGGCCGCAGGTCGACGATCTTGTACGCGCCCTGATCGTCGGTGACCGCCGCGCGTGATTTTTCGATCAACGCCGGGCTGCTCGCCTCGACGGTGACGCCGGGGAGCACGCCGCCCGACGCGTCCTTGACGACGCCGGCAATGCTGCCGGTAGCCACGCCCTGTGCCCATGCCGGCGCCGCACACATGGCGGTGATGATGAGCCATAGAGGCACAGAGGTACAGCGCGTGATCATGGGGGCCTCCCGCAGAGTGGGCGGATTATACGCCCCGTTCCCCACAGGCGCGTTTCCACAGCAACGTTTGGTGCACCTACTGCACGCACTATCACGGGCCGCTGGCCGACGGCATCACTGCCGACGGCACCCTGCGGTGTCCATGGCATCACGCCTGTTTCAGCCTGCGTACCCGCGAGGCGGTGCGCGCGCCGGCGCTCGATCCGATTGCCTGCTGGCGGGTCGAGCGCACGGGTGATGTCGTCTTCGTGCGTGAGAAGCTCGCCCGGGCCGACCCCAAGGTCGATGCCTGCGCGGCGCGTGCGACGGCCGCCGGCGCTCCCGCATCGGTGGTGATCGTCGACGGCGGCGCCGCCGGCCTCGCGGCGGCGGACATGCTGCGGCGCGAGGCGTACGATGGCCCGATCACGAGAACTTCCGCGACCGCGAGAGCCTGCAGGCAGAGCTCGCCATGGAGCACTCCTGATAGCCCGCGTCCGCTGATGGACTTACGACGCCCGGCAGCCCGTCGAATACGAACTGTCGGGCCGTCAAAATGCCGTGCGGGAGGGGCGACGGCACGACGGCGCCTGTGCTATAAGGATCCATTCCTCGGAACAGGAATAAGGAGACAGGCATGAGGAAGAGACTGTCCGCGTTACTTCTGGGCTTGGCCGTCATCGTATTTTTCGCGACGAGCTCCGTCCGCATGTCCGGCCAGGCCGGCGCGGCGCCCGCGATCGACAACGACGACATCGGCGGCGTCGTCACCGGCGCGCAGGGCCCCGAGGCCGGCGTGTGGGTGATCGCGGAGACGCATTCGACGCCGACCAGGCTGATCAAGAGCGTGGTGACCGACGACCGCGGCCGCTACGTCGTGCCCGATCTGCCGGCGGGGGAATACGACGTCTGGGTGCGCGGCTACGGGCTGGTCGACTCGGCGAAAGTCAAGTCGGCGCCTGGCAAGATCGTCAACCTCAAGGCGGTGGCGGCGCCCGACAAGAAGGCGGCCGCCCAGTACTACCCGGCGCAGTACTGGTTCGCGCTGCTGCAACTGCCGCCGAAGTCCGACTTCCCCGGCACGGGTGACAAGGGCAACGGCATCTCGCCCAACATGAAGACGCAGAGCGACTGGATCCGCAACATCGTCAACACGGACGGCTGCACGGGCTGCCATCAGATGGGCGGGCCCGCGACGCGCACGATCCCGGCGAGCATCCTCGGCCAGTTCGAGGACACGAAGATGGCGTGGGATCGCCGCATCCAGTCCGGCCAGGCCGGCGGCGGCATGAGCGCCCGCTTCACGCAGGTGGGCCGCGCCCGCGCGCTCGCGATGTATGCCGACTGGACCGATCGCGTCGCCAAGGGCGAGCTGCCGAGCGCGACGCCGTCGCGTCCGCAGGGCATCGAGCGCAACGTCGTCGTGACGACCTGGGACTGGGCGGACCCGAAGGTCTACCTGCACGACGCGATCTCCTCTGACAAACGCAACCCGACGGTCAACGCGAACGGACCCATCTACGGCGCGCTCGAGGAGAGCGGCGATTACTTCCCGGTGATCGATCCGAAGACGAACACGGCGAGCATGATCAAGGTCAGCCCGCGCGATGCGGACACGCCGAGCTCCGCCGATCAGCCGCCGGCGATGCCGTCGCCGTACTGGGCCGACGAGACGATCTGGAACAGCCAGACGACGGTGCACAGCTTTGCGATGGACAAGCAGGGCCGCGTGTGGGCGGCGGGGCGCGTCCGCAAGCCGGAGACGCCGGCATGGTGCCGGGCGGGCTCGGATCATCCGTCCGCGAAGCTGATGCCGATCGCGCAGGGGCAGCGCGGCCTGATCATGTATGACCCGAAGACGAAGAAGGTCACGCAGATCGACACGTGCTTCACCTGGGGCCACCTGAACTTCGACGACAACGACGTCATCTGGTCATCGTTCGGACCGGCGGGCATCGAGGGCTGGTTCGACGTGAAGGCGTGGGACAAGACGCACGACGAGAAGACGTCGCAGGGTTGGAGCGCATTCGTCGTCGACAACAACGGCAACGGCAAGCGCGACGCGTATACCGAACCGAATCAGCCGGCCGACGCGACGAAGGATCGCCGCCTGAACTTCACGTTCTACGGCGACTCTCCGGCGCCGGACGGATCGGTGTGGGGCACGGTGCAGGGCGTGCCGGGCGGCCTCGGCCACTTCATCCCGGGCGCGCATCCGCCGGAGACCGCGCTGACGGAGTTCTACGAAGTGCCGTGGAACAACCCGAAGGCAAGTGCGCAGGGCTTCGCGCCGCGCGGCATGGACGTCGACAGCAAGGGCGTGGTCTGGACGGTGCTCGCCAGCGGGCAGCTCGCCAGCTTCGATCGGAAGAAGTGCACGGGCGCGCAGAACGGTCCGAGCGCGACCGGCCAGCACTGCGCCGAGGGCTGGACGCTCTATCCGCTGCCGGGCCCGAACTACAAGGGCGCGGTTGAGAACGCGAGTGCGGACTCGGCCTACTACGACTTCGTCGATCGCTTCGACATGCTCGGCGTGGGCAAGGACATTCCGGTGGCCGGCGGCAATCTGTCCGAGGGGCTGCTCGCGCTGGTCAACGGCAAGATCGTGACGTTCCGCGTGCCGTATCCGATGGGGTACTTCACGAAGGGGCTCGACGGCCGCATCGACAATCCGAACGGCGGCTGGAAGGGGAAGGCGATCTACACGCCGGTCTCGACGCGCGCGCCGTTCCACATGGAAGGCGGCAAGGGGAACACGGCGAAGCTGGTGAAGTTCCAGGTCCGGCCGGACCCGCTGTCGAAGTAGCGCTCGCGAGGCGATCGGGCTCGCTCAACTCCCAACCTCCAACTTCCAATTCCCAAGCGACCTGCTTGGGAGTTGGGAATTGGTAGTTGGGAGTTTTTTTATTTCTTCGCCATCGAGCGAATGTAGATCACGACATTCCAGATGTCGTTGTCCTTCAACTGGTCCTTCCACGGCACCATGTTGAAGTCGGGCGCCACGCCGTTCTTGATGTTGTCGAAGATCTCTCCATCGGTCGAGCCGTGATCCCACATGGCGTCCACCAGGCTGGGCGCCGCGGGAATCAGGTCGTTGCCCGGCCCCCCTTCGCCGTTGACGCCGTGGCACGGGGCGCACTTGGCGTAGACCGCCTTGCCGGCGGCGATCGATTCGGGCGACGACGCGATCGGGTTCTTCACCTTGGCGGCTTCGGGGTTGCCCTGGGCCGCGGCGACGATCCGCGCCGCGCATGCCAGCGCGAGCGCCGCGATGAGGGTACGGAAAAGACGTGAATCCACGAGGTTTTGCTCCTTAGAAGGAAAGAACCACATTGTAACAGGCGCGTCGAGGGGTGCTATAGTCCCGAATCGCTCGCCGCGCCCGCGCGGCGGGCGCCCTGTCACGACACGCGTCCCGCTGTTCAAGGATGGGTGTGCACATGAGAATGCCGACTCCCAACTTTCAACTCCCAGGCCGTCTGCTTGCGCTGCTGGTCGGCGCCGCCGTCGCGCTTTTCATCGTCGTCGAAGCGGACCTTCAGGTCCGCCTGGACGCGCAGGCGCGCCAGGTGCCGATGTTCGAGCCCGACCCGCTCTGGGCGCAGGCGCTGCCGAACAAGTGGGCGACCGGCGCGGTCGGCGGCATCGCCGTCGATTCGCACGACAACGTGTGGGTGTTTCAGCGTCCGGGGACGATCCCGGACAGCGAGCGCGGCGCGTCGCTGAATCCGCCGGCCTCCGAGTGCTGCATTCCCGCGCCGAGCGTGCTCGAGTTCAGTCCCGATGGCCGCCTGCTGCAGGCGTGGGGCAAGCCCGGTCCCGGCTACGAGTGGTTCAAGACCGAGCACGGCATCTTCGTCGACGACAAGGACAACGTGTGGCTCTCGGGCAGCGCGAAGGAGGACAACCAGATCCTCAAGTTCACGCGCGAGGGCAAGTTCCTGCTGCAGATCGGCCACGCCGGGAAGAACACGGGGAGCGGCGACACGGAAAACGTCGGCGGCCCGGCGAGCCTGTTCCTCTACAAGAAAGCCAACGAGCTCTTCGTCGCCGACGGCTACTTCAACCACCGCGTCGTCGTCTTCGATGCGGAGACGGGGAAGTTCAAGCGGGCGTGGGGCGCCTACGGCAAGAAGCCGGACGACAGCTACAAGTTCCCGCCGCGCGCGCAGCTCATTCAGGGCGACCCGCCGCCGCAGTTCAACAACCCCGTGCACGCGGCGCTCGTCTCCGGCGACGACCTCGTCTACGTCGCAGACCGCACCAACAACCGGCTGCAGATCTTCAAGGTGGACGGGACGTTCGTGAAGGAGGTGTTCGTCGCCAGGAACACCCTGCAGCAGGAAGGGACGGTCTACAACTTCGTCTTCTCGCCGGACAAAGAGCAGCGGTTCCTCTACGTGATGGACGGCTCGAACAAGGCGATTCGCGTCTACGACCGCAAGTCGATGGAGCTGCTGGAAAGCATCGGCGGGCACGCGGGGCACAACGCGCGCGAGTTCTTCCACCCGCACAGCTTCGCGGTCGACTCGAAGGGGAACCTGTTCATCGGCGAGGTGAACGATGGGCAGCGGTATTACCGATACGCGTTCAAGGGGATGCGGTCGGTGAACTCGACGCAGTAGCCGGGATCCGGGATCCGGGATCCGGTAGGGATCAGGGATCAGGGATCAGTGAACGTAGAGGCGGACCCTCAGATTCTGTACGTAGAGGCGGACCTTCAGGTCCGCCTGAGGATCACGACTATGAAGCGCATGCTGTGCGTCGTTGCATTTGTTCTTCCACTCGTCGTCACGGGTGCATCGGCCGACGACAGCGATCGCGTGCTGACGATCGACCATTACGTCCGCGTCACGTCCACGGTGCCGGCGATTGCCGGGCAGGCGGCGCAGCTCTACGTGCGCGAGCGGGTGCAGGCCGGCGGCGCGCTGCGGACGTCGGCCTTCGGCGATCGCGTCGTCCTGTTCGTGCACGGCGCGGGCACGCCCGCGGAGGTGGCCTTCGACGTGCCGTACCAGGACTACAGCTGGATGGCGTTCCTCGCCCGGGCCGGGTTCGACGTGTTCGCGGTGGACATGACCGGCTACGGCCGTTCGACACGGCCGGCGCCGATGAACGATCCCTGCAACCTCGCGAAGGATCGGCAGGCCGGGTTCGTCGCGGCGCCCTGCGCGCCCGGTTATCCGCACACGCTGACCTCGGTCGCCTCCGACTGGGCGGAGATCGGCGCGGCGGTCGATTACATCCGCGCGCTGCGACACGTGGAGCGCGTCTCGCTCGTGGCCTGGTCGCGCGGCGGCCCGCGCGCCGGGGGATACGCCTCTCAACATCCCGACAAGGTGCGGCGTCTCATCGTGCTCGCACCCGCCTACGATCGCAACGCGCCTGCGAACTCGGCCGAGCGGACGCTTGCCGACGGTGTGCCGCTGAACACGCAGTCGCGGCAGGATTTCGACGTGAACTGGGATCGGCAGGTCGGGTGCACGGATCAGTACGACCGCGCGGCGTCGAACGCGGTCTGGACCGAGATGCTGGCGTCCGACCCGGTCGGCGCGACGTGGGGGCCGGGCGTCCGCCGCGCGCCCGAAATGACCGGCACGTGGCCGGCCGCGATGGCGGCGAAGCTGAAAACACCGTTCCTGATGATCTCGGGCGCCCACGACAAGCAGGTGCCGCAGGAGCGCGTGCGCGAGCTGTACGCGGACGCCGGTTCGTCGGAGAAGGTGTTCGTCGATCTCGCCTGCTCGTCGCACAACGCGATGTGGGAGCGGAATCACCTGCTGCTGTTCCGCGCGTCGCTGGAGTGGCTGACGCAGGGGACGGTCAACGGCATGAAGTCGGGCATGTTGAGGCTTGGCTACGACGCCCAGCGTGCAAGTCAATAGGCGAGCCAATAGAGGCAACCGAGGAGAGGCAACGCACATGTCACGCCTGTTTCGCGGATTCGCGGCCACGCTGGCCGCGGCGGTTCTCGTCGCCTGGGTCAACTCCGACGTCCTCGGCCAGGCGCTGACGAGCGTCGACTGGACGACGTACGGTGGAGACCTCGCCAGCCGCCGCTACCGGCCGTTCGACCAGATCAACCGCGACAACTTCAAGGACCTCGAGGTCGCCTGGCGCTTCAAGACCGACGCGCTCGGCGCGGTGCCCGAGTTCAACTTCCAGTCCACGCCGCTGATGGTGAAGGGCGTGATCTACACGACCGCCGGCACGCGCCGCGCGGTCGTGGCGCTCGACGCGGCCACCGGCGAGATGCTCTGGATGCACCGCGAGGACGAAGGGAAGCGCGCGCAGTCGGCGCCGCGCAAGCTCTCGGGCCGCGGCCTCGCCTACTGGACCGACGGCCGCGAGAGCCGCATCGTCTACGTCACCCCCGGCTACCAGATGGTCGCGCTCGACGCGAAGAGCGGTCAGCGCGTTCCCGGCTTCGGCAGCAACGGCATCGTGGACCTGAAGCTGGACGACGACCAGCCGGTCGATCTCGAAAGCGGCGAAATCGGGCTGCACGCGGCGCCGATCATCGCCCGCGACATCATCGTCGTTGGCGCGGCGCACCTGCCGGGCGGGACGCCGAAGAGCAAGAACCACGAGAAGGGGTATATCCGCGGCTTCGACGTGCGGACCGGCAAGCGGCTCTGGATCTTCCACACGATCCCGCGCCCCGGTGAGTTCGGCGCCAACACCTGGGAGGGCGATTCCGCGGCGTACACGGGCAATGGCGGCGTCTGGGCGCAGATGACGGTCGACGAGGAGCTCGGGATGCTCTACCTGCCGGTGGAACTGCCGACCGGCGATTACTACGGCGGCCACCGGCCCGGCGCGGGCCTCTTCGGGGAGAGCCTGGTCGCGCTCGATCTGAAGACCGGCAAGTTGAAGTGGCACTACCAGCTCGTGCACCACGGGATCTGGGACTTCGACATACCGGCGGCACCCATCCTTGCCGACATCACGGTCGATGGACGTTTGATCAAGGCCATTGCGCAGCCGACGAAACAGAGCTGGCTTTACGTGTTCGATCGCGTGACGGGGAAGCCCGTGTGGCCGATCGAAGAGCGGCCGGTTGCGAAGGGCGACGTGCCCGGCGAGTGGTATTCGCCGACGCAACCGTTCGTCACCAAGCCCCGCGCCTACGACCTGCAGGGCGTCGCGACCGACGATCTGATCGACTTCACGCCGGAGCTGCGGGCTGAGGCGATCAAGGTCGTGTCGCGCTACAAGATCGGGCCGCTGTTCACGCCGCCTCCGGTCAGCCGGTGGGAGGGGCCGCTCGGTCTGCTGATGGTGCCCTCGGCGACGGGCGGCGCGAACTGGCCGGGTGGCGCGCTCGATCCGGACACGAACGTGTTCTACATCTATTCGTTCCGCAATCCGTCGGTGATCGGCATGATTCCGGGCCCGAAGCCGTCCGAGTTCGCGTACGTCAACGGACAGGCGCGCGACCCGAATGCGCCGCCGCCGGCCGTACCCGCGGCCGGCGCGCCCCCTGTCAACGCCGAAGGCGGCGGGGCGGCGGTCACCGTCCAGGGTCTTCCGCTGCTGAAGCCGCCGTACGGGACGATTTCGGCGATCAATCTCAACACCGGCGACTTCGCCTGGCAGATCGCGCACGGCGAGACACCCGACGCGATCAAGAACAATCCCGGGCTGAAGGGACTCACGATCCCGCGAACCGGCCGCGCCAACGGGCGCATCGGCGTGCTCGTCACCAGGTCGCTGGTGATCGCCGGCGAGCCCGGCTTCGGCACGACGCCGAACGGCCAGCGCGGCGCGATGCTGCGCGCGTACGACAAGGCAACCGGCGCCGAGGTCGGAGCGGTGTACATGCCCGCGCCGCAGACCGGGTCGCCGATGACGTACATGCTGAACGGGCGCCAGTACCTGGTGGTCGCCATCTCGGGGAACGGGTACAGCGGCGAGCTCGTGGCGTTCCGCGTGCCGCAGAAGCCGGCCCCGCCGGCCGCCACGCGTTAACCTGCGATAATCGACGTATGCCCTTGTACGAATATCAGTGTCAGAGTTGCTCTCATCAGTTCGAGCTGCTGGTCCGCGGCGCCGAAACGCCGCAGTGCCCGTCGTGCCACGGCACGGCGCTGGAGAAGCGCCTGTCGGTCTTCGCGGCGCATGCCAACGGCAGCCCGCGGGAGATGAACGGTCCCGGCGCGTGCGGCCAGTGCGGCGACCCGCGCGGGCCCGGCTCCTGCTCGATCAACTGACGGCTGCGCGCTTCTGAACGACCGAACCAGCGAACCTCCGAGCCCGCGACCCGCCGAACCGGCGAGCCCGCGACCCGGCGGACCGCCAAGCCGCCGTGGCGGCGCGATGTTCGTCGCGGCCGGCATCCTCCTCAGCCGCCTCGCGGGCCTCGTCCGCCTGCAGGTCTTCGCGCACTACTTCGGCCTCGAATCGGACGCCGCCGACGCGTTCAACGCGGCGTTCCGCATCCCGAACTTCCTGCAGAACCTGTTCGGCGAGGGCGCGCTCTCCGCGTCGTTCATCCCGGTCTACGCGGCGCTCGTCGCGCGCGGCGAGCGGCGGGACGCGGATCGGGTCGCCGGTGCCGTCGGCACGCTGCTCGCGCTCCTCGTCTCGGTGCTGGTGCTGGCCGGCGTGCTGGCGACGCCAATGCTCATCGCCGCCATCGCGCCCGGCTTCACCGGCGACAAGCGCGCGCTGACCATCCAGCTCGTTCGCATCCTCTTTCCCGGCGCGGGACTGCTCGTGCTGTCCGCCTGGTGCCTCGGCGTCCTGAACAGCCACCAGCGATTTTTGCTCTCGTATGCCGCGCCCGTGTTGTGGAACGCCGTGATGATCGCGACGCTGGTGCTCTTCGGCCCCTCGTCCTCGCTGCCGCGGCTCGCGGTACTGCTCGCCTGGGGATCGGTCGTCGGCAGCTTCGTGCAGTTCGCGGTGCAGGTCCCGGTCGTCGTACGCGTGGCGCCCGACCTCCGCTTTGCCCTCGACCTCGCGTCCGAGCAGGTGCGCATCGTCTCGCGCAACTTCGTGCCCGTCTTCATCAGCCGCGGCGTCGTGCAGGTGAGCGCCTACATCGACGCGCTGCTGGCGAGCCTGCTGCCGACGGGCGCGGTGACGGGCATCGCGAACGCCCAGGTGCTCTACACGCTGCCCGTCAGCCTCTTCGGCATGTCGGTGGCGGCCGCGGAGCTGCCGACGATGTCGGGCGAGGCGGGCACCGATGCCGGGGGACAGGAAATGCTGCGGCGGCGGCTCGATGCCGGGCTGCGGCGCATCGCGTTCTTCGTCGTGCCGTCCGCGATGGCGTTCCTCGCGCTCGGCGACGTGCTCGTCGCGGCACTGCTGCAGACGGGGCGATTCCGCCACGAGGATGCGCTGTATGTCTGGGGCATCCTTGCCGGGTCCGTGGTGGGCCTGCTCGCCTCGACGCTCGGCCGTCTGTACTCGTCGTCGTATTACGCGCTCCGCGACACCCGCACGCCGCTGCGGTTCGCCATCGTGCGCGTCGTGCTGACGACCGTGCTCGGCTACCTGTTCGCGATTCCGTTACCGCGCCTGCTCGGTGTTCCGCAGGCGTGGGGCGCGGCCGGCCTCACCGCGTCGGCCGGCATCGCGGGATGGGTGGAGATGCTGCTGCTCCGCCGGACACTGAACGCGCGCATCGGCACGACGGGCCTGCCGGCCAGCTACGTCGCGAAGTTGTGGATCGCGGCGGCCGCAGGTGCGGCGGTGGCATGGGCCGTCAAGCTCTCGATTCCGCCGCTGCCGCCCATCGTCGCCGCGCTGCTGATTGTCGGTCCGTATAGCGTCGTGTTCATCGCCATGTCACTGGCCTTAGGGGTGGAAGGAACGATGTCGATGATCAAGCGCGTACTGCGGCGGAGATAAGATACGGCTCACCTTGAGCCGAAGCCCGTGGGCACATAGGATGCACAGCGGATGGAACAGATGACGGACGTCCCGACCCTTCTCGGTGAATCCAGGTCGCTCTGCACGGACCATCGCTGCCCGAATTGCGGGGTTCCCGATCACGTCACCGCGGAACGCGTGCTGGCGGGGAATCTGAGCCTGACGCTGTGTCACTGTCGCATGTGCGGACATTCGTGGCATCCGCACATCGAGCCCGATCCGATCATCTGATCGGTCTGACGACCGGCCCTTTACCGCCGCGACACCCTGCAAGGCCGACTGCCCACTGCCCGCTGCCCACGGGCCGCGGCTACGATCGCCGGCGCGCGCGATTGAACGCCGGGTCCGGCCGCGGCGCGGCCGCGAGCAGCGTCTTCGAATACTGATGCTGCGGATGCTGGTAGATCTCTTCCGCCGGCCCGATCTCGACGATGTCGCCCCACGACATCACCGCGATGCGATTGGAGATGTGCCGCACGACGGAGAGATCGTGCGCGATGAAGATGTAGGAGAGGCCGAACTCCTGCTGCAGATCCTGCATCAGGTTGATCACCTGCGCCTGGACGGACACGTCGAGCGCGCTGACGGGCTCGTCGGCGATGACGATCTTCGGGTTGGTCGCCAGCGCGCGCGCGATGCCGATGCGCTGCCGCTGCCCGCCGGAGAACTCGTGCGGGTAGCGGTTGACGTGGCGCGCGGACAGGCCCACCTTCTCGAGCAGCCAGCGGACGCGCTCGGCGCGCTCGCCGCGCGACATCTTCGTGTGGATGCGCAGCGGCTCGCCGACGATCTGATCGACGGTCTTCCGCGGGTTGAGCGACGAGTACGGATCCTGGAAGACCATCTGGATGTCGGCGCGGTAGGGCCGCATCTGCGTGCGCGACAGCGGCGCGAGGTCGACGACACCCGACGCGTGGTGGTAGAGGACGCGCCCGCTGATCTCCACGCGATAGCTCATCGCGCGCAGGATGTTGATGATCGCGCGCCCCACCGTCGTCTTGCCGCAGCCGGACTCGCCGACCAGGCCGAGCGTTTCGCCGCGCTGCAGCTGGAATGAGATGCCCTTGACCGCTTCCACCTCGCCGACGCGGCGCAGCAGGATGCCGCCGAAGACGGGGAACCTGACGACGAGGTTCTGGACGTCGAGCAGAACGTCGCCGCTCATTTGGCTGGAGGCGGCACGGCCGGCGTGCCGCCGTGCGGGTAGAGGTGACAACGCACCCAGTGGCCCGGCGCGTCCTCGATGAGCGGCGGCTCGATGTCGGGACACGGCTCGAAGGCGTAGGGGCAGCGCGTCACGAACTTGCACCCCACCGGAAGGTGGTAGATGTCCGGCACGGAGCCGGGAATGACGGTCAGCCTGTGCGCCTTCTTCCCGTCGACGCTGGGGATCGAGCCGAGCAGGCCGTGCGTGTAGGGGTGAAACGGCGCATCGAACAAGGCGTCGATCGAGGCGACCTCCTGGATCTTGCCGCCGTACATCACCGCCACCCGGTCGCACGTCTCGGCGACGACGGCGAGGTTGTGCGTGATGAGGAGGATGGACGCCCCCGCGCGCCGCTCCTTCATCTCGAGCATCAGGTCGAGGATCTGCGCCTGGATGGTCACGTCGAGGGCGGTCGTCGGCTCGTCGGCGATGAGCAGCGACGGGTTGAGCACGAGCGCGATCGCAATCATGACGCGCTGCCGCTGCCCGCCGGAGAAATGGTGGGGGTACTGCTTCATCCGCTGCTCGGGGTCCGGGATGCCGACCTCGGTGAGAATCTCGACCGCGCGCGCGTGCGCCTCCCGCTTGCTCACCCGCTGATGCGCCTGGATCACTTCCATCACCTGCATCCCGATCGTGAACACCGGGTTCAGTGACGTCATCGGCTCCTGGAACACCATGCTGATCTCGTTGCCGCGAATCTCGCGGATGTCGTCCCACGAGAGCTGCAGCAGATCGCGTCCCTTGTAGAGAATCTCGCCGGCGACGATGCGGCCGGGCGGGTCCGGGATGAGCCGCAGGATGCTGAGCGCGGTGACGCTCTTGCCCGACCCCGACTCGCCGACCAGTCCGAGCACCTCGCCCTGCGCGATGTCGAGGTCGACGCCGTCAACCGCCTTGGCGACGCCAGACTCCGTGTAGAAATAGGTTCGCAGTCCACGTATGGTCAGTAGAGGCGAACCTTCAGGTCCGCCTTGTGCAGCCGGCAGGCTCATCGCAGGCGCGAGAACTCTTTCGGGTCGAACGCCTCACGCACCGCTTCGCCGATGAAGACGACGAGCAGCAGCGTCAGGAACAGCACGCCGAGCGGGTAGAAGACGAGCCACCACTTCGTCAGATTCTCCATCCCCTGGCCGATCAGCTCGCCCCAGCTCGGTGTCGGCGCGGGGAGTCCGAAGCCGAGGAAGTCGAGCGCGACCAGCGCGCTGATGTTGGCCACGATCTCGAACGGCGCGAACGAGACGACCGGCGTCAGCGCGTTGGGCAGGATGTGCCGGAACATGATGCCCGGCTCCGACACGCCGGTCGCAATCGCGGCGCCGACGTAATCCTTCGCCTTCTCGCGGTAGAACTCGCCGCGGATGTAATAGGTGATCCCCATCCAGTCGAACGCCGCGAGGATGACGACCAGCAGCCAGAGCGACGGCTGCAGCAGCTGGTAGCGGCCCGGCGTGTAGACGGGCACGATGACCGAGCCGATGATGATGACGACGTAGAGAAACGGCAGCGAGGACCAGATCTCGATGCCGCGCTGGCCGAAGATGTCGATGCGGCCGCCGAAGTAACCGAGCGAGGCGCCGACCGCGATGCCGGCGATGTTGCCGACCAGGGCGACCAGCAGCGCGAACGTCAGCGAGATGTTGAGACCGTAGGCCAGCCGCACCAGGACGTCGCGTCCGCGATCGTCGGTGCCGAAGGGATGCTGCGCCGAGGGCGGGTTGGGCGGTGTGCCGGGCAGATCGAGCAGCGCTTCGTTCGGACCGTAGGGAATCAGCGGCATCAGCACCCAGTTGCCCTGGCCCGCGGCGGCGAACTGCTGCTTCAACGCGCGGTAATCCGGGTCGCCGAACGCCGCCTGGCCGAACTCGCTCGCGCTCCGGTAATGGACGATCGGGACGTAATAGCTGCCGTTGTAGCGGACGAGCAGCGCGATGTTGTTGGCAATCAGCGGCAGGAAGAACGAGATCAGGTACGCCGTGACGACGAACACGAACGAGAAGTATCCGCGCTTGAGGCGCCGGAACTTCCGCAGGCGCTTCCGCAGCAGTGACTCGGGCGGCGGCGTCGTCGTCACCGGTGGCGGCAGCATCGACGACGCCAGGTCGGGCGGCACGTGGGTGAGATTGTCGACGGCGGGCTCGGGGGTGCTCATTTGAACCGGATGCGCGGATCGACGGTCGCGTAGATGATGTCGGAGAGGATGTTGCCGACCAGCATCAGCAGGCTGTCGATGACGAGGATGCCGAGCGCGACCGGATAGTCACGCTGCAGGATGGCCGTGTAGCCGAGATACCCCATGCCGTCGATGTTGAAGACGCGCTCGATGAGGAACGAGCCGGCGAGGATCAGGCTGATGACGTTGCCGAGCCCCGTGACGAGCGGGATGAGCGAGTTCCGCAGCGCGTGCTTGAAGATGACGCGCCGCTCGTGCAGCCCCTTGGCGAACGCCGTCCGCACATAATCCTGCCCGAGGTTCTCCATCAGCGAGTTCTTCGACAGGATCGTCAGCGTGGCGAACGAGCCGACCATGTAGCAGACGACCGGCAGGAACATGTGGCGCAGCTGGCCGGTGACCTTGCCCCAGGCGGAGAGGTAATCCCAGTTGTCCGGCCTGAACCCGCCGAGCGGGAACACGCTCCAGAAGCTGCCGCCGCCGAACAGCACGAGCAGCGCGGTGCCGAGCGCCCAGCCGGGCACCGAGTAGCCCATGAAGACGAGCGCGCTGCTCGCGACGTCGAACGACGAGCCGTGGCGTACCGCCTTGAGCACGCCGAGCGGGATGCAGATGATGTAACTGAGCAGGAACCCGGTGAGCCCGAGGAAGATCGAGATGGGGAAGCGCGATCGAATCACGTCCCACACCGGGTCCTGGTAGACGTACGAGGTGCCGAGATCCAGGTGCAGCACTTTCCAGAGCCACTGCGCGTAGCGGATGTGGACCGGCTTGTCGAAGCCGTAGTAGGCGCGAATCTGCTCGATGGCGTCCTCGGGCAGCGACTGCGGGCCGCTCGCGGTGAGGCCGCCTCCCTGCGAGGCGGCCATCTGGATCTGCAACAGGCGCCGTTCGACCGGGCCTCCCGGCACGAACTGCATGATGACGAAGACGGCGACCGTGATCCCGAGGAACGTCGGGATGATGAGCAGGAATCGCCGGAGGAAGTAGGCGCTCACTTCTGCCCGCTGAAGCCTTCGCTTTCTTCGGTCGGGTGCTGCTTGGCGTAGTCGGCCCAGTAGGTGTCGTCAATCGCGCCGACCGGCAGCTTCCCGTTGTTCGCCAGCGCCTGCTTCAGCGCGGCGTCCTTGGCCGGATCGATCCACCACAGGCTGGGAGGATCGGTGTAGTCGCCGAAGCGCGACAACGACCCGGGCGGCATGCCGAACCGGTTCCAGAAGGCAATGCGGATGTACGACGGCTCCCAGAACAGCACGTAATCATGCGCGTTGGCCTCGAGGCCGTCGATCTCGCGGATCATGGCGATGCGCTTCTTCTGGTCGAACTCCTTGTCGTACTGCGGCAGCAGTTCGTCCACGCGCTTGTTCTTGAAGGCAGTGATGTTGTTGTTGTTGTTCTGGTCGGCGAGCGCGGAGGCGACCGACGTCTCGGGGTTCGGGAAGACCAGTCCGCCGTAGCTGACCATCGCCAGCTCGAATTTCCGCTGGTAGACCAGCGAGTAGAGCGTTTCCGGCGTGAGGTAGCGGAGGTTGAGGCCGATGCCGACCTTGCGCAGGTCCTCCTGGTACGTCGTCAGTGCGCCCTCGTATTGCTTGAAGAAGTAGAGCACCTCGACGCTGAGCGGCTGGCCGTTCTTCGTCAGCCGCCCCTGCGCGTCGCGATCCTTCCAGCCCGCGTCGGCGAGCAGCTTGACCGCGAGCGCCGGGTCGTACTCGTTCTTCGGATTGTTCGGATTCTCGTAGGGGGTGCCCGCGTAGAACGAGTTGATCGGCTCGTACTCGTTGTACAACAGCTTCTCGATGATCAACGGGCGGTTCAGCAGGTGCTGCAGCGCCTCGCGCACCCGCACGTCGTCGAGCGGCGGCTTCAGCATGTTGATGGCCAGGCCCATATGTCCGCGCGGGCTCTCGTTGTGCACCTTTCGCCGCTGGATCAGCCCCGCCTCGACCTTGTCGAGTTTCCCCAGCTCTTCGACCCAGTCCTGCGCGGTCACGGGCGCGAGTGCGTCCAGGTCGCCCTTCTTGAACATCTCCGTCGCCAGCTTGCGATCGCGCACGATGATTTCGGTGATGTTGTCGAAGTTGCCGGTGCCGACGTTGCGGCGGACCTTCTCGGCCCAGTAGCCGGTGCGGCGGTGGATGGTCAGCGACTTGCCCTTGACGACGTCGGCGTCGCGCACCTCGTACGGCCCCGTCCCCGGCAGCAGCTTGAAGTTGTAGTCCTTGACGTAGGCCGCGGCGTTGACGCTCTTGAGGATGTGCGACGGCAGGACCTGCATCGACGCGCTGAAGTAGAGGAAGTTGCGCCAGCTCAAGTCCTTGGTGTGGACCGAGACGATGTACTTGCTCTCGGCGACCGGCTTGTCGAACTTCCCGTAGACGAGCGCTTCGGAAGGATCCTGCAGTGCCTTGTCCGTCAGCAGCGACCAGGTGGCGACCACGTCGTCCGCGACGACCGGCTCGCCGTCGGACCAGCGCGCGTTCGGATCGACGCGGTAGCGGAACGTCATCTTGTCCGGCGAGATCTGCCAGTGAGTGGCGAGGACGGGAATGTAGTCGAGCGTGGCCGGGTGCAGCGTGAGCAGCGACTCGTAGACCATGCCGCCGATCATGCTGTTGAGGATGTAGTTCGAATCTGGCCCGTGGAGACGCAGTGTGGTCGGGAAGTCCGGCTGGTATTCGCGGTAGGTGCCGCCCTTCACGGCCTGGGGACTGCCCGCCAACTCGTAGTCGGCGTTGGTCTGCCATCCCTCGCCCTTGAATCCCTTGCCGCCCTGCTCGGCGGGCACGGCGGGGTCGGCGCCGGCGTCGGCGTTGGGAAACACCGGATAGTCCGCCTTGTTGACCGACGCGTTCGTCCGGTTCGCGGCCGGCGCCGCGGCGTTCGACGCCTGCGGCTGTTGCGTGCTGCTGGTGCCGCCGCCGCATGAGCTCGCGGCAATGGCGGCAACGAGAACGGTGAGACGGAGAGCGGCAGTGCGCATAGTTGCAATTCTACGCGCACCAGCGCACCCGAGCTTCGTTTCCAGCTACGGGCTACAGGCGCCCGAAGCCCAAAGCCCAAGGCCTACCGGATTACCCCCTGCGCGCTCCAGTGCACGCGCGCGAAGTGCGCGTGCGTCTCGGTGAAGTCGAGCACGACGTCGCCCGTCGTCTTCGTCCGCCCACTGGCGACCTCGGCGTCGGTGAACTCGAAGCCGTTCGGCAGCCGGATGAGCGCGCGGTGCGGTTCGCCGGTCACCGCGTTCTTCAGCGGGCCGATGCTCCCGTCGAGGATGCCGGGGACGCGAAGCGACGCCGTGCGCTTCTCGTAGTCGAAGGTCAGGTCGATCGGCCTGGCGAGCGTAGGCAGGAAGGTGGAGGTCATCGCGCCGTAGATGGACAACGCCGCCTTGCCCGGCTCGGACGCCTTCCCCTGCGCGACCAGCTCGAGCGCGGCGCGCTGCGCGCCGTTGGCGCGCTCGTCGACGATCACCTGCATCGTGCCGTTCCCCTTGTGAATGGGGCCGGGCCAGGCGACGACGATGCCGAAGCGAAGGCCGTCGAGCGGCTCATCGGCAAACGTGCCCTGCTCGATGTCCACGAAGATCGACGCCTGGCAGAAGCCGTGCGTCGGCAGGCGGCTGAACTGGCAGGGACATCCGCACTCGCAGTTGCAGTTGACGATCTCGGTACCTTTGATGGTCCACTCGGGCAGCATCGCGAACTCCCAACTCCCAACTTCCAACTGCCAAAACTCCCAACTACCACAACTCCCAATACCGAATCGCAACTCCCAACTCCCTAAAACAGCAACTCCCAAGCGGCCTCGACGTCGAGACTGCTTGGGAGTTGGAAGTTGAAAGTTGGAAGGTGAAGCTTACCAGCGCGGCTCCTGCCGCCGGCCGCCTCCGCCCCCACCGCGTCCACCGCGTCCTCCGCCGCCGCCACCAAATCCGCCGCCGCCGCCGCCACGCGGCTGCATCGGCCTCGCTTCGTTCACCGTCAGCGTCCGTCCGCCGAAGCTCTGTTCGTGCAGCTGGGCGATCGCATTCTGCGCGTCCTGGTCGGTTGCCATTTCCACGAACGCGAAGCCGCGCGCGCGGCCGGTTTCACGGTCGCGCATGACGTTCACGGTCGCGACGTTGCCGGCTTTCGCAAACAACGCGGTCAGGTCGTCTTCATTGGTGTCGTACGGGATGTTGCCGACATAGAGTTTGTTGCCCATTCTGCACTCTGCGCATCGAAGGATGCTCTGTGGGAAACGCGGCGCTCGGAGCGGGATGCTCAAGCTTGGCTGGCGCAGGAGGGACGCGAGGGCGAGCTCTCGTATCGATACTGACGTCGCTAGGCCGGCGGGGCGTCTGCTTCCTTTAACGGCCGCAGTATAAAAGGTTTCAGGCGTCAGGTGTCAGGGTTTCAGGGCGGAGGGATCAGGCTTCAGTGCAGCCTAAGCTCTGGCATTGGCCGTCCTGCAAACAATCGTCGGCACGGACGTGCCATGAGCCGGGCCCACTGGGCGGATCGGCTCACGCGGGCGCTGTCGGTGGCAATCCCCGTGTTGGCGTACATCTGGCGGTAAATCTTCGAAATCAGCACGAACGCCAGCCGCGCCTTCAGCGACACGCACGACGCGGTTGCGCGGCGCCAGATGCTTGGCAGGCTATAGAAGCGGTCCCAGACTTCCTGCGTGCGATTACGAATCTGATCCGCCGACATCACCGGGTGCGCCGTATAGATCTTCGGCCGCTGCGACTGCGGGATCAGCCAGTGCCGGTTGATCGGGATGCCGCCGATGCGCTCGGGGTTCTCGCCGAGCGACTTCTCCCACGCCGCGAAGTCCAGCGTGCCGGGAAACGGCGTCAGCATCACGAACTGCGCGAAGGTGAGGCCCGCGTCCTCAGCCACCTTCAGCGTCGCGTCGAACGAGTCGGGCCGGTCGCCCGGCAGCCCGAAGATGAAGGAGCCGAGCACGTGCACGTCGTTCTCGCGGAACGCGCGCAGGCGCCGGACGAGCGATTCGCCGCTCTCGTTGAAATTCTTGTAGATCGACTTCAGTCCCTCTTCGGTCACCGATTCGACGCCGACGAGCGCGCCCCTGATGTGCGCGCGCTTCATGGCCCCGAGGAACTCCGGGTCCTCGGCCGCCTCCATCGTGATCTGCGTGAAGAAGACAGTGTCGTCGGGCAGCCTGGCGAGCTGCGCCATCAGCGCGAAGCGCTCCGCGCGCAGCTCCTGCAGCCGGTGCAGCTGCGACTTGTCCTCGCGGCGATCCGCCATGCGCAGGTCTTCGAGCGTCACCGGGTAGAAGTTGTCGTCGGCCAGCGCGATGAAGCGGAACCCGCGGCGCCGCAGCTCGACAATTTCGTCCACCACCTGCTCGTAGCCGCGCTGCCGCGGCCGCTGGCCATCGGTGCGCCAGACCGAGCAGAACGAACAGTGCTTGGGGCAGCCGCGCACCGTCTGTACCGACGCCCACATGTAGCGCCCCTCGGGCAGCAGGCTCCAGCGCGCCGGGATGAAGTCGGTCCCTTCGATCTGTCCGCCGGCGTACTTCGGACGCAGCGTCCCGTTGGTGGCGTCGCGCAGCACCTCCGCCCACACGTGATCGCCGTCGCCGGTGACGACCGCGTGCGCGCCGCCGAGGTCGTGCGCCTCCTCCGGGTAGAGGGTGGCGTGGATGCCGCCGAAGATCACCGTCGCGCCCGCCTGGCGCGCGGCGGTCCCGACCTCGTAGCCGCGCAGCGCGTTGCCCGTGTGAATCCCGATGCCGACGATGTCGCCCCGCTCGATGGTGGCGACGTCCATCTGCTCGAGCGTCTCGTCGACGACGCGTGGCGGACCGTACGAATCCGGCGTGGCGGCCGCCAGCACATACAGCCAGCGGGGCGTAATGACGCCGATACCGAACGAGACGTGGCTCGGGTTGACGAGGTAAATGGACATCAGGCCGTGTACGGAATGATCGCGGGCGGCGCGAGTAGCAGGCGCGGGGAGCATAGCACACATTGCCGGCAATTATTTGGCAAGCCAATCCTCACGCGCGCGCGAAATCGATGAAACCCCGCGCCGGGTCGGTGTGCACGAGCTTCACCCGCACGCGGTCGCCGACGTCCAGCCCCTCGTGGCCGCGCTCGAGCCGCCCTTCGACCGGCGGCTTCCGGATGCGCACCCACGTGCCTTTCTCGGACGCGCCGGTGACGATGGCGTCGAACCGTTCGCCGATCCGCGGCTGCAGCAGCACCGCCGCGGCCGCCTTCCGCACGAGGCGCTCGACCTTGTTCGCCGCGTCCTCGCGCTCGGTACAGCGCTCGGCGATGGCCTGCAGCTCCGCGTCGGCGTAGGGCGGGGGCGCCGCGTTGCGCGCGTGCGGTTCGAGGGCGGCCTTGACGATGCGCTGCGCCACGAGATCCGGGAAGCGCCGGTTCGGCGCGGTCGAGTGCGTGTAGTCCTGCACCGCGAGTCCGAAATGCCCGGTCGCATCCTCGCCCGGGTGCTCGACGATGTACTCGCCCCGTCCGAGCAGCTTCACCACGGAGAGCGAAAGATCGGGGAAGCGCTGCGGATCCTCCGCCCGCTGCCGCAGCAGCCATTCCTCGAGCGCCACCGCGTCGGGATCGCGGGGCAGGCGCGAACCATGCTGCGCCGCCAGTTCGACGATGCGCGGCCACTTCTGCGGCACGCGGACCACGCGCCGCAGCGACGCCAGGCCGTGGTCCTCGAGGAAGCGGGCGACGACGCCGTTGGACGCGACCATCAGGTCCTCGATCAGCTCGGTGGCGCGACTGCGCTGCGCTTCCGCGAGGTCGCGCAGCGTGTCGTCCTCGAACACCGGCCGCGGCTCGATCGTCGCCAGCGTGAGCGCCCCCATCTCGTGACGCCGCTTCTTGAGCGCCTGCGCGGCGCGATCCTGCTGGCGGAGGTTCGCGTCGAGCCCCGGCACCTCGGCGATCTTCGGCGGCGGCGGCGCGTCGCCCTCGAGCCACGCGCCCACGCTCGGGTAGGCGAGCTTCGCGCGGTTGCGGACCACCGCGGCGTAGACGTCCGACTCGCCGACGCTCCCGTCCTCGTGCACGACGTACTCGATGACGATCGCGTGGCGGTCCTCGTCCTCGTTCAGCGACGTGAGGTCGGTGGAGAGGCGCTCCGGCAGCATCGGGAAGATCTGCGCGCCCGTGTAGACGGAGGTCGTGTTGTGCGCGGCATGCTGATCGACCGGCGTGTCGCGCGGCACGAGCGAGTCGACGTCGGCGATGGCGACGAGCAGCTTCAGCTGGCCGGATGACGCGTCGGCGACCGAGAGCTGGTCGAGGTCGCGCGAGTCGTCGTTGTCGATGGAGCACCACAGTAGATTCCGGAGGTCGCGGCGGCCGTCCGTCGGGGCGGGGCCGTGCAGGCTTGCGACCTGCGCCTGGGCGGCCGGGGAGAAGTCCGGCTCGAAGCCGCGGTCGCGCATCGCGTCGTGGGCAATGTCCTGGAGGAAGCGGCGGGAGGAAGACATGGGTAACGGCTACTGTAGTTCACCCCGGAAGCGTGAACCACCCGTGCCGGCACGCCCATTGCGTTGACCAGATCGCTATGTCATCGAGCAAGCTGGATCGAAGCGGTGTTCTCGTGCCGTGCCCGTCGTGCGGCAAGACCAACCGGCTGCGCTATGCCACGCTCGCCTCGGCGGCGCGCTGCGGCGCCTGCCAGACGCAGTTGTCGGCGCCGGCCGAGGCGGTCGAGGTGTCCGATGCCGCGACGTTCGATGCATTGATTGCCGCGTCCACTCTTCCGGTCGTCGTCGACTTCTGGGCGCCGTGGTGCGGGCCGTGCCGCATGATGGCGCCGGAGCTCGAGAAGGTGGCGAAAGAGGCGGCGGGCCGATGGCTCGTCGCGAAAGTGAATACCGACGCGGTGCCGGAGCTTGGCGAACGCTTCCGGATCCGCTCGATTCCAACGCTCGCGATCTTCCAGGGGGGCCGCCAGGTTCACAGCGCCGCGGGCGCGCGATCCGCCGCGGATATACGGTCGCTCGTGACGTCGAATCTCGCCCGCAGCTCCGCGGCGTAAGCGCACGAAGACGTGTAGCCACAAAGCGCACGAAGAGCACAAAGGGGAAGATCACAAAGCAGTGCCGGTGGTGGTCGCCGGGGCCGCCGAGGGCGGCCACGGGTGAGGGCATGCCACGAAAAACAAACCACTCTGCGATCGATGTGGCTTGTTGCACTTCATCTTCGTGCTCCTTCGTGCCCTTTGTGGCTGTCAACCTTTGTGCTCTTGACCTCCGTTACTGCACCCGCGTCAGAAATTCCTTGACGGTCGCCGCCACGTCACGATGGTCGACGTCCACGGCCGCGTTCATCGCGCGCATGTCGTCTTCGGAGATCGTTCCCGCCAGCCGCGCGAGCGCCTCGCGCACCTCCGGGTGCGCCAGCAGCACCGCGGCGCGCACGATCGGCACGGCGTGATACGGCGGGAAGTAGCGGCGGTTGTCCGTCAGCATCGCGAGGTCGAGCGCCTTGATCAGGCCGCTGGTCGCGTCGCCCGCAATCACGTCCACCTGCCTGCCGGCGAGCGCGCGGTAGACGAGATCCAGGTCCATCACACGCGGTGGCGTGGTGAAGTGCAGCCCGTAGGCCGAGGCGAGGCCGCTATAGCCGTCCGTCCGCTCCGCGAACTCGTAGCCGAAGCCCGGGCGCCACTGCGTCTGCACGCGGCGGAGATCGTCGATCGTCCGCAGGTTCAGCGCCTGCGCGTCCGCGCCGCGCACGACGATGGCGAACGTATTGTTGAACCCGAGCGGCGGCAGCACGCTCAGGCCCGCGCGGCCGTACGCGTCGCGCACGGCGGTGAACGCCGCCTCCGGCTCCTTGACGATGGGCTTTTTCAGAATCGCGGCGAGCGCGGTGCCCGTGTATTCGACATAGGCGTCGATGTCGCCGGCGCGGATGGCGCGGTCGCAGATGAACGAGCCGCCGAGATTCAGCCGTCGTGTGACGGTCAGCCCCCGGCGCTCGAGCGTCTGCGCGAGCAGTTCGCCGAGCAGCACCTGCTCGGTGAAGTTCTTCGAGCCGACCACGATCGCATCGGGGCGCGCGGAGCCGATGCCCACGGCGGCGAGCGCTGCGACCAGCAGCGACGCCGCGGCGACGGCCGCGGGCGCCGCGCGCGGCAGCCGCTGGCGGCCCGGCGCAAGCCGCCGTTCCACCCACGTCAGCACGCCGTCCGCGATGAGCGCGAGCAGCGCCGCGGGAATCGCGCCGGCGAGGATGACGGTCGAATCCACCATCGAGAGGCCGCGGAAGATGTATTCGCCGAGGCCGCCCGCGCCAATCGCGGCGGCAATCGTCGCGGTGCCGATGCCGACGATGGTCGCGATGCGGATGCCGGCGACGATGGACGGCAGCGCGAGCGGCAGCTCGACGAGCCACAGCAGCTGCCGCGGTGTCATCCCCATCGCGATGCCGGCGTCCCTCACCGAGGGGTCGATGCTGCGCAGGCCCGCCGCCGTCGAGCGCACGATCGGCAGCAGCGCGTAGAGAACCAGCGCGACGATCGCGATGCGCGGACCGATGCCGCCGATGAACGGCAGCGGCAGCAGGAAACCGAGCAGCGCCAGGCTGGGAATCGTCTGCGCGATGCTCGCCGCCGCCAGCAGCGGACGCCCGATGCGCGGGCGGTGCGCCGCGACGATTCCCGCCGGCAGCCCAATCGCGGCGGCCACGACCGTCGACCAGAGCACGAGAAAGAGGTGGCGCTCGATCATCGCGCCGAGCTCGGCGCCGTGCGTCATCCAGAAGTTCAGGAGGCGCATGTCAGGCGTCCCTGCTCGAGCACCGTCACGCGGTCGCCGAGCGCAAAGGCTTCGTCCCGATCGTGGGTGACGAGGACGACCGTCTGCCGCAGGTGCCGGCGGATGCGCTGGAACTCCGACCGCAGCTCGTCGCGCGTCGTCGAGTCGAGCGCGCCGAACGGCTCGTCCATCAGGAGGATGGGCGGATCGACGGCGAGCGCGCGCGCGACGCCGACGCGCTGGCGCTGGCCGCCGGAGAGCTCGCGCGGCCAGCGCGCGGCGAATTCCGCCGCCGGCAGCCCCACCAGATCCAGCAGGGCGTGCGCTCGCGCGCGCCGCCGCTCCGGCGGCCACCCTTCGAGCCGCGGCACCAGCGCGACGTTCTCCTCGACGGTCAGGTGCGGAAACAAGCCGATCTCCTGCAGCACGTAGCCGGTGCGGCGGCGGAGCGCGATCGGATCCCAGTCGCGCGTGTCGCGTCCCTGCACGAGGATGGTTCCCGATTGCGGCAGGAGCAGGCGGTTGATCAACTTGAGGAGCGTGGACTTGCCGGCGCCGCTGCGGCCGACGAGCGCCACCGATTCGCCGGCGGCGATCGAGAGGTGCAGGTCGTCGAGGATGACCCGCTCGCCGTACGCGAACCGCACGCCGGCGAGCGACACCATCGGTGCGCCGCCTAGCGCCGCGCGGACGTCCACGTTCACGCCCACGCAGGACGGGCCCTTGCGGACCCGCCGGGGGAGAGTTTCTCAGTACTCGGCGAAGGCGTCATCCGGGTAGCAATACAGCCACCGCTCGCCGGGCTCGGCCGAGGCGACGACCGGATGGCCGCTGGATTGCGCGTGCCTGGTGGCGTGCCGGTTCGGCGACGAATCGCAGCAGTGCGTGGTGCCGCACGTCTGGCACGTTCGCAGGTGCACCCAGGACGAACCCGTCTTCATGCACTCCTCGCACTCGCGCCGCCGCGCCCGCTTGACCTCGTCGACCTCCGCGATATGCGAACAGGAATCCGCCACGGCGAAGCAGCGTATCATGGGCAATCGTGCAGTGGCCGGATCTGCCATCCGCCTGGGCCGACACCTACGTCACGCTGCACATGTGGACGCAGGTGGTCGGCAAAATCGCGCTCGCGCAGGCGCCGCCGTTGAATCACTGCTGGTCCTCGGCGCTGCAGCTCACCGCCCGCGGCCTGACGACGCGGCCGCTGCCGCACGGCGACCGGACGTTCACCATCGAATTCGATTTCGCCGGCCACGCGCTCGTCGTCACGACGTCGGACGGCATGCACCGTTCGCTGCCGCTGGCGCCGAAGAGCGTCGCCGCCTTCTACGCCGAGACGATGACGGCGCTGCGCGACATGCAGCTGCCGGTGCGCATCTGGCCGATGCCGGTCGAAGTTCCCAATCCCGTCCGCTTCACCGACGATCGCGCGCACGCGTCGTACGACCCGGCGCAGGTCGAGACCTTCTGGCACATCCTCGCGCAGTGCGAGCGGGTCTTCTCGCGCGCGCGGTGCCAGTTCATCGGCAAGGCGAGCCCGGTGCATTTTTTCTGGGGCAGCTTCGACCTGGCGGTGACGCGATTCTCGGGCAGGCCCGCGCCGCCGCGCGACGCGCCGGCGTTCATGCGCGACGCCTACTCGCACGAAGTGATCAGCCATGGCTTCTGGCCCGGGAGCGGAGCCGGCACCGCGTTCGGACCGGGGCCTGTCGACGAGCCCGCGTTCTACGCGTATGCCGCGCCGCCGCCGCCCGGCTTCGAGCAGATCCACGTGGAGCCGGCGGGCGCCTTCTATCACCACGACCTCGGCGAGTTCATCCTTCCGTACCGCGTGGTGCGCGCGTCCGCCAACCCGGACCGCGCCCTGCTCGCGTTCGTCGACAGCACCTATACGCATGCCGCGGACCTGGCCGCCTGGGACCGCGCGTCACTGGAGCGCCCCGCCTACACATGAAGCTGATTACGACGCCCGATGAGGGCATCAAGCCGGTGCTCGCCGCGGTGAAGGCAGCCAGGCGCCGGCTGGCCATTGTCATTTTCCGGTTCGATCTCGACGAGCTCGAGGACGCGCTGGCCGCCGCGGTGAAGCGCGGCGTCGAGGTCGTCGCGCTCATCGCCAACACCAACAAGGGCGGCGAGCAGAGCCTGCGCAAGCTCGAACAACGGATGCTGAAGAAGGGCGTAACCGTCAATCGCACCGACACCGACATGGTGCGCTACCACGGCAAGCTGCTCATCGTCGACCGGCGCCAGGCGTTCATCCTGGGGTTCAACTACACCGAGCAGGACATCGAGAGCCGCAGCTTCGGCGTCGTCACGAAATCGACGCGCGTCGTCAAGGAGCTGCTGCGCCTGTTCGAGTCGGACGCGTGCCGGACCGATTTCACCCCGCGCGTGCGCGACCTGGTGATCAGTCCCGAGAACGCGCGGTCGCGGCTGCACGCGTTCCTGCGGAAGGCGCGCGTCAGCCTCGACATCTACGATCCCAACGCCTCCGACGACGAGATGCTGGCGCTGCTGCAGCAGCAGGCCGGGCGCGGCGTCCGCATCCGCATCATCGGTTCGCTCGAGAAGAAGTGGGAGGAGGAGGAATTCGCCGCGGTGCAGCCGCTGCGCGGGATGCGACTGCACGTGCGGGCGATCGTGCGCGACGGCCGCCGCCTGTTCGTCGGCAGCCAGAGCCTGCGCAAGCTCGAGCTGGATGAACGCCGTGAGGTCGGCATCATCATTCGTGACCGCAAAATGGTGCGGAAAGTGGAAAAGGTTTTCAACGCCGACTGGAAACGCGCCGAGAGGAAGAAGAAATAGAGCCCGGCCGCGGGCCCCGCTATTGCTCTCCTGAACAGCAGCGATGCTGTTCAACTCAACCGACGCTCCGCCGGACTACCTCGGCGCTCGCGGCGACGGCGATCGCAGGAAGGGCGAGCGGCGCAGCCAGCCGCGCTCCGGTCCCGACCGGCGCCGGGGCGATCGGCGCCGCGCGACGCTGCGGAACACGCTGCTGGCCGCTGCGGCGGTGGCGCTGCCGCACCAGGTCAAGCCGGAATCGCTCAATCCCGCCTGGCTCCGTCCGCCGGTGCCCGTCGTCAGCACGCGGATCGAGAGCTTCGTCGGCATCCCCGCAAACCACGCCTACGATCGGTTCATCCAGGAAGCCTCCACGCGCTACCGGGTCGACGCGACCCTTATCCGATCGGTGATGCAGACCGAGTCGGCGTTCGACGCGCTGGCGGTATCACGCGCGGGCGCGATGGGGCTGATGCAGCTGATGCCGGAGGTCGCGGTCGAGCTTGGCGTCGAGGATCCATTCGACCCGCGGCAGAACGTGATGGGCGGCGTGAAGTACCTCCGCCGGCTGCTCGACCTCTATAACGGCAACGTGCCGCTGGCGCTCGCCAGCTACAATGCCGGCGCCACCAACGTGGCGCAGTACGGCGGCGTACCGCCGTTTCCCGAGACGCAGAACTACGTGAAGCAGATCACCAGGCTGGTCGCGTCCTCCCGCCGCGCGCGCACAGAATAACGACGGCGTGTCGCTCTCACTCCTTGCGCTCGGCCTGCTCGTGCCGCTGTCGCTCGCGCTCGAGTGGCTCGAGGCGCCGCCGATGTGGGTGTTTGCGGCGGGCGCCGCCGCCATCGTGCCGCTCGGCTCCTGGATTCGGCGCGCCACCGAGCAGGTCGCGGAACGCGCGGGCCCGGCCATCGGCGGCCTGCTGAACGTGACCTTCGGCAACGCCGCCGAGTTCATCCTCGCGCTCTTCGTGCTCCGGTCGGGCAACATCGGCGTCGTCAAGGCGACGATCACCGGGTCGATCATCGGCAACAGCCTGCTCGGCCTCGGCGCGTCGATCCTCGCCGGCACGTGGGGACGCGACAAGCAGACCTTCGATCGCCAGCGGGCGGGGCTGCTCGCCAGCCTGATGATCCTCTCGGTCATCGCGCTGCTGCTGCCGGCGGCGTTCGACTACACGGAGCGTGGCCTCGTCTCCGCGGAGCGCGCGCACGTGCTCGACGAGCGCCTCAGCCTCGGCGTGTCCGTCGTGCTGATCCTCGTCTACCTCGCCAACCTGTTCTACACGCTGGTGACGCACCGCGACGTCTTCGCGGGCGGCGAGGAGGAGGGGACGCCGACGTGGTCGCTCGCGACCGCGCTGGGCGTGCTCGCCGCCGCCACCGCCGCCGTGGCGCTCGAAGCGGAGCTCGTCTCCGGCGCGCTCGAGCCGACGGCGGAGGCGCTGGGACTGTCGCTGTTCTTCGTCGGCGTCATCGTGCTGCCGCTCGTCGGCAACGCGGCCGAGTACGTCTCGGCGCTCTATTTCGCGCGCCGCAATCACATGGGGCTCGTGATGACGATCAGCGTCGGCTCGACAATCCAGATTGCGCTGATGACGGCGCCCGCGCTGGTGCTCGTGTCCTACCTGCTCGGCCACCCGATGGATCTCGTCTTCACCAACCCGCTGGAGCTGATGGCGATTGCCGCCAGCGCGTTCGTGGTCAATTCCATCGCGCTCGACGGCGAGACCACGTGGTTCGAGGGGACGATGCTCGTCGGCGTGTACGTGCTGCTGGCGCTGGCGTTCTTCTTCGCGGCGCCGCGGTGA
>DATNCQ010000208.1:0-48149 GCA_035571515.1 Vicinamibacterales bacterium
GACCGAGGACGAAATCAAGGCCGCTGCCGAATACTTCGGATCCATGAAGTGGACTCCGTGGATCAAGGTCGTCGAAACCAGCACCGTGCCGAAGACCCGCATCGCCGGTGGCATGTATCTCACTCTCGAAGGCAATGAGAAGGAGCCCCTCGGCCAGCGCATCATCGAGACTCCCGTGGACGCCGAAGGCACCGAAGTCCTGCGCAACCCGCGCTCCGGCTTCATCGCCTACGTGCCGCCGGGCAGCGTGAAGAAGGGCGAGGCGCTGGTGACGACCGGAGGCAACGGACGGACGGTCGCCTGCACGACGTGTCACGGCGCCGACCTGCGCGGGTTCGGCCCGGTGCCTGGCATTGCGGGCCGTTCGCCGAGCTACCTCGCTCGGCAGATGTACGACATCCAGGCGGGGGCCCGCCACGGCGAGTGGGCCGAGCTGATGAAGCCGGTGGTCGCCAAGCTGACGAACGAGGACTTCGTCAACATCGCGGCGTACGTCTCCTCGCGCCCGATGCCGCCGGCGCCGGGCAGCAGGCTGCAGACGGCCGCGAACCGCTGACGGATTCACGGGCCACGGAGACACGGAGGCACGGAGATCGTCGGGTACGCAGGCGGACCTTCGGTCCGCCTATGTGCCCGGCACGTAGAGGCGGACCTTCAGGTCCGCCCGACGCCTGATGCAACGAAGCCGCAGAACGCTACTCAAGTCCGCCCTGGCGATGAGCGTCTTCGCGAGCGGCCCCTCGACGCCGCTCGGGACAGGCCGTCGCGTGCTGGCAGGTTCCGCACAACAACCCGGCACCGCTCCGAACGACGCGCGCGAGCGTACTGTGGACACGCCGGTGCTGCGCATCGGCTTCGAGGAGAGCGGCAACCCGCAGGGTTTTCCGATCCTTCTGCTGCACGGGTTCCCCGACGACGTGCGCGCGTGGGACGGTGTCGCACGCGCGCTCGCGGGCGACGGGCACCGCGTGCTGGTGCCGTACCTGCGCGGTTGCGGCGCCACGCGCTTTCGGGATCCCGCCTCTCCGCGAATGGCGGAGCAGGCGGCGATTGGCCAGGACCTGATCGATTTCGCCGACGCGCTCGGCTTGGCGCGATTCGCGGTCGCCGGGTACGACTGGGGCAATCGCGCGGCGTGCATCGCCGCCGCCCTTCATCCCGACAGGGTGAGGGCCGCCGTGCTGATCGGCGGCTACACGATCCAGGACACGATCTCGGCGCCCCAGCCGCTGTCGCCGGAACGAGAGCGAGCGCTCTGGTACCAGTGGTACTTCAACACGGAGCGCGGCCGTCTCGGGCTCGCCGCCAACCGTCGTCCGCTGTGCCGGCTGCTGTGGGAATTGTGGTCGCCGACCTGGCACTTCACAGATGAGACGTACAACCGGACGGCGCCGTCGTTCGACAACCCCGACTTCGTCGATTGCGTGATTCACTCCTATCGCCATCGCAACCTGGGCGCGCCGGGGGAGCCCCGATTCGCGGAGGTCGAGCGGCGCCTCGCCATGCGCCCGAAGATCGAGGTCCCCTCCATCGTTCTCTACGGCGCGGACGACGGGGTAGGCGGACCGCCGGCCGCGGACTCGCCCGCGGAACGTGCGGTGTTCACAGCGCGGAAAGCCCGCCGCGTCGTCACGGGAGCGGGTCATTTCCTGCCGAGAGAAAAGCCGGAGGCGGTCTCGGCCGCGTTGACCGAGTTGATGGGATCGACGCGCCCCTAAGGCGCGAGCAGCGGAATATCCTTCACCGGCGGCGGCGTCGGCCGCGACTGCAGGAACGCGTAGATGGCCTGCAGGTCCTGATCGGAAATCACCTTTGCGGTGAACGGCGGCATGTCACCCGTCGGGTTCCTCACGTAGGCGGCGAAGCGCGGAAACGGGATCGGGTTCGGGCCGAGCCGCGGGCCCTGCGGTCCGCCCTGCGCGTCGTTCACGTGGCATTCATAGCAGCCGTTTTTCCTGTAGAGCGCGGCGCCGGCGTCAGGCGGCGTGGCGTCGGCTGCGGCTTTGGCCGGTGCGGGCGCGGGGGCCGATGCGGGCGCGGGTTTCGGTTCGGCCGGCTCTGGCGCGTCGCGTTTCGGAGGAGGCGCGGTGCGCGGCGGCGGCGCGGTTCTTCGAGGCGGGGCCTGCGGCGTCGGGCGGGTCTGTGCGGCGAGCGTCACCATCGTCGCTGCGACAAACACAATCACAAGCCACAGAGACGCAGAGACACAGAGGTACTTTGGTTTTCTCTGTGCCTCTGTGCCTCTGTGGCAGTATCGTTGCCCCGAAATCACGCTCGTCTCCTATCTCACCTGCGTGACGACGTCCACGAGCGCGGGTTCGCCTCGTTTAACGACAGCAATGGCGCGCTTGAGTGCGGGCCCGAGATCGGCCGGGTTGTCGATGGGCCCTTCCGCGTACACGCCCATGCTCACGGCCATCTTCGCGTAATCGATGTTCGGGTCGGTGATCTGGCTGCCGATGGCGCCGCGATCGACGCTGCGGTTGCGCGCGTTGCACATGCGCTGCACGTGCATCAACTCCATGTGGTAGGCGCGATTGTTGTTCATCACGCTGAGGAGCGGAATCCGGTGGTGCGCCGCGGTCCAGAGGACGCCGGGCGCGTACATCAGGTCGCCGTCCGTCTGGATGGCGATGGAGAGGCGCCCGTGCTTCTTGTTCGCCAGCGCCCCGCCGACCGACGCGGGCGCGCCGTAGCCGATGCCGCCGCCGCCGGCGTGGCCCAGCCACTGGTACGGCTTGTCGAAGTTCCACAACCGCCGCGGCCAGCCGCCGAGATCGCTCGTGTAGTAGCTGGAGACGAGCGACCAGTCTTCGTTCTTGATCTGCGCCCACAGCTCCGCGGAGAGCCTCGCCGTGCTGACGGGGCTCGCGTTCCAGGCGAAGCTGGCGGTGACGCGCGCGCGGTCGGCGGCGACACGGCTCGATTCCGCGAGCTTCGCCGCGCGCTCCTGGAACACGCGCTTCCGGTCGGCGGTCGCGAGGCGCTTGACCGCCTCGATGAGCGACGGCAGCGTCGCCTCGGCGTCGGCCGCGATCGCGAGGTCCACGTCCTGCAGCCGGCGGAAGTCCTGGTAGTTCGCGCGCACGTAGAGATCGCCGGTCGTGATGGTGATCATCTTCGCGCCGGACTTGGTGCGCGGCTCGGTGGAGCGGTGCAGCTGATCGCGCAGCGTGTTGACGCTCGCCCAGAAGTCGGCAACCTCGAGGCCGACGACGAGGTCGGCGTCGCCGATGGCCCCCGCGGCGCGCAGGCTCTGGTTGAGCGGATGGCGCGTCGGGAAGTTCATGCGGCTCGTCTGGTCGACGACGCCCGCGCCGACGAGTTCCGCCAGCTCGACGAGCAGCTTCATGCCGTTCGCCGTCCTCGCCAGCCGATCGACGACGAGCACGGGACTCTCGGCGGCGATCAGCATGCGCGCGGCCTGTTCGACGGATGCGGAGTCGCCCTGCGGCGCGCTGGGGATCGGGGTCTTCGGAATGGCCGGGAGCTTGCCGGCGTCGACGCCCTGCTCCTGCAGGATGCCGTCGAGCACGAGCACGACCGGCGCCATCGGCGGCGTCACCGCGATGTTGTAGGCGCGCACCGCGGATTCCGCGAAGTGTGTCAGCGACCAGGGCGTGTCGTCCCACTTGGTGAAGTCGCGCACCATCAGCGCCGCGTCCTGGACGCCGTGATACCACTCGGCCGGCCGGCGCACCGCGGCGTCGTTGTAGTTGCCGATCACCACGTAGACCGGCACGCGGTCGCACCACGCGTTGTAAAGCGCCATCGACGCATGCTGCAGGCCGACGGTGCCGTGCGCGGCGACGAGCATCGGCTTGCCTTCGGCCTTGAAGTAGCCGTGCGCCATTGCGACCGCCGACTCCTCGTGCATGCACGTGATCATCTCCGGCGCCTTGTTGCCGCCGTAGTTGATGATCGACTCGTGCAGGCCGCGGAAGCTCGAGCCGGGGTTCGCGGCGACGTACTCGAAGCCGAGCGACTTGAACACGTCGAGCATGAAGTCGGAGCCGCTGCGCTGGTTGTCGCGGAGGACCTGCACCTCGCCCGGCCCGATGGCCTCGCCGGCCGCGGTCATGATGGGCGTGACGCCCTGGGCGAGAGGGGCGGGCGTGGCTGCAGTGGTCGCCTGGGCCGCGGCATCCGCGGGGAGCGCGGCGCTCGAGCCGACGATCGCGGCTGCGCCGGCGAGCGCGCCCTTCTGCAGGAATTCCCGCCGCTCGAGCTGCTTTCGTGCCGGTTTCTTCGGTCCCGCCATCGTGCACTCCTCCGGAGACGACTCGGGCGGATACTACCACCTTGGCGATCAATCGTCGCTTGGCGTGGCTGGTTGCTGCCATGCTGAGCGCGCAGGCCTGCTCGTCAATGTCGCCGTCGCCGGCGACAGGGCTGACGGGTGTCGTCGTGCGCGGGCCGGTGACACCGGTCTGCCGCGTCGATGTTCCGTGCGATCAGCCGTTCAGTGCCGGCTTCACCGTGGAGCAGGGCAGTCGACGCCTGTCGTCGTTCAGGTCGGATGCGGGCGGGCAGTTCACCGTCTTCCTCGAGCCGGGCACGTACACGGTCGTCCCCGGGTCCGACGCGCCGATCATCTCGCCCTCGTCGCAGCGAAAATCGGTGACCGTCGCGGATACGGGCAAGCTGACCGCCGTACAGCTGATGTTCGATACCGGGATCCGCTAGACGTCGGGAAGCCGCCTTGCTGATTACGTCGTCTGCGGGCGAACGACACGGGCAGCCGTAATCTCCTTGATCGTCGGCGTCCCCATCTGTCGCATCGTCAACGTCAGCTCCGCGCGCAGGATCTCCAGCACCCGTTCGACGCCTTCCTGGCCGAATGCCGACAGGCCCCAGATATACGGACGGCCGATGCCGACGCCGCGCGCGCCGTACGCGAGGGCCTTGTAGATGTCGGTGCCGTGCCGGAAGCCGCCATCCACGAAGACCGGGATGCGGCCGTTGACGGCCTGGACCACCTCGGGCAGGCAGTCGATCGTCGGACGCAGCGTTTCGGTGGCGCGTCCTCCATGGTTCGAGACGATGATGCCATCGGCGCCATGTTCGACCGCGAGGCGCGCATCTTCTCCGCCGTCGAGGCCCTTGAGCAGGAGCTTCATCTTCGTCAGCTTCTTCAAGCGGTCGACGTACTCCCACGTCGCTTCGGGAGGATTGGTGCGGGCGTCGCCGAGCCCCTCGTACATCGGGTTGTGGATGCGGACACCGGGCCCGCCGGCGTGGCACGCGACGCAGTTGCGCGTATCCTGCCGGGCGAACCGCGTGGCGGTCGGTGTGTTCCGCCCTGCGAGAAGATCGACCGTCCAGGCGATCACCGGGCACCCGGCGTCTTCGACGCGCTTGACGAGCTTCTCGGTGTCGCTCCAGGCGCGCGGCATATAGAGCTGATACCAGGGCGCCGTGCCATAGGCCTTCGCGACGTCCTCGACGGCGGTGCTCGTCGCGGACGACAGGATCATCTGATGGCGCTTCGCCCGCGCGGCGCGCGCGGTTGCGAGCTCGCCGTCGCGGAAAAACGCCTGCTGGCCGCCGACCGGGCAGACGAAGATCGGCGTCTCCCATCTCGCGCCGAAGACGTCGACGCCCAGGTCCGCTTTCGACACGTCGACGAGCCGCCGGGGCTTGAGGCCGATGTGCCTGAACGCTTCCATGTTCGCTTTCAGCGTCAGGTCGTCGTCGACGCCCGTCGCCATGTAGCCCCAGTGCGCGGGCGGCAGGGCCCGGCGCGCCGCCTCCTCGAAGTCCATGACCTGCAGGAAGTCTTTCGCGGCCGTCGGGATGGCGTCGTGCGACGCGACGAGCTGCTGCGCCCACGCGCGCGTCGCCGGAGCGACGACCGTGCTGGCGGCGACGAACAGCAGGAACTCGCGCCGGTTCTGGAGCAGGGATGCGCGATGGTCGGTCATGAGCATCACCTCGAGGATGAGTGCGGGTCAGCCGCGTTACGCGAGCATAAGGTACAGCACAAAGCAGGTCCGAAGATTCACAAAATCTCGCGCACGGTGCCCCGCTTCGCCAGCAGCAGGTACAGCGCGAAGCTCAGGCCGAACGTGACAAACCAGGCGTACGTGTAGAGCACGTCCAGGAACGTAGGATTCGCGACCTGGCCGCCCGGCGTCATTGCCGCACGGAGGAAACCCGGGACCACCGGCAGCACCGCGACCACCAGCGCGACGATCGCGCGCGGGTTCACGCCGCCCGAATAGGTGTAGCGCCCTTCGAGCCTGAACAGATCGACCGGCGACAGCTGGCGCCGACGCAGGACCCAGTAGTCCGCGATCAGGATCCCGCCGATGGCGCCCATCAGGCTCGAATAGCCGATCAGCCACGTGAAGATGTACGCGGCGGCGTCGGCGTACAGCTTCCACGGCATCATGACGATGCCGATGGTCGCGGTGATCAGGCCGCCGATCACGTAGCTGATCTGCCGCGGCGCGAGGCTCGAGAAGTCGTTGGCGGGCGACACGACGTTGGCCGCCATGTTCGTCGTCAGCTGCGCGAGCAGGACGATGAGCGCCCCGAAGATGATCACGGGCGCGCTGCCGATGCGCGCGATGAGCGCGACGGGATCCCAGATGGCCTCGCCGAACAGGACGATCGTCGCGCTCGTCACCGCGACGCCGATGAACGCGAACGCCGTCATCGTCGCCGGCAGGCCGAGCGCCTGCCCCAGCGCCTGCGACCGCTGGCTGCGGGCGTAGCGCGTGAAGTCCGGGATGTTGAGGCTGAGCGTCGCCCAGTAGCCGACGTTCGCGGTGAGCGCGGCGGGGAAGAGGCGCCAGAACGGCACGTGCGAGGTCTGCAGCCGCACCGACTCCGAGAGGATGTGGCGAAGGCCGCCGCCGCGGACGATCGCCCACCCGAGCAACAGCGCGCCGCCGCCGAGCAGCAGCGGCGCCGACCATCCTTCGAGCTTCTTGATCCCCTCGAGGCCGTTGACGATGATCCAAACCTGGATGGCCCAGAAGATGGCGAAGGAGATCCAGATGCCCGCGGCGACCGCGTTCCACCCCGGCCACGCCGCCACGAGCAGCGTGTTGAGCGCCAGCGCCCCGATCCACGTCTGGATGCCGAACCATCCGCAGGCCACGAGCGCGCGCAGGATGGCCGGGATGTTGGCGCCGCGGACGCCGAAGCTCGCGCGGCAGAGGACGGGGAACGAGACCCCGTACTTCGTGCCCGCGTGCGCGTTGAGGATCATCGGGACGAGGACGATCGTGTTCCCGAGCAGGATGGTCGTCATCGCCTGCCACCACGTCATCCCCTGCTGCATCAGGCCGGACGCGAGGGTGTAGGTGGTGATGACCACGCTCATGCCGATCCAGAGCGCGGCGATGTGATAGGTGGACCACGTGCGCCGCGCGAGCGGCGTCGGCGCGAGGTCGGGATTCCAGAGGGGACTGCCGGACAGATCTTCGGTGACTTCAACGACGTCGTGCGGGGAACCGCGAAGGTCACGAAGATCACGAAGGGAAGACAAAGTTTTTCTCTTCGTGTCCTTCGCGCCCTTCGTGGTTAGCCCTTATCGCTCCGCAGCAGCTTCTGCCGCGGCGTAGCCCTCGGCGTCGTAGCCGCCGTGATAGTCCTTGGCGCCGGGCCGGCGGATGCGCGAGTGGGTGACCACGCGGTCGCGCCGCGTGCCCCGGAAGTCCTCGAGCGTGTTCCACCCGTGCCGCTGCATCGCTTCGCGCATGCCGGCGATGAGCGCCTTGATGACGTTGGGTCCGATCGCGTGGTCCAGCATCGCGGCCGTGCACACCTGCACGGTGCCGCAGCCGAGCAGGAAGTAGTTCAGCGCGTGCGAGAAATCCGCGATGCCGCCGATGCCCGAGAACGACTTGTCCGGGAACGCCTGGGTGAGCTGCGCCATCTTCGCCAGCGACAGCGGGAGGATCGCGGGGCCGCCGAGGCCCCCCGACGAGACGAGACCGTCGACGTTCATCTCGAATTCGAGCGTCTCCGGATCGATCGGCGGCAGCGACGGAAACGTGTTCGACGAGACGATGGCGTCCGCGCCCCCGAGGAACGCGCCGCGCGCCTCGACGACGATGTCGGTGGTCGACGGCGTGAGCTTCGCCCACACCGGCACGCGCGCGACCTCCTTCACCACCTGCGTGACGACGGAAATCAGCTCCTGGTCCTTGCCGATGTTCGAGCCCATGTCCTTGCGGTCCATGTGCGGACACGACAGATTCAGCTCGAGGGCGTCGGCGCCTTCCGCCTGGCACGCCTTCGCGAGCGTCTGCCAGTTCGCCGACTCCTGGTCGCTGCCGGAGCCGGCCATGATCGAGGCGACGAGGATGTGCCGGGGATACTGTTTCTTGATCTTCGCGATGCGCGGCACCCACCAGTCGAGCGTCTTGTCGGAGATGAGCTCCCAGTTCCACGACGAGTGCAGCACGGCGCCCGCGCGCTTCTGCATCGACAGCCGTGCCGAGTCGGCGTTGGCGCGCAGGAACTTCGTCTTCGGGCCGTCGACGTTGACGACGGGGTGCAGGCCGATGGTCTTGGTCACGACGCCGCCCCAGCCCGCGTCGAACGCGCGCATGATGTTGCTGTCGGACTCGGTTGGCGGGGCCGACGACAGCAGGAACGGGTTCTCGAAGCGGAGACCCGTGAACGTCGTCGCGAGCTCTGCGGCCATTCTCTCCCCCCTGCCCGCCGAAGCTCGAAGAGCGAAGGCGGCCCTTTTGGGAAATCGTGACTATATATAGCAGAATTGCGGGCTATGCCCCGAAAGCTGATGGATAGCCTCGAGCGGCTGCCTTGAGCACCCTGCTGATCAAGAACGGCATCGTCGTCACCGCGACCGACATCTACGAGGGCGACGTGTTCGTCGATGGCGAGAAGATCGCCACCATCGGATCCTCGCTGACGATGAAGGCGGATCGCGTCATCGATGCGAAGCGAAAGTACGTGTTCCCCGGCGGCATCGACGTGCACACGCACCTCGACATGCCGTTCGGCGGCACGACGTCGGCGGACGATTTCGAATCCGGCACCATCGCGGCGGCGCACGGCGGCACGACCAGCGTCGTCGACTTCGCCATCCAGTACAAGGGGCAGACGCTGCACCACGCGTGGGAAACGTGGATGAAGAAGGCGGAGGGGAAGGCCGCGATCGACTACGGCTTCCACATGATCATCACGGACATCTCCGACCAGGTGGAAGGTGAGATGGACGCGCTCGTCCGCCAGGGCGTCACCTCGTTCAAGCTGTTCATGGCCTATCCCGGCGTCTTCATGCTGGACGACGCGAGCATCTTCCGCGCGCTGCTGCGAACCGGGAAGAACGGCGGCACCATCTGCATGCACGCCGAGAACGGCGGCGTCATCGACGTGCTCGTCAAGAAGGCGCTCGCCGAGGGGAAGACCGCGCCGAAGTATCACGCGCTGACGCGGCCGGCACGGGCCGAGGCCGAGGCGACGCATCGGGCCATCGCGCTCGCCGAGATCGCGGACGTCCCGATCTACATCGTGCACCTCTCGGCCGCCGAGGCGCTGGAGATGGTGACCGAAGCACGCGACCGCGGGCTGCCCGCGTTCGCGGAGACGTGCCCGCAGTACCTGTTCCTCTCCTACGACAACTACGAGGAGCCTGGGTTCGAGGGCGCGAAGTACGTCATGAGCCCGCCGCTGCGGCCGAAGGAGACGCAGGAGCGGCTCTGGCGCGGCCTGGCCTTCAACGACCTGCAGGCGATCTCGACGGACCACTGCCCGTTCTGCATGAAAGAGCAGAAGGGGCTGGGCAAGGGCGACTTCTCGAAGATTCCCAACGGCGCGCCCGGCATCGAGACGCGCATGAGCCTGGTGTACGACGGTGGCGTCCGGACGGGACGCATCTCGCTGAACCGCTTCGTCGAGCTGACGTCAACCTCGCCGGCGAAAATATTCGGCCTCTTCCCGCGCAAGGGCACGATTGCGCCCGGTTCCGACGCCGACATCGTCGTCTTCGACCCGGAAAAGAGGGTGCGGCTCTCGGCCAGGACGTTGCATATGAAAGTGGATTACAACCCCTACGAAGGGCGCGAAGTGGTCGGCGCCACCGATACCGTGATCTCGCGCGGCCGCGTCGTCATCGATGGCGGCAAGTTCGTCGGGCGGGCAGGATCCGGATCATTCATCAAGCGAGCCTCGCGATGACGACAGCTACGAAAGACCAGACGGCGAAGATGACCAGCGCGGAGATTGCCGCGCTGTCGAAGAAGCACACGATCTCGGAATGGGCGGTCCAGGGCGCCGTCGATCCGTTCGTCATCGACCGCGCGGAAGGCATCTACCTGTACACCCCCGAAGGGAAACGGTACATCGACTTCAACAGCCAGCTGATGTCGGTGAACATCGGCCACAGCGACCGCCGCGTCATCAAGGCGCTGCAGCAGCAGGCCGAGAAGCTGTGCTACGTGGCACCAGGCTTCATGACGACCGAGCCGCGCGCCCGGCTGGGGGCGAAGCTGGCGGAGATCACGCCCGGCGACATCGACGTGTTCTTCTTCACCAACGGCGGCGCCGAAGCCGTCGAGAACGCGTTCAAGATCGCCCGCGCCTACACGGGGCGCTACAAGATCCTGTCGCGCTACCGCTCGTACCACGGCGCGACGGCCGCCGCGATGGCCGCCACGGGCGAGCCGCGCAGCTGGGCGCAGCCGCCGCTGCCCGGCATGATCCACTTCGCCGACTGGTACCACGGCGTCGATCGCGAAGACGATTCAGCCGAGGTCGCGCTGCGCAACCTCGAGGAAGTGGTCATGCTCGAGGGGCCGCAGACGATCGCGGCCATCATCCTCGAGTCGGTCACGGGGACCAACGGCATTCTCATCCCCCCGGACGGCTACATGCAGGGCGTGCGCGCGCTCTGTGACAAGCACGGCATCGTCATGATCGCGGACGAGGTGATGTCGGGCTTCTGCCGCACGGGCGAGTGGTTCGCCATCAATCACTGGAAGGTCGTTCCCGATCTCATGACGATGGCGAAGGGGATCACGAGCTCGTACGTCCCCCTCGGCGCGGTCGGGATGAGGCGGAAGGTCGCCGACTTCTTCAGCGACAAGATGTTTCCCGGCGGGCTGACCTACAGCAGTCACGCGCTCGCGTGCGCGACGGCGCTGGCGACGATCGCGGTCTACGAGGAAGACGGCCTGATCGAACGCGTGCAGCGGACCGGCAGGGTGATGGCCGAGCTGATGGCGGATCTCGCGAAGCGCCATCCGTCGGTCGGCACGGTGCGTTCGCTCGGGCTGTTCGGCGTGATCGAGCTGGTTCGCAACCGCAAGACGCGGCAGCCGATGGCGCCCTTCAACGGCGCCGCGCCGGAGATGGCGGCGCTCGGCAAGTTCTTCCGGCAGGAGGGACTGTTCACGATCGTCCGCTGGAACTACTTCTTCACCAACCCGCCGCTCATCATCAGCGAGGAGCAGCTGCGCGAGGCGTTTGCCATCGTCGATCGCGGACTGGAGATCACGGACAAGGCCGTCACGTAACCCGAGTCGCGGCGCTCTTCACCGGCGACGGGCCACGGAGGCGCGGAGGCACGGAGAATCGCGACCCTTGACCTTCTGGCAGCCGCGATTATCCGTATCACTTGTGCAGTGCGGCGTTTGATCTTCGCAGCGGTGTTTCTGGCAGCATGAGAGCAAAAGCCGCTGCGCCGATCGAAGCGATCGCCACGCCGAGGAGCACCTGGTGCACGGACGTCGCCAGCATCACCCGCGCGGTATCGGCAGAGACGCTGGCATCGGCCCGAGACGCGAGTAATTGCTCCAACGAACTGCCTGAAATGGAGGCGCGTGTGAGGAGCGTCCCGAAAACCGCCGCGGCAACGGTTCCTGCGATCGCCCGCACGAACTGGATCGACGATGTGGCGACGCCAATATGAGTCACCGGGACGGCGTTCTGCACTGCGACACTGAACACCGGCATCGTCAACCCGAATCCCAGGCCGAAGACGAGCAGGTTGACGACCGTCGTCGAGTAGGTTGTTTGCGCAGTCATGTTCGCAAGGAGCCCGCCGGCGACGGCGACCGTGCACGTGCCGGCGACAGCCACCGGTCTCAAACGCCCGAACCTGCTGATCGTTTGCCCCGCCATGAAGTTCGCGGCGACGAGCATGCCCATCATCGGAATCATCGCGCCTCCGCTGGTTCGCACCGATACGCCTAACACGCCCTGAAGGAAGAGCGGCAACACCATCAGGGTGCCGACCTGGCTAATCGTGAGGCACGCGGCGGAGGCAATCGGGCTCCAGACGGCGCGCTGTTGCAGCAGGTCCAGCCCGACGATCGGATCCCGCGTTCTCCGCTCCACAGCGAAGAACCCGGCCGACATTGCTACGGCCAGAGTCAAGAGCAAGACAAGTTCAGCGGAAGTCCAGGGCACAACCGTGCCGCCACGCTGGAGGGCGACCAGGAGCGGCACGATCGCCGCGGTCAGCGTCAGCGCGCCCTTCCAGTCCACCCGTGCGTCGGCTCGCCGGTCGGGAACGACATTCGGAAACATGGTTACCAGGAACACGAGGGCCGCCATGCCGAGCGGCACATTGAGGATGAACCCCCACCGCCATCCAGGGCCATCGGCTAACCACCCACCGACCACAGGGCCGGCCACGCTCGTCGTCGCAAGCACCGCGGCGAAGAACGCACTCGCGCGGGCTCGTTGCGCGGGCGGAAAGAGGTCGGCGACGGTGGTGAGCGTCATCACCTGGATCAGTCCCGCGCCGAGACCCTGCACGGCCCGCGCGGCCACCAGCTGATTCATCGTCGCCGCACGACTGCCGATGCTGCTTCCCACTACGAACGCGGCCACGCCGGCCAGCAAGAAGGGCTTCCTGCCGTAGTGCTCGGACATCTTCCCCGTCACCGCGATGGCCAGCGTTGACGTGAGTAAATACGCCGTTGTGACCGACGCGTACCGATCGAATCCGCCGAGATCCGCGATCACCCGCGGCATCGCCGTTCCGAAGATGTAGGAATCGAGCGCCGACAGCCCGACGAGCACCAGGAGCACGGTCATCGTGGGAACAACCAGTGGGCGTGCGGCTGGTTGTTGGTCGGGCTGGTCGGACAAGGGACGCTCGCGCACTATTGTTCTAGACGTCTATCAGCGCGCAGAAGCGCTCGATTTGCACCCACGCCGCATCGAGGTCGTTTCCTTCGACGTAGCGCATGGCCGTCTTCATGTTTGCCTCACTGCCATAGGGCATCAGCGCATGGAACTTGCGTGGACGCGGTTCCCACAGTGTCAGCAGGGTGATTGAGGGTTCCGTGATCTGCGTTCGATGGTACAGATCAGGCGGCATGTCGTAGGTGTCTCCCACGCGCATCCGCATTTCCGTCTCGGCCACGAGACGGACTCGTTGCTCCGTCATGTTGAATCGCACGTGTCGCGCCCCGTCGCGGGAGTCGACTTCGTGAAGGACATACTCACCTTCGGGATGCGGTTCGACCTCCACCATGATGTTGAGCAACGATCCGTAGAGGATGGTGCTCGTGAACCCGAGGTCATGCGTGTGCGGGTTGGTCCGGATCTTCGGCATGTCCCCGTCCGGCTGTCCCCAGAAATTCAGGTGAATGCCTGGCGGATGCAGCTGCACAAAGTGAGGCCCGTGTCGTCGAATGCGATCGGCCTTTCCACGACAGCTTTCGATCTGCTCACGCAGGGCGGCACGATCGATGTTCTCGAATAACGCGACGGTCTCCATCATCGTTCCCTCCATCCTGAACGGGGGACCCGGTGGGATCCGCGCCGGGTTCCCCGGGCGTGTCATTCGCCTCCTAGTCCGACCAGATGATGATGAAATCGATCATCTCTTCGGTCTCTTCCTGCTGCTTCGGCTCGACCACTTCGAGGGGTTCCTCGGGTTTCGATGCATCCACACACTCCATACGCGTCACCTCCTTCCAGTGGGCATTTGGCGCGACCAATGCGCGCCGCTCGAACAGCGAGCGGTGGATGACGATGCGAGAATTGATCCCGCTCGTTTCTCGAACAAATCTCGCGCGTCGATCGAAATAAGTTCAAAATATGCGCGGTTCGCCATGCGAAAAGATCGCAGTTCCTGCACCGCGGGGGTTTGTATGAATGGTCGAATCGCCAGCCTGCTGATCGTGGCGGCGTGGCTCTTGCCCGGCCCGGCGCACGCACAGCGTGACGCCGCGGTTCCGAAGCGGCCGGTCCACACGTTCTCGATCGTCGCCCGCGATCCGGCGACCGGCGAGCTGGGCGTCGCCGTCCAGTCGCACTGGTTCAACATCGGGCCGCTCGTGCCGTGGGTCGAGGCGGGCGTCGGCGCGATTGCCACGCAGTCGTTCGTCGATCCGAGCTACGGCACGCTTGGCCTCGACTTGATGCGCGCGGGCAGGAGCGCGCCGGATACCCTGAAGGCGCTGATCGCAGGCGACGCCGCCAGCGACGTGCGGCAGGTGGCGATGATCGACGCGCAGGGGCGCGTGGCCGCGCACACCGGCGCGAAGGACATTCAGGCCGCCGGGCACAAGGTGGGTGTCAATTACTCTGTGCAGGCGAACCTGATGCTGAACGACTCGATCTGGCCCGCGATGTCACGCGCGTTCGAGGCGGCGAAAGGGGACCTCGCCGATCGGATGCTCGCCGCCCTCGACGCCGCGCAGGCGGCCGGCGGCGACATCCGCGGCCGCCAGTCGGCCGCGCTCGTCGTCGTCTCCGGCAAGCCGACGGGGAAGCCCTGGATCGATCGCACCTTCGACCTGCGCGTGGACGACAACGCGGAGCCGCTGAAGGAGCTGCGCCGGCTCGTCGTCCTGCAGCGCGCCTACAACCACATGAACGCCGGCGACCTCGCGGTCGAGCGCAGGGACAACCAGGGCGCGCTGCGCGAATATTCGGCGGCCGCGGCGCTCGCGCCCGGCAACGTGGAGATGGTCTACTGGCACGCCGTCGCGCTCGTCAACATGGGACGCGTGGACGAATCGCTGCCGCTCTTCCGCCAGGTGTTCAGGGCGGACCGGAACTGGGTGACGCTGACGCCGCGCCTCGCCACCGCCGGCCTGCTGCCGAAGGATCAGGCCGTGATCGACCGCATCGTCAAGGCTGCCAATTGACGATGTCCGGCAGGGATCGGGGATCAGGGATCAGAAAGTGTAGCCGAGGCTGAAGGTGAGCGGGATCTTCACGCCGGCGTTCTGCGTGAAGATGTTGCCGTTCGAGTAGTGATTGATCTTCACGCCGGCGTTCAGCTTCCTGCCGCGGCCGGCGAACCACCCGATCCCCATGAAGTCCTGGAAGGTGAAATGGCGGCCGGTATCGAGGCCGTCGAGCACGATCTTCGAGATGTAGGTCGGTCCGGCGAGCGAATAGGCGAAGTACATGTCGGCCAGGCGCGCTCGCAGGAACGTGAACCGGAACAGCGGATAGATCGACAGCGTGTAGAAGCGGTCGTCGTGCTCCCGCGTCTTGTAGACGCCGGCGCTCGCGCCGACGTCGAGCGCGAACACCCGGCGCGTGTGGAAGACGTTCCGCTCGTAGTGCGGCGCCACGCCGAAGTCCACCTTCGCGTGGCCGCCCCAGAAGATGGGCACTTTCCTCGAGACGAAATCGTTCACCGCGTAGCCGGCGCCGGAGGAATATTCCACCTGCACCACCTGCCGCGGGAAGGTGTACGCGGCGTCGCGATTGGCGGCGACGCGGTCCGCCGGCAGCGGGCGCATCGTGTACGTGACGCCGCCGGATGAGAACAGCGTCCGTGGTTGACTGGCGGATGCGTGGCCCGGCGACAGCGTCACGCCGCCCGTCAGGTCCCACGCCGCGGAGAGCCGATACTCGATCCCCCCGCCCACCAGCACGGACGCGTAGTGCGCGTCGGCGACCACCGGCGTCTCGCCGAGGCTGAAGCCCGTGCGGCTCGTGAATCCGAGGCCGCCTTCTCCGTAGGCCGACAGCCGTCCGCGCAGCGGCGCGCGCCCCTTCAGCGTCACCGCGCCGAAGTTCACGCGCACGTGATGCGCGTCAGCGTCGCCGGCGCGCACGCTCGTGTACGCCACGTAGTTCAGCGGCCGCATGTAGCTGGCCTGCGCCGACACGAATCGATTGAGCTCGTGGCCGAACAGGATCACGCGCACGTCGATGCGGGGGACGTCGATCGACGCCGCGTGGAACCCCGGCGCCAGTTGCGCCTGAGAGAACGGCTGATCGATGGCGCCCGCGCTGATCGTGATGTAGGAGTCCTGAAGGACCTTGGGATACTGCGTCCGCGTGTCGTCCGCGCCCTGCTGCGCGAAGGCCGGCGCCGGGGCGCACACCAGCAGCAGTGCCACTGCGGCGAGGACGGACTTCAATGCGTGAGCGCGTAGAGGAACGCGTTGATCCCGAGCGCGTAGCCCTTCGGCCCGAACGCCATGAAATACCGCGGGTCGTCGCCTTCGCGCTCCCACGAATCACCGATATCGGTGTTGTGGGTCATGAGGATGACGATGCGGCCGGCCTTATCGGCGATCGCCCGCAAATGCGGTACGGCGCTGTCCGAACCTTGCTCCGACGTCCGGCCGCCCGATCGCATCCAGAAACCGATGTTCGGCATCTGAGGGACGTCGCGGACTTCGAACTGCGTGCGGAAGATCGGATGGTCGGCCGGGATGTCGAAGATGGGGAAGTCGTTGGCCGGCAGCACGCGGCGGATCTGTCCCACCCAGTGATCCCACTGGTACGAGCCCCAGAAGTCGTCGACCCACAGGAAGCCGCCCTTCAGCAGGTACGCGCGGAGGTTCTCGGCTTCCTTGGTGTCGATCGCGGCCGCGCCCGGCGCGGACATGAAGACGACGGGGCAGCTGAACAGCTCGGGTCCGCCGAGATTCACCAGCAGGTGCCGCGGCTCGCGCTGCGTGTCGAAGCTGACGCTCGCCTTGGTCAGCTCGGAGAAGCGGATCGAGAAATTGATGTCGCCGCGCGGGTAGTCCGTGCGCCAGCTGCCGCCGGCCCCATCGAGCGCCTGCCGGTAGACGACGCGGCAGTAGTGGAACCGGCCGTCGAAATCATCAGGCTTGGCGATGCGGCCCGCGCCGAACCCGAAGAAGCCGCCGCGGCCGAACTGCGCGGAGGCCACGGTGCCGGTCAGCAGACACACGGCCGCCGCAGCCAGGATGACACGCCGGCGCGCCGCGCGCGGAAGGTGCATCGGTGAGAGTCTAATGCGATATCGTACCGGCGTTCGCATGAGGACGACATGACAATTCGAACCCTGGCGCCGGCCGCCCTGCTCGTCGTCGCGCTCGCGGTGTTGCTGTTCGGGCAGGAACCTTCCGAAAAACCGTCGATCGTCGCCGGGCGCTCGAAAGTCGCCACGAAGTACGGCATCGTCGCCGCGAGCCAGCCGCTGGCCGCGCGGGCGGGCGTGCAGATGCTCGAGCGCGGCGGTAACGCCGTGGATGCGGCGATTGCGGCCAACGCGGTGATGGCGCTCGTCGAGCCGCACTACAACGGCATCGGCGGGGATCTGTTCGCCATCTACTACGAGGCGCGAACGGGCAAGCTCTATGGCCTCAACGCCGGCGGGTGGGCGCCGGCGGGGCTCACGCCGGAGTTCCTCGAGGCCAAGGGCATCGTGCGGATGCCGGGCGGCGGCATTCACAGCGTCACCGTCCCGGGCGCCGTGGCGGGCTGGGACGCAATGCGCGCGCGCTTCGGCAAGCTGCCGATGGCCGACCTCCTGGCGCCGGCGATCTTCTACGCCGACGACGGGTTCCCCGTGACGGATGTCATCGCGGAGTACTGGGCCGGCGGCGCCGCGCGGCTGGCCGCCGAGCCGCTCGCGGCGGAAACCTTCCTGCCGAACGGGCGCGCGCCGCGCGCCGGAGAGGTCTTCAGGAACCCGCGCCTGGCCGGCACGCTCCGCCTGATCGCGCAGAAAGGCGCCGCCGGTTTCTACGAAGGGAAGACCGCCGAAGCGATTGTCGCGGTCTCGCGCGTGAAGGGCGGCGCGATGACGCTCGCCGACCTGAAGGACTACAAGCCCGAGTGGGTCGAGCCGATTTCGACGACCTACCGCGGCTGGACCGTGTCCGAGCTGCCGCCGAATACGCAGGGCATCGCGGCGCTGATGATGCTGAACATCATGGAGCGCTACCCGATTGCGGAGTACCGCTTGCACACGGCCGGCACCATGCACGTGGAGATCGAGGCGAAGAAGCTGGCCTATGCGGACATGCTTCGCTATGTGGCCGACCCGCATTTCTCGAACGTGCCGGTCACCTCGCTCCTCGACAAGACTCACGCCGCCGAGCGCGCGCGCCTGATCGATCCGCGGAAGGCGGCGTGTGAGGTCGAGCCGTCGCGGCTGCCCGGCTTCACCACCTCGAACGGCGGCGACACCATCTACCTGTCGACGATCGACCACGACGGCAACATCGTCTCGCTGATCCAGAGCCTCTACTCGTCGTTCGGCAGCGGCATCGTGCCGCCCGACACCGGCGTCATGCTGCATAACCGGGGCGCGCTGTTCACGCTCGAGCCCGGCCATCCAAACCTGCTCGCCGGCCGCAAGCGTCCGCTGACGACGCTCATCCCGGCGTTCATGTCGAAGGGCGACGTGAAGATCGGCTTCGGCATCATGGGCGGCTTCAACCAGGCGCAGGCGCACGCGCAGTTCGTCTCCAACGTCGCCGACTTCGGCCTCGACGTGCAGGAGGCGCTCGAGGCGGGGCGGTTCACGAAGATCTCGTTCGACGGCTGCGACGTCGACGTCGAAGAGCTGATTCCTGCAAAAACGCGCAACGAGCTCGAGACGCTCGGGCACGAGGTGACGGTGATTCCGCCGCGCAGCGGCGTGTTCGGCTACGGCCAAGCCGTGATGAGCGATGGCAACGGCGTGCACTTCGGCGGATCCGAGCCGCGGCACGACGGGGAAGCCATCCCGGAGGCGCCTCCGGTTTTCGGTCCGATCAGACGGCCGTAGGCGGGTCCGCCGGTGTAAGCTGATCGCCCCATGTCGCGCGGTCCCATCGTCTGCCTCGTGCTGACGGCGCTCGTGTCTGCGCGTGTCTCCTCCGCCGAAGATCCGTTCCAGGCGGAGCGGCGCGCCGCGCTCGCGCAGGTCGCGTGGGTGGAGCAGGCCTACGCGGAGCGGCTGGGCCCGAAGGGTTCGGAGTGGCGAGTGCGTGTCGACAAGGAAGAGCCCGCGCTCCTCAGCACGCTCGACTGGTTCTCGCGCAACGCGGAGGGCGACCAGGCGCTGCGCCTCGCGGTGCCGCTCGCCTATTTCTGGAACTACGAGGGGCGCGCCTCGGAATCGCGCGAGCTGCTGACGAGGATTCTCGCGCTTCCGAGCGCCGCCGCGCCGACCGCGATTCGCGGCAAGGCGCTGCACGACGCGGCCACGCTCGCCTACAACGACCGCGATCAAGCCGCCGCACGCACGCTGGACGAGGAAAGCCTCCGCATCTCCCGGCGCCTGCAGGACGATGCGGGGATGGCAACGGCGCTGCTCGGGCTGTCGCGCGTCGCGTTGCGTGAGATGGACTACGCGTCCGCGCGGCGCTACGCGGAAGAAAGCGGCGTGCTGCGGCGGGACATCGGCGACAAGGTCGGGCAGGCCAACGCCATTCACATGCTCGCCGCGGTCGCGCGCATCCAGGGGCAGTACGACAAGGCCGCGGAGCTGTACCAGTTCAGCCTCGACGCCAATCGCGAGGCCGGCTGGGAGGCGCCCGTCGCGGCGGAGCTCTTCAACCTCGGGTTCGTGCGGCTGCGCCAGGGCAACCTCGCCGCGTCCAAGCGCCTCTTCACCGAGAGCCTGCAGAAGTACCGGGACATGCTGGACGAAGCCGGCATCGCCTACGCCTTGACCGGGTTCGCGTCGGTGGCCGTCGAACAGAAGCAGCCCGGGCGCGCGGCGCGGCTCTACGCGTCGGCGCTCGGCATCCTCGATCACTTCAACGTGGTGTTCGATCCGGACGATCAGCTCGACATCGATCACTACACGGCGACGCTGCTGACGCTGCTGTCTCCGGCCGCGTTCAGGACCGCGACGGCCGAAGGCGAGAAGCTCTCGCCCGATCGCGCCATCGCCCTCGCCCTCGAAACTCCCTGAAAGTCGATCTCGACATCGTCTACGAAGATCGCGTGCTGGTTGTCATCAACAAGCGCGCCGGCATCCTTTCGGTGCCGCTGCCCCGCAAGCCGGAGGCGCCGTCGGTCTTCGACCTCCTCGAGCGCTACCTGCGGTCGCGGCACCGCCGTCCCTTCGTCGTCCACCGGATCGATCGCGACACGTCCGGGCTCGTCCTCTTCGCGAAGGATCCGCGGACGCAGGAGGCGCTGAAGAAGCAGTTCATCCGCCACGACCCGGAGCGTGTGTACCTCGCGGTCGTCTACGGGCATCCGCAGCCGGCGCACGGGACGTGGCGCGATCATCTGGTGTGGGATCGGAAGGCGATGATCCAGAAGCGAACGCACCCGCGGGATCCGCAGGGCGCGGAGGCCGTCTCTCACTACCGCGTCATCGAGGAATTCCGGGACTGCTCGCTCGTCGAAGTGCGGCTCGAAACCGGCAAGCGGAACCAGATCCGCATCCAGGCGAGGCTGCGCGGCCATACGCTGGTCGGGGAGCGAAGGTATGTCTTTGGACCGGAGACGCTGAGGCCCGTGGAGTTCCCCCGGCAGGCGCTGCACGCGTACAGACTCGCGTTTCGACACCCGTCCGACCATCGCGAGCTGCGCTTCGAGGCGCCGCCGCCCCCTGATCTTGGCGATCTGCTCGCGCGTCTGCGACGGGCGGTGAGCTAGGGCTTCTGCTTGCGCCAGCGGGCGCGCGCGGCCTTGCGCGCGATCTCGCGCCGCCTGGCCGGACTCAAGCGGAGCGCGCGCGCGCGTCCACCCTTCAACCCGCCGAGCCGGCCAAGCGCCGCCGCGTGCGGGTTCTTGTCCGGCGCATGGGGAGGAAGCGGGCCCTCCGGCTCGTCAGTGTGGGTGTCTTCACGGTGGGTTGATGCCACGAAACGACCCCAGCCGGAGGGAGAGGGGAGTCTTCCGTCCGACTGGAGGCATGATGCACGAATGGGGAGACGTCCTCAATACGGGCCGCCGACATGGACGACCGAAGAGATCCATCGCGTCGTATCCGTGCAGTGATTTTTTGCGAGAGCCAACCTCGGCTATGCCATTTTGTAGGCTCCTGCCGCCGATCCGGTCACCGCGCCGGCGTGGTCACGCATGCTGCGCGGCTTCGAACGCGTGAGGGTGCGGGTCGCCGAGGTCGTGCTGGGACGCGAAGAGCGCGAGCTCCAGCCGATTCGACAAGCCGAGCCTGGTGAAGATGTTGGTGAGATGCCGTTTCACCGTGTCTTCACTCAGCGAGAACTGCTGCGCGATCTGCTTGTTCGATCGGCCGGCCGCCACCGACGCGATGATCTCCTGCTGCCGCGGCGTGACGTTCGGCTTGCGCGGCGTCGCTTCGGTGGCGTGCGCGAGCAGCCGGCGGACGGCGCTCACCAGGTCGCCGACGCTCGACCGGCTGATCCAGTACTCACCGTCCATGACCTTCCGGATGCTGCGGAAGAGCATTTCGCCGTCCGCGTCCTTCGAGATGACGCCGCGGGCGCCGATTTCCACGGCGCTCACGACATCGGTCTCATGACCCCGATCGGTCATGAGGATGGTCCGGACCTCCGTCTCCAGCGCCGCGAGCTCGCGGAGGATTTCCTTCCCGTACGCGCCGATCATCGATCGGCCAAGAAGGAGGACATCGGGTTTGAGTTGCTGCGCGAGGCGCAGCGCGTCCGTTCGGGTGGCAGCCTGGCCCACAACGAGGAAGTCGGCTTCTCCTTCGAGAAGCCGGAGTAACCCTTCCCGGTGCAAGCGGTGGTCGTCGGCGATGAGAATTCGGATTCGTTGAGCTGAAATCGGCATAGGGGTCGATGCTCCGGAGCATGAACATTCGAGCCTGTTTCGCCTGCTATCGTCGCCGGGCGCCGGGTGCCCTGGGGTCGCACCACTACCCGCCCGCGCCCGATGGAAATGCAAGTGGCGAGCCTTGAGCGGTCAGGCACACCTGCGAAGGAAGAAAGGACGAGCGGCGGTGGGGGGTGTCACACCAGACCATGGTGTGTCGCGAGCATGGCCAGTTCGAGTCGCGACGACACACCGGTCTTGTCGAACACCTGCGAGAGATGGTGCTTCACCGTATCTTCGGCAATCTTCAGTTTTGCCGCGATCTCCCGGTTGGTCAGCCCGGCCACCACGGCGGTCACGATTTCGAGCTGGCGCTCGGTGAGGCCGAACTTCCGTTGTGTCGGACTCGCCGGCCCGCTCAGCTGTTTCAGCACGTCGAACAGGTTGCTGACGCTGCGCCTGTCCACCCAGTATTCGCCCGCCAGCACCGCCTCGATGGCCTCGAGCAGGACCTTCGTGCCGGCGGTCTTGAGGACGACCCCGCGCGCGCCGAGCTGAAGCGCGGCGAGCATCCCCAACCGATCGATCGACGCCGTCAGCACCAGGGTGCGGACGCCGGGTCCAATCGCGGCGAGCTCGCGCAGCGCGTCGAGCCCGCTCGCCTCCGGCATGGAGACATCCAGCAGCAGCAGGTCCGGACGCGTGCGCGTCACCACCGCAACCGCCTCGCGCCCGTTGGCCGCTTCGCCCACCACGGTGAACTCGCGGCGCGCGGTCAACACCTGCCGCAGCGCTTCCCTCAGGATCGTGTGATCGTCGGCGATGACGACGCGCGTGGAGGTTTCAGACATGCGCTTGCTGACCCTGGTGGCGCGGTACGCGCACTTCGAGCGTCACGCCGTTCTCCGCCGACGAGTCGATGGTGAGGTCGCCGCCGATGTCGCGCACACGCTCCTTGATGACGCGCGGGCCCTGATGCGCGGCGTCGAGCTCCGCCAGCGTGCGCGAGCCGACGAAATCGAACGGGCGGCCGTCGTTCGAGACCACGAGCGTCCAGTGGCCGTTCTCGGCGCCGAACTTCACGTCGACACGCGTGGCCTCCGCGTGCTTGCGGATGTTGCGCAACGCCTCCTGCAGCGTCCGCCCGAGCTCGCGCGCGGTCCCGCTCGGCATCACCACGTTGGGCGTGAACGCGGTGAAGCGCGAATCCACGCCGTTCTCGCGGCCGAAGCGTTCGACCAGTTCGGCAAACGCTTCGTTCACCTGGCCGCGCGGGATGTCGAGCGGCCGGATCTGGTGCATGACCTCGCGCACCGAGCGTGCTTCCTCGATGAGCTGATGCTGCACGCGGCGCAGGTCCTCGTCGATGCCCGCCCGCGCGATCGCCGCGCTCCGGGCCTGTCGCAGCGCGGCGACCTGCATCTCCAGGCCTGCCAGCGACTGGATCACGCCGTCGTGCAGTTCGCGTGCGAGCCGCGTTCGTTCGGCGGCCGCCACCCGCGATCGCAGGCGGCGGAGCAGGTACTGGTTGAACATGACGGGCGCAATATCGCAGACGACGCTGTGCACCAGGCGTGTCTCGGCCAGGCAGGGGACCCGGCGGAAGAAGATCGCCGCCCGGCCGTGCCAGTCGTCGCCAAGCTTGAGGGCGACGACGACCGCGCTCCGGTTCGCAGGCCTGAGCCAGAACGATTCCTGTGTCGCGAGCGAGGTTTTCCCCGCAATCCCGCCGTGCTCGTCGAGTGTCACGGTGTCGAGTGACGAACGGCGCCGCCGCACCCGCCAGGCGTCGCCACGCCCGTCGAGGAACCAGTCATGGGAGCCGCCGTGGTGTTCGGCGCGCAGCGAGGTGCGGGGCGGATGTCCACCACGTTCGGCGTGCCAGACGACCGTGCGGCCGGCGCCGCTGTCGCTCGCCGTGATCAACAGATCGTCGGCCTCGAAGTCGCCGAGGATCTGCTCCGCCACGCGCCGCAGCGCGCTGCGGAACCCGAGTTGCGATTGCGCGGCGGTGAGCAGGCTGGTCGAGATCACGACCTCGGCGGTGCGCAGCCGTTCTTCCTCGGCGATGTAGCCGAGGATCACGGCCGCCATCGTCAGGTAGGCCACGCGCATCACCAGCGTGTGGGGATCGAGCGCCGCCATCGGCCAGCTTGCGGCCGTGCGGACGACGTCGGGAAAGACCCCTTCCGCTCCGAATATGATCAGCGCCACCGAGCCGGTCGCCAGCGTTTCGTGAAGGCCCCACCGGTAGGCGGCTGCCAGCAGCGGGAAGAGGAACAACATGAAGAACGGGCTCTGCGCGCCCCCGGTGATCATCGCGAGCCCCGCGGCCCAGATCAGGTCGGCGATGTGAATGGCGCGTGTCAGCGCGTTACTGGGCGGTTCCGCGACACGGAGGACGGCCACCAGGACAGCGGACTGGAGCGCGTAGACCACGAACAGCAGACGTACAGCCAGTGGTGGTGGCGCTGGCGCAACCAACGGGGACAGGTACGTCGTGGCAACCGCCGCGACGCCGAGGAGGAGGCGCGCGACGGCGAGGATCTGCTCGACGCGCTGACGTTCCTGCGGCTTACGGGGCTGTGCGACACGACCGGAATACCCGGCGGGGAGTTCGAGCAACGGCGCTCGCATGCCTGCTTGACCGAACATGCAACCTGCAGTCCCGGCGCCGTGCCCCATGCGGCTGACTTCGCGCACGGCCGGGTACCCGTGAGGAGGTCGCGCCGATGAGCGCCGCGCGAGAAAATTGATGGGTGGCCTACCGGCGGCAGCTGATCGATCTGCTGTCTCACGAGTTTCGATCGGTCTCCTCGCTCGCGCGCGAGCTGGGCATGAGGCGAGGAGATGTCGAGGACGACCTGCGCCACGCGCTGCGTTCGGCGCGCGCCGCCGGACACGACATCGAGATCGTGCCGGCGCGCTGCAAGGCGTGCGACTTCGTCTTTGCCGAAGACAGGCTGCTCAAGCCCGGACGCTGCCCCGTGTGCAAGGCCACGCGCCTGTTCGAACCGATGATCCGTATCCGGCGGAGCTGACCTGTTCCAGCCTGCTCGAGGTTTCTGTGCGTCGACCGGCAGGTCGCGTCGAGGTTGCGCGAACCGCCGGTCCGCGGCGCGTAGTCCCGTACTCCCCTCGGGTGATGCGAGGCGAAGCCGCGTGGTGTGAAGTCGCCGCCACTGCCTGGTGACGCGCGAGTTACACCGCCTCCCAGTGCACGTCCGCAGCGATGCCGTATCCGAGACGCGTCGGGCTCCGAGCCCGCGGCCGCCACCGCGCGCAGGAAAATCGCCAGATTCCTGCGGGCGCGCTGAAGCGTATGCGCCGGTGACGGCGGCATCGATCCCGTGCGATCGACCGGGGCGCCTAACCCTCGTGGAATGAAATGCTTGAGCGCTGACGCATTGGCATCGCCGTTGAACAATCTTCGATCGCGTCGGAAAAAGCGACGCGGATTGACATCGTTACACGGCTCGGCAGCTCCCCCCAACGAGCTCCGATGCCTCTCGACGGAGGCAGGCAATGCGGCTCACGACTCGACGAACAACGTACATCACAGGAACGCTCGCAGCACTCGCGGTTGTTTCGACCACCGCGAGTGCCCAGACCATCAGCCCAACCAATACGAAAGCTCAACTCGGATCGGCTCACGTCATCGAGTGGGACTTGCCGATGCCAGTCGACTTCAATCCCGGCGCGGTCATCGTCGACACGCGCGGCGAAGACAAGGACCGCGCGTGGTTCGTCACGCGCCTCGCGGAAGAGAACCGCAAGGTCTATCGCTTCGACTTCGGGCCGTCGTTGATGAAGAACAACGGCAACGCGCGTTGGACCTCGTGGGATCTGACGACCGATGTCGTTAACAACGGCGGCGTGGCCAAGCTCAAAGCGTCTCATGACCGCCGGTTCCTGTTCGTGCGCACGTCGTCGTCGATTCAGGAAGTCGATACCCAGGCGTGCCCTGCCGGCACTCCCCTGAACCCGACGGTCTGCCCGTCCGGCCTCAGGCGCTGGGACTTCAGCGATGCAGAGGCGCCGGATCCCGATTCCGTGTTCGTCTCCGACCTCACTGTCGACAACGGTCGGCGCGTGTTTTCCGTGGGCCGTAGCGTAAAGTTTCCCAATGGTTACCTCCAGATACTGATTCCGACGAAAGTCGGATACACGTCCTCGACCACGCCCCTCAACGCGCCCGCCGGCACCGTCACGAGGTGGCGTGTCGACGGCGTCGATCAGTGCCAGTCGTTCGGAATGAGCGGCTTCTGCAATTCAGGGATCGACCTGCAACCGGACAGTCAGAACCAGAACCTGATTTACTTCTCGGATCAGGGCTTCGAGCAACCGATCGGCGGCACCGGCACCGTGACGGGGTCGATCGGCGAGCTGAACATCAATACCAACCAGATCCGGCGCTGGCCGATGCCGCTCGACAGCGACGGCCAGCCGATCACGGAACCACGCCAGATGAACATCGACAACAACGGCACGGTGTGGGTGGTCACCGGCAGCGGCCACGTGGTGAGTCTCAACCCGAAGAACAGCAGCAAGTGCGCGCAAGGCAAGAACCTGATGACAAGGCACCGCATTCCGCCAGAGGCACTGCAGAACGACGGCTGGGGTGTGGCTCCAGACTCGCACGTCATCGGCTACACCGACGCGAACAACAACAAGGTCGGCATGCTGGTGCCGCACGATGCAGGCGTGTGCGTCGCGCCCATCCCCGAGACAACGAACAAGATGGATATTCCATCGACCGTGACCACTGTCCCGACAGCCGTCGCGAGTGACGTCACCCCGGGCATTCCGAAGACCGTGCTGAAGAAGACGACGAGGAAGCAGGATGGAACGTACGTGGAGGCTGTCATCAACATGCCGGCGCCGAACGCCGACCCGACGATGGAGCCGCCAAGCTCGCTCTCACCCCTCGGCATCACCCCGGTCAAGTTCAAGGGCGAAAGCACGTTCTTCTACGCCGTCGGCATGACCGCGGGGGCAAATGCGACGAGCGGTCCATCGTTCGCCAAGCGCGTCGGCTTCGTGCGCCTCGGCGTCCCGGATCGCGAGCGATTCGACAAACCGCGGGACGACGACGACGCCGACGACGGGATGGACCGGACGATGCACCCGACGTGGCACATCTCCGAGGTTGGAGACGATGACGCTGACTCGGTTCCCGATCAGTTCGACACGCCAACCGCGCGCGAGAACATGACCGCCTACCCGGCGACGGCAACCGCGCCGATGAGTGCCAGCCCGGACTATACCGTTACGACCACCGGGACGACATTGGCGTTGCTGGCGACCGCGCAGGCAGACAACCCCACGGCCCTGATTGCCGTTGACGTCTACAACGCGCTCGGGACCCTGTTGACATCGTCGGGACCACTCGCCGGAAGCGCCACCGCCTCGGTCCCGAATCCGGGCGCCGGCACGTTCACGGTCAGGGTGCGCAATCTGAGCGGTGGACCGGTCAGCGTGACGCCGACCGTCGTGGCCCGGGATCTGCTGCCCTGACGCGCATCGCAGACTTGCCTCCCCCAAAAAAAGGGGAGCCACGCTGTGCGTGGCTCCCCTTTTTACGTTTGAGATGGTTCCGATCTGTTGGTCTACTGCACGATCACCGGATAGGTCAGGCTGAGCGAACCCGTCGCCCGTGGCGGATTGCTCTTGTCCATCGTCGCGGTAATCACGCCCGAGACGAACGTCCCGTCACTCCCCGTGAGCGGCAGCGAGAGCGTTTCTCCCACCGCGACCCATCCGTTCGGCCGCAGCCTGATCGTATCGCCGGGCAGGATGTTGCCGCCGACGGCCAGCGGCGAGCGGTCCTTGTTCGTGGTCTGGATGGCAAAGGTGCCGCCCGTCACCGTGACGGTGTCGCCGTCGATGCTGTAGAAGACGGTGAACGAGAACCCTTTCAGGTCGGCGGCCACCTTGTTGTTGACCGCCTTCGCCTCGCCGGCGAACGACGCATACAGACTGCCGTCCGAGAGCGCTCCGGACGACGTCTGCTGCACCTTGAGCTCGTACGCGTTGGTCACGTACGTCACCGTTTGTGCGCCAGCGGCGGCGGCGAAGCCCGCGGCGATGATGACCGCCGCGAGCGTTGCCTGCTTGAGTTGTTTCATGCTCGGTTGTCCTCCTTATGACTGCGTAAGCGACGTCTGTTAGAACTTCACGACAAACGCGTCGACGTCCACGCGTGTGCCGGTCGATGCCGCGTTCCTGGAGCCCAGCACGTTGACGGTCACGGTGTGCGTGCCCGCCCCGAGGCCCGATGCCGCGCCAACGACGGTCGCCTGCTGCTGGCGCGTGGCATAGAGGTCCACGAGCTGCGCCGGCTTGCCGTCGACCGAGATCGACACCTGGCCGCGATCCGGTCCTACCGCCGCGATCAGCGCCACCTCCGTGCCGGTGAACGTGAACGTGACGGTGTTGGTCTTGCCCGGCGACGGTGCGGTCGCCTCGTGAATGGTGCTGGCGAAGGCGCCGACCGTGATCGGGCTGTTGCGCTGCGAGCTCCACGACCCCGAGAACCTCGGCGTCCCCGCGTTGTCGTCCGTCACCGCCGTGCGATACACCGGCGAGGTGACCGGCGCGCTCGCGTTCCCCTGCTTGTCGGTCGCGGTCGCACGGAACTGGTAGGTCGGTCCCTGAACGAACGTCAGGGTCGTCGCCACCTGTCCGGTCGCCGACGTCTTGAGCGCCGTCCACGTATGGCCCGCGTCGGTGCTCATGTCGAGCTGCATCGAGGCGATGCCGCTCGCGTCGGTCGCGCTCGCCGCGACATTGACGGTCAGCGAACCGGTGGACACGTTCAGCGTCGTGTTGTTCACCAGCGTCATGACCGGCGCGGTGACGGCCGGCGCCTGGGCGTCGAAGGCGTCGCCGCTCAGCGCCATCACCTGCACGGGGCTGTTGTTCACGTTGTCCCTGAAGAGCAGCCGCGCGGTGCGCGTTCCAGGCACGGTTGGCGAGAACGTCACCGTTACGGTGCACGTGTTGTTCAGGGCCACGTTCGCGGCGCTGCAGGTGTTCGACGTGAGCGAGAAGTCGCCGCCGACTTCCAGCGCCGCGCTCGCGATCGAGAGCGTTCCGTTGATGCCGCGCGCGGCATCCGCGGTGCCGACGTTGGTCAGCACCAGCGTCTGCGAGACCGGCGTTCCGGTGCTCCGGGGCGGAAACACCATGCTCGGCAGGCCCGGATCGAACGACGCCTCGATTGCCCCGGCCTCTTCGAACGTCACCGCCGGACCGGCTTCCGCCGGCGCCGTGCACTGCGGGCCCGCCGGGCCGCCGGCGATGTCGGCGCCGTTCTCGAAGAACGTCAGCTCGCTCAGGGCAATGGGGTCGCGTCCGAGCCAGACGGCGCGCGAGTCCGAGGCCTTGGCGAGCTCGACGTCGTTGACGCTGAGGCCCGTGTAGGTTGCGGTCCAGTTCGTACCCGCCGGGTTCGTCAGCGGGTTCACCGCGTCGTAGGCGATCGTTCCGTCCCCCGCGGCGCGGAGGTCACGACGGGCGTTCACGTCGAACGGCGCCGCGCTGCTGGCGATGATGCGGCTCTCGATCTGCTCGAGTGGCAGCGGATGGCCCAGCGCATCCTGCGCGCTGCCATGCACCTGGATCACGCCCGCCGGCAGCGGCGAGCCGTCAACGGCGCGATCGGTCGCACGGTCCGCATAGACGTTTGCCGTCGTCGTCTGATCCGCCTTGCCGAAGCGGTTCGTGAAGCGGACGATGTCGCCGGGGCGCAGGTCGGGCGTGATGCCGTCGAGGCCGTTCAGCTTCGCGGTGTCCCAGCAGCCGCCACCAGGATGGTTCACTTCGGCGGCGCCCAGACCCGGCGTCGCCGGATCCTCGACGACGGCGACCGGCGTCGAGCGCGCCCACACCTTGCCGCCGCGAATCACGCTCACGACCATCGGCCCTTCGGCGACCGCGTAGCCGCCAGACGAGACGAAGTCACGCGATGAGAACGACATGATCGCGTGCTTGCCGGCCGGCGGGTCGCTCACGGTGACGACGTTGGTCGCCGCGAGCGCCGCCGTCGAGCGATTGCCTGACGAATCGACGGCGTCAACCGTGAAGTCGTAAGTCCCGACCGCGAGGTCGCGGTCGGTGTAGGCCAGCGTCGAGCCGTTGACGTCGGCGACCTTCGTGAACGCCGCGGTCGGGTTCAGCGAGGCCGCGTCACGGCGGTAGATGCCGTAACCGGCGACTCCGGAGTTGTCCGTCGCGGCGGCCCACCTCAGCGTGACGTCGCGCGGTCCAATCGCCGGGGCCGTCGCCGAGGCGTAGAGGTCGCGCGTGTCGGCGACAAGGCTGCCGGGGGTCGTCGGCTTGCTGGTGTCAACCTGGCCGGAAATCGCCACGCTCACGGGCTCCGACTGCGCCGAGCGATTGGCCGCCGCGTCCGCCGCGTCGACGCGATACGTGTAGATCACCGGCGTGCTCGTGGTGTTGGCCGGAACCGTGTCGGTATAGGCCGCCGTTGCGACGTCGACGGCCGTCCGTCCCGCACGGTAGACGCGATAGCTGCTGACGCCGACATTGTCCGTTGACGGCTGCCAGGTGAGGGTGACCTTCCAGGACACGATCTTCTTGTTCGCGTCCAGGTTCGCCGTGGCAGTGCCCACGAGGTTCGCGGGGACGCTCGGCGCGAGCACGTCGGGCTGCGAGACCGTCACATCGGCAGACCTCGGCGAGCGGTTGCCGTACGCGACGCCCTGCAGAATCGGATCGCTGGCGTTGACGTCGTTCGCGATCGGCGGGAAGTTCGCCTTCAGCGGCGAGGCGGAGTCCACCGCATCCACCGCGTAGGTGTGACTGCCCGACGTCACATTCACGTCGTCGTAGGACGTGACGGCCGGACCGACGTTGTGGATGCGGACGCCGTCACGGTAGATGCCGTAGCCGTTGACGTAGGTGTCGTCAGTGCTGGCGGCCCACGTCAGGTGGACGGTGTTGGATCCGGTCGCCTGCGAAGCCTCCAGCCCCGCTGGTGTGCTCGGCGCGGCGGTGTCGAGCGGCTCGATGGGCGCGGTGCATGCCCCCGCGGAGGGTCCGGAGATCGTCAGTTCGGAGTTCTCGTAAATCGTGATCTCCGGCGCGATCGCCGTCGGGAGGCCGAGGAACAGGATGCGCGACTCCGCGCCGGCGAACGAACGGCCGGCGGACGTCGTGCCGCCCACCGCGCGATAGACGTCGTTCTCGTTCAGCCCCGTGAAGGTGGCGGTGAACTTGATGCCGTCCGGATTGTTCGTCCTGTCGTACGACAGCTCGAAGTCCTCGCCGAGTCCGGCGCGAAGCGTTCGCCGTCCGTTGAAGTCGAAGCGATCCCGCGGCGCCACGAGCCGCTGCGTGATCTGATCGAGCGGAATCGGCGCGCCGTCGGCGCCCATTGCAGTGCCGTGCACCTCGACCACCCCGTCGCTGCTGACGGCCGTTGACGGCAGCGTCACGATGCGCGGACGCTCGACGCTGATGTTCGAGACGTGCGTCTGATCGACTCGCATCACGGTGCCGTCGCCGGCGTAGGCGATCTGCCGCACGATGTCGTTCGCCCGGATGTCGGGCGTGACGCCCACCCAGCAGCCGCCGCCGGGATGGTTCACCTCGACGATGCCGTCGAAGCCGACCGTCGTCGGATCGTCCACGGGAATGACGCTCGCGGTGCTGATCAGCAGGCCGTTGCGGATGACCTGGACGGCAACGCTCGCGACGTCCTCCGTGTAGCCGCTGGCCGACGTGAAGTCGCGCGCGGGGAACGGAATGATCTGCACCTGTGTCGGCGTCGCGGCGGGCGGCTCGCTCACGCAGGCGGCGGTCGGCGCCCCGCTGCAGAGCGGCAGGTTGTCAGCGGCCTGTGACGTGATGGTGATGGAGGCCGGTGTCGCCTTGACCATGGCGGAACGGTTGCCGATGGCGTCGGCGGCATCCACCGCATAGGTGTAGGTGCCGGACGGCACGTTCATGTCGTCGTAGAACACCGGCGCGGGCGCCGACCCGTCCGGATTCTCGACGTTCGCGATCGCGACGCCGTTGCGGTAGATGCCGTAGCTGGTGACGCCGACGTTGTCGGTCGAGGGGCTCCACTGGAGGCTGACCGTCGTCGAGCTCGCGCCGCCGACCGAGGCGGTGACGTTGGTGGGATCGCTGGGGGGCACCAGCTCGGAGCCGGGCGGCGGCGGGAGTTTTTCGAGCGGGGCGGCGCACGGCGCCGAGGGCCCCGGCACGATGCCGGCGCCGATCTCGTAAATCGTCCCCTCGACGGCCGCGCCGGGATCCGCGCCCAGCCACATGATGCGTGACTCCGCGTCGAGGGCGCGCGCCACGTCCGCCGCGTCCAGGCCGCTGTAGGTCGCGGTCCACGCGGTGCCGCCCGGCGCGTCGTACGTCAGGACGCCGTCCTCGGCGCCTGCGACCGAGCTGGCGCGCAGCGTGCGGCGGCCGTTGACGTCGAACGCATCACGCGGCGCCACCATGCGCTGCTCGAGTTGCGTGATGTCGATGGGCGTGCCATCCGCCCTCTGAGCCGTACCGCGGATGACGACGGTATCGGGCGCCGTCTGCACCGGCCGCTTCGCGACGACGTTGGCGATGGTCGTCTCGTCGATCCCGAGGATGGCGCCGAACGCATCCTTGCGGACCGTGCGGACGCGGTCGCCCGGCCGGATGTCCGGCGTGACGTTCGCCCAGCACGCGCCGCCCGGGTGATTCACTTCGACGATGCCGTCGAACCCCGGCGTGGCCGGATCGTCCTGCGGAATGACGCCCGGGGCCGTCGAGGCGGCCACGGTGCTGCCCGGGTGGAACACTTCGACGGTGACCACGTCGCCCTCAGCGAACCCGCTCGCCGACACGAAGTCGCGCTGCGGGAAGACGAGAATCGAGCGTGGCGTGAGAGGTGGATTGTTGGGCGCAGGGGCCTGCGCGTGCAGCAGCGAACCAATCGCGGCGACCAGCGCCGACGCCGCGGCAGTGGCGGCAAATCGACGCACGACGACCGACAGGGACATGTGGATTCTCCTCAAAATGCGAACAGGGGGTTGTGGTGCGCCTTTACTCTGTGAGCTCGCCGCACGCGAGCATGCGGCTGCCGTAATACGGGTTTTCGACCGGGCCGTCCTTCTGCAGCCACGACTTCCTGACCATCGGGCAGTACGCGACGCGGACTCCGGCGGCGCGCAGGTCGGGATGGGCGCGGGCGTAGGCGACGAGCGCGTCGCTGAGCGCGCCGAACGCGCGGCGCGCGTCGGCGATCGTTGTCTGCTGCGCGAGATCCGCGGCAGCAGTAGCCACGGCGGGCAGGTGCGCGGCAGCCGCGGCATCACGCAGCGCCGCGGCCTGCCGGCCGACGCCGGTGATCGTGTCGTGAGCGAGCGCCTGCTGAATCGCGAACGCCGCGTCCGTGAGCGCGTTCGAGGCCGGCGTCGCGGGCGCGTGCGAGGCGGCTGGCGCCGGCGCGGTTGCCGCCACCGGGGCGGGCGGCTGCGACCGCTTGCCGTCGATGTAACGCAGGATCGACTGTGCCTCGGCGGCTGACAGCCCGAGATTCGGCATCCGCACCTCGCCGTACTTGCTGGTGAGCCTCGCGGCGATCGGGTCCTTCCGTTCGCGGAGCACGTCGGGATGCACGACGTACTCGGTCAGCCATCCACGGTCGCGCGTAGCGAGCGCGACGGCGAGGTCGGGTCCAATCCGGTCGCCCTGACCGACGGAATGACAGTTCGCGCAGAGGCTGCGGTACTGGTACTCGCCCTCGTCTCGCACGGCGATTGCCGGCGCGTTCGCGTAGCTCTTACCGGGCTGCGCCGCCTTCCAGCTCGTGAACCAGTCGGAGATGATGCGCGCGGTGTATGCCGGGTTGTCGAGCGCGGACGTGCGTGTCCATTGCCCGGTCGCCTCGTTGCCGAGGAGTAGCATCGGCGTGTGGCCGTCCTGGGTCTCCTTCGGATCCGACCAGAGCCCCAGCTTGCGGCTGAGGAGGTCGATGTCCGCCATCTTGCCGGTGAGGAAGATCCATCCCGGTCCCGCGTCGTACTTCTCGGCGTACGCCTTCAGCGCCGCCGGCGTGTCGTGCTCGGGATCGATGGAGATCGAGATGAAGAAGACTTCGCGTCCCATGCGATCGCCCAGCAGCTGCTGCATCCGCGCCAGCCGCGCGGTCTCGAGGGGACACGAATATTGGCAGTTCGTGTAAATGAGATCGATGGCGACGATCTTCCCCTTGATCAGGTCGTAGAACTTGACCTGCTTCCCGTGCTGCGTCGTCAGCGTGACGTCGGGGAAGTAGTTCGCGCCCCAGCGCGACTCGGCGTGGATCAGCGCCGGCGCCAGCAGCGCGAGCGACAACACCACGCCGGTGAGCGCCGCCCTCAGCGCGGCGCGCCTGGTTTCTCCCTGCATTGCGTTCTCCGAAGATGCGTGGCGGGCGGGCGGCCCCCGATGGACCGCCCGCTGCCGTTTACCGTGTGGTATCTACGCGCCGAGCAGGATGTCGTCCGGATCGATGAACGTGCATCCCTGCGGCTTCGGCACCGGCGTCGGCAGCGGCCTCAGCTCGGCGGTGCCGTCGGGATTGACATCCCATCGCAGCAGCATCGCGTTGTCCTCGTGCACCGTGTTGTGGCAGTGCTCCATGTAGGTGCCGGCGAAGTCGCGGAACTGCATCGTCAGCGTCACGCTGCCGGCGGCCCTCAGCCGGTAGACGTCCTTGCGGCCGCGCTCCCACAGCGGGACGTTGCTCGCGAGGCCGTCGCGGTCGAGAACCTGCCCCTCCTCGAAGTGGATGTGAATCGGATGATCCCACCCGCCGCCGCCGTTCTTCAGGTGCCAGATCTCGCGCGTCCCCATCTTCGGCGCGGCGGAGATGCGGGCGTAGTCGGCCGCCAGCGTCCCACCGCTGTTGTAGGCGATGCCCCACGGGCCGAGCGCCGACGTGTCGGGGTTGGTCGTCGTCTGGTTCGCGCCGCGGTTGAACTCGAACGTGCGCTCGTTCGCCACCGGAATCTGCGACAGGTCCGGGTTCGGGATCATCATCGGCGACGCCGGCGGCGTGACGCCCATCGGATAGGTCTCCGAGAAGCCCGGCACCACGCTCTTGTCCGCGTAGAGCGGGTTGGCGACGATGCGGAATTCCAGGAACCGGCCCACGCACGGGTCGGGCGACGCGCCCGACAGCGCCTGCGAGACCGTGAGGTCTTTCGCCGGCAGCTTGCCGTCCTGGTGCTCGCAGCAGTTCACCATCCACAGCTTCGTGCCGAGCGCGAACTTCGAGAAGTCGATGACGATGTCGTACCGCTCCGCGATGCCCTGTTCGTCGAGCTCGGTCACCTTGAGCGCGCGCGGCAGGAGGTTGCCGTCGTTGGCGATCCAGTACATCGGCTGCGCGGAGCCCGACGTATTGGCGAGCGCGACCTTGAAGAAGCGCGACACCGACGCGTTCAGGATGCGGAAGCGATACTTCCGGCGCTCGACGTTCATGAACGGCTTGTAGGCGAGGTTGACCGTCATCACGTCGCCGATGAAGCCGTCGAACTGGAAGATGTCCATCGCCAGCTGGCCGTTGGCATCCCACGCCTTGTCGGCGAGCATCAGGTTGACGTCGTAGTCGAGATTGGCCCACCCCTTCCCGGTCTTCGACGCCTGGCCGCTCGGCAGCCGCAGGTTGACGCCGTCGTTGATGTCCTCGGCGCCCCGATCGAGGCCGCTGTAGATGTTGAACATCCCGGCGTTCCCCTTGTAGACGTTCTGCGACGTGAAGCTGAACATGTGGTCGTGGAACCAGTGGGTGCTCATCGTCTCGTGCCAGTCGCCGGCGACCTGCATGAGCCCGCCCGCATCGGTCGGCGACGAGGCGAACCTGTCAGTCGCGCCCGTGTTCATGCTCGTGAACCCGGCGAGGAGGATCGGGTAGTGGTAGTCGTAGTACTGGTTCGGGAAGAAGAACGCGCCGGTGAAGCCGTCGTTCTCCGCGCCGTGATGGCCGTTGTGCTCGTGCGTGGAGATCGTGTGGCGCCCGAACCCGTTGTTCTGGGTCATGTCGCACGGCAGCTTGTTCCAGTGACGGAACAGGATCGCCTCACCGTAGCGGCCGATCAGCAGCTTCGGCGGAATCGTGCCGTTGAACGTCCAGACGGCGTTCTCCTCCTGGATTGGCATCGCCGGGTGGAACTGCAGCTCCAGCGGCGAAGAGGGGCCGATGCCCATAAGGTTGATCTGGGTCTGTGACACCGACGGGTTGTAGACGGTGTTGGGACCCTTGTTGCCCATCTGCGAGACTTCGACCGCCACCTTCGGCGGACACTCGTCCCATCGCTGGTGCGCCCACATCGGCCCCGGCGGCCGTCCCTCCATCGGCCCCATCCCGCCTCCAAGATCAGGGTCGACCTGCTGCATGGTCTGGTTCGCCTCCTTGGTCGGGGCGCAGTAATCGAACGCCGACATCGGCTTGCGCTGGAGCACATCGAAGCGCGGCATCGGCTGTGAGAACGCCGCCACGCCGAAGAGCGGGCTGCGCGGAAGACCCGTCGGGATGCCGGGGCCGCCGGGCGTCTGTGCGAGTAGGTTCGGGACGAACGGGTTCAGTCCCCGGATCGGGGCCAGCATCCCGGCGCCCGTGAACAGTCCCATCTTGATCAGGTCACGCCGCGAAACCTGCTTGTGGGACAGCGCCTTGATGATTCCGCGGCGCTCTTCCTGTGCCTGGCGCGCTGCCTTCTGCCGCAGCCGCGAGGCATTCGTCGGTAGATAAAAACGGCTCATCGCAAACGGCTCCTTCTTCTCCTGGGTCGACGAATGAACGAATGATTACGGCCGAACGGTTACGGGTACGGTCACGGCGGCGCCGCGGTCCGAACGCACGGTGATGTCATCAGGCTTCGGGTTGACGCCGACCTGCGTGTAGGTGCGGTCGCCAGCCTGCGCCGGAGCGCCGGGCGCAACCGGCAACCCCGGGCCCATGACGCCGAAGCCGACGAGGGTCAGCGTCGCGCCGGGATCGCTCGTCGTGGCGTTGACGTCGAGACGCGCGCGCGACGCGCGCCAGGTCGCCGTCACGCCGCTGAGCGTATCGACCGGGTCCGGACGCTTGACGACCTGCACCGACGTGAGTGCGGACGACTGCGCGCAGGTGCCGGGCTCCGACCACGCGGAGCAGTTCGACACGTCGACGCGGAACGTGAGCACCGCGCCGTCCGGAATGTTCTGACCGTTGAGGAACTTGTCCACCTTGAACGTGACGCGCGACAAGTCCTGGAACACGTCGAACCCCGGCGGCATTGCAATGCGATGTGCGCTGTCGGTGCGAGCGAGGTCGTGCCCCGTGCCGTCGGTCTGCACGAACTTGAACTGCAGCGGCATCGGGAACGGCGTCGTCGTGTCGCGGCTGCCCGACGCGTCGATCGTGACGGAGCTGCCGCGTGTGACGCTCTGGCCCGGCCCGGCGTCCGCCACCGGGCTGTACGCCGCCGGCAACGGGTTGCCGTACTCGTCGGTCCTGCACGTCGCCGCGACGGGGGCCGCCGCGCCGGGCCACGGATCGAGCTGTCCCAGCCGTCCGAGCGACGCTTCGCCACCGTTGGCGCCGTAGTACGCACCCGACCCGTGCACGAGGAACGGGAAGTCCTGGAAGTTGCTCGGCACGGGCGGATTGCCGATGCCGAGGTTCTCCGGGAAGATGTATTCGAAATTCGGCGCGTCGTAGATGCCCGCGGCGAGCCCCGCCGGCGTCTCGGCTGCGCCCGTGTTCCAGTCGTAGAACTGCCCGTTGATGCTCGTCGCCCGCAGCATGCGCGTCGGCGGCAGCACGAAGCCGTCGGCGTTCGGCCTCCAGCGCCAACGCCCCGCGACGGCACCGGTCGGTGCGCCGGGATCGACCGCCACCATGTCGTAGAAGCGCTCGGTGGGCTGTCCGGTGCACGCGTCCACGTCGAGCGCGGAGAGCATGACGAAGCTCGAGGGATCGGTCGTGAAGCCCTCGATGCGCGTCCGTGTTGCAGCCTCCTGCGGCAGGTTCGGGTTCGGCGCGCCGCCGACGCCCATCAACGCCACGTCAATGGCGACGTAGGTCGGCTGCGTGCCAGGCTGCGTGAAGATGCCGACGTTGGCGATCACGCTGTGCGCGAGGATGAAGTCGCCGTTGCCGTCGGTGGACAGGTGGCCGCTGTAGCTCACGTAGTCGCCCACCTCGAACGGCGCCATCGCGAGCGCGTTCGTGCCATTCGCCGTGTAGCCGGCCGGCGTCATGAACTCCCAGCCGGGAGGCACGTCCGTGGTGAAGGACGTGAGGTAATTGCCGTCGCTCCCCTTGGGGCGGTTCGTCTGCGGGCAGTTGTCGTCGCCGTCGGCGCTTCCGTGCCGGGGAATGCACATCGGATAGGCGGTCTCGGAGCGGACCGTCGGGTTCTCCTCGTCGATCGTGAAGCGCGGGTCGTCGTTCCGTGTCGGCGCGAACTTCCCCTGCGGGTCGTTGATGACGACCCGCGCGCCGGAGGAGGAGTCGCCAATCGTGCCGCCGACGCGGAGCTCGCCCGCCTGGTAATCGATGTAGTTGATGAACCCGGCGCCGCCGTTGAGCGACTGCTGCGCCATGAACATCAAGCCGGCGATGTACTGCTCGCCGCTGCCGCTGCGGAGGCGGTTCCCCTGGATCCTCACCTCGTAGGTGGTCGCCGGCGGATTGCCGTCGGCGTCGCGGTCCGCCGTCGCCAGACCCGACGCGCCGCTCGCGCGCCAACGCTCCGGCGCCATCTGGAACAGCTCCTGCCAGGTCAGCGCGAAGGCCGGCATCTGCAGCAGCGTGTTCTTCGGCACGATGATCGTCTGGCCATTGACCGTCACGGTGCCGCCGCCGGAGAAGCCGTCGGCTTCCGGCGTCATGGTCGCGGCATCGATGAAGCCGATCACATCGAACGGCGCCGCGCCGCCGGCGGCTGGCGTCTGGGCCTGCGGCCGCATCGTCATGCTCGCCGCGAGCGCCACAATCACCGCCGCGGTCCGCCCATATCTCGAACGCATTGCTCTGGTCTCCTTCACCTGTCTCACCACGGTCGCCCTCACTGCAGGAACGGCTTGATGGGCGCCGTCAGGCCCGCCGCCCCCACCGCTGGCAGCACGAGCAGATCGTCATTGGCCTTGACGCCGTCGGTCGTCTGCACCGTCGTGTTGTCGCCTTTGTGTCCGTTGGGGACCTTCAGCGACGGGTGATCGAACGGCGCTTTCTCGTAGCGCACGCGGTCGTCGGTGAGCGACTTGAGGAACGCGACCAGCGCCGACTTTTCCTGCGCGCTGAGCCCGATCGGCATCACTTCGCTGTCGAAGTTGCTGTGGTTGCTGCCGAAGCCCGTCGTGTCGCCGCCCGCGGTGCGGCGCATGTTGCCGCCGCGGTTGTAGAACTCGACGACCTGCTCGAGCGTCCCGTAGCTGCCGCTGTGGAAGTAGGGGCCGGTCAGCTCCACGTTGCGCAGCGTCGGCGTCTTGAACGAGCCGTCGACCGCGTCGCGCATGTCCGGCGATCGCACCGCCGTGCAGCCGCCGACGACCTGCCAGACGCAGGGGTCCAGGCTGTGCGTATAGGAGTCGAAGGCGAAGATGCCCTGCAGCAGGTTCTTGTACGAGCGCGAGAACGACAACGGGTTGCCCCACGGATCGGTGCCGCCGATGCCGACGTCCTGTGCTGCGGGCGTGACGCCGATGTTGTAGAAGCCGTTGTCGTAGATGGCCGACGTCTGGTCGCCCATCAGCATGTTCTCGATCGGGCCGTCGCCGGCGAAGCCGTCGCTCTGGCTGCCGAGCACCATGCGCGTCGAGGCGCCGGTGAACTCCGCCCCCTTGTGGCAGTTCACGCACTTGCCGCGATCGCTCGTGAAGATCGACAGCCCGAGCTGCTCCTGCGCCGTCAACTGCGTCGGGTCACCGGCCGCGTAGCGGTCGAAACGCGAGTCGTTCGAGATGAGCGTCGATTCGTAGAGTTGAATCGCCAGGCCCCAGAAGAGCGTGAAGTTCGCTTCGATCTGCCGGTAGCTCGTGCCCGAGGAGGCCCGGAACGTCGCGTCCGGCACCTGCCAGTACTCGGGCTGGAACGCCTTCTTGATCAGCGCTTCGTAGGTCGTGTTCAGCCCGTAGCCGAACGGATGGCGGTACGGCGCGAGCACGCTGTCGGTCGTCGACACCTGCTGATTGACGAGCGGGCGGGCGGCGAGCATCTTGTGACCGAGGTCGGAAAATGCGCGTGCCGCGCCGGACATCTCGAACGCGCTCAGCGCCGGTCCGACCGCCTGTGACGCCAACGCCGCATACGGGATGCGCACGTGCGCCTTGACCGCGCGTTCCACCATAGCGCCGCTGGCATCGCTGTACCAGTCGTCCACCCAGATCTGCGCGTCCTGATCACGCGGCCCGAACGGGGTCACGCCGTTGAAGACGAAGTTGGCGCGGCCGTCCCAGAAGTTGCGGAAGTTCAGCGCCGCGTTGATCACCGTCGGCGCGTTGCGCCCCGTGACGCGCCGCGTCTCGACGGGCCCGACCTGGAACACGCCGTCCGGGTAGTAGGTCTGCTGCTCGACGAGGCCGAGGTTCTTCTTGTAGTCCGAGTTGAAGACACCCGCCGAGCCGGCGACGTCGTCGCTGTCGTACATCACGACCGACTCGCGGTCGTTGGGGTCCGACAACCGGTGGAACGGGAAGTCCGCCGCGGTCAGCGTGTAATTCGCGCCGCCCTTGTTCCCCGAGCCGACTGCCTCGAACACGTTGCTGCCGCCGGCCTGGCCGGGATTGAGCTGGTTCTTCAGGCGATTGTCGGCGCCGGCGTGAAAGTGGCAGCTCGCGCACGCGACGGTGTTGTCGCTCGACGCCTGCTGGTCCCAGAAGAACGCCTTGCCGAGCACGATTGCTGCCTGCTTGTCGACGACGAAGTCTTTCAGGTTCGGCGGCTCGGGCACGGGAAGCGACTTCAACGACGTCGGCTGCACCATCGGCTTCGAGTTCTGCTGCGCGTGGACGCCGGCCATCGTCGCGGCGGACGCGATATACATCGCGGCGGCGCCTGCCACGATCGCGGTGGCCCTGGAACGAATCCGCATTGACCCTCTCTCCTTGTGCTTCGAATGTGCGGTCATGACCTGCCTACTGAACGGTCTTCACGACCGCGGCGCTCGTCTTCTGGTTGCGTGCGGCGTCGCTCGCGACGGCGGTGAACGTGTAGGACGTGTTGCTCGGCACGAGGGTGCTCGGCGTAAACGTGCCGGTCCATCCATTCGGCGTTGTCGTCGACTTGGTCGCGACCACGGTGCCGGTCTGTTTCGTCCCGCCGCTCGGGGTGTAGGTGTAGACGAACACCACGCTGGTCACGCCGACGTTGTCCGTCGCCGTCGTGGTGAGCGTCGTGACTAACCCTCTCTTGAGAGTCGAGCTCGTCCCCTGCAGCACCGTGGGCACTGCGACGGTCGCGGGCGCGATCGTGTCCGGCGGCGCGGTGACCGCGACCGCGAGGGTACGGCTGTCAACCGGCGCGGCGCCGTTGGCGGGCGTCACTGTGAGTGTGAACGCGAGGTTCGCATTCGCGCCGCCGACCGGGAGTGTCGGCGCAGTGAAGGTGGCGGACGCCGTGTTCGCGTTGGCGAGTGTCACCGCCGTGCCCGACTGCTGCGACCACCTGTAGGAAACTTCGCCGGTCGGCATGTTCGCTGCGATGCTCGGGCTGCCGTCGAGCGTGACGGGCGATCCGGACTTGACCGTCTGATCCTGTCCGACGACCGCGCACGCGTTGCGACGCGGCGCCGTCGCGCCTGGCCACGGCGTCAGCTGACCCGTATATCCGGCGCCCCGCGGTCCCGATCCCTGTGTCAGAAACGCCATCGTCTCGAAGTTGCCGGGCACGATCGGCGAGCCGATGCCGCGGTTCTCGGGCAGGATGAACTCGAAGTTCGGCGCCGTGTACTCGCCCGCGCTGAGGCCGTTCAGCGTCGTCGCCGTACCCGACAGGCTGACGACATGCACTTCACGCGTCGGCGGCAGGAACGGGAAGCCTTTCAGGTCGAAGAGCGGCGCGCCCGGACGGAAGCGCCAGCGGCCGGCGACCGCACCCGTAGGTGGGCCCGGATCAATCGCTTCGGTGTTCCACAGCCGATCGAGGCCTTCGCCGGTGCACGCGTCGACGTCTACTGCGGAGATCAGAACAGGTGTGGTGAAGTCCGTGGTGAATCCTTCGACCACCGTCCGCTTGGCGCCTTCCTGGGCGAGCGTCACGTCGTCAACCGGTCCGGTCCCCATCAGGAGGACGTCCACGCTGACGTAGGCGGGCTGAGTGCCCGGCGCCGTGAAGATGCCGACGTTCGCGTCGATGGCGTACGCGGAGATGTACTGGCCTGTCGCCTCCTTCACGATCGGACCCCGCACCGTCAGGTAATCACCGACCTCGAACGGGGCCGCGCGCCACGGATCGAGTGCGGCCGTGCGGAGCGCCGGGTTCAGCCGCTCCGCGGTTGTCGGCGCCGCCGGCGTGCCCATGGTGAAGATCGTCTTGCCCGCCGGACGGTTGCCCTGCGGGCACAGCGGGTCGTCGGCCCCCTGATCCACGCGCGTGCGCGGGATGCACATCGGGTAGCCGGTCTCGGTCTTGATGGTCGGGTTGTCCTCGTCGATGGTGAAGCGCTTGTCGTGCGTCATCGGGCGGCCGAAGCGGCCAATCGGGTCGTTGAGGCGCACGCGCGCACCGCCGACCGTCAGCTCGCCGGTCGCATAGTCGATCGCGCTGATGAATCCCTGGTGCGCCTGCAGCGACAGGTTCGAGATGAAGATCAGGGCAGCGATGTAGCGGTCGGTGCCGGTCGCCGCGTCGACGACGCGATTGCCCTGCACCGACACCTCGAAGGTAAATGCCGGCTTCGGCGTGTCGTTGAGCGCGAGGCCGGTCTGGGCCGGCCCCCACGGCGCCGGCGCGAACGCGAACAGCTCGCTCCACGTGAGCGAGGTCGCGGGCATCTGGAAAATCGTGTACTTCGGCACGACGATGAGGTGGTTGTTCATCGTCAGCGTCCCGCCCGAGAACGGATCGGTCGGGTCGTCGAGTGTCGCCTTCTGGATGAAGCCGGTCATTTCGAACAGCGTCGCGGGCGGAAGCGGCAGCTGCGCGCGCGACGGCGCCGCGGGCCACAGCGCCGCGAGTGCGAGCGTGAGCGCCGTCGACCACAACCGCCGCGTCGGTACTCCGCCGATTCGTCTCGTCACCATCTCTGTTGTTTCTCCTCGTCTAGAGCTCGCGACACACACAGGACCGCCGTGCATCAACCGCGAGGCGCGGCGGCGGTCAGGCTGTTTGTGTCGGAAGAACGTCCACAGGCGCGCTGAGCATCAGCGCTCGTGTCCGTCCGTGCATCACAAGGCAAGTCGATTGCCGTTGTCGGGAAGAGGAAGCCGGTGAAGATTCCGCGGCATTTCGGCGTCGGACGCCGCGGAGGCGATCGACAATCTCGAAAAGCGTGGACTACAAATCCACGTGTCCCGTGACTCTGTCGGAACCGACGAGGAACGTGCGCGCGGGCAGTGGCGGCGCGCGGAATGGCCGGGCTCCCGTGTGCGATCTGGCACGACCGGGCCGTGGACCCACCCCTGCGCAGGCGATGCGGGCGCGCCTCCGCGTTCGTATCCTTATCAGGTCACAACGCTCTCGGTTACTTCCCCCTATAACAGCCGAGGACACATTCTCGATGAGGTCGAACCAGGATTTTTCTGTTACGCATGACAGTACGCGCCGCCGAACCGGTCCGGCGGTAAAGATGATCGCCAGCAGCGATTCGATGCGTGCGCTCGTAGAGCTGGCGACGCGTGCGAGCGCCCGCGACACGAAGGTGCTCATCACGGGCGAGAGCGGCGTCGGCAAGGACGTCCTCGCGCGGTTTATCCATTCGAAGTCACCCCGCGCCGGCAAGCCGTTCATTGCGGTGAACTGCGCGGGCCTTGCGGAGACGCTGCTCGAATCGGAGCTGTTCGGGCACGTCAAGGGCAGCTTTACGGGCGCGTATCGCGACAAGCTCGGAAAGCTCGAGCTCGCCGACGGCGGCACGATTTTCCTCGACGAGGTCGGCGAGATGACCCCGCGAATGCAGGCGCTGCTGCTCCGGTTCCTGGAGAGCGGCGAGGTCCAGCCCGTCGGCGGCGAGTCAGTGCACCGGCGCGTGGATGCGCGGGTGATCGCCGCCACCAACCGCGATCTCGAGGCGATGACGGCGGCCGGCACGTTCCGCGAGGACCTGCTGTACCGCATTCGCGTCGTGCACCTCCGGGTACCGGCGCTGCGCGAGCGCCCCGACGACATCCAGCCGCTGCTGACGCACTTCCTGAGCACGATCGACCCGGCGATCCGGCTCACGGAGGATGCGTGGCGCATGCTCGAAAGTCACTCCTGGCCGGGCAACATCCGGGAGCTGCAGAACGTCGTCGAGCAATTGAGCGCCGTCGGCCACCAGCGGGAGCTGGGGCCGAGCGATCTGCCGGCGTACACGCGCAGCCAGGTGGTGCCGAGGCCGCGCGCAGCCGACCGCCGGCGGGACGCCATCGACGCGCTCTACGAGCGGCTGCTCGACGGAAGCTCCTTCTTCTGGTGCGACGTCTACGACACGTTCATGGATCGGGACATGACACGGGCGGAGGTGCGTCACCTGATCAGCCGCGGCCTGGCTGCAACGGAAGGAAGCTACCGCCGGCTGCTGACGCTGTTTCGCCTGCCGGCCGGCGATTACAAGCGCCTGCTGAATTTTCTCGAGCGTCACGGGTGCGCGGTGGACTTCCGGCCGTTCCGGTTGAAAAATGCGCCGGCTGCGGCGCTTCGCTCAATCGACGGACGATCGCTGCAGAACGTGAGCCCGGGCGCCGCGCTCAACCGGCCGGCCGCTTGACGCGGCCGGCGGCCGCCACGCATTCTTGCGCGCGTGACGGCCGGCGACATCCCTGCCGTTGACGTCCGCCGCAGCACGCCGGAGGACTTCGACGGCTTCTATCGATGCTTCGCGGAGATCTGCCGCGAGCGCCGCTTCCTGGCGCTCGTCGACCCGCCGGCGATGGAGCAGTCGCGCGCCTTCCTCGAGGACGCACGGCGGCACGGGATGGTGCAGTACGTCGCTGCCGCCGGACCACTCATCGTCGGATGGTGCGACGTGATCCCACACCGCTGGGAAGGGTTCCGGCACGGCGGCCGCCTCGGGATGGGCATCGCGCGCGAGTTCCGCGGCAACGGCATCGGTCGGCGCCTGCTGGACGCCGCCGTGCGCGGCGCGCGCGAGGCCGGACTGTCGCGCGTCGAGCTCGACGTGTTCAGCTCCAACACGAGTGCCGTCCGGCTCTACGAGCGGTACGGGTTCGTGCGCGAAGGTCTCCACCGCAAGGGCCGCATCATCGACGGCCGTGTCGAGGACGTGCTGATGATGGGCCTGCTGCTGGACGACTAGGTCAGTTCGTTGCAGTTGACGCGCGCGGATACTCGCGCGCATCCTCGGGGCGACATGTACGAATCCCGACACGCCCCGCTGGCGACGCGCGCGGTGTTCAGGCGTCGCGTCGTGCGCCACTTCGTCGTCGCGATGCTGTTGATCGGCGGTTCGCTCCTGATGGGCATCCTTGGATATCGCCTGCTGGACAAGCCGACGATGCCCTGGATTGACGCGTATCTGAACGCCGCGATGCTGCTTGGCGGTATGGGGCCTGTCTCGGATCTCCACACGCGCTCAGCAAAGGTGTTTGCCGGTCTCTACGCGCTGTACTCCGGCATCGTCGTGATTGCCGCCGCCAGCATCATCCTCGCGCCCGTATTCCACCGATTCGTCCACCGCTTTCACCTGGAAGAGGATCAGCAGCGGCGGGGCCGGTAGGCGACGACCTCACGGCGGCGAAGACCTGGGCGCACCTGTCACGTAGATCGGCTGGTTGTGAAGACTGTGCGGGGGGTACTACGATCTGCTCATGAGCCAGGAACTCTGGACGAAGGTGGACGACTACATCAACAGCGTCGCTATTGCTCCCGACGCGGCGCTCGAGGCGGCATCGGCGGCCGCCGTGGCGGCGCAGCTGCCGCCGATCAGCGTAACGCCCGCGCAGGGCAAGCTGCTGCACCTCATGGCGCGGGCATACCGGGCGACGCATATTCTCGAGGTCGGCACGCTCGCCGGCTACAGCACCATCTGGCTCGCGCGCGCGGTCCCGCCCGAGGGGCGTGTCGTTACGCTCGAGGCCAACGCGACGCACGCGGACATCGCGCGGGCGAACATCGAGCGCGCCGGGCTGACCGGCCGCGTCGAGGTTCGCCTCGGCAATGCCTTGGACACGCTGCCGCGGCTCGCAGCCGAGCAGCAGCCGCCGTTCGACTTCACCTTCATCGACGCCGACCGCACCAACCTCGCGGAATATTTCGACTGGGCCGTCAGGCTCTCGCATCCCGGCAGCGTCATCGTCGTCGACAACGTCATCCGCAAGGGTGGCGTCATTGACGCGTCGAGCGACGATCCGAACGTCAAGGGCGTGCGGCGCTTCAACGATCAACTGAAGCGCGACACGCGGGTAACCGCGACGATGGTGCAGACGGTGAGCGCAAAGGGGTACGACGGGTTCGCGATGGCGCTCGTGGTGTGAGATCTCGAGTCGCGGCCCCGCCGCCAGGGGAATCCATTCCACACTGACCCGCTAGCTACCGCGCCGTGAGTAACGCAACGCACGCGCGACGCTGAAATTCCGCTCAAGCATGAGCCTCGGCGACGCTGGCGAGCGCTGCACAGCACTCTTCGACCGCGTCCATATGCCGTTGGCGATCAGTGATTTAGCGGCATTCAAGTTGCTCCATCCCTAAATGAAGTTTGTAGCGTGCGCCGACACCACCTTCGGTGGTTACACGGCGTGTTTACAAAAGTTTTTCGAGAGCGGAGGCGATCGCAATGTGGATCTTCCCCACACATTGCAGCGGACGGACGACTGACCCGACCCTGCGACAGCACAACCATTCACGCGCCGTCGGCACCGTCCTCGTGGCGGCAGCCAGTGTTCTCCTCGCATCGGCGGCGTTCGCGCAAATCACGCTACCCACCGTCCCCGTGCCTGCCACGCCGCAAGCGCGGCTAATTGAATGGGATTTACCGGCAGACCTCGATGCAAGCCCAGGCGCGATGGTCGTTGACACCCAAGGTGACGATAAAAGCCGCATCTGGTTCGTCACACGTGTTGGGGGTCCCACTAAGGTGTACCGCTTGGACTTTCCCAAGTCGCTAATGAAGGCTAATGCGCGCTGGACGTCGTACGACCTCAGCTTGAATGCGATCGTGACTGGTGGTCTTCGAAAGATCCGACCGTCCCGCGACCGTGACCGCCGCTTCATTTTTGTGCGTACCGGCGCGACGCTCGAGCGGGTCGACACGAAGAATTGCACGACGACTCCACGGCAGTGCGATCTGACAGTTTGGCTGGACCAGCCCGACGGTCTCGACGACCCATTTATCAATGTTTCGGATGTCGCGGTGGATGATCGTAACAACGTATTTACGACCCATAGCCCCTTCAACGATCCGAAATTGAGCTACGTGCAGCGGCTGACCCCGGCGACGAGCCAATCTCCGCTGACGGTCACGAGGTGGCTAGTGCCTGGTGGCGGGGCTGGGCTCTGCACCGTTTCGATAACCGAACCCTGTATCGCGGGCATCGACGTCAGCCCGATGAACCGAAACCTCGTCTATTTTTCAGAAGAAAGATTCGCCGGCAGCGGCGCGATTACCGAGTTGGACACCTTTTACAACAAGGTGCGCCGCTGGTCATTCGCCGACGTGACCGCGAAGTGCGGAGTAGGCTGTTCGGTCTTCGGTCCTCGTCAGCTGAACATCGGGCGCAGCGGCAAGATCTGGGTCGTGACCGGAAGCGGTCACCTCGTCAGCCTGGATCCACGCAGCAATAAGGTAACCGTCCATCAAATGCCAAATGACGATGGAGCCGATCCGTTTGGGGTGGCGCCGGATGACGATGTGATCGGCTACACCAACTCGTTGGCTGACCGCGTGGGCATGTTGATTCCGCGAGGTAACACCATAACCGTGCTTCCAATGGGACCGACGCCTGTGACGCAAGCTCCCGCTGATGTCGACACAACCCCAGGAGATGCCGCTGTTGACAGCAACTTTGTGCGCCCTGAGCCGAAAACTGTGGAGGGGCGGGTGACTCCGAAGGATGATGGCATCTTCGTCGAGGCATTGATCAAAAACCCGAACGATTCGTTCCACCCGCTGGGTATCAGCCCGGCGAAAGGCAAG
>DATNCQ010000209.1:0-10019 GCA_035571515.1 Vicinamibacterales bacterium
CAGAAGACCAGCGGGAACACCATCTTGACGCCGGTCTTCGCGGCGGCTTCCTCGGCGCGCTGCCGGCGCTTGGTGCGCAGCGTCTCCGAGTGGACGCGCAGCGACTGCGCCACGCTGGTGCCGAACTTGTCCGTCTGGACGAGCATCGCCACGAGCGACGAGACGTCGTCGACGCCGGTGCGGTGCGCGAGGTTGTGCAGCGCGGCCGAACGCGCGCTGCCGGCGCGCAGCTCCAGGTTGATCAGCCGCAGCTCCTCCGAGAGGTCGGGATGCGCGAAGGTCAGCTCGTCGCCGACGCGCTGAATCGCCTGGTCGAGGCCGAGGCCCGCCTCCACGCTCACCACCAGCAAATCGAGCGCGTCGGGCAGCGCGAGCCGAATCCGGTGCTGGCGGCGCCTGGCCGTGCGCCCGAGGACCATGTTCGGCAGCAGGAAGCCGAGGCCGGCCGCGCCGAGCGATGCCGCGAGGTTCGGCCGGAAGAACAGCGGCATCGTCGTGATCGTGAAGAACGCGAACGCGACGCCGATGCGGAGGCCGAAGAAGATCCAGATCGCCTCGTGACGCCGGTAGCCGGCAGCCAGCAGCTTGCGCTGCAGCTTGCTCATCTCGGTTGCCGACTTCGGCGCCATCTCGCCGAGCCGCTTGAGCCGTCCGATCAGCGCATCGCGGTACCGCGGACGATCCGCGGCGGCTGTGCCGCTGGCAATCTCGATGAGACGCTGCTCGACGACCGCCGAGGCGCGAGGCGAAAACGCCATCGCGGCGCCCGCGACCAGCAGCGAGACGAACACGAACGCGAGCAGGGGCAGGAGCAGGGTCACATCACACCTCGATCTTGATGACTTGCCGGATCCAGAAGTAGCCGATCGTCTGCAGCACGATGGCGCCGCCGAGCATCATGCGTCCCATGGGCTCGCGGAAGAGCAGCTGCATCTGGTCCGGGCTGATGCGCGACAGCATCACCGCCAGCGCCGCGGGGAGTGCCAGCAGCACGTAGCCCGTGAATCGTCCGTGCGCCGTATGGGTGCGGACCTGGCGGCGGATCTTGAACCGCTCGCGCACGACGTGCGCCAGGTTCTCCAGAATCTCGGACAGGTTGCCGCCGCTTTCCCGCTGGATCGTCACCGCCGTGACGAAGAAGCGGACGTCGAGCAGCGGTATGCGATCGGCCAGGCCGTTCAGCGCTTCACGCAGCGGCAGGCCGAAGTTCTGCTGGTCGAACGTCTTCTTGAACTCGGGGCCGACGGGCGCGACCAGTTCCTCGGCCACCATGCCGAGCGAGCTCTGGAACGCGTGGCCGGCGCGAATCGCGCGCGCCATCAGGTCGAGCGCGTCCGGGAACTGCTCCTCGAACTTGGCGACGCGCGTCGATCGGCGGCGCATGAGCCACACGAACGGCGCGGCCAGCCCCGCGACCGCGGCGACCGGCGCGACCATTGGCATGCGCACGAAGATCGACATGGCCATGAAGGTCAGGAAGGCCGCGGCGAGGCTCCCCAGCACGACCGTCCCGGGCGTCGTCTGCACGCCCGACTGCGCGATGAGGCGCCCGAGCGATGCGGTTCCCGGCGAACGCGCGATCAGCCGATCGACCGCGGGGACCGGCCCGCTCGGCTCGTGTTTCAGCACGCTGCTCTCGTCGGTGTCCGAGAGCATCGGCGTGATGTCGTGCAGTCTCAGCTCGAGACGCCGCTCCTCCATCGCCTTGGGAATCGCGCGCGCGGCATAGTAGACGCCGAGCACGATGCCCATCACCAGCACGAAGACCATCAGGGCGGCAATCATCAGCGGATCTCCACAACGCCTTCGAACATGGTGCCGGGCAGCACGATGCCGGCGGACTTCAGCCGCTCGCAGACCTTCGGGCGCACGCCCGTCGCGCGGAAGCGGCCGATCACTTTGCCCTCGTGGTTGATGCCGAGCTTTTCGAACACGAAGATTTCCTGCATCGTGATCGTGTCGCCCTCCATGCCGACGATCTCCGAGATGCTCGTCACCTTGCGCGTGCCGTCGCTGAGGCGCGTCTGCTGGAGGACGAGCTGAATCGCCGACGTAATCTGCTGGCGCATGGCGCGCTCCGGCAGGTTGACCGCGCCCATGGCGATCATCGTTTCGATACGCGCCAGCGCGTCGCGCGGCGTGTTGGCGTGGACGGTCGTCAGCGAGCCGTCGTGGCCCGTGTTCATCGCCTGCAGCATGTCGAGCGCCTCGGCGCCGCGCACCTCGCCGACGACGATGCGGTCGGGACGCATACGGAGGGCGTTGATGACGAGCTCGCGCTGGCGGACGGCGCCCTTGCCTTCCACGTTGGGCGGGCGCGTCTCGAGCCGCGCCACGTGCTCCTGGCGGAGCTGCAATTCGGCGGCGTCTTCAATCGTGACGACGCGCTCGTGGTCGGAGATGAACGACGACAGCACGTTGAGCAGCGTCGTCTTGCCGGCGCCGGTGCCGCCGCTGATGAGGCAGTTCATCCGCGCCTTGACGCAGTGCGAGAGGAACTCGAGCATCGGCGCCGTCAGGGCCTGCAGCGTGACGAGGTCTTCCGCCTTGAGCCGCTCCGCCGGAAAACGGCGAATCGACAGCAGCGGGCCGTCGACCGCGAGCGGGGGAATGATCGCGTTGACGCGCGAGCCGTCTTCGAGCCGGGCGTCGACCATAGGCGAGCTGTCGTCCACACGGCGGCCGACGCGGCTGACGATGCGATCGATGACCCGCAGCAGGTGCCGATCGTCCTGGAACGTGGCGGTCACCCGTTCGAGCCGTCCCTTGCGCTCGACGAACACGTGTTTGTAGGTGTTGACGAGGATGTCGCTGACTGCCGGATCGCGGAGCAGCGGCTCGAGCGGCCCCAGCCCGAACACATCGTCGAGCACTTCGGCGAAGAGGCCCTCACGCTCCGCCAGGCTGAGCGGCGTCACTTCTTCCGCCAGCAGGTGCGTGAGCAGGGCGCGAATCTCGGATTCGGCGCGCGCGCGGTCGGTCTGCGCGAGCGCTTCGAGGTTGAGCCGGTTCAGCAGCTTGCGATGCACGTTCGCCCGCAGGTCGAGGTACTGCGCGCGAAGCGGTTGCGACTGCGGCTGCGGGCGGGTCGGGACGGCAGCAGTGCTCATGGGGCTCACCAGAGGGACGCGAGGCGATCAAAGCCCAGCATGGAAGCGGGCCGGCGCGCCGGCGCGGCCTCGGGTTCGGTTGCGCCCGGCAGGAACGCGCGCGTGAGGCGCTCGAACTGCGTGGCGAGGTCGCTGTTGCCCGCCAGCGTCAACGGCACCCCGGAATTGAGCGCCATCGCGACCGTGCGGTAGTCGCTGGGGAAACGCTGGTGAATCGGATGGCCGAGCGCGGCCTCGATCTGCGCCGGCGGAATCGGGTACGGCTCGGCCGCGCGGTTCAGCAGCAGGCGGATGCGGTCGGCCGACGGGCCAAGCTGGCGGATCCGCTCCAAGACGCGTTGTGTATTGCGAACCGACGCCACGTCGGGGTTCGCGACCAGGCAGATCGTATCGGCGGCATACAGCGGCGCGGTGTTCGCCGCGGTGAGCTGCGTGCCGGCGTCGATGATGACGAAGTCGTACTGCGACGACAGCATGCGGATGACTTCTTCGACCCCGGGACCGTCGCTCGGCCCGGGCCGATCGAATTGATCCGAGCCGCCGAGGATGTCCACACCCGACTTGTGCTTGCCGACGAGCTCGCGGAGGAACTCCGTGTCGAGCCGTTGCAGGTTATCGAGCGCGTCGAGCAGCGTGTAGCGCGAGCGGACGCCGAGGAAGAGGCCCACCTCGCCAATCCCTGGCTTGAGGTCGACGATGACGGTCGACCGGCCGCTCAGCCGCGCCAGGTCCACGGCGGTGTTGACCGCAAGGGTCGTCGTGCCGACGCCGCCCTTCGCACCGAGGAACATCAGGACGTAGGCCTGGGCGCGCGTCGAGGACGTGGATTGCACGCGCGCCGCGGTACGCGAAAGCGCCTCGTGGAAGGCAGATGCCTGCGGCGGCCAGGCGAAGAATTCGTTCGCGCCCGCGCGCATCGACTGCAGGATCAGGTCCGGGCTCGCTTCCGCGGCGACCATGAAGATGGCCGCGCCGGCGTTGGCCGCGCGCAACCGCTCGATGGCCCGCATCGCCTCGGCGGCGTCGCGCCGGCCGTCGACGATGGCGACGTCGGGCGCCGAGGTCCCGCGCGCCAGCCGTTCATCGATGATGCTGACGCGGACGGTGCCGGCGCGCAGCAGTTCCGTGAGTTCCGCGCGGAAGGTGTCGTCGTCCGTGAGGATCGTTCCAGTGAGTCTTGCCGTGGCCATGGTTACTGCACCAACCGGATTGCGACGGGGAAAACGCCGGTAGGCGCCGGCCCTGCGTTGTTGTCGATGACGCCGAGAATCGGCGTGATGCGCCCGACGACTTCGTTGCCGTTCCGGTTCTCGACGAAGAAGCCGATCCAGTTGGCCACGCGCAGCGTCGCATTGCGACCGTTGGTCTTCTGGAACTGGTAGTAGTCGGGGTCGTAGAGCGGGATCGGGAACACGCGTGGGCTCGGGCTCATCGAGGTGTGCACCTCGTTCTTCGCCGTGTCCCAGTACGCGTTCGGATCCTTCGCGATCAGGTCGTCGATGCCCTGGGTCGTCGGGCCCTCCATGTTGCCCGGCTCCTGCACCTCGGGATCGCCAAAGTGCACCAGCGTCGTGTTGCAGTTGGCGATGTTGCCGCGGTAGTCGTCGCCGCCCGTGTTGCTCGGCATCGCCCACGAGAAGTACATGCTGGGCGCGACGTTCTGCCCGTTGCCCGCGCGAATCGCCAGCCGCGTTCCCTTGTCGCGCGTCGGGTTGTAACCGGTGTAACCGGCCTGGCCGGCCGGGATGTACACGTCCGCGTTCGCAACGACGTTTCCCTTGTTGTCGTAGCGGTCGAACGTGCTCGTGTCGGAGTTCCACGGCGGAGTCTTGTTTTCCTGCCACTTGTCGGGAATCGTGAAGGGCTTCACGCACGTCATCGCGTTGGCCGGCGACGCTTCGGCCGTCGCGGTGGCATCGATGTTCACCGTGGGCACGCCGAAGAGCGGACCGATCAGCGTCGGGATCGGGTTGCTGCGCGCGCCGGTGCGGAACACGTTGACCTTGACGCGGTTGTTCCCCGTCGGCCCGGCCGGGAACGTCACGTCGGCGGGCGTCGTCGACGGCGACGCGCCGATCACGCTGTTGGCGAGCGCGGTGTTGACCGCGCTCTGCACCGCGGGCCCGCCCGTCGTGCGATCGTCGAAGCTGTTGAACGCCAGCGCGGTCGCGCCCGCGAGCGCGCCCGCGTCAGCGGCGTTCTGCGCCTGCGACCGCGCCGTCATGAACATGCCGACGTCGATGGCGAGCGTCGACGCGGCGACGAACGCCATGAAACCGAGCCCGATGAAGACGAACGACATGCCGCGTTCGTCCCGGCGGAGGTTCGTGAATCTCTTCCACATGGCTCACCTCGACGGCGTCTGGAACGCGGGCGGGGGAGGCGCGATCGACTGGTTCTGCGGCGTCGGCGACAGGTACGGCTCGTTCATCCTGGGCAGCGCGTCGGTGACGCCCGGCGATTCGGTGCGCAGGATCTCCGGCGTAATCATCACGACCAGCTCGGTGCGGTCCTTCTGCGCCGCCTTGCTGCGGAACAACTGCCCCAGGATCGGGATGTCGCCGATGCCCGGGATCTTCTGCAGCGTGGAGTTCAGCGTGTTGTTGAGCAGCCCGGCAATCGCGAACGTCTGGCCGTTGCGCAGCTCGAGCTCCGTTTCCGTCCGCCGCGTCGAGAGCGCCGGAATGCGGAAGCCCTGGAGAACGACAGCGTTGGTGAAGTCGAGGGTGCTGACCTCTGGCCGTACCTTCAGGTGCACGCGGTCACCCTCGACGACCGTCGGCGTGAAGTTCAGGCGGATGCCGAACTCCTTGAACGTCACCGAAATCCCGCCGGTGTTCCCTCCCTGCCAGATCGGGACCGGAAATTCACCGCCGGCGAGGAAGCTGGCTTCCTTGCCGCTCTCGGCGACCAGGTTCGGTTCCGCGAGGCTTTGAAAGAGTCCCCGCGCCTGCAGCGCCTTGATCATCAGGCCGAGGTCGTACTTCTCGCTGAACAGGAACAGGTTGAGGAAGTCGCTGAAGGAGAACTTCCCATCAGCGCTCTTCACCGGCGCGCCGAAATCGGCGCTGTCCTTCCCGTACTTCAGATCCTCGAACCCCGGCGCAGGAAACTGCTGCGTCGTCACGCGGCCGATCGTGTTCCGCACGCCGGTCGGGCTCGTGAAGAACGAGACGCCCGCTTCGGTCAGCGCGCTGCGGCTCACTTCGGCGAACCGCACGCGGAGCATCACCTGGTTGGTGACTCCGGCCACCGGCGCGACCTGCAGCAGCGAGACGACTTCGTCGCGCTTGTCCACGAAGCCAGCGGCCACGTCGACGGCGCGGTCGGCGATTTCCTTCGTCGGCACCGTCCCCGCGAGAACGATGTTGCGGCCGTTGCTCTCGACGGCAATCGTTTCCTTCGGGAAGAGGGTGTGAATCTGCTCGGACACGCGCGCGACGTCACGCTGGACGGAGACCTCGTAGCGCTGCACCCCGCCGGCGCGGCTCCAGACGAACATCGAGATGGTCCCCGGCGTCTTGCCGTGCACCAGCAGCTGCTGCGACGAGGTGACGAGGGCGTCCGCGATGTCCGCGCTCGTCAGCGACACGCGCGTAATCGGCGTGCCCGTATCGACGATCGCGGAGCGGCCGGCGAGAATCCGCACGGCCATGGGCGCCGAGGCGTCCGCCTTCGCACTTAGCGCGACGGCGGTCAGCTCCGGGGACTGCGCCATCAGCCACCCCGGGTGGAAGACGGCGATCAGCAGGATGAACAAAAACGTCTTGGGACCCTTCATGGCTACTCCTAGCGGACGACTTCCTGCGCGCGCTTGTCGCCGCGAATGATTTCAACGGTGGGCGGCGGATCCAGCCTCGGCCCGGCGTCCACGACGACACGCCGGGTGATGACCGCCGTCCGCCCGCGGACCGACGGCGCGTAGCCGAGCAGCGCGGCGGCCCTGATGCCAGGCGTCTCCGGCGCGGTCTTGTCGAGCGGATTGCGCAGGGCGAGCTGAATCTTGCCTTCGGTGCCGGCGAGCGTCAGCCGTTCGGCCTGCTGCGGATCCACGATCAGCGTCACCACGTTGACGGTGACCGGCTTATGGTCCACAGTGTCGCGCTCGATCTTCGTGCCCGCGGTGAGCACCTGCACGTTGGTGAGGATGACCTTTGACGTCGTATCGGGGTGCTGGTCCGTCGGGCTGATCGTCACGACGACGTCGACGCGCGTGCCGGGCAGCACGTAGCCGGCGACGCCGATCACGTCGTTGACGCGAACGGAGACCGCGCGCATCCCCTCGGGGATGACCGGCGGAAGGCCGGCGCCCGCGTCTTTCGGCGGCATCGCGCCCTCGAGAATCGGCGCGTTCTGCACGACCGGCTGAATCAGGCCGCGACCGACCAGCTCCTGCGGGTTCGAGAAGGAGCCCGCCGGCACCGAGCCCGCCGGCCAGTCGATCACCTTCATGTCCTCGCGGCGCAGCTCGGCGGCGAGGTCGAGGTTGGCCGCGGCCACGACGACCGGACGCGTCTGCATCTGGGCGACCGCCGCCGGGCGATCCTGGATATAGCGATACGTGGCGAAGGCGAAAGTGCCGCCGGCGACGATCGCGATGGCGAAGACGGCGAAAAGTCGAATACGTGCCATGGGTTGATCCGTTCAGGCTGACTGTTACGTTTCGTTGCGCATCAGCGCGGAGACACTCATCGTGAGCGGGGCGCCGAGCGTTGAACTCGGGTTGATCAGTTTCGAGATGGGCTGCAGCACCACGAACGTGAACGGGTAGTTCACCGTGATTTTCGACGCCGTCGCCGTGCCCGCGCCCATCGCAATCGTGGCGTCCCGCTGGATCGCCACCGTCGCCGCCGCGGAATCCGACAGCTGGCCGTCGGACATGTAGGTCTTGACGCGGTCGCTCACCATCGTGTCGGTCGTGCCCGGCAGCACCGCGATGCGCGCGCCTTCGCGCGCGGCGTTGGTGATGATCTGCCACGTCTGGTAGGCGCGCCCGAACTCGAAGATGCCGGCGGCGACGAGCAGCATCATCGGCAGCGTGAGCGCCATCTCGAGCAGCGCCGCGCCCCTGGTGTCACGGCGCAGCCGGAAGAAAAAGGTGCGGGTCATGGGCGTCTCCCTCACTTGAACACCGCGAACAGCGCGCCGATCGCAATGGCCGGCGCATACGCGAACGTCTGGTTGAAGAAACTGCGGCGTGCGACCGCGGTCGCGAGCGCGAGCAGGCCGCCGCCGATCGCCATGCCGAAGAACGCGAGGAGCACGCGGTCGGGTCCGAGGAACGTGCCGACCGCGGCGAGCAGCTTCACGTCGCCGCCGCCGGTGGCGCCGAACAGGTAGCCAGGCAGCATCAGCGTCAGGCCGATGACGCCGCCGAGGATCGCACCTGCGATCCCCACCTGGCCGGTTCCCGTCAGCGCCATGGCCACACCGGCCGCCGCCGCCGCGCCCGTGAGGGCGTTCGGCACCGTGCGCGTGCGGAAATCGATCGCCGCGGCCGTGAGGCTGCAGATCGAAACCGCCACCGTTGTCACCACTGCTGGACTGGGCACCATGTCATGTTCTCCAGTGGCAGATGGCGGCAGGCGCGAGTGACATACGCACCCGCCGCCTGCTGCCCTCTGCGCCGTGATGTCCGCTACGCACCCGCTGCAGTCGCGGCGGCGCCGACCTTCCCGGCGACGGCGCTGAAGATCGAGTTGACGTTGGTTCCGGTCAGTTCGACCGCGCCGTATGCCACGAGCGCAATCAGCGCGACGAGCAACGCGTACTCGAGCAAGTCCTGACCTGACGCGTCACGCCGCAGCGCACGCAGTCGATTGATCAGATACATGACTCCTCCTTAGGCTCCGCCGCCGGCCGCCGCCGCGGTTCCGAGCTTGCCCGCGATGCTCGAGAAGATCGAGTTGACGTTGGTGCCGGTCAGCTGCACCGCACCGTAGGCGACGAGCGCGATGAGCGCCACGAGCAGCGCGTACTCGAGCAGGTCCTGGCCGGAGCTATCACGCTTCAACGCGCGCAGACGGGTAATAAACAGGTTCATGGTTTCCTCCACGCGTCTCCTCGACGCGTTGCGTTGTGTGTGTGTGCGATTTGCGATCACGCATCGGCGCAACCGCGACGACGCCACCTAGCAAGGGCAACGGCTGTGCCACGCTCGCCAACGGCACCCGCGCAGACGCAGATAACCGCCTGTTCTCCGGGGGTTTTCTGCTCAGTCGGGTCGGCCGCGCGAGGGGGCCCGACGGTGCCAATCGGGCTGCCGCGATTCAGATTCGTAAAACGCGTCGCGGAAATTGTTGGTAGGTCAGTGTTTCGAAGCGGGACTCGCTCTCGAACGTGCTGCGCAGGTCTTCACCGACGCGCGGATGCAGCTTCGTAACGGCACCACCGCATTTGGTGCGCCGTGCCGCCTGGCCGTTGATCGCGGCAGCGCCGCGAAAGCGTGAAAACCGGCGGGAACGCCCGCGATCCGATCCGCGCGGCGCGCCGGAACGGCAATTGCGAAAAGGGCTTGCGGTGAAATTCCGGGACCTCGTGCTGTCGGCGGCCGCCTTCGCGGTACTCGTCGCGCTCCTCGCGCTCGCGGACGATCGGGTACGCGAGCACGTGAGCGGCGTCAGCGCGCGCACGGTTTCACACGGCGTTTCCCAAGGCACCACGCAGTTGCAGTCGGCGACGATCTCGGCCCGCGATCTCGTCCAGGAAAAGGGGGCGCTCACGCTGCTCGTGATCGCCGGCGGGGTCCTCTTCGTCTTCATGCTTCGGACGTAGGCACATGTCCCTGATACTGGTCGTCGAACCCGACTCGCGCCACGCGGCCCAGCTCGCGTCGATTGCGCGCAATCACCTGCACGCCGAGCTCGTGATGGCCGAGTCCGGCGACCGCGCGGTCGCCGCCCTCGATCA
>DATNCQ010000210.1:0-18194 GCA_035571515.1 Vicinamibacterales bacterium
ACGCCGCTGCAGGCGACGATGCTGGTGTCGGTGTACGCGGCGTGCCAGCTGTTCGCGGGACCGATCATCGGGCACGTCTCGGACCGCGTCGGCCGCAAGCCGATGCTGCTCATCAGCCAGGTCGGCACCTTCATCGGCTTCATCGTCATGGCGCGCGCGCAGGCGCTGTGGATGCTGTACCTCGCGCGCATCCTCGACGGCGCGACGGCCGGGAACCTCTCGCTCGCGCAGGCCTACATCTCGGATCACACGGAGCCGAGCCAGCGCGCGAAGTCGTTCGGGCTGATCGGCATCGCGTTCGGCGTCGGCTTCTTCATCGGGCCGTCGCTGACGGGCTACCTGTCGGCGAAGTACGGGATGACGACCCCGATTTACCTCGCCGCCGTGATGTCGGCGACGAGCATCCTCTGCACCGCGACGCTGCTGCAGGGCGGCCGGCAGTCGGCGCACGCCTTCGACGACCGCGAAGCGGCGCTCCACTGGAAGACCTACGCGAAGTACTTCGCCCGGCCCGGGCTGCGCGAGCGGCTGTTCCAGTTCATGGCCTTCATCACCTCGTTCTCGCTCTTCATCTCCGGGTTCGCGCTGTTTGCCGAGCGGCGGTTCAGCTACCAGGGACGTCCCTTCGGGCCGCGCGAGATCGGCTACGTGTTCGGCTACGTCGGCTTCCTCGGCATCATCCTGCAGGGCGGGCTCATCGGGCGGCTGGTGAAGCGCTTCGGCGAACTGCCGCTCGTGGCGGCGGGCTTCGTGGCGCTCGTCGTCGGCTACTTCGGGCTCGGCATCGCGACGTCGTTCGTGGTGCTGATGATCACGGGGACGCTGGCCGCGTTCGGCAACGGCGTGATCCGCCCGGCGCTGACGAGCCTCATCACGCAGCAGGCGGGGCGGCAGGAGCAGGGCGTGGTGCTCGGCATCACGCAGTCGCTGATGTCGATGGCGTCGATCGTGGCGCCAGTCGTCGCCGGCGTGCTCATCCAGCGGCAGATGCTGAAGGAATGGGCGTGGGTGGCCGCCGGGCTGGCGGCCATCGGGGTCGCGCTGTCGCGGGAGGGGCTGCCGTTCTATGCCACGGCTTCCGCCGACTCGATCGGCGCGCCCTGATACGAGATCTCGATCGGCGCCGACTGCCGGAGGGTGTTCATCACCTGGCAGGCGCGGCTGGCCATCGTGATCAGCTTGCGCGCGAGCGCCGGGTCGGCCGTCTCGGCCGTGACGTCAACGGTGAACGCCGTAAACCGCTCGGGTGTCCCGTCGAGCGTGCCGGTGACGGCCACCTTGACGTTGGTGATCGCCGCCGCGTCGCGCGCGCGGATGCACGCCAGCAGGTGGCTCGTGAAACACCCTCCCAGCGCGACCAGCTGATACTCGCCGCCGGCAGGGCCGAGGTCGAAGCCGCCCTTGGCGACGCCTCGATCGACGAGGAGTGTGTGCGAGCGGACGACCGCCCGCGACGTGGTGTGGTTGACGTGCTCGATCGTCGCCTTGAACGTCGTGGCCATCCGGGAAGTCTATACCGGCATCCCCCTGATCACCCGGATGAGCAGGAAAACAATTGCCACAACAAGGAGAACGTGCAGCCATCCGCCGAGGGTCGTGGCCGTAATCATCCCGAGGAACCAGAAGACGACCAGCAGGATCACGAGAAACAACATCGGCGTCCCCTTTCGCAGGCGGACCTCAAGGCCCGCCTCTACGTCCGCTTAGCGAAAGCTATGCCGTGACGACCCGGTTGCGGAGGATGCCGATGCCTTCGACCTCGGTCTCCATCGCGTCGCCGGCCTGCAGCCACTCCTGGGGCGTCCGTCCCATCCCGACCCCGTCCGGCGTGCCGGTGGAGATGATGTCGCCCGGCTCCAGCGTGCAGCCGCGCGAGAGCGACTCGATGGTCTGATCGATCGGAAAGATCATGTCGGCGGTGGTGCCGTTCTGCTTCTCGACGCCGTTGACGCGCAGCTTGACCCGCTTCCGATGCGGGTCGCCGAATTCGTCCGGGGTGATGATGAAGGGGCCCATCGGGCAGAAGGTGTCGAGCGTCTTGCCCTTGAAGAACTGCATGTGCGCGTTCTGCAGGTCGCGCGCGGTGACGTCGTTGATCACCGTGTAGCCGAAGACGTGCGACATCGCCTCGGCGCGCGGAATGTTCTTGCCGCCGGCGCCGATGATGACGCCGAGCTCCGCCTCCCAGTCGACCTGCTGGGTGACGCCGCGGTCCCACACGATGTCGTCGTACGGGCCGACGACGGTCGTCGGCGCCTTCGTGAAGAAGATCGGATGGGCCGGCAGCTTGAAGTCCTGGCCGCGTGCCTGCGTCGCCTCCCGCACGTGCTCCGCGTAGTTGCGCCCGAGACAGAAGACGTTCTTCGCCGGCCGTGGAATCGGCGCCTTCCATCGGATGTCACCGGTCGCGTACTTTTTTCCCCTGCGCAACGTACCTGCGGGGCCTGCCACACTGGCGCTGACGAGCGCGAGCATGTTCTCGAAATCGGGAAGCTCGATGACGGCGTCGCCCTCGAGGACGCCGACGCGATGGGTGGTGTCGTTGGGAAGAGAAAAGGTCAGGTATCGCATGGCAGTGGGCAGTGGGCAGCCGGCAGTATACTCGCCCGTCTATGCGACTGTGCCGCTTCGGAGAGAACCGTCTCGGGGTCGTCGAGGGAGACCGGGTCCGCGATGTCACGGCGGCGCTCGACGAACTGCCCGCCTATCGCTATCCGCTGCCGCCCGGCGACATGCTGATGGCGAACCTGGAGAAAGTGAGCGCGCGCGCCCGCGCGCTGGCGATGGATGCGCCGGCGACACCCATCGATCGCCTCGAGCTGCTCAGCCCCGTCGCCAACCCGAGCAAGATCATCGGCGCGCCGATGAACTACCGGACCGGGCAAGACGAGGCGGCCGTCGCCAACGCGATGTCGCTCGGCCTCTTTCTCAAGGCGAACGGTTCGCTCTCGGGCGCGAGCCAGGGCATCGCCCTCCGCATGCTCGAGCGCCGGATCGATCACGAGGTGGAGCTCGGCGTCGTCATCGGCAGGCAGGGAGCGAACATCAAGCGCGAGGATGCGCTGACGCACGTGGCGGGCTATGCCGTCGCGCTCGACATTACGCCGCACGGCAAGGAGGAGCGCAGCCTCCGCAAGTCGTGTGAGACCTATTCGGTGCTGGGCCCGTGGCTGGTGACCGCGGACGAAATCCCCGATCCGCAGGACCTGGACCTGCAGCTCGACGTCAACGGCGAGCGGCGCCAGCAGGGGAACACGAGCCAGATGATCCGCGACGTCGCCGCGATGATCGAGTACGCGTCGACGTTCTACACGCTCTACCCGGGTGACATCTTCCTCAGCGGCACGCCCGCGGGCGTCGCGGCGATGAAGCCAGGGGACGAGATTGTCGCGACGATCGCGAAGGTGGGGACGCTGCGCGTCAACGTGCGCGCGGCGGGATAGCACGAAGAGCACAAAGAATTCGAGCCACGAAGAGCACAAAGGACACAAAGAAAAGAGAACACGAAGAGAGCGGTCGCCGGGTCGGCCTGCGAAGCAGGCCGACGACGGGTGAGACGCGTCACCGGGAACAAGCCGCCCGGTTGTCCATGCGGCTTGGTTCCCGGCGCGCGCCTCAACCCGTGGCCGCCTTCGGCGGCCCCGGCGACCGCTCACTCTTTGTGTTCTTTCCCTTCGTGCTCTTCGTGGCCTTCGTGGCTCCACGTCTTTGTGCTCTTGTCCGAGTCAGTCTCCTCTTGACCGACGTGTCGGCGCACCTTCCGGAGCGGCGCGCGAGTACTGCACCGGCCACGGGATCTTGACGCCGAGTTCCTGCGCCGCGTGCAGCGGGAAGTACGGGTCGCGCAGCATCTCCCGCGCGAGCAGCACGCAATCGGCCTTCTCCTCGCGGACGATGGCGTCGGCCTGCGTGGCGGTGGTGATGAGGCCGACGGCGCCGGTCGCGACGCCGGCTTCGCGGCGGATCCGCTCGGCGAACGGCACCTGGTAGCCCGGCCCGAGCGCGATTCGCTGCCTCATCTCGAGGCCGCCGGAGGAGCAGTCGATCAGGTCGATGCCGCGCGCGCGGACGCGCCTGGCCAGTTCCACCGCGTCGCCGACGTCCCAGCCGCCCTCGATCCAGTCGGTCGCCGAAATCCTCAGCCACACCGGCGAACGCTCGTGCCACACCTCGCGCACCGCGTCGACGACCTCGAGACAGAGACGGATGCGGTTCTCGAACGACCCGCCGTATTCGTCGGTGCGCGTGTTGGTGAGGGGCGAGAGGAATTCGTGAATCAGATAGCCGTGCGCGGCATGCAGCTCGATCATGTCGAAGCCGGCGTTGTGCGCGCGGACGGCCGCATCGCGAAACGCGTCGACGACAGCGCGGATTTCGGACGAATTCAGCGCCTGAGGCACCGGAAAGGTGTCCGAGAACGGCGCCGGCGTCGGGCCAGCCGGAATCCATCCGCCGTCCTTCGGCGCGATCCCGCCGTGACCTTCCCACGGAACCTCCGTGCTCCCCTTGCGGCCGGCGTGCGCGAGCTGCATGCCCGCCGCGCTCCCGTGCGCGTGCACGAAACGGACGATGCGCTGCAGCGTCTCGACGTGCGCATCCTTGTAGATGCCGAGGTCCTGCGGGCTGATGCGCCCCTCCGCGGTCACGGCTGTCGCTTCGGTGATCACGAGCGCCGCGCCGCCAATCGCCCGCGAGCCGAGATGGACCAGGTGCCAGTCGTTGGCGAACCCGTCGTGGCTCGAGTACTGGCACATCGGCGAGACGACGATGCGATGGGGAAGCGTGAGGCCGCGCGAGGTGAATGTATCGAAAAGGCTGGGCATTGGAACTTGGAACTTGGGATTTGGGATTTGGGATTTACGACGAAGTCGACGGCTCTCCCTGCGTCGTGCGGACCGGTTCGTTGGCGAACGCCTTGGCCGTGGTCACCGGTGCCGCGCGGTAGCGTCGCAGCTCCGGCGTCACGGCCGCCAGGCACGCGACCGCGATCATGCATCCGAGGCCGCCGCTGATCACCGAGAACGGCGCGCCGAGCCAGTTGGCGACCGCGCCCGCCTCCAGCTCGCCGAGCTGCGGGCCGCCGATGAAGAACACCATGTTCACGCCGATCATCCGGCCGCGCAGCCGGTCGGGCGTTTCCAGCTGCCGGACGATGTTCCGGATGACCATGCTGACCGTGTCGGCGACGCCGGTCAGCGCGAGCGCGGCAAAGGTGATCCAGAACGACCGCGAGAAGCCGAACACGACGGTCGCCAGGCCGTAGAGTCCGACCGCCCACAGCAGCACCGCCCCGCGGCGGTTGATGCGGCTCGTCAGCAGCACCATCGCCGCGCTCATCATCGTCGCGCCGACGGCAGGGGCGGCGTACAGCCAGCCGTATCCCCTCGCCCCGACGTGGAGGATGTCCTGCGCGAAGATCGGCAGCAGCGCGGTCGCCGACGAGAAGAACGTGGCGAAGAAGTCCAGCAGCATCGTGGAAAGAATCAGCGGCGAGCGGAAGACGAAGCGCAACCCCTCGAGCGCGGCTTCCCACGACACCGCGTCCATGGACGCCGGGTGCTCGGGCCGCGGCACGTCACGCATCATCAACAGCGCGACGATGACCGCGGCGAACGACACCGCGTTGAACACGTAGGCCCACCCGACGTTCATCGACGCGATCACGATGCCGCCGAGCGCGGGCCCGAGGACCTGCGACGTCTGCTGCATGATCGTATTGAGGCTGATCGCGTTCGGCAGGTCCTCGCGCGGCACGAGGCTCGGGACGAGCGACTGGCGCGCCGGCAGGTCGAAGGCGCCGACGGCGGAGCTCAGCGCCGCGAGCGCGTACACCGGCCAGACGGACGTGTTCCCGGCCAGCGCCAGCGCCGCGAGGCCGGCGGCGACGACCGCGGAGCCGGACTGCGTCAGGAGCATCAGCTTGCGCCGGTCCCACGCATCGGCCACGACGCCGCTGATCATCGAGAAGATGACGATCGGCACGACACGGACCAGGCCGACCGCGCCGAGCGCGAGGCCTTTCCGGTCGGGCGGCACGAGCAGCGACACGTTCCACAGCAGCGCGGCGTTCTGCATGAACGAGCCGGTGAAGGACAGCATCAGGCCGATCCAGATCAGGCGGAAGTTGCGGTGGCGGAGGACGGAAACGGCCGAAGGCAGCGGCAAGCTTCCCTATTATCGATCGCAGGAGCCGGCCTTCCGGTCAGCCCCTATTTCAGGAGGGCCTGCGCCTTGCGCTTGAAATCGCGGTCCTCGGGCGCCCACTCGGGGTCGATCGGGGCGTCGAGCACCTTCTGCAGCTCCTCGCGCGCCTCGTCGGTGCGCTTCATGTCGAGCAGCGTCTCGGCGAGAAAGTAGTGCGATGCGGTGCTGTTCGGATTGTAGGTGAGCGATTTTTTCAGGTGCTCCACCGACTTCGTCTTGCTGCCGCCGAAGAGGCCCGGCACCTTGAAGTACCAGCGGCCGAGCGCGCGGTCCGCGGACCCGTTCTGAAACGCGGGGTTGATCATCAACACCTGTTCGAGCGCGTCCTTGATGGGGCCGCGGTACTTGAGGCCCTGGCGCAGGCCGTACGATTCCGCGAGTGCGCCCATGCTGGCGGCCATCCAGAAGAGGCCCTCCGGGCGCATCGGCTCGAGCATGCTGGCGATCTTGCCGACGTCCGTTCCGCGCTCGAGGGCGGTGCGTCGTTGAGCCATCGGTCCCTGCGTGCCGATCCAGTACTCGGCGCGCGCCAGCTTCCACGCGGACTCGAAGTCGCGCGGGTTGGCGGTGAGCCGGCTGCTCCAGATGTCGGCGGCGCGTTGCGCCTTCGCCACATCCTCCCGCTGGCGGTAGAGCGCATCGGGATCGTCTCCCTGCGCCTGGACCAGGGACGAAAAAGCCGCGATGTACAATACGAGGGTGCAGGATCTGATCAGGCGGCTCCTGATCGAGCTCGGCGAGAACCCCGATCGCGAAGGGCTGGTGCGGACGCCCGCGCGTGTCGAAAAGGCGCTGCGGTTTCTCACCGGCGGATACGACGCGAACATCGACGAAGTCCTCAATGACGCGCTCTTCACCGTCGATTATAACGAGATGGTGATCGTCAAGGACATCGACTTCTACTCCCTGTGCGAGCATCACCTGCTGCCGTTCTTCGGGAAATGCCACGTCGCCTACATTCCGCGCCAGCGGGTGATCGGGCTCAGCAAGATCCCGCGGCTCGTGGACGTCTTCGCGCGGCGGCTGCAGATCCAGGAGCGGATGACGAACCAGATTGCCGAGACGATCCGTGAAAAGATCGATCCGCTCGGCGTCGCCGTCGTCTGCGAAGGCACGCACCTGTGCATGTCGATGCGCGGCGTCGAGAAGCAGAACTCGTTCGCCATCACCAGCGCGATGCTCGGCGCCTTCCGCGACAGCTCGCGGACGCGCATGGAATTCCTCGAGCTGATCAAGGTGCGCGGCCTGACGACGACCTCGATGGTGCCGTCACCCGGCCTGGCATGTATAAGCGACTGATCGTCCTCGTCGTGCTCGCGCTCGTCGCCGCACCCGGCGCGTGGGGCCAGACGCGTACCGCGCCCAAGGCGCCCGCGCGCGCGCCGGCCCGTCGCGCGGCGCCGAAGCCGGCCCCGCTCCCGCCGCTGCAGACCGACCCGGCCTCGATCACGTGTCCGAACCCGCTCGGCAGCGGCGTGCGGACGGGCCGCATGTTCTGCGACGTCCTCACCGGGCGCGAGCCGGCCGACGGCATCCTGGTCGAAATTCCGCCGCACGTCGGCCCGGTGACGCTCAGCTTCGACCTCCACAACCGCCACATGTATTCGGAGGAGCTGATCAAGTCGAACCGCGCCTACCGCCGCTACACCGCCAGCATCGGCGTGCTGACGATGGACAACACGCTGGTATCGCGGGCGGTGGTGCAGAGCGAGTTCCGGGGCGCGAGCGACCTGGTGGATCGCATCGGCGGCGGCGCCGGGCCAGGCGGCGTGAAGGCGGTCGCACCGTCCGGCTCCGAGGCGATCGTGATCCAGATTCCAGAGACCGAAGAGCGCGTGAGCATCCTCGGCGAAAAGCTCGCCGTCGAGCGGCTCGACGGCGTGGACAACTTCAGCCTGCCGGGCCAGCCGGTCGCCATCATCAGCAACGTGATGCTCGAATACCGGCCCGCGCCGCCGAAGCGGACGCCGGCGCGACGGCGGTGAACCGCCCGGATCGCGAGCTCCTCTCCATCATCGTCCCCGTCTACAACGAGGTCCGCACCGTGCTCGCCGTCATCGAACGGCTGCGCTCCATCGACCTGCCCGTGGCGCGTGAGATCCTCGTCGTCAACGACGGATCGACGGATGGCACGCGCGAGGTGCTGGACTCGGCGCCGGCCGGGATCCGGGATGCGGGATCCGGGATCCGCATCATGCACGCCGAAAAGAATGCCGGGAAAGGCGCGGCCATCCGGCTCGGCCTCGACGCGTCAACCGGCACCATCATCGCCATTCAGGACGCGGACCTCGAGCTCGATCCGCAGCAGCTGTCCGCGCTCGTCGCGCCCATCGTGCGCGGCGAGGCCGATGTCATCTTCGGATCGCGGTTCCTGGCCGGACGGCCGGCGGCGCCGTGGGTCACCATTGCGGCCAACCGCGCGCTGACGGGCACGACGAACCTGCTGTTCGGCTCGTCGATCACCGACATGGAGACCTGCTACAAGATCATGCGGGCCGACGTCGCCCGGTCGCTGCGGCTCGACGCCAATCGCTTCGACATCGAGCCGCAGATCACGGCGCGGCTGCTGCGCGGCGGGCACCGCATCCACGAGCTGCCGGTGAAGTTCGATCCGCGTTCGCGCGCGCAGGGGAAGAAGATCGGCTGGCGCGACGGCGTCCGCGCCGTCGAAGTGCTGGTGAAGGAGAGGTTTCGCTGAAGTTCGCCGTCGCGGCGCTGGCGGCGGCGGTGTGTGCGGTTGGAATCCACTGGGGCACGTTCGCGGCCGGCGGCTCCGATTCCTATTGCTACGTGCACCAGGCGGATGCGTGGGCGAGCGGACGCCTGCAGGCCGTCGAGCCGCTCGCGCTCCAGGCGCCGTGGCCCGACCCGCCGCTGACATTTGCCCCCGCCGGACACATCCCGTCCCCAACCGTTCGCGGCGCCGCCGTGCCGATGTGCCCGGCGGGGCTGTCGCTCGTCATGGCTCCCTTCGCATACGTAGGAACCGGCTTCAGGCGGCCCGACGCGGTGTTTCTCGTCGTGCCGCTGTTCGGCGCGCTGCTCGTGTGGTCGGTGTATCTACTCGGAAGGCGGTTGTCGAGGCCCGTCGGGCTCGCCTCGGCGCTGCTGGCCGCCTGCAGCCCCGCGTTTCTCTTTCAACTGATGCAGCCGATGAGCGACGTGCCCGCGGCGGCGCTGTGGGTACTGGCCGCGGCCCTGGCGACCAGCGAGCGGCCGCGCGCGCCGCTGATGGCGGGTCTCGCGACGAGCGGAGCGATCGTCATCAGGCCGAACCTTCTTCCGATGGGCCTGGTGCTCGGCGCGTACTTTCTCACATGGTCAGACCGCGGTGAAGGGACGACTCGAGAGGATGCCTCGCGTCGGCATCATGGTCTGACCCCTGCGCTGATCTTTGCCGCCGCCTCTGCGCCCGGCTGCATCGCGGTCGCGCTCATCCAGTGGATGTTCTACGGCTCGCCCCTGCGGTCGGGATACGGAGCGCTCGACGGGCTCTTCGCCCTCGATCGCGTCGGCGCCAACGCCGTCCGTTACGCGACGTGGATGACGGAATCCCACACGCCGATCTGGCTCCTCGCGCTGGCCGGTCCGTTCCTGCGGCCACGCCGCGTCAGCCTGTTGCTGCTGTCGCTCGCCGCGGTCAACGCGCTGTGCTACCTGCCGTACGCGGTGTTCAACGACTGGTGGTACCTCCGCTTCCTGCTTCCCGCGATCTCGTTGATCCTGATCCTCACCGTCGCCGTCGTCGACGAGGTGATGTTTCACCTGTTGCGCCGGTGGGCACCCACGCCGCGGCGCGCGAGGTACGAAGAGCGGGCGCACGCGGTGGTCGTTGCGGTGCTGGCGGTGGCGCTCGCCGTGGTGTTCGTGCGCGAAGGACGCGCGCGCAGCGTCTTCGATCTGCAGCGCCTGGAATCGCGCTACCTGCGCGCTGGCGCCTACGTCGCGGATCACCTGCCGCCGAATGCGCTGGTCGTCACCAGCTGGGAGAGCGGCAGCGTGCGCTACTACGGCCATCGCAACACGCTGGTGTGGGACGTGCTCGATCCGGCATGGCTCGACCGCGCCATCGCCTACACGCGCACGCGCGGCCTCGAGCCGTATCTCTTGTTCGAAAGGTGGGAAGAGCCGAACTTCCGGCAACGGTTCGCCGGCAGCGACACCGGCAAGCTCGATTGGCCGCCGGCCGCGGAAATCGCCGGCCAGGTGCGGATCTATCGCCCGGACGATCGCGCGCGCTATCTCCGCGGCGAGGCCGCGCCGACCGAATACGCCCGATGACCGTACGTGGGGCGGGTCCCGCCGAGCGACTGAGTCCGGGCGCAGGCGGACCCGCCGGGCGATCTCATTCCCGAAAGGCATTGGTCAGCGGGTACCGCCGATCCCGCCCGAAGCTCTTGCGCGTGATCTTGACGCCTGGCGGCGCCTGCCGCCGCTTGTATTCCGCCGAGTAGAGCAGCCGCTGCACCCGCGTGACGGTCTCGCGCGCGAAGCCGCGCGCCACGATCTGCGCGACGCTCAGCTCTTCCTCGACGAGGCCACGCAGGATCGCGTCGAGCTCCTCGTACGGCGGCAGCGAATCCTGATCTGTCTGGTTCGGCCGCAGCTCCGCGGTCGGCGCTTTCGTGATGGACGATTCCGGGATCACGCGGCCGCGCGGGCCGCATCCGCCGTCGACGACGTGCTCGTTGCGCCAGTGCGCGAGCGCGTAGACCTCGGTCTTGTAGATGTCCTTCAGCACCGAGTAGCCGCCGCACATGTCGCCGTAGAGGGTCGCGTAGCCGACCGACATCTCCGACTTGTTGCCCGTGGTCACGAGCAGGTCGCCGAACTTGTTCGACAGCGCCATGAGGACGACCCCGCGAATCCGCGCCTGCAGGTTCTCCTCCGCGACATCGCGAGGGCGCCCTTCGAAGAGCGGCGCGAGCGTCGCTTCCGTCGCGGCGACCGGCGATTCGATCGGCACCGTGTCGAGCCGCATCCCCAGCATCCGCGCCGATTCCTCCGCATCGTCCAGGCTCGCCTTGCTGGTGAAGCGCGACGGCAGCCGGACCCCACGGACGTGCGCGGCTCCCAGCGCATCCACGGCCACCGCCGCCGTCAGCGCCGAGTCGATGCCGCCCGACATGCCGAGGACGACGCCCGGAAACCGGTTCTTGCGCGCGTAGTCGCGCAGGCCGAGCACCATCGCGTTGTAGATGGCGTCGAGCCGCGGCTGCGGCGACCAGTGCGCCGTCTCCTGACACCGTAGGGCAGGGCCTTTTGCACCCGGGCGTAGGGCGGGGCCTTTTGCACCCGGGGTTGGGGCACGTCCTTCCGGACCCGGGAGTAGGGCGGGTCCTTTCGGACCCGCCGGACCATCAGACGTCCAGCGCGTCAGCGTCAACGCCTCGCGCCAGAACGGCATCACGCACGCCAGCGAGCCGTCCGCGTTGATGACGAACGATCCCCCGTCGAAGACGAGCTCGTCCTGCCCGCCGACCTGGTTGATGTAGGCGAGCGGCACGCCCGCCGCAGTGGCGCGGGCGCGCGCCAGCTCGAGCCGGTGCTCGAACTTGTCGACCTCGAAGGGCGATCCGTTCGGGACCAGCATCAACTGCACCCCGCTGGCCGCGAGATGGGCGGTCACGTGGTCGAGCCAGATGTCCTCGCAGATCGGCATGCCGATGGTGGCATCCCTGAACATCACCGGTTCGGGCAGCGGGCCCGGTTCGAACACGCGCTTCTCGTCGAAGACGCCATAGTTCGGCAACTCGTGCTTGAACCGCAGGTCCACGCGCCCGTTCGCGACGAGCGCCGCGGTGTTGCGGACGCGTCCACCCTCTTTCCACGGCAGCGTGACAACGATGCCCGGCATCCCGGGGGCGGCGCTTTCGCGCTGCAGGTCCCGCAACGCGTCGGCGGCCGCTTCGACAAGCGCCGGCCGCAGCACGAGGTCTTCCGGCGGGTAGCCGACCAGCACCAGTTCCGAGAAAACGACGAGATCCGCGCCTTGCGCGGCGGCGTCATCGCGCATGCGGCGCACGAGCGCCGTGTTGCCGGCGACGTCGCCCACGGTGGGATTCAGCTGCGCGAAGGCAATGGTCAGGGTCATGGATACATTGCCCGCTCGACGAGCTGGCAAATCAGGTGCTCGACCGCGAGGTGCACCTGCTGGATCACCTGCGTGTCGCGCGAGGGCACGCGCACCGCGACGTCCGCGGCCTGCGCGAGCGGTCCGTCTTCACCCAGCAGCGCGACGATGGCCAGGCGCTTGCGCCGGGCGGCATCCACCGCGGCCAGGATGTTTCGCGACGAGCCGCTCGTGCTGATGGCGATCAGCACGTCGCCGGCGGCGCCGAGCGCCTCGATCTGCCGCGCGAAGACGCCGTCGAAGCCGAAGTCATTGGCGTACCCCGTCAGGTACGACGAGTCCGTCGTCAGCGCAATCGCGGGCAGGGCGGGGCGGTTGACGTCCTTCGTCAGCCGGCTGACGAACTCGGCGGCCAGGTGCTGGCAGTCCGCCGCGCTGCCGCCGTTGCCGCAAAGCAGCAGCTTGCCGCCGGCACGAAAGGTCGTCGCGATCAGGTCCGCCGCGGACGCCACCGCCGGCGCGTGCTGGTCCCTCATCGCGAGCGTGACGTCGGCGGCCAGCTGCAGGCGCTGCCGAATCGTGGCGATGGCGTCGGTCATGACCTCGTCCTGCAAGCATACCCGCGAGACGAACCCGGATAAAATCGATGGATTCGATGGCGTTCTGGCGGCAGCAGCGCGTGCTCGTCACCGGTGGCACCGGGTTCCTCGGGACCCATGTCGTGGGCAAGCTTCGCGAGCAGGGGTGTGCCGCCGTGTTCGACGCGCCGCATGCCGAATACGACCTGCGTGAACAGGCGCAGGTGATCCGGCTCTATCGCGACACCCGGCCGACGCTGGTGATTCACCTCGCCGCCGTGGTCGGGGGCATCGGCGCCAACCGCGAGCGTCCCGGCGAGTTCTTCTACGACAACCTGATGATGGGCGCGCACCTCTTTCACGAGGCCTGGAAGGCGGGCGTGCCGAAGTTCGTCGCCATCGGCACCATCTGCGCCTACCCGAAGTTCACGCCGGTGCCGTTCAAGGAAGAGCATCTCTGGGACGGCTACCCCGAGGAAACGAACGCGCCGTACGGCCTCGCCAAGAAGATGCTGCTCGTGCAGTCGCAGGCTTACCGCGATCAGTACGGCTACAACTCCATCTTCCTGCTGCCCGTGAACCTGTACGGGCCGGGCGACAACTTCGACCCGCGCTCGTCGCATGTCATCCCGGCGCTCATTCTCAAGTGCCTCGACGCCGTGAAAACCGGCGCCGACTCCATCGAGGTCTGGGGCGACGGCTCCGCGACGCGCGAGTTCCTCTACGTCGAAGACGCGGCCGATGCGATTCTTCTCGCCTCGGAGCGCTACGACAGCAGCGAGCCGGTGAACCTCGGCTCAGGCGAGGAGATCTCGATCAAGGAGCTGGTGGGGAAGGTGGCGGCCACCGCCGGCTTCACGGGGCGCATCGTCTGGGACACGACGAAGCCGAACGGGCAGCCGCGCCGGAAGCTCGACACGCGCCGGGCGGAGGAGCGGTTCGGATTTCGTGCGCGGACGAACTTCGACGAGGGATTGCGCAAGACGGTCGCGTCCTACCTCGCGGGCCGTTAAAGGATCAGCCAGAAGCCGCCGACCGCGATGGCAAGCGTGGCGGCGGTCAGCATCATGCCGCGGTGGAGCGCGGCGCGCTGGTGCACCCGCGCGCCTGTCGATCCGATGATCGCCGCAAACGCCGTCATGGCCACGACCGTGCCGACGCCGAACGCGGCGATGTACTCGACGGCCGCGCCGCGCGTCGGCAGCGCCAGCGCGGGAAGCACGCCGAGAAAATGCGAGCTGCCGGCGATGCCGTGCAGGATGCCCATGCAGAACGACGCGTGCGCGTGGCCCAGCCGGCGCGCCCAGGCGGGACCGGCGTGCACGTGCACGTGATTGTGCTCGACGGCGCCGTGGTGGTGCGCGCCGGGCGCGACGTTCAACCCGCGCCGCAGCGCCCAGAGGCCAATGGCGATCAGCGCGACGCCGACGACGCGCTCGCCCCAGGCGGAGAGGATGTCCACCGGCGGCAGCAGCTCCCGGAACACGATCGCGAGCAGCGCCACGACGACGACACCCGAGGCGTGACCGAAGCCCCACGTCCAGCCCGCGAACCATCCGCGACGGCCGTCTTCGACCGCCAGCGGCGCGACCGCCGCCAGGTGGTCCGGCCCCGACAGCACGTGAAAAAGTCCCGCGAGCGCGCCCGTCAGTACGATCCCTGTCACGTAATCCCTTTTTACCTGTTACCTACTGCCCACTGCCCACTGCCTGCGGCCAACTACCAACCACCAACTACTTGGGAGCCATTCTAATGGCTCCGTCCAACCGGATCACTTCGCCGTTGAGCATTTCGTTTTCGAAGATATGGCAGACGAGGGCCGCATATTCGGCCGGCCGGCCCAGACGGGAAGGGAAGGGGACCTGCTGTCCGAGCGATTCGCGAATCGATTCGGGCATCGCGGCCAGCATCGGCGTGTCGAAGATGCCGGGCGCGATTGTCATGACGCGGATGCCAAACCGTGCCAGCTCACGCGCGATCGGCAGCGTCAAGCTGACGACGCCGCCTTTCGACGCCGCATAGGCGGCCTGCCCGATCTGTCCCTCGTACGCCGCGACCGACGCGGTATTGACGATGACGCCGCGCTCACCCGACGGCGCCGGCTGGTTGTTCATCATCGCGGCGGCCGCGAGCCGCGTCACGTTGAACGTTCCGATCAGGTTGGTCTGGATGACGCGCGCGAACTGGTCGAGCGGCATCGGCCCGTCGCGGCCGACGACCCGCGCCGCGGGGCCGATGCCGGCGGCGTTGACGAGGCCGGTGAAGGCGCCGAACTCCTTGATGGCGGTGGCGATGGCCTGCTGGACGTCGGCCTCGCTCGTGACGTCGGTGCGGACGAAGCGCGCGCTCGCCCCGAGCCGCGCGGCCGCCGTCCTGCCCGCGGCCTCGTTGACGTCGGCGACGATCACGCGGCCGCCGGCCGCGACGACCATTTCAGCGGTGGCGCCCCCGAGACCCGACGCACCGCCCGTGACCAGCACGGTCTGGTTCTGCAGTCGCACGCGCCGATCTTAGCAGGGCGGCTGGGGCAGGTATGTAGGCCGGGTCCCGCGACGCCACTGAAGCCACGGTGTTGCGGACCCGGCGGCGATCTACTCGTCGTCTTTCGCGGCGATGGCGTCGAGCCGCGCGAGCAGCGCCCGGAAGCCGCACTGATCGGGATCGAAGAACCCCCACTCGTCCTGCACCGGCTTGACCTCGTTCTTCGCGCCGCGCCTTGGTCTGGGCGTGGACGACACCGTCGTCTGCGCGGCCACCTGCACCGAGACGGCCACCGCCACGTTCACGGAGGTCGTGGTGCCGTCGCCGTTGGTCGTGGGCACCGAGATCACCTGCGGCACCTGGACCGGCTGCGGCGCCGCCATCGGCTGCGGCACGAGCGCCTGCGACACCGACGGTTGCTGCACGGGCTCTTGCGGCGCGGGCCGTTGCACGTCCTCGTAACGGTCCGGGCGCCGGCGATCGCCCCGGCGCGCACGAGGCGACGGCAGCGGCGGCAGCAGCTCGGCGTGCGATGGCGCCTCCGCGTACGAAGACGTCAGCGGTTCGCGCGGAGCCGGCGTCGATGGCGCTACCGGCGCGGCTGGCGCAACAGGGACGACTGGTTCAACGATGACGACTGGCACGGCCGGCTCGACAGGCGGCATCGCGGCCGCCCGCGGAGCGGCTACGGGCGCAGTGCGTCGAACGGGCGCGACGGGTTCAATCGGTTGAACCGGTTGAGCGGGTTGAAACGGTTGAACAGCTTGAACACGCGGCGCGGGTTCAACGGGTGCTGGAGTTGCGAATCGTTCGATCGGTTCGGCGGGTGCGATCGGTGCGACCCGCGCGACTGGTGCAGCAGCCTGAACCGGTTCGATGAACTGATCGGGGGATTGTATGGGTTCACTGGGTTCATTGGGTTCATAGGGTTCGTAGGGTTCAACGCGTTCCCTGGAGACATAGGGTTCGACCGGTTCGAGGCGCTGAATCGGCTCTACCGGCACATACGTCGGAATCGGCTCTACGGGCTCGTACGCCGGAATCGGTTCCGGGGCGGCATACGCCGGAATCGAGGGTTCCGCCGGTACGTACGTCGCCATCGGTTCGTGCTGCGGGAATCGTCCGGACGCGTCGAACCGGTCGGACGGTTCCACCGGCAACTCGTAGTGATCGGCCGGATCCGAGATGACCTCGAGAAACGGCGTGAGGTCGACGTCCTCGGCTTCCTGCCCGGAGAGGATCGCCCCGGGGAGCACCTCCTCCGCGGGTGGCTCACGGAACGCGATGGCTGGCGCCGGCGGCGCGGCGACGATCACGCGGCGCTGCCGTGCCCGATGCAGGTACTGGCCGACCTGCTCGGCAAAGAGCGCGGGATCGCAGCCGTCGGGCAACACCGGCGTCGCGCGTTCCTTGCGGAACATCCCGCGCACGCCGCGGTGCGCCGCGGCCGGCTTCGAGAGGATCGGAATCGTGAGCGTCTGCACGTGCGCGCCGGCCTCGCCGAGCGCGCGCAGGTAATCCGAGAGCACGGCCTCGTCGTGGTGCGGCAGCAGCGGCGCCGTCAACACGATGTCGGGCACGCGGTGATCGAGGGCGGCGACCGCGCGGTCGCCGGACTCGGCCATCACGAGCTCGGCGTGCAGGTGATTGCGCGCAATCGACGCGAGCTGGGCCGCGTGGCGCGAGTCGGGTTCGACGACCAGTATCAGGGACATGTGCCTTAGGTCCGAAGCATGAAGACGAAGAGGATCCCGCCGGCGATCACGAGTACCGTCAGTGCGCCCTTTTCCACGACGAGGTTGCGGGCCGACATCGTCGCCGCCTGCAACTGCGTGGTGCCTTGAGAAACGCCGTGCGACACCGCGCGCGCGCTGACGCCGCTCACCCGCTCGCGCACCCGATCGTCAGCGAGCGCAAGGAGCGCGACGAGCACCGCGAGGGCGGCCACCGACAGCACGAGGTCCCGGAGTTTCACCGCAAGCCCTTTTGGCAATTGCCGTTCCGGCTCGGCGCGCGCAGTGGATCGCCTGCGTTCCCGCGGGTTTTCACGCCTTCGCGCGGCTGCCGCGATCGACGGCCAGGCGCCCGCGCGCACGAAACGTGGTGGTGCGGTTACGAAGCTGCAGCCGCGCGTCGGTGAAGACCTGCGCAGCGCATTCGAGAGCGCGTCCCGCTTCGAAACACTGACCTACCAACAATTTCCGCGACGCGTTTTACGAATCTGAATCGCGGCAGCCCGATTGGCACCGTCGGGCCCCCTCGCGCCGCCGACCCGACTGAGCAGAAAACCCCCGGAGAACACGCGGTTATCTGCGTCTGCGCGGGTGCCGTTGGCGAGCGTGGCACAGCCGTTGCCCTTGCTAGGTGGCGTCGTCGCGGTTGCGCCGATGCGTGATCGCAAATCGCACACACACACAATGCAACGCGTCGAGGAGACGCGTGGAGGAAACCATGAACCTGCTTATTACCCGTCTGCGTGCGCTGAAGCGTGACATCGCCGGCCAGGACCTGCTCGAGTACGCGCTGCTCGTGGCGCTCATCGCGCTCGTCGCCTACGGTGCGGTGGAGTTGACCGGCACGAACGTCAACAAGATCTTCAGCAGCATCGCGACGAAGCTCGGGACCGCGGCGTCGGCGGGCGCGTAAAGGAGGAATCCATGCATCTGGTGATTACCCGTCTTCGCGCGCTGCGCAGTGACGCGTCCGGTCAGGACCTCCTGGAGTACGCGCTGCTGGTGGCGCTGATCGCGCTCGTGGCGTACGGCGCGGTCGAACTGACCGGAACCAACGTCAACGCGATCTTCACCGCCGTCGCCGGGAAGGTCGGCGCCGCCGCGACTGCAGCGGGTGCGTAGCGG
>DATNCQ010000211.1:0-8571 GCA_035571515.1 Vicinamibacterales bacterium
GCACGGCGGAGATCGCGGCGTCACGCGGCCCCATCAGGCTGTAGAGCATGCGCGTGGGTATACCACGGCGTTCGGCCACAATCGCGCAGCGATGGCGCTGAGGATCAGCGTCATTGTCTGCGCGCATAACGAGGCGCGCTAACGGGCCTTCGACTTCACGCTCGCGCCCGCGACGCAGCTGCTCGTCAAGCACCTGTTGCGCGTCGGCACGATCTTCTACGGCGGCAATTTCGCCGTCCGCCGCGAGGCGCTCGAGCGCATCGGCGGCTTCGACACCCCCATCGCATCGCCTGCCACCCGCATCACCGGGCGCCGCGGCGCTTCGAGATCAGCACGTGCTACTTGTGGGACCACCGCGAGCAACTGTCGAGCCTGGTGGACGTCTGGGAGGCCGCCAACCGCGGGGACGGTTCATGGGCGGCCTGACGTCGCGCGTGAAGCCGGCGCCACGAAAATGTGATGCGGGCGATACGCGACCGACACTCCTGGGGGTTAGGGTAACTGCCACCATGTCCTACACAGTCACCCTCGGTTGCGGCTGCCGGGTGTATGTCGCGTGTCACCCGCAGACCGGTCTGGCACACACGCGCATCATCGAGGTGCGGTCGCCGGAATGCGCGGTTCGCTCGCATGCGGTCGGCGTGAGGATTCCCGTCTGGGAGCTGCTCCCGTATGAGCCTGACGACCCGAGTGCGGACCGCAGGATAGCGCCGTACCGGCGTGCGTCCGGGGACCGGGATCGATGAGCGCCGAAACGCTGGTCCTGGACGAGGTGCTGCCGCGTGTGCGGGCGGAGTTCCTGGAGATGCCGGGACTCCGGCTGACGCGCGCGCAGGCGCGGCGCCTCTGGGCGCTGGACGCTGCGCTCTGCGATGCGGTGCTCTCCGCGCTCGTCGACGCGCGCTTCCTCATCGAATCGCGCAACGCCTCGTTCATGCGCGCGTCGGCGTAGGCGCGGCACACCGGCGCGGAACCGCATGTCACGACTGCTGACGGCAATCGCCGTTACGATTGCAGGGTCTGCCGCCATGGCGACCCCGCTCATCATCGGCCACAGGGGCGCGGCCGGACATCGCCCCGAGCACACCCTCGCCGGCTACCGCCTGGGCGCCGAGATGGGCGCGGACTACATCGAGCCCGACCTCGTCTCCACGAAGGACGGCGTGCTCATCGCGCGCCACGAGAACGAGATCGCGAGCACCACCGATGCGGCGGCGAAGTTTCCCGACCGAAAACGAACGAAGACCATCGACGGCACGGCGATCACCGGGTGGTTCTCGGAGGATTTCACGCTCGCGGAGCTCAAGACGCTGCGCGCGCGCGAACGGCTCGACTTCCGCTCGCACGGCTGGGACGGCCTGTTCGAGGTGCCGACCTTCGACGAGGTGATCGAGCTGGCGCAGCAGCTCGGGCACGAGCTCGGACGCCCGATCGGCGTCTACCCGGAGACGAAGCACCCGACCTACTTCCGCGGCATCGGCCTGCCGCTGGAGGATCGCCTGCTGGCCGCGCTCGATCGGCACGGATGGAACACGGAGGGCGCGCCGGTCTTCATCCAGTCGTTCGAGACGAACCTGCGGGAGATCGGTCCGCAGACCCGCATCAAACTGATTCAGCTGATCGAGAGCAAGGTGCCCACCAACGAGGAGCTGCGGGCGATCAAGTCATACGCCGACGGCATCGGCCCCAGCACGCGTCTCGTCATTCCGGCCGCCGCCGACGGGACGCTGCTGGAGCCAAACGATCTCGTGGCGCGCGCGCACGCGGCAGGCCTGCTCGTGCACGTCTGGACGCTGCGGAGCGAGCCGGCGTTCCTGTCACCCTTCTACGGCGGGGACGTCGGAGTCGAGTTCCGGCGATTCCGCGACCTCGGCGTCGACGGAATCTTCACCGACTTCCCAGATGCCGCTGCCCGCGCGTTCAACGCTGCGCTCGCGCCGCCGCGCTGAACGCGGCTCGTTGCGCGAGGGCGTCGTGCGCTTCGGCGTGGCGATCGGCTCGTTTTTCTTCGCGGCCTTCTTGTGCTCCTTCGCCGCGCGCTCGACGGTCTTCTTGTAAGACCGGCGCGCCTTCTCGGCGTCTTTCCGCGCCGCGCGCGCGGCCTTCGCCGCCGCCTTGGCGGCCTTCTTCGCCTGCTTGACTTTCTTCCTGGCGTCGCGCGCCCTGGCTTTCAGCCGCTTCGCGGTGTCGACGGCCTCGGTGACCTCGCGTTCCGCTGCCCGCTGCCGGTCGATCGAAAGCTTTGGTGGGGGTGCCGCCTTCTTTTTGCTCATAGAAGCGCACAGCCTATCGCATGGCCGGGTCCCGCCGCCAGATCTTTACGTGGGACCGTGCGCGGGACGGTCGTCGAACGCCGGCGCTTCAAGACCGGCGGTTTCGTTGCGGCGATTTGACGCGGCTGTCGCATCCCGGCCTGCACCCATCAGACAGCATCTCAACCCTGCTGCTTCCGGCACCACTTCAGGAGGGAAAGATGCGACGACCAACCATGCTCACGTGTGCGCTCGTCAGTGGAATCGCTGTGGCGACGTTGACTGTCCGCACAATGGCCGACGATCGCCGAGCCGACTTCGGCCTTTTCATAGTCCACCAGCTCAGCGCGCATTCCGACCAGTTGTTCGGCTTCGAACATCCGCTCGCGGAGTCCTCGGTGGGTCCATTCGACGGCGCCGACAACACGAAGGCCATCGATGTTGCGGAACGGCTGTACGTCTCGCTCGTGTCGAGCTCGGTGGCGTCCGCGACCGATCAGATTGCGCTCTGGCCCAACGACGATCGTCCGACTCACCTCTTCGTCTGCGACGAGGAGACGACGAACCCCGCGGTCCAGCGGGTAGACCTGTCCAAGCCGGCCGGATCGAACGCCACCACCATCGTGACGGGCCTGGTGTCATGCGATCCCGTCAGGCGCACGCCGTGGGGCACGATCATCGTCGCTGAGGAAGCCGGGGCGACCGGCGGACTCTACGAGATCCTCGACCCCGTGAGCATCACGACACCGATCGCCGTCCTGGACCGCGGCGCCGGCACGACCAGCGATCCCACCCATCTCGTCAAGCGGAAGGCCGTTGGCAGCCTGTCATTCGAGAGCTTCGCGATCAAGACGAACGGCACGATGATCTACGGGGACGAGCTCGCGCCAAGTAACGGGAACGCCGGAGGCGCGGTATACAAGTTCGTCCCGACCTTTCCATTCATGGGTACCGGACCAGTCACGCTGCCAGGGCTCTCACCGCTGGCGTCTGGCGACGTGTTCGGCCTGCGCGTCGCGGCGAACGGTTCGGCCAACTGGGGACAGGGCGCTGAAGTTGGAATGGGTCGTTGGGTGGCGATCGACAGGGCCCCTGCGGGCGTCGTCGACGCGAACGGCAACACCATCCTGCGCAACGCCCAGACGCTCCAGAAATTCACCGGCTTCTACCGTCCGGAAGACATGGACATCGATCCGGTCGCGGCGGAAGATGGCGTGTTCCGGGCCTGCTGGGCCAATACCTGGCGCCTGAATTTCGGCGGCCGCACGACCGTCGAGAATTCAGCGGTCCACGGCGAGGTGCTGTGCCTCGTCGAACAGCCGCTCGCCAGCGCGCCGACAGGGACCGTTCCAACGGTGACGAAATTCGTCGTCGGCAGCCAGCAGCTCGGCATGCCCGACAACGTCGCCTTCCAGCCGCACACCGGGAACCTTGTCGTGCTGGAGGACGGTCCGACGAGCATCGTGACGCCGACGGGCACGCAGCCTCGAGGCAACGACCTGTGGATCTGCCTGCCTGACGGCGACGACGATGACACGCTGACGGACGGCTGCGTGCGGTTCGCGTCGGTGAAGGACACCAGCGCCGAGCCGTCGGGCTTCATCTTCCTTGGATCGGGCGAGTCGGCCTTCGTGAGCATCCAGCATCGAGCCGTCAACGACGCGGCCGGAGCGGGAAACCACGGTGCCCTGCTCAAGATCTCGGGGTTCAACATTCGCCGCGACGACGACGATCACGACGATCACGACAGGTAGAACTGTCGCATCCGGCAGTCGTCCGCTGCGCGCGATGCGCAGCGGGCGGCGGTCGAACCGTGCCACGGCGGGTCAGCGAATTACCCTGCCGCCTGCGCCATCTCGACGAGCGTGGTCACGGTCCGCCAGTTGCGGGCGGTGGCTTCGACGCCGAGCAGCCGCTCGGCGCGCGAGCCAAGCTTCGACCTGCCGAACCCGTCTGGCGTGTGGAGGTAGAACACCTTTCCCTTCAACGTGAAGCGCTCGGTGCTGGTGCGGAGCGCCTCCAGCGCTTCCAGGTCCGGTTTCTTCGGGCGCGCGGCGAGAAAGAACAGGTGCACGCTCGCCGGGTGCTCGTCGGCCTCCGCGTAGGGATTGCCGGCGGCAGCCTTCGCCAGCTCGCGCGGCGTCAGCACCTGCACGTGCGGCTCGAAGCCATGACGCGACGACACCGCGGCGCCCAGCTGCTTCGCCAGGCGCGCGGGATCGGGCGCCGCGCTCCGGAAGATCACGTTGCCGCTCTGGATGTAGGTCTTCACGTCCACGCAGGCGTTCTTTTCGAGCAGCCGCTTCAGATCCTTCATCGGCAGCCGGTTGTTGCCGATGATGTTGATGCCGCGAAAGAGGGCGATCCAGGTTTTCATCGCAGTCACGCTCCGCTGTGATCCGAACGATGGGTTGTCACCGCCGCTTGCTCAGCGGGCGCTCGCCCGCCGGATGTGGCGGAACGACAGTTGCTCCTCCGAGGATTGAGACGCGCTCGTGAACACCATCAACGTCAGCAGGCGCATCGAAGTCGAGCGCCAGGTCGTGATTTCGGCGCGCCCGTTCGAGTCCGTCGTCGCGCGGCTCGAGGCGGCGATCGGCCGCCCCGACATGCGCGCGTTCGCGCGCGGGGTGGCGACGGCGACGACGGCTGGCGACGTCGCGCGCGTGGTTCACGATTCTATCGGTGCGTCGGGCCTGATGGAGATGGGCCGCTTCGACCTCGCCCAGATGCTGCGCAAGGAGACGGGCAGCGACTCGCCGAAAATCCTGCGCCTGGTCGTGGGCAATCCGCTGATGATGAAAGAGATGGTCGAGCAGGTCCGCGATGCGGCTTCCTATGCGGCGGTGACCATTCTCGTCGACGAACGCGCCGACGGCGTCTACCTCTCGTACGACACCATGTCCAGCGTCATCGCGCCGTACGGCAACGCCGAGGCGAGGCGGGTGGCGCAGGAGCTCGACGCCAAGGTCGCGGCGCTGCTCATGGCGGCCGCGGTCTGACGGCGCACCTAATCGCCTCTTCACAGCCGTCGGGTTTCTCCGTGCGCGAGCGTCCAGTTCGCCGTGTCCGGCCATCCGGCTTGCCGCCAGCGCTCCGCGAATCGTGCGGGCGGCTCTTCGACCGGCTCGTCGGTCAGCCGGAACGTTCCCCAGTGCATGGTGAGGCAGGGCGGCGGCGCCGGCGCCCCGTCGGCGAGCGCGCGATAGGCGGCGATGGCGTCCTCGGGGTTCATGTGCACCGTGCGCATGAACCAGCGTGGCTCGTACGCCCCGATGGGCAGCATCACCAGGTCGAACGGTCCGAGGCGCGCGCCGATCTCGCCGAACTCGGGATGGAGCGCCGTATCGCCCGCGAAGAAGACGCGCGCGCCGTCGGCGGCGACGGCCCAGCCGCACCACAGCGTGTCGCCGCGATCGCCGAGCGTCCGCGAGCTGAAATGCTGCGCCGGGACGCACGTGGCCGAAACGCCCGCCGCATCGACGGTCTCCCACCAGTCGCGTTCCACGGCCTGGCGGACGCCGAGCCTCTGCAGCAGCGCCGCCAGCCCCAGCGGGCACAGCCACGGCGCCTGCGGGAACGTGCGCGCGATGCGCTGCACGGTCGGCGCATCGAGATGGTCGTAATGATTGTGGGAGAGAAGCACTACGTCGATCTCGGGCAGGTCGCGGAAGTCGACCGCCGGCGACATGAGGCGGCGCGGACCGATCCAGCGGAACGGCGAGGCGCGTTCGCTCCACACCGGATCGGTGAGGATGTTGAGCGGCCCGAGCTGCAGGAGCACGGTGGCGTGGCCCACCCATGTCGCCGCGCGGTAGCCCGGCTGCGCGCGCGGCGTGACGATGGCGGGCGTGCGCCTGGCAAGCGAGTCGCGCGCCGGGTTCGGCGCGAGCCGGCGCCCGCGACGCTCGACGAACTGCCAGCGCAGGAACTCGCGAAAGCCCGCGGGCTGCGTATCGGGCCATGGATTCCGATACCCGCCGCCGGGACGATGGTGTGACATTCGCCGCAATTCCATATCATGATCGCCTGCGGGACTGTCTGGACGTGCACCCTCCTCGTTACTCGTGAGCCATGGCGGACACCCTCCAGGTAACGCCTCGCGTCAGCGCCTCCCACCAGGCGCTCATGTTCCCGACGCTGACGCCGGAGCAGATCGACCAGATCGCGCGCGAAGGCGTGACGCGGGAGGTCGCGCGCGGCGAGGTGCTCATCGGCGTCGGTGACGCGCCCGTTCCCTTCTTTGTCGTCAAGAGCGGGCTGGTGCAGATCGTCCGTCCGTCGTTGCAGGGCGACAGCGTAGTCGTGACCCACGGGCCGGGACGGTTCACCGGCGAGGCGAACCTGTTCCTCGGGCGTCGCTCGCTGACGCGCGCGGAGGTGGCCGAGCCGGGCGAGGTCGTCGAGCTGAGCCACGAGGCCGTGCGACATCTCGTGCAGAGCCAACCGGAGATCAGCGACATCCTGATGAAGGCGTTCATCTACCGCCGCATCGAGCTGGTCGCGCACGGGTTCGGCGACGTCGCGTTGATCGGTTCCACGCACTCAGCCCCCACCCTCCGGATCCGGGAATTCCTGACGCGCAACGGGCACCCGTTCTCCTACCTCGATCTGGACCGGGAACCCGACATCCAGGATCTGCTGGACCGGTTTCACGTTGCGGTTGACGACATCCCGGTGCTGATCTGCTGCGGCGACGTGGTGCTGCGCAATCCGAACAACCAGCAGATTGCCGCGGCGCTCGGCTTCAACGAAGCGATCGACCAGACGCACGTGCGCGAGGTGGTCATCATCGGCGCCGGGCCTGCCGGATTGGCAGCGGCGGTGTATTGCGCGTCGGAGGGCCTGGACGTCCTGGTCGTCGAATCGGAGGCGCCGGGAGGACAGGCCGGCGCGAGCTCGCGCATCGAAAACTACCTCGGCTTTCCGACCGGCATCTCGGGGAGCGACCTGGCGGGGCGCGCCTACGCGCAGGCACAGAGGCTGGGCGCGCAGATCGCGATCGCGAAGGGCGCCACGCGGCTCGCTTGCGAGCGCACGCCGTACGCGATCCACCTCGACGACGGGCTCCCGGTGCCGGCGCGGACGGTGATCATCGCGACCGGCGCCCGGTACCGCAAGCTGGCGCTCGAGAACCTGTCGCAGTTCGAGGGCCTCGGCGTGTACTACGGCGCCACGCCGATGGAAGCGCCGCTCTGCGCGGGGGAAGAGGTCGTTGTCGTCGGCGGCGGCAATTCCGCCGGGCAGGCCGCGGTGTTCCTGGCGGCGTCCGCCACGCGTGTCCACATCCTGGTACGTGGCCTTGGCCTGGCAGACACCATGTCGCGGTACCTGATTCAACGCATCGAGGCGCAGCCGTCGATCGAGGTCCGGACGCAGGTGGAAATCGTCGCGCTCGAGGGCGCCGCGCATCTCGAGCGGGTGCGGTGGAAGGACATGCGTACTGGCGCCGTGGAAACGAGCGATATCCGGCACGTGTTCATGATGGCCGGCGCCGTGCCCAACACGCGCTGGCTCCAGCGGTGCGTGGCGCTCGACGACAACGGGTTCGTCAAGACCGGCGCCGACCTGTCAGACGAAGACCTCGCGGCGGCGCGTTGGCCCTTGTCTCGCCGGCCGCACCTGCTCGAGACGAGCCTGCCCGGCGTCTTCGCGGTCGGCGACGTGCGCAGCGGCAACCTGAAGCGCGTCGCGTCCGCCGTCGGCGAGGGGTCGATTGCCGTCGCGTTCGTGCACCAGGTCCTCGGCCACTAACCGCCGCACATGACAGCACCACGGCTCGCCGCAGGCCTCGTGCATCATCCCGACGGTCTCGCCCGCTGCTGGTGGGCGGGCGACGACGCGCTCTACGTGGCCTATCACGACGAGGAATGGGGGACGCCGGTCACCGACGATCGCCGCCTCTTCGAGAAGATCTGCCTCGAAGGCTTTCAGGCCGGCCTGAGCTGGCTGACGATTCTCCGCAAGCGCGCCTCGTTCCGCGAGGCGTTTGCCGGGTTCGACATCGATCGCGTCGCCCGGTTCGGGGCGCGCGACGTGGCGCGTCTCCTGAAGGACGAGCGCATCGTCCGGCACCGCGGCAAGATCGAGTCGGCGATCCACAACGCGGCGCGCGCGCTCGAGGTGATCGAGGAGCGCGGCTCGCTCGCGGCGTACGTGTGGAGCTTCGTGCCGGCGGCCAGCGAGCGGCCGGCGCGGGTGACCCGCCAGGCGCTGCGCGCGATGACCCAGACCCCGACCTCGGTCGCGCTGTCCAGGGACCTCAAGCGCCGCGGCTGGACCTTCGTCGGCCCGACCACCGTCTACGCGTTCATGCAGG
>DATNCQ010000212.1:0-57817 GCA_035571515.1 Vicinamibacterales bacterium
GCCTTCACGATCGCGCCCTGCTCGCTGTAGTAGTTGAACTCCATCATCTCGGCGCGGCCGTGCGCTTCACCCGTGCCGAAGCGGACCGTGCGGAAGATGCCGGCGAGCTCCGACGCGTAGTACTCCTCGAGCCGCTCCTTCGGCAGCACGCCCTTGTCGACCAGCCATTTCAGCGCGTACATGCCGACGACGTCGGCCTTGGCCTCTTCGAGGCCCGAGAACGACCGGCCGATCGCCTCGCGGATGGAGACGCTCTTGCCGTTCACGCGCGCAAAGGCGGGCCCGAGGCCGTGACAGATCTCGTGCATCACGGTGGTTGCGAGGTAGCCCTCGGCTGACGCGCGGCGGGCCTGCGTCGGGTCCATCACGCGCGCCGCCAGCGGCAGGATCACCTCGTTCACGCGTGCGTCCATGAAGTTCTTGAAGAAGATCTTCTTGGTGCCCTTCTGCTCGTGGATGCGCGGGTCGTTCGGCAGGTTGTCGGCCACGGCCTGATACCCGTGCCGCAGGTCGCCCGAGCGGTACGGCGCGTCCATGACCTCCATTGGCGTGACGTGGCCGCGCACCGACGGCCGGTCGGCGGGCGCCAGCGGCAGCGCGTCCTGGATGTCGGCGACCCAGCGCTGATAGAGCGCGAGCTTCTGGCTCTCGGCGTCGTTGCGAATCAGGATCGACGCCCCGTAGGACGTCTTCACGCCGAGCAGGTCGTCGAGATACGTCTCGTACGGCGCGTAGATGATGTCGAACCTGGGGTTGACGAGATCGACCCACGCGATGTCGCTGGCGAAGTAGTCGTCGGTGAAGAGCGCGTCCGCCCGCAGCCTGAGGAACTTCGCGAACGCGGGATCGTCCGACAGGTCCGCGGCCTTGCGCAGCGCCTCGGCCGCCGGCTTGATGAAGGCGGCGAACTCGTCGTGATATTTCGTTCCCGTCAGCTCGTCGCCCTTCCGGTGCACCATCGTGTAGGGATCGAACACCAGCGCCTTCTTGTCCGGGTGCGCGGCCACGTACGTATCGACCTTGGCGCGGGTGAGATCCGCCGGATAGAGCGCGTGGCCCGGCGGCATCGGCTGCCGGCCGACGAACGGCTCGTTCTCGTTGACCAGGTCCCAGCGGCTGCCGTTGATCCAGAGGTAGTGGCGGGCGCTGCGCGCCAGCGGCGAATCGACCTTCTCGAGCGCCTTGTGGAGCGCGAGCGCGTCGGGATCGCTCTGGCGCCAGTACATGCTCTCGAGCTGACGCAGCGCGATGACGAGCTGATCGACCATCTGCCGCTCGCGCGCGCTGAGCCCGGCGGCGTTGAACGGCATCTTCACCGGCTTGAAGCGCGCGAGACGCGCGTCGAGATCGGGCGCGACGGTCTTGAGCGCGGCGGTCACGTCCACAGTTGGTTCTTTTTGTTGAGCCTGTACCAACACCGCGCCGCACGCTACGACCATCGCGAGCGCCATCTTCTTCATGACGGCATTGTCCCATGATGTGCGGCGCGTCTTGCATCGAAGCGGAGCCATGAAAGCCATGACCACCCTCCGCACGCTCGTCGTGTCGCTCACGGTGCTCGGCGTTATCGCCGCCGCGGCGACGCCGGCGTCGGCGCAGTACTTCGGACAGAACAAGGTCCAGTACCGACAGCTCGACTTCAAGGTGCTCCGCACCGACCACTTCGACATTTACTTCTACCCGGAAGAACAGGCCGGGACGGAGATTGCCGCGCGAATGGCCGAGCGGTGGTACGCACGTCTCTCGAAGACGTTCCATCACCAGCTTCGCGGCCGGCAGCCGCTCATCCTCTACGCGTCCCCCACCGACTTCCAGCAGACCAACGTAATCCCCGGCGATCTCGGTGAGGGGACCGGTGGCGTCACCGAACCCATCCGCCGGCGCATCGTCCTGCCGCTCGCGGGGCCGCTGGCGGATACGGATCACGTCATCGGCCACGAGCTGGTGCACGCGTTCCAGTTCGACGTCACGACGAATCCCGGCACGGCTCCCGGCGAGAACGGCGCCGAGCGGCTGCCGCTCTGGTTCATCGAAGGGATGGCCGAGTACCTCTCGCTCGGGCCCGTGGACGCGAACACCGCGATGTGGATGCGCGATGCCGCGCGGCAGGAACACCTGCCGACCATCAAGGAGCTCGACGACCCGAAGTACTTCCCCTATCGATGGGGCCAGGCGTTCTGGGCCTACGTCGGCGGCCGGTTTGGCGACGACATCATCCCGGTGATGCTGTCCACCGCGGCGGCGGCCGACGACATGAACACCGTGACCAAGAAGGTGCTCGGCGTCGACACCAAGGAGCTGTCGGCCGCGTGGCACGCCTCGATCCACGAGAGCTACGATCGCGTCCTCGCGGCGACGACGCCGCCGTCGGGCGCGGGACGAGCGGTGATCACGGGGACGGATCAGACCACCGGCTTGAACGTCGGCCCGGCGATCAGCCCCGACGGCCGCTGGATCGCGTTCCTGTCGTCGCGCGGCCTGCTGTCGATCGATCTCTACGTCGCGGACGCGATGACCGGCCGCATCGTCCGCAAGCTGACGAGCACCGCGACCGACCCGCACACGTCGAGCATCGAGTTCATCTACTCGGCTGGCACGTGGGACAGCCAGAGCCGGCAGCTCGCGATCGCGACGATCGCGTCGGGGCGGCCCGCGCTGGCGATCTACGACGCGACGAGCGGCCGCAAGGAGCGCGAGATCCCGGTGCGTGGCGTCGACCAGATCCTGCACCCCGCGTGGGCGCCTGACGGGCACGCGATTGCGTTCGCGGGACTGACGCAGGGCCTGAGCGACCTGTATCTGTACGACCTGCGCGCGTCCAGCCTGCAGCGCCTGACGAACGACGCGTTCGCGGAGATGCACCCCGCGTGGTCGCCCGACAGCCGCACGATCGCGTTTGCGACCGATCGCTTCACGACCAACCTCGACACGCTGGCGATCGGGCGCTACGAACTGGCGACGATCGAACCCGCGAGCGGCCGCGTGCAGCGGATCCCGACCTTCGCCGGCGCCGATTCCATCAACCCGCAGTGGTCGCGCGACGGCCGCGAGCTCTATTTCATCGCCAACCCGTCGGGCATCGCGGACGTCTACGGCGTGTCGACGGCCAACGGCGCGCTGAGCCAGCTGACCAACGTCTCGACCGGCGCCAGCGGCATCACAGCGTCGAGCCCGGCCCTCTCGGTGGCGTACGGGCGTGATGTCGCCGCCTTCAGCGTCTACAACGACAACAAGTACGACATCTACACCGTGGACGCCGCGACCAGCCGCGCGCCCGTCAGTCGCGACGTCGCCAACGCCGCCGCGCTGCCGCCGGCGACGCGGAAGGAGAGCGACGTCGCCGCGCTCCTGGCCGACTCGGAGTTCGGTCTGCCGCCGCGGCAGCCGCAGGGACAGGCCCAGGTCACCGACTACAAGGCGTCGCTCGCGCTCGAGGGGATCGGGCAGCCGTCGGTCGGCATCGGCGTGAACCGCTTCGGGTCGACCATTGGCGGCGGCGTGTCGTTCTATTTCAGCGACCTGCTCGGCAACCACATGCTCGCCACGGCGGTGCAGATGAACTCGGGCATCGGCAACAACTTCAGCGCGAAGGACACCGCGGCGGAGGTCGCCTACTTCGATCAATCGCACCGCTGGCAGTGGGGCGTGCTCGGCGGACAGGTCCCGTACCTGAGCGGCGGCATCAGCTCCACGGTCGGCTTCACGCCGCAGGCGGGAACGGTGCAGGTCGACGAGGTGGTGATCGACCGTCAGACCGAACAGAGCATGGCGGGCCTTGCCGCCTATCCGTTCGACCGCGCGCGGCGCATCGAGTTCCAGGCGGGGGCGACGCGCCTCTCGTTCGATCGCCGCATCGAAACGACCGTCTCGTCGCTGTCAACGGGACAGATCCTGTCGGACGAGCTCGGCGACACGACGTCGCTCGCGCCGCCGTTGAATCTCGCCAACACGTCGGCGGCGTTCGTCTACGATACGGCGGCGTTCGGCCCGACCAGTCCCATCTCCGGCCAGCGATACCGGCTCGAAGCGGCGCCGACCTTCGGTGCGTTGACGTTCACCAACGTGCTCGCGGACTACCGCCGCTACCTGATGCCGGCGCCGTTCTACACGCTTGCCGCGCGCGTCATCCACGACGGGCGCTACGGCAGCGGCGGCGAAGACCTGCGCCTGTTCCCGATGTACATCGGCTACCCGGCGCTCGTGCGCGGCTACGACATCAACTCGTTCGGGCCCGGCGACTGCGTGCCCAGCGTGACGAGCCAGTGCCCCGCGTTCGATCGGCTGCTCGGCAGCAGGATGCTCGTCGGCAACTTGGAATTCCGCTTCCCGCTGCTGCGTCCCTTCGTCAGCTCGCCGTCGCGGATGTACGGCCCGATTCCGCTCGAGGTCGCGTTCTTCGCCGACGGCGGCGTCGCGTGGAACCGCGGCGAGAGCCCGTCGCTGCTCGGCGGCAGCCGCCAGGGCGTGTCGTCGGCGGGCGTGGCGCTGCGCGCCAACCTGTTCGGATACGCGGTCGGACAGTTCGATATCTCGCGTCCGTTCCAGCGGCCGGGTAGCGGCTGGGTGTTTCAATTCAATCTGGCTCCGGGCTTCTGAGGACAACTCCCAATCTCCAACTTCCAACTCCCAAGGCGCATGGTCTTGGGAGTTGGGCTCCCCGCCGGTCCTCAGATCCCTCGAGTTGAAGTTGTGGAGCATGAGGCCGGCGAATGCGGGCTGCGTGCGCTGGCGCACGACGTTGCGCTCGATGCGCGACGAGACGCCGTAGCCGAAGATGAGCGCGACGTCCGAGTTGTCGAGGAACTGGTTGTCCACGATCTCCGACTGCGGCGCGTTGAGCCCGAAGATGTTCTGGCCGGTGATGCACGAGCGCGCGGCCGTGGACGCGCCGCGCGCCGCCTGGTTGCCGTCGATCACGAGATGTTCGACGGTGACGTTGTTGGTCGCGTTGACGAGCAGCACGCCCCACGGGTCGTGAAAGTCGGGCGCCGCGACGAGCCAGGCGCACCGATCGGGGGCCGTGGTGCACGGCACCGACGACCCGCGCGTTCCCGCGGTGCGAATCGTGAGCGGCGTCTACACGACGATCTGGCGATGCAGGACATAGACGCCCGGAGGAATCTCGATGCTCGAGTACGCCGGCGCGCGGCTGATGCACTCCTGCAGCACGTCGGCAGCGCCGTACGGCCCGCGCGCATCCGCGTGGCAGACCATCCGCTGAGGGATCGTCGGCGATGCCGGTGCGTCCGGAGCGTGGTCGGCTGGTCCGGGCGTGGCGGCCGTTGCGACGGGCTGCGGGAGCGCGGTCGATGCACGATCCTGATCCGTCGCCGCGGGAACCGCGTCCGCCTCCGGCCGATCAATTTCGTCAGTCGTTGGTGGCCGGCCGGCGGCGAGGTCGCGGGCGAGCTCCGGGTGAACCCGCGGGATCGTGACCGTTGGCGCGGCCCCGCTGGCGGTTGCGGCCGGCGTCAGCGCTACCTGTTGGGGTTGATGAGGTTGCGCGGCGGTCGCGGGGCGCCATTGGTCCAGCCGACCGGCGAGCGCCATCCCCACCAACGCGACAACAGGCCACCATCGGCTCTAGACATGGCCTCCCTGAGGTGTAACGCGCGCATGGGTCGGACATCAAGACTTGAGCTTGGATGGGTTGCACAATTTCGCGGGCGAAATGCGATACTGCGTAGCTGTACCGCCACTGCACCTCGCAGATGTGCGCAACGAGAAGGACGCGTCTCATGGCCAACACGACAGGGACGATCAAGCGACTCACCGACAAGGGATTCGGGTTCATCGCCGCTCCCGACGGCGTCGAGTATTTCTTTCACCAGTCCGCGTGCCAGGGCACACGGTTTGACGACCTGCGCGAAGGCCAGCGCGTGACGTTCGACGTCGGGCAGGGTCCGAAGGGTCCGCGAGCGGAGAACGTGAAGCCCGCCTGAGAGAGGATGCCGACGGAAATCGAAGTGAACATGCGCGTGCCGACCCTCACGGTACGCGCGCCGAACGAACCGGACCGCCGGATCGACAACTCGGCGATCCGGTTCATCAAGCGCATCGACGTTCCCGCGCTGCCCAAGACCGGTGAGCTGCTGTCGCTCACCACCGACGGCGGCAAGACCTCGTTCGAGTGCACCGTGACGCGGTCGGACTGGAACGAAGAGAAGGGGTTATTCGTCGTCGCCTGCACGTACGCGAAGCGATCGCTGCCTGTCGAAACCTACAGCGCGCTCGTCAACGACTCCGAATGGACGATGAAACCGCTGCTCTGAGCATGCGCACACTGACTTTCGTTGCCGTCGTCGTCACGCTGTCGGCAGTGCTCTGCGCCGGGATCGTGCGGGCGCAGGCGCCCGCCGCGCGCGGGCGCGGCGCCGCGGCGCCGGCGCCACGTGCGCAGCAGGTCCACGCCAACCTCCTGCAGGTGATGCGCGGGATCCTGTTTCCCAACTCCAACGTCATCTTCTCCGCGCAGACGCAGGACCCGGGCGCGGTGAAGAAGGACGCCGACGGCACGTCGTCGGTGAATCCGCTCGCGGGGATGTACGGCGGCTGGCAGGCGATCGAGAACAGCGGGCTGGCCATCGCCGAGTCGGCGAACCTGCTGACCGTTCCCGGACGCATGTGCTCCAACGGCAAGCCGGCGCCGGTGCAGAGCGCGGACTGGCAGCAGTTCGTGCGCGGGCTGCGCGATGCGGGCATGGCGGCCTACAAGGCCGGGCAGTCGAAGAACATGGACATGGTGGTCGAGGCGGCCGACACCATGACTACGGCATGTATGAACTGCCACGACGTCTATCGGGAGAAGACGCCGGCGCAGGGCGGCCTGGCAGCTCGCTGTACGAAGTAGGAGCCGCCGCCCGCGGGCTGCCGCGGCGCGTCTTCGACCGCACGCGCAGCACGTCCACCACCGACGCGAGGCCCGCGTGTACCCGCACCCGGCTGTCCTGCCGGCAGCGGCACAGGGTGCCGACCTCGCGGATGCGAAAGCCCGCGAGCGTGGGCACGACGACTCCGCTCGTCACGGCCGCGTACTACGTGCCGCTCTACTCGTGGTTCCGCAACATCTCGCGCCACATGTTCCTGTTCGCGTTCGGCGCCAGCGTGCTCCCGGGCGTTGGCGTCGCGGCGTTCGAGCACGGCCAGGTCTCGCTGCGCACGCTGCGCAGGGCCGCCGGCGCCCTGGCTATGATCTGTGTCGCGCTGCTGGCAACGGCTCCGCAACGGGAGTAACGGCGGGTCCGCGACGCGATGGCATCGGACGCGCCGCGGAACCCGCCCCACGTACGTAGGCCGGGTCCGCGGCCTTGCGCGAGTCCACACGGACGCGGACCCGGCTGGAGGAACCATGAGCGGAGTCTTCGACATCAACGAGATCGCGAAGAAGTTTCCCGGCAACGCGGACACGATGCTGATCGACACGCGGCTCACCGACGAGCAGGAGGCGAGCTGCCGCGTCTTCCGCATCTACGTGGACGTGCCCGCGCACTATCACAAGACGTGCGACGAATATCTCCTGATCGTGTCGGGCCGCGGGAAGTTCAAGATCGGCGAGATGGACTGGTTCGAGGCGAAGGCCGGGCAGCTCATCTTCTTCAAGAAGAGCACCGTGCACGCGATCACGCTGCTCGATGCGGAACCGCTGGTGTTCCTGGCGGTCGACACGCCGCGGCGGGATCCGAAAGACATTCATTTCGTCAATCCCGCCGACGGCACGCCGGAGACGTTTATCCAGACGAGGAAGATCTATTGACGGCGGGTCCGCGACGCGATGGCATCGGACGCGCCGCGGAACCCGCCCCACGTACGGAGGCCTGGTTCCGCGTCCTTTACTGCTCCGAAGGACGCGGACCCGGCGCGCTACTGGTTCGACGCCGTCGTCGTCGCGCGCGGAATCGGCTTGCCGAACACCTCGATCGTGCCGAGGTGGATGTAGCCGCCGGTGCCATGGCCGCTGCCGGGCATCAGGTCCGCGAAGCCGACCTCGTCAACCTTCGACAGGTCGGGGTTCGTCACCCAGATCTCGTTGTTCGGGTTCGCCGGCCCCCCGCCGCGGCCGCCGTTGACGGTGACGACGCGCATCGGGTCGAGGCGGATCCAGCGCACGTCGGAGAGCGCGAACTCGCGCGTCGTCAGCATCGGCACCGCTTCGTCCGCGTGATCGCCGACGAGCATCGTGCCGTCCGCGAGCTTCACGACCGGCCGCACGACGTGGAAGCCCGAGGTCTTGACCATCCAGCGGATCTTGCCGAGGCCCGACATGTCGATCATGTTGTTCTTGTGCTTGAACGTGATCGCGAAGGGGCCGTCGCACTCGCCGGACCAGGCGCTGAACGGGGTCGTCTCGCTGCCCGGATTGCCGGAGGTCAGCAGGTGCTTGGCGGCGTCGCCGTACCAGTGGACCTCGACGTTCGGATCGGCCACGTTGCCCTGGACGATCGGCACCTGGCCCGTCTGGCCCGCGGGCTGCACCCATTCCACCTTGAAGATCGCGGTCGCAGCCGACGCGCGCGCCGCGCCGTTGCCGCCGCCGCCCGCCGCCGCGCCGCCGCCGCGACCCTGACGGCCGCCCTGGGCCGCCGGCTGCTGCGCCAACAGGAATGCGCTCGAAACGATCGCCAGAACGACGGGCAAGCCGACCGACAGGGAACGTCGCATAGGTGCCTCCTGCAAAAAGTGCTGAAAGTGCTGAAAGTCCTGAGAGTCTAGCAGACAGTGGCCGCGGCGTGGCCGCGGGCGTATAATGACCTCCCTTTCTCTGAGCCATCCGCCGTGGCAGGTGGGTTCCTCATAAGATCGCCGAGGAGCCCGACATGACGGCAGCGATTCTCGTAGCGCTCACGGCACTCACGCCGCCCGTCGCCCCGACAGATCTCGACGAGGCACAGCGGCTGTTCTACAACGGCCGCTACGACGCCGCCGAGGAGCTGACCTCCGCGCTCTGCACCGACGAGCTCGAGCGGCTGGCCGCGTGCGAGCTGCGGTCGTCGACGCTGCTCTTTCAGATCAAGCGCGTGCTGAGCGGGCAGCGCGACAAGAACAAGGCGTTGAAGCAGTGCAGCCGCTGCGCCGGGTGGATCGCGGCGTTCAAGGCCGTGACGCTCTCGGCGCAGCGCGTCGCGCGGGCGCGCCTCGAGATGGCGCCGCAGGACCACGACGTGCGGTTCCTCCTCGGCAAGGTCGATCTGAATTACGTGTGGCTGCAGCTCGGGGTGCTGGGCCACAAGACCGGGTGGAGTGAATACTGGGAAGCGCGCAGGTCGCTGGACGCGGTCCTGAAGCAGGATCCGGACAACGTGCGCGCGCGCGTCGCCCGCGCCTGGATCGACTACATCGTCGATACGCAGATGGCGAGGGGCACCCGGTGGGTGCTCGGCGGCGGGAACAAGAAGCGCGGGCTGGCCACGGTGCGCGATGCCGCCGCGCTCGACGCGGACCCGTTCGTCCGCGCCGAGGCCGGCTTCGCCCTCTGGGACATGCAGGTGCGCGAAGGCGAAACCGCACTCGCCGTCGAGAGCGCGCGTGCGCTGGCGCGCGATTTTCCCGACAACGAAGAGCTCCAGAAATTCCTCGCCGCCTCCGCGGCGCACGTCTCGCAGTGACATGACCATACCGCCCGACTTCAACGCCGCCACCGCGCCGCCGCCGAGCTCGTGCCCGTTCTGTCGCTCGCCGCAGGTGAGCACCACGAGCAAGACCATTTCGACGGCGACCTACTGGCGCTGCGCGACGTGCGGCCAGATCTGGAACCCGGCGCGCCTGCTCGCGCAACGCCCGAAGCTCAATCGCTGGTAACCGTCGCGGCCGCTTGACCTCGCCGCGCGCGTGCAGTACGGTCCGCACCACGTCACCGCGGCGGGCCGGCGTGCGGCCGGACCGCCCTGCCTGAAGGAGCGTGCCATGCGTGGTGTTGCCTTGTTCGCCGCAGGAATCCTCGTCGGCCTTGCGGTCCAGACCGGTCTCGCGCAGAAGCGCACGGAGGTGTACGTGAACCACGTCGGCATCGCGGTGCCGAGCGTGCCCGACGCGCTCGCCTTCTACACGCAGAAGATGGGGTTCCGCGAAGCGTTCCACCAGAACGCTCCCGACGGCAAGCTGGTGTCGGCGTACGTGCAGGTGAGCCGCAACACCTTCATCGAGATCCAGGAGGCGAACGCGCAGCGGCCCGCGGGCGTGAGCCACTTCGGCCTCGCGGTGGACAGCATCGAGGACGCGGTGAAGATGTTCCGCGCCGGCGGCGCGACCGCGAGCGACCCCGGCGCGCCGAGCGCGTTTTCGCACGCGCGGCTGGCGAACGTGACGGACCTCAACGGCGTGCGCATCGAGCTCGCGGAGTTGACCCCCGATTCGCTGCAGCGGAAGGCGATCGACAGCTGGAAATAGTTTGACTGTCATCGGGCGGTTTTCTACTTTTATCCGTACCTGGAGGTTTGCCGTGAAAGGCACATATTTCGGCGCGATTGCCGCCGCATTCGCTCTTCTTGTCCTGTCGACCCCCGTCGCCGCGCACCATGGCACGGCGAGCTTCGACACCGCGAAGGATCTGACGCTGAAGGGAACGGTGACGGAATGGATCTGGGCGAACCCGCACTGCTTCCTGAAGTTCGACGCGATGGACGAGACCGGCGGCGTGCGCAACTGGGCGGTCGAAGTGAGCAATCCGACCGACATGACCAAGCGCGGCTGGGCGCGCAGCTCGTTCAAGGTCGGCGACACGGTGACCGTCAACCTGCAGCCGGTGAAGAACGGCGCGCCCATTGGCCGGCTGCGCACCGTCGCGCTGCCCGATGGCAGCACGCTCAGCGCGGGCGGTCCCGCGCCGGCACCGACAGGCGGGGCGCAATAAGGCGCCAGGTCAGCCCGAGAGGTTTCATGAAACGTCTCTTCATCATCGGTGCCGCGGTGCTCGCGATGTGGACGACCGCCGGTGCCGCACAGAACCTTCCGTGGAACAATCCAGGCGGGCAGACGGCCGCGCCGGCCACGTCGCCGCCGGCGCCGAAACGCGATATCAGCGGAATCTGGGATGCCGGCGGCGGCGGCATCGGCGCCCGCGGGATGCAGACGTCGCCGCTGACGCCTGCCGGCGACGCGCTCGGCAAGACGCACCACTCGGGTGACGGCGCGCGAATGGTTCCGGCGGACCAGATCAACGACCCGCTCTCGACGATGGCGGATCCCGGCGGGTTCCCGCGCATGCTGCTGTTCGAGCTGCGGCCGTTCGAAGTCGTCCAGATGCCGAACAAGGTACTGATGCTCTATATGTTCGAGAAGCGGTGGCGTGTCATCTGGACGGACGGGCGGCAGCTGCCGACCACTCCCGACCCGCGCTGGTACGGCTACTCGGTCGGCCACTGGGAGGACGACTCCACGTTCGTCGTCAACAGCAACGGCACGGACGAACGGACGTGGCTGGACAACGCGGGCAATCCGCACAGCGGCGATCTGAAGGTGGAGGAGCGCTACCACCGCGTCAACCAGAACGTGATGGAACTGACGGTGACGATCGACGACCCGAAGATCTACACCCGGCCGTGGCTGGCGCGCGACAAGCTGCGGTTGACGTTGTTGCCGTCGGGCACGGACCTCATGGAGATGATTCCGTCGGCGAGCGAGGCGGCGTCGGTCAAGAGCATTTACGCCGCGGAAGCCGCCCCGAAGAAGTAGCGGGCAGTTGGCAGTGGACGTAGAGGCCGACCTTCAGCGTCGGCCCAGGTCTCAGGAGCGAAGATGACAGCGATGACCAGACGAGGAGTCGCCGCCGCGCTGGGCACGACCGCGGCCGCGTGGATGTTGAGCGTGGTGGTGGCGGGCCAGGCGGCGCCCGATCGCGCGCCGAACGCCGAGGAAGTCTTCAAGAACATCCAGGTGCTGAAGGGGATTCCCGTCGATCAGTTCATGGGGACGATGGGGTTCTTTTCCTCGTCGCTCGGCCTCAACTGCACCGACTGCCACACCTACGACAGCGGCGGCGACTGGGTGAAGTACGCGGACGACACGCCGCTCAAGCGGACCGCGCGCCGCATGATCACGATGATGCAGCAGATCAACGAGGCCAACTTCGGCGGCCGCCAGATGGTCACCTGCAACACGTGCCACCGCGGCGTCGCCAACCCCAACGTGATGCCGAGCATCGATCAGCTCTACGGCACGCCGCCCCCCGACGAACCAGGCGACCCCTTCACGCAGGCGCAGGGACAGCCGACCGCGGAGTCGATCATCGACAAGTACATCACGGCGGTCGGCGGAGCGCAGAAGGTGGCGGCGTTCACCAGCTTCACCGCCACGGGCACCTACAAGGGCTACGACGACTCGGAGGAAACGCCGCTCGAGATCGCGATGACGTCCGCCGGCCAGTACTACACGTCTGCGCATCCTGCGTCGGGCCCGCACATCACGACGTTCGACGGCCGGGCGGCCTGGTACGCGGCGCCGCCGACCGACCGCCCGTTCCCGTTCATCGCGCTCACCGGGCAGGAGATGGATGGGATCAAGCTGCAGGCGCAGCTGTTCTTCCCGGCGCAGATCAAAGGGGCGCTGCGCAACTGGCGCACGGGCTTCGGCACCGAGATCAACGATCGCCGCATGAACGTGATCCAGGGGAACCTCGGCACGGCCGGCATCGCGACGCTCTGTTTCGACGCGCAGACGGGCCTGCTGGTGCGGATGCTGCGCTACGGCCCCTCGCCGGTGGGCCGCATCGTCACGCGCGTGGACTACAGCGACTACCGCGACGTCGGCAACACCGGCGTGAAGATGCCGTTCAAGTGGACGATGAGCTGGCTCGACGGGCGCAACCTGTACGCGCTGACCGCCGTGCAGCCGAACGCGCGCATCGACGCGGCGCGGTTCGCGAAGCCGGCCGCCAGATAGCGACGGCTAACCTGCAACTCCAAAAATCCAACTCCCAAGGGGGGCCTCTGGTTCCCCCGAGCCCATCTGCAGGATCGTAATTCGCCGTCAACGTGACGTCGGCCGGCCGCGAGCTCGGCCGGCGGAACCCAACGAATCCGCATGCGAATCGGCGGTACGCGCGCGGATCTCCGTTTGCGTTTCCGATCGCGCTCGCAACGCGCACCGTTCACCCGACCAACCAGGCAAAGGACACGCTCTTGGATCCCAGAACCCCTTCGGGAGCCGCTCCCGATCCGTACCCGACCCGCATCGATCGCCGTTCAGGCGCCGCCGACCGCCGTTCCACTCCGCGCGGGGGACGCCGACGCGCCGACGTCGTCCGCTTCGCCGCGCTCACCGGCATGCTGGCGATAGCCGCCGTCACGATACCGCGCGCACAGGGTGCCGCCGGCTGGACGACGAGCGGCACGCGCATCGTTGCGCCGTCGGGCGGCGACTTCGTGATCAACGGCCTGAACTGGTACGGCTTCGAGACCACGAGCTACGTGGCGCGCGGTCTCGGCTCGGTGGACTACCGGATCGTGCTCGACCAGGCGAAGCAGTACGGCCACAACACCGTGCGCCTGCCGTTCTCGAGCGAGCTGTGGGAGACCAATCCGCTTCCGTCGGCCAGTCTCGTCAGCGCGTGTCCGTCGTGCGCGGGCAAACGCGCGCGCGACGTGATGGCGTTGATCGTCAATTACGCAGGCTCGATCGGCATGCACGTCATCCTCGACAACCATCGATCCAACGCCGGCAACTCGGCGCAGGAAAGCGGGCTCTGGTACGCGGGCGCCTACACCGAGCGGACGTGGATCCAGGACTGGGTGGCCGTGCAGGCGTGGACGCACGGCATCGCGCAGGCGCAGGGCTCGGCGGACACCATCGCGGTCGATCAGTACGCGGCGGACGGCTTTCCGATCGTCCTCGGCTTCGATCTTCGCAACGAGCCGCACACGCCCTCATCCGATTACCTCGGCGGGGCCACCTGGGGCACCGGCGACGGAATCGATCCGAAGATCGATCCGAACCCGAATCCGTTCGCGCCCGCGTGCGTGGCGGCGTCGGCGTGTCACGACTGGCGTCTGGCCGCGGAGCGCGCGGCGGACACCATCCTCGGCGAGGCGAACCGGAACCAGTGGGCCTATCCGCTAATATTCGTCGAAGGCATCGGCAACTATCCGCAGGCAGCGGGCACCGCGGCGTCGGGTCCCTACAATTACTACTGGTGGGGCGGGAACCTCGCCGGCGTCAACGGAAACGCGTCGAACCCCGGTGCGCCGGTGGTGCTCAACGTCGGCGGGAGCGCGAGCGCCCTCGGCGTCCCGGCGGTCAATCAGCTCGTCTACTCGGCGCACGACTACGGCCCGGCGGAATATCGCAGCGCGTGGTTCAACAGCGCGACCTGCTATGCGTCGCGCTGCTCGGCGTCGAGCCTCGCCGACCTGTGGAAGGCGAACTGGGCGTATCTGGCGTCGCCGGGCGGCATCAATCCCGTGTGGCCCGGCCACGCGTCGTACCCGTGGGCGAACACCGGCCACGTCGCGGCGACCGAGGCGCCGGTCTTCATCGGTGAATTCGGAACCGGCAACCTCGACACGGATCTGTTCACGACGGGCGCCGGCTCGCAGGGACAGTGGATGACGAGCCTGGTGAACTTCATCGCCAGCAGCTACGCGGCGACGAAGACCCCGCTCAACGACTCCGGCATTCCGGTCGCAAACCTGAACTGGTCGTACTGGTCGCTCAACGGCGAGGACGCCTACTCGGTGCTCGCGGCGAACTACAACGGGCTGCGGAGCGCGAAGAAGGAGTACTCCTTCCTGTGCGTCATCCAGCAGGGGCTGCTGGCCGTGCCGATGGGCGCGGCGGGCGGCCAGTGCGGGTCGACCGGGATGCTTCCCGCACCGGACAGCAGCGCTCCGTCGCCACTGCCACCCCCGTCACCGCCACCCCCGACGCAGCCGCAGCCTCCGGCGACGCCGACGGGCGTCACCGCCGTGGCCGGCAACGCGCAGGTGCAGCTCACGTGGGCGCCGGTCACGGGTGCGACGGGATACCACGTCAAGTACGCGACCGCGAGTGGCGGGCCATATCAAACCGCGGCCAGCGGCGTCACGGGGACGAACTTCACGCAGACTCCGGTTGTCAACGGCACGACGTACTTCTACGTGGTGTCGGCGACGAACACGGGCGGCGAGAGTGCCAACTCGGCGCAGGTGTCAGCGACTCCCGTCGCGCCGCCTCCACCGCCGGCGCCCTCGTCACCGATCAGCGTCTGGTGGCCGACCAACAACGCGATGGTCAGCGGCACCGCGCCGTTCAAGGCGCGCATCAGCAGCCTCGCCTTGTCGGACTACAAGATGTACTGGCAGGTTGATGGCGATCGGCTGAACGCGATGGGTGACAGCTACGTCGACGCGCCGCACAAGGAAGCGCTCGTCGACGTCTCGACGTGGTACTGGCGCGGCAACGGCCCGTACACCATCACATTCGTCGCGAAGTCATCGAAGAACGGCAAGGTCATCGCGCAGAGCAGCGTGGCGATCGACATCGCGCGATAGTCGGCGGCGGGCCTGCTGGGCCGGCCGCGCCCGGCTTCAGGCTTCAGGCGGAAGCCTGAAGCCCGTAGCCGACCCGCGTCAGTAGCGGTGATAGTGCGAGCCGTTGCGCATGAAGCCCGTGTCCTGCGCGAACACCAGGTCCTGGCCCAGCTTGAACGTCAGGAGCGATTCCACCGGCACGCGGACGCTCTTGCCATGCGTATAGATCTGCGCGCCGGCGCCCGCCGCGGCGCCAACCGCTGCGCCGATCGCCGCGCCCTTGCCGCCGCCCGTAATGGCGCCGATCACCGTTCCGAGCAGCGCGCCGCCGCCGATATACGTCGCCGTGTCCTTGTTGGCGCCGATTGTCCCCGCGCCGTTTTCAATCGTGTCGCCGACGCCGCCGCTCGTGCCGACAGCGGCGGTCGTATCCGCATTCACCGAGTAGCGCTGGCCGTTGATCGTCAACGAATCGAGATCGATCGACAGATCGGTGCCGGACTTCTTGACCTCCAACTCCGCCATCGAGCCACGCGGAATCGCCACGCGTCCGTTGACGTCGAAGACGTCCTGATCGACGACGCCGGTATAAATGCGACCGTCCGCCGTCTTGGCGTCGATGGTCTCGCTGGTGCGGACCGGGATGTTGACGCCGGCAGGAATCGTCGAGGTCGCGTCATTTCTGGAGTTCACCTGAGCAGCCGCTGGCTGCGAAAGGCAGAGCGCTCCGCTGACGATTGCGGCCGCCGCGGCGCTCAGACAGGTCTTGTGCGAGATAAGCATGGGTAGTCCCCCCCTTGTCCCGCTCACAGGTGCAAGCGAATCGCCAACGTCAGCCCAGCAGGGGCTGAGCCTCCGCCGCGTTTTACCGTCTGACGCCGATCACGTCGCTCACAGTCGGCCGGTCGTGAACACGCGACCACTCGCCCACCGTGGACCTGTCAGCAGTGGCCTGAGGCGCGGTCACGCGCGGCGTTTCTTCGGGACGAAGGCGAGGAACCGTCGCGGGTTGTCGACCATGATCGTTCGCAGGACCTCGTCGCTCGCGCCGGCGGCTTTCAGCTTGGGCACGAACACCGACAGCGTCTTTGCGTATCCGGGGCCACCGTTGCGCTGAATGAACGTCTCGCGCGCCAGGTCCGAGGAGCACATCAGGTTGCCGGCGTACCCCGCATCGATGAGCGCGCTCGCCATCTGCACCTGATCGCCGTCCGTGGGTCCACCCTGCCGATCGAAGCCGACGAACGCGCCGCGCCTGCAGATGGCCTTCTGCACCTGGACGGTGGTGTCGACGAGATTACCGAGGTGGCCGATCACCACGCGATCCGGCTTCACGCCCGCATCCTCCAGGAGATCGAGCTGCTCGAGCGCTGCCTTGCCGGGGATCCCCGTGTGCGTGAAGATCGGCAGGTTGGTCGCCACGTGCGCCCGCCCGATGGCCCGGAAGACCTTGCGCTCGGTGGCCGTCATATCGTCCCACGATCCGATCTCGCCGAATGCGCCGACCGGGTCCTCTTCAACCTGCTTGACGAGCGCCCGCACGATCTCGTCCTCGCTCATCGTCGCGATCGCCGCCGGGTAGAACGGCTGCGTGTACAGCCCGGCGCCGGCGACGATCGGCATCTGCGACTTCGCCGACAGCTGGCGCAGGAAGTCGATGTTCCTGCCCATGTCCGGGTGACCGCCGTCGACGATGCAGCCGATGCCCTCGCGCCTGGCGGCGGTCAGCTCGCGCACCATCAGGTCGAGGTCCTGCATGAAGGCCAGCGACACCGGTGGTGGCGGTGGCCCGGGGGGCAGTCCCGACGCGACGCGCGTCGCGGCGGTGTATTGACCGAAGCGGTTGAGAAAATCCGGCGCCAGCGACATGTGCTCGTGAAACAGCGTCGCTCCGCCGCCGAGCTCGTCGGGGTCGTAATCCTTCAGAACCGTGCGGATAACGCTGCCGCGCGGAAACGTGGGAGGCGCCGCGGACATGCGGCGGGGGAGTGCGGCCGCGGCAGCGGCGGTGACGAGCATGCCGATGGCGTCGCGTCGCGTGCAACCAGAGGTCCGAAAGCCGTGGGCCATCGCGGTCCTCCTTCCGAGCTACGGCGCGTACGCTAGCTCAATCGGGCCGGCTGCGGCTACGGGTGATGGGAAGTTCACAAAGGCGGACCTGAAGGTCCGCCTCTACGCCTGCCCGCTGCCGACTGCCGACTGACTAGTTGACGCGCGGCTGCGGGCGGATGACGCGGACCTTCGCGATGTCGCACCCGCGCGGCAGGTTCGCGGCGACCGGCGGCCGGTTGCCGCCGTAGCAGCCCGGGATGGCGTACATCGTCTCGGGTCGTTCGGGGACTACTGTCGCCGCGGTGCGCACCGGCACCATGTCGAAGCGGTAGCGCAACGGCTCGCCGGGCCTGATCGTGATCTCGATGGTCTTCTTCTCGTAGCCCGGCGCCTCGAGATCCAGCCAGTGACGCCCCTGCGACAGCGTCACCCCGCGCGCCTGCAGATCGGCGACGCTTCCCACGAGCGCGGAATCGACGAAGACGAGCGCGGTTGGCGGCGTCACGTCGAGCAGGAGCGCGCCCGACGTCTCCTCGACTTGCGGCGTGCGGTACAGCTTCTCGTAGGTGCTCTCCGGTTCGTAGGAGGGACCGGACACCGCGCCATAGCCGTAACCGAATGAATTGAAGGGGTGAAGGCGCGTAAAGGTGCCGCGGCGCGCGTCGAAGGGACTGCGCCGCTGCGGGCCGAAGCCGGGCGGCGGATTGGTCTCCACGCCGGTAATTTGCGAGCCAATGGGACGGCTGATCGACAAGCCAGCCGGCGGAGGGATCCGAAAGGCCGGAAAGTTTACCCCAGCCTGAATCTGCAGGCCGCCGCCCCCCGCGCCGCGGCCCCCGCGAGCCCCGCCGCCGGCGCCGCGGCCGCCACGAGCACCGCCGCCGCCACGCATGCCGCCCGTGTTCGCGCCGGCGCCGCCGCCGTTGGTGGCACCGCCCATGTTGGCGCCGCCCATCCGCGCGCCGCCGCCGCGCTGCGCGTCGAGCACTGCCGGTGCCGACGCCGCGAACATCGTGACAAGCGCAAACGTGAACACGTGCCTCGTCATCGCAGGGACCCCTCGTACGTAATGTACAACGATCCGATCTAGAATTCGAAGTTTGTTCACGGGCAAGAACGCCGAGAAGGGGAACCACGAAGGGCGCGAAGAGCACGAAGAACCCCCGCGCTGTTCTCCGTGGTCGAGTGGAGTGATTCGCGGCGGAACAAAATGGGGGACGAACCGCGCGGTGAGCACCTGAACAGAACACAATCACAACATCGTGATCCACTTCGTGTTCTTCGCGCCTTCGTGGTTCGCGGGCTTTCCGCAGGAGAGTAGATGTCCAAGATCAAGGTGAAGACTCCCGTCGTCGAGATGGACGGGGACGAGATGACGCGCATCATCTGGCAGAAGATCCGCGAGACGCTCATCCTTCCCTACCTTGACATCGACCTGAAGTATTTCGACCTCGGGATTGAAGCGCGCGACCGCACCGGCGACCAGATCACGATCGACGCTGCCAACGCCACGCGCCAGTACGGCGTCGGCGTGAAGTGCGCGACGATCACGCCGGACGAGGCGCGTGTCAAGGAGTTCAGCCTCAAGCAGATGTGGCGGTCGCCGAACGGCACCATCCGCAACATCCTCGACGGGACGATCTTCCGCGAGCCGATCATCTGCCGCAACGTGCCGCGGGTCGTGCCGCACTGGAACAAGCCGGTGGTGGTCGCGCGCCACGGCTTCGGCGACCAGTACCGCGCGCAGGACTTTCACTTCCCTGGCGCCGGCACGATCACACTCAGTTTCACGCCAGAGGGCGGCGGCGAGGCGATCGAGCGCGAGGTGATCAAGACGAAGGGCGGCGGCGTCGCGATGGGGATGTTCAACCTCGACGCGTCGATCGAAGGCTTCGCGCGCGCCTGCTTCACCTACGCGCTCGGACGCAACTACCCGGTGTATCTGTCGACGAAGAACACGATCCTGAAGGTCTACGACGGCACGTTCAAGAATACCTTCCAGCGGATCTTCGACGCCGATTTCAAGGCGAAGTTCGAGGCCAAGGGGCTGACCTACGAACATCGCCTCATCGACGACATGGTAGCGGCGAGCCTCAAGTGGAACGGCGGCTACCTGTGGGCGTGCAAGAACTACGATGGCGACGTGCAGTCCGACACGGTCGCGCAGGGCTACGGTTCGCTCGGCCTGATGACCTCGGTGCTGATGTCGCCGGACGGCAAGGCCGTCGAAGCCGAGGCCGCGCACGGGACCGTGACGCGGCACTACCGGCTGCACCAGCAGGGCAAGCCCACCTCCACCAACCCGATTGCCTCGATTTACGCGTGGACGCGCGGCCTGCAGTACCGCGGGCGGTTCGACGACACGCCCGACGTCGTCACCTTCGCCGACACGCTCGAGCAGGTGTGCGTGGACGTGGTCGAATCGGGCCGCATGACGAAGGACCTCGCGATCCTCATCCGCGAGGATCACCCGTTCCTGACGACCGACGACTTCATGCACGCGATCGACCTGGAGCTGAAGACGCGGATGGGCGCGTAAGCGCGTGCCGTTCACATCGCTCGGCCTGCACGCCGACCTGCTCAAGGGCATTCGCGAGCTCGGGTTCGCGCGCCCGACGCCCATCCAGGAACAGGCGATCCCGCCGGCGCTCGAAGGGCGCGATCTGCTGGCGTGTGCGCAGACGGGCAGCGGCAAGACCGCCGCGTTCCTGCTGCCGATCCTGCATCGCCTGATTGGACGGCCGCGTCGCGTCACGCGAGTGCTGGTGCTCACGCCGACGCGCGAGCTTGCGGCGCAGATCCTCGAGGACTTCAACGCGCTCGCCGTGCATACGGCGCTCACGGGCGCCGCGGTCTACGGTGGTGTCGGGATGGGACCGCAGGAGCACGCGTTCAGGAGCGGTGTCGACGTCGTCGTGGCGACGCCCGGCCGGCTGCTCGACCACGCGCGCGCGCCCTACGCGAAGCTCGACGGCTTGGAGTATCTGGTGCTCGACGAAGCCGATCGCATGCTCGACATGGGGTTCCTGCCGGACATCCGACGGATCCTGCGCCATATTCCCGCGCGACGGCAGACATTGTTCTTCAGCGCGACCATGCCGACGCCCATCGCGGCGCTGGCGTCGGAGATGTTGAAGAAGCCGGTGACGATCAACATGCAGCGGCAGGCGGCGCCCGCCGTCGGCATCACACAGGCGGCCTATCCCGTGGCGCAGGATCTCAAGCCGCCGCTGCTGCTCGAGCTGTTCCGCCGCAACATCCTGCAGCAGGCGCTCGTCTTCACGCGGACCAAGCACCGGGCCAACCAGCTCGCGGACTATCTCGTGCAGCAGGGCGTGAAGGCCGAGCGCATCCACGGCAACCGGTCGCAGAACCAGCGTACGCAGGCGCTGGCCGGTTTCAAGAGCGGCAGGTATCCGGTGCTCGTGGCGACCGACATCGCGGCGCGCGGCATCGACGTCGAGGCGCTCAGCCACGTCGTCAACTTCGACGTGCCGGCGGTTGCCGAGGACTACATTCATCGCGTCGGCCGTACGGGACGCGCCGAGCTGACGGGCGAAGCGTTCACCTTCGTGGCGCCGCAGGAAGAACACGACTGGCGCGCGATCGAGCGCGCGATCGGACGGACGCTGCCGCGCGTGACGCTTCCGGACTTCAACTACGCCGCACGGGGCGCGAAGCCGCTCGAGATTCCCCACGCCCAGCGGATCGCGGAGATCCGCGCGAGGAAGGCCCGGGAGCGCGAGCGGTCGAGGAAGAACGCCGAACGCCGGGGTGCGGGGCCGCAGCGCCCGGCGCACGCGCCGCGTCCACCCCATGCCCCGCCGTCGGCGCACGCGGCGCCGGCGTCGGGCGGTCGATTCCGGCCGCGCACGCGCCGCCGCCCCTGATCACCAGGTCGCGATTCGACGCGTCACGCCGGCACACCCAGCGAGATCATCATCGTATTCAGCCGGTAATAGAGGGAGGCGAGAAACGACCGGCCTTCGACGGCCGGCCATATCGGGCCTGCCGACGTCGAGACGATCTGAACGCGGCCGGGCGCCGATTCGATCCAGGACGAAAACGCCACCTGTTGCGACGTGTTCAGATCCCCGACGTGTCGAACGACGAACGTCGCGGCACGCGAAGCGCGCGGCAATTCGAGGCGGTGGCGGCCATCGAGGAACACGGGAGCGTGCCTGAAGAAGGGTTGCAGCGCCGCCAGCGCGTCGACGACCCGCGCGTCGGGCCCTATCAGCAGGCAGTTCGAGCGCGCCGTGGCGAAGAGGTGGAGGTCGTGTCGGTCGAGCCACGGAGCGGAGTCGTCCCCGTTCGCGTGGCGTGCGGGAACGGCGTAAAGACCGTGATCGGTAGGCACGTCTCGAATTTGCCTCTGGAGTTGGGGGAGGCCGGACACAGTCTATCTGTCGATGGCCGGCGCGCGATGTTCACTATTGGACACCGGCGGCCCGCGGGCGAGGTGGCCTGGCCGGACAGAATCTGTTTGGCCATCAGTTGATTTTCGCCACGGACGGCGGGGTTTCGTCCATCATCGCGAGCTCGGTGCGGGTCCACAGCTCGATGCCGCGCTTCAGCAGCGCACGCTTCTCCGCGGCACGGAGTCGCTCGGCCAGGATCTCGATGCGTCTCTCCCGCTCGTCTTCGTTGTCGCGCTTGGTCGCCATTTGCACGAGTCTAGGGAACCGTCTCGATGCGCGATGTACCGGATCGCACATCGGGCGGATGTCCGCGTGTGGTCCTTCTGTCCGGGCGCCGGCCACGTCAGCCGCTGCGCCCATCGTTCCGCCGGGGAGTTCTGCGCCTCCACGCAGATGAGCCAACAGCGTCCCGGCGGCGGGCGCAAGGCTCGCTGGCGTCAGCCTTTGCTCTTCGAGCCTATGGTCAGGTTGGTGCGCGGCAGAGCGCCAGCCGATGTAGCTGTGCGGTTTCGAACATCCGCGCGCTCGTCGAAGGCATACGATTGGAACCGAGCGGAAGGGCTCCATGCTGGACGAATTCATCGCCATCAACCGTGACGAGATCATCAGGCGATGCCGAGAGAAGGTCGCCAACGGCCGGATCTACGCGCGCACGCTGCCTGGCAGGGAATGCATCGTCACCGTTGACCTGCCACGGTGCCCGGCCAGCCGTCGAGCGTGCTGATGGACGATGTCACGATCGCCGACCATCAGCGCGAGGGCGGCGGGGCGTCGAGCACGCGCAGGACCCTCTGATGCAGCGTCCCACCTACATCACGAGGCCGATCGAGGGCGACTACATCATGCGGTTCGGCGGGTTGACGTGGAGCATCCTCCGCAGAACGGGAGCAGAGGGCGCCTTCATCCTCTCGACCGGGGATCGCGACCGCAAGGCGGCGCTCGCCCGGATGCGATCCCTGACGGAACGCGATTCCGCCGACGGCTGGGAAGCCGACGGCCCCGACCTGTTCCGGCAGGTGACGCGCTTCAGGCGATAAGCCGCGGATCAGGGCCGGAACGTCGCCTTGTTCGCCGTGCGGGCGGCCGCCTCCGCGTCGTCCTTTCCCTGCCTCTCCCGCCGGGTGCGGTCCGCCTCGCGCTGGGGCCCTTCCTGGACATCGAGGACGAGGGCGCGCGCATCGGCCTCGCGGGCCAGTGCGGCACGCGCCGTCGATTCGACGACGAGGCGCCAGGCGCCGCCGTACGCCCACCGCGACAGCGCGACGCCATAGCCGGGCCCGTTCCAGCGCGCGACGAGGCGCGATGCCACCGACTCCGTGTTCCACGTGTCGGCTCCGCCCTCCGCGATCTTCGATGACGTTGGCGCACCGTACATCGCGGACACCGCGTCGACGATGTCGCGGTCGGTCATCCCCTTCGTCTGCGATCGGTCGTAGTCGATCATGAGCCGGTAGAGTTTGTTCTCATAAAAGCTGAACACGATCTGTTGGAGTCCCGCGCCGCGCGCCTTCCCGGCGGTGCCGAACGACGACGGGAGCCACCGCAATTCCTGCATCACCGCGGGGCGTTCGTGTACGACGGTCACCTCCGCGCTTCTCGTCTCCGTGAGCGTCGAGACGGCGGCAACCGAGGCGCCGAGCTGGAAGTCGCGGTATCGCCCTTCTTCCTGGGCGGCGGCGGGCGCGCTGACCGCGAGCGCGACGAGCAGGGTTGTACGACAGAGGCGCGTCATTGACTGACTTTCCGTTGCAGGAGCCGGCGGCGCGCCGGGACGTGACGCGTAGGCTGGCGGCGCGGCTGAGCCGGTGGGATGAACTCGGGACGAGGTGAGTTCAGGCTGCAGTCTTCAGGAGCGCTGTAACGCCGTCAGTATACAGCACGCATTGGACATCTACTCGTGCGAGAAGCTCTGGGCCGAGCGATTCTCCTAGGGGTGCCGCCCCCCGCGGGACGTACACTCATGAAGCACCGCTTTCCTGAACGCTGACCCCTCCGCACGTCCTTCCCGCGGTCAGCCTCATCAAAGCCCTTGTGAAAGTCGGGCTCCATGTTCAACCCTCGAATCGCATGGATACTCAGCGCCTGCTGGATCGCGGTCACGCTTGCCGTCTTCCTGGCGATTGACGCGTCGTCCGCCCGCAGTTGGTTGTACCTCGTCGCGGCCGCGGTCGTGCCGCCGATCGCGCTGATCCGGCTGTGGCCGCAACCGCCGCAGCAGACGGCCGACGACGTCATCCACGGGCGGGGACCACGTTCGTGACCGGCGCCGCGGTCACGCTCCCGCCTCCGGCTGTGCGGGAGGCGGATGTGATGGTTGCTCGAGCCGGTCGCGGCGTACGCCCGGTTTGCCGCGGAGCGTGACGCGCTCTCTGCGGCTGCGGGCGGAAAAACCGTGCTCCGGCACCATTGGGCGTAGGATTTCGGCGTAGGATATGGGGCGCAAGGAGAGAGCACGATGACACCGACGCTTCGTACCGGACGCCGGGACATTCTCAAGACGGGCCTCGCGCTGGCGGGCCTCGGGATCGTGGGCATTCCGGAATGGGTGCTGCCGGCGCTCGCGCAGGGCGAGACGGTCGTGCCGTTTCTGGACTTTCCCGAGCGCGTGATCACCAACCCGGCGGCGGATCGGCGCATCATCGACATCCGCACGATCGACGGTCCCTTCACGCCGAAGGATCAGTGGTTCACCACGCAGCATTACGGCCACCCGAAGGTGGACGTCGCGACCTATCAGTTGAAGGTGTCGGGCCTCGTCGACAAGCCGCAGTCGCTGTCGCTCGACGACCTGCGCAAGATGGGGGGCCGCGAGCTCGTCGCCGGCTTCGAGTGCTCGGGCAACCGGGGCCCGCTGCAGGGGCTGTCGAGCAACGCGCGCTGGACCGGCGTCCCGCTGAAGACGGTCCTCGACAAGGCGGGCGTGAAATCGGAGGCGCGCGAGTTCGTCTTCTTCGGCGCCGACCGCGGCGAGGAAGACGTCGAGTTCCGCAACGACAAGTTCAAGGTGCAGCAGCAGTTCGGCCGCGCGCTCACCCGCGAGAAGGCGTTGTCGGGCGAACCGATGCTGATGTACGCGCTCAACGGCGAGCCGCTGACGCTCCACCAGGGCATGCCGGTCCGCCTCGTCGTGCCGGGCTGGTACGGCGTCAACAACGTGAAGTGGCTGTCCGAGATCCACGCGCAGGAGGACGCCTACCTCGGGAAGTTCCAGGCGCGCTGGTATCGCACGCTCAAGGGCGAAATGATCGACGGCGAGCTGAAGTGGGTCGAGACCGCGATCACGCACATGCAGCTCAAGTCCTACATCGCCCGCATCGCGACCGACGGCTCGCGCTACAAGGTGACGGGCGTCGTCCTCAACGACGGCACGCCGATCAAGGCCGTCGAGGTGCGCGTGGACGACGGGCCGTGGCAGGCGGCGTCGATGGATCCGGCGACGAAGGAGAAGTACGGCTGGAAGCTGTTCACCTACACCGTCAACAGCCTGGCGCCGGGCGAGCACACGCTCGTGTCACGCGCGATCGACGCGAACGGGAAAGTGCAGCCGACCGCGCAGGAGCTCGAGAACAAGAAGTCGTTCCTCGAGGACAACTCCCAGACGGTGCGGAAGATCAAAGTTTAAGATTTCATGAGCTTCGTGCGTTGCGCACGCAGCGCGCCTTCGTGGTGATCAGTTCGTGCCGCTCGCCGGCAGCTCCAGTACGTCGTGCTGCGCGACGTGCACTTCCACCGTGCGGTCCTGCCCCGCGCCGGCGGCCGCCGACGTGATCATCCCGCTCACCAGGTGGAACTTGTTGCCGATCATCGCGCCGGCCACGCCGTGCCGCGGCATCGGCATCGACGGCATGATCGTCCACGAGTTGGTCGCCGGGTCGAACGCTTCCACCGCGCGGAACGCGCCGACCAGCGCGTTGGTGGCGACTTCGCCGCCCGCCACGTAGATCTTCCCGCCGTAGGTCGCCCAGCCGCCGCCGCTGCGCGCGGTCGGCATCTTCGTCATCTGCGCGCCCCACGAGTTGGTCGCCGGGTCGTACTGCTCGACGATGTCGGTGTTCTGGGAGGCGGCGACGAACGCGTGGCCGACGCGGCCGCCGATGATGTAGATCTTCCCGTTGACCGTCCCCGAGAACATGTGGTTGCGCGGCAGCGCCATCGGGGCGCCGCTCGACCACGTGTTGCTCGCGATGTCGTAGATGTCGTTTCGCACCAGGTTGTTCGCTGTCGTCGCGTTGCTGATCGCGACGTCCTTCGAGCCGTCGGCGGTGGTGGCGCCGCCCATCACGTAGACCCTGCCGTTGACGAGGTTCGCCGCGGCGGAGCCGCGCTTGATCGGCATCGGCGCCAGGTTGCGCCACGCGTCGGTCGCGGGGTCGTACACCCAGGCGTTGTCGATCGGTTCCCATCCGCCCTGCGGCCCCGTCATCGGCGCGACGAAGCCGCCGAAGACATAGATCTTCCCCTGGTACTCGACCATCGACTGATGGTGCGCGGGGCGCGGCATCGCGGCCTTCTTCGTCCACTTGTCGGCGGCCGGGTCGTACTCGTAGTTCTTGCCGCGCGCGGTACCGAAGCCGCCGAGCACGAACATCTTGCCGTTCACGCTGATGCCGTAGAGCTCCTCGTCGGGCTCGGGGAAGGGCGCCGCCTTCGCCCAGCGGGCGCCCTGGGTAAGTACGGCGGTCGAGCAGAGCAGCACGATCGCCGCGGTGATGACGCTTCGCCTATTTCGATGCAGGAACATTGTGTGATTTCTCCGCACAGAAGAAGTTTTCCGCCTGGTCGATGCTCCCGGTTCCCTTGTATTGCGCGAGCTGTGGATACGGGCAGAGCGGACGGCTGCGATCGACCTTGCCGGCGGTCGAGTGCGTCGCCAGGATCGAGCGGGGCGGCGTGCCCTGCTCGCGCCAGTGTTCGAGCGGCGTCAGCGCGTCGAAGACGTTGGGGCCCTCGCCGCCGCCGCAGTGTCCCATGCCCGGCGCGTAGAACAGGCGCAGGCCCTCATCGACCGGCTTCCGGCCGACGGCCTTGACGACGCGGTCGTAGTACATCAACGGCGAGCGCGGCGAGACGTTCGGATCCGCCCACCCCTGGTAGATGAGCAGCTTGCCCCCGCGCGAGAAGAACGGTGCGAGGTTCGGGTCGTTGGGGCTGAGCGAGGTGTTGTCGAGCGCGTGGATCCGATCGTAGTCGTGCGCGAGGTCGAACGTCTTCGGATCCCAGCTCGCATCCTGGAGCAGGATGTACTTGAAGACGTCGTAGCCCACATCGAGCGGCAGGTCGCCGCCGGCCACCGCCGACCACTGCAGCTCACTGCCGGGCTCGAAGCCGGGGAAGATCACCTCGCCGGTCTTGGGGTTCTTTGCGCCGGCGTACAACTTGCGGACCGCATCCACCTGCGGCGTCGTCAGGCACGAGTCGGAGTTCTCGCCCGTCTTGCAGGCGATCACCTTCGGGTCGAAACGGCACCCGAGGACGTCCTCGATGAGGCCGTCCTTCAATCCGTCGAGCGCGTCGCACGCGTCGAGCGCGGCGCGGTGAATGGCGGGGTACTTCGATGGCGGGATGACGCTCTGGGGTGTCTCGTGCGTCGCCTTCCACTTCGCCATGAAGCCGAACGCCTCGTTGCCGCGGTCGTAGGCGGGGGCGCCGGCGAGAATCGCGTCGAAGTCGGCGGGGTAGCGCTGCGCCTCCTGGAACGCCATGCGGCCGCCGCCCGAGCAGCCGGTGAAGTACGACAGCGTCGGCGCCATCCCGTAGAAATCGGTGATGGCCGACTTGCTGTGCACCGCGGTCTCGTGCACCGCCCGATGCCCAAAGTCGGCGATCTTCTCCGGATGCCCGGGCGCCCACGCCGCGCCGGCGCCGGTGTGGCCGGTGTCGGTGGAGGCGGCCGCATAGCCGCGGCGCAGCGCCTCACCGAGCGCGCCGTACTGGATCGATCCGGCGAAGGCGCCGTTGCCCACCTGCTGGAACTTGCCGTTCCATCCCGCGACGGGCATCCAGACTTCGCTGTGGATGTCGGAGTCGGACGAAGGCTTGATGGCGAGCTCGACGCGGCAGAACGCGGGCAGGCCGGCAACCGGCCGCGGCGTCTCCGCGCCCGTCGCGGGCGGCGTGAACGAGCCGGCGGGCACCAGCCGCGCGGCGGTGACCGTCGCATCGGGCAGCTTCAACGTCGCCGCGACGCGATCGCAGTCCGCCGCGTTCTGTGCGACCGCCAACACCGGTACGAGCACGGCGGCCGCCGCGATCAACGGGATTCGCGCGGTCACTTCGCCGCCGCCCCGTGATTGCCGATGGGCGCGCCGCAGACGAAGTAGGCGGCGTCAGCGACGTCGCCGGCGGCGCCGCCGATGTACTTCGCGACCTGCGGGTACGGGCAGAGCGGCCGGCTGCGATCCAGCTTGCCGAAGGTCCAGTGCGTGGCGACGATCGAGGCCGGTGCCTTGCCCTGCTCGCGCCACTGCTCGAGCGGGGTGAGCGCGTCGAAGGTGTTCGGCCCCTCGCCGCCGCCGCAGTGCGCCATCCCCGGCGCGAAGTACAGGCGCACCGAATCGTCCGCCTGCTTCTGCCCGATCGTTTTCACGACGTTGTCGTAGTAGGCGACCGTCGATTTGGGCGCCACGTTCATGTCGCCCCATCCCTGGTAGATCAGCAGCTTGCCGCCGCGCGCGACGAACGCCTTGATGTCCGGCGAGGTCGGGCTGAGATCCAGGCTGTCGATACGGTGCACGGCGTCGTAGTCGCGGGCGAGATCGAACTTGCGGAAGTCCCACTTCGGATCCTTGAAGACGACGTACTTGAACAGGTCGGCGCCGACCGCGAGCGGTTCGGGACCGCCGGCGGGGCCGCTCCAGTTCAACTCGCTCCCCGGCTCGAGCCCGGGGAAGATCGACTCGCCAGTCTTCGGGTTCTTGACGCCCGCGTAAATCCTGCGCGCGGCCTCGACCTGTGGCGCGGTCAGGCACGTGGGCGCGTCGCCGGACTTGCACTGCGTGACGACCGGGTCGAAGCGGCAACTGAGCGGCTCGCTGATGAGACCGTCCTTCAACCCATCCTGCGCGTCGCAGGCGTCGAGCGCGGCGCGATGAATGACCGGGTACTTGCTCGCGGGAATCATGCTCGCCGGGTTGTCGAGCGTCGCCTTCGCGTTCATCAGCATCTGCACGCTCTGGTTGACGCGGTCGTAGCCGGGCGCGCCCGCGAGGATCGCGTCGAAGTCGGCGGGAAAGCGCTGCATCTCCTGGAACGCCATCCGTCCGCCGCCCGAGCAGCCGTTGAAGTACGACATCCGCGGCGCCATGCCGTAGAAGTTCGTGATGGTCTGCTTGCTCTGCACCGCCGTCTCGTGCACCGCCCGATAGCCGAAGTCCTTCAGCTTCTCCGGGTGGCCCACCGCGAAGCTCGCGTCGGTGCCGGTATGTCCCGCATCCGTTGACGAGGCCGCGTAGCCGCGCTTCAGCGCGTCCGCCAGCGCGCCGTACTGGATCGAGCCTGCCCACGCGCCGTTGCCGACCTGCTGGAACCGGCCGTTCCAGTCCCGCAGGGGCATCCAGACCTCGCTCTTGATGTCGGAATCGGCGGACGGCGTCAGCGTCAGCTGGACGCGGCAGAAGGCGGGAAGGCCGGTAATCGCTTGCGGCGCATCGGCGCCCGCCGCGGCAGGAGGCGTGAACTGACCCTCCGTCACCGCGTGTGCCGCGTTGACCTTCGCCTGTGTCAGTTTCAGCGCGGCAGCGACGCGGTCGCAGTCCTTCGCGGCGCGCGTGGCCGCGGCCTTCGAGTCCTGGGCGGTCGCGGCCGCCGGCAGCAGCAGCGCGCACGTAAGGAAAAGGAAGAAAAGGAAAAGGCCTGGTTTCATGATGCGGATTTTACCGGTTGTCCGACGAGAAGTGCTGGATTTGCGCCCGCGCGCGGGCGGAATTTCTCGAATCGTCCGCTGTTGACCTCGGCGACGTACAGATTGCCGTCCGCATCCACGCTCATGCCGTGAATGTTCCAGAAGGCGCCCGGCCACTGGCCCTGGCTCCCCCAGGAGTACTGGTAATGCCCCTCCAGATCGAACTTGACGATTTTCGAGGTGATATTGTCGGCGGTCCACAAACTCTTGTCCGCCGCCAGGTACAGGACCTGCGGCGTCGACGGATTGCCGGTACTGAACTGGTCGAGGAAATTGCCGTTTTCGTCGAAGATCTGGATGCGGTGATTGTCACGATCGGTGACGTACACCTTGCGTGTCTCCGGGTCCACCTGCACGCCATGCACCGCGTTGAACGTGCCCGGCGCCGTATCGTTCGCCGTCGTCGATTTTTCTCCCCAGGCCATGACGAACGCGCCGTCCTTGTCGAACTTGACGACGCGTGTATTGGCGTAACCGTCGGAGACGAACATCGTCCCGTCCGGCAGCCAGGAGAGAAATGTCGGCCGGTTGAAATGCGTGCTGTCGTTGCCCGAGACGCCCTTGACGCCCAGCGTCCGCACCAGCTCCTTGCCGTCGTGCGTGAACTCGTAGACGACGTGATTGCGGTCCTCGACGATCCAGATGTGCTTCTCGGGGTCGTACGGATTCACCGTCACGGAATGCGGCCGGCGGAACAGCGAATCCCACTTCGTCCAGTCTTCCGTGATGGTGCCGTTGGCGTCGACGACGACGACGCAGTGTTCCCATCGCGCATCGACACCGAGCGTGCCCTTCCATCCATTCCACCCGTCGGATCCCTGATTGCCCGGACTTGCGACCGGACCGACCGAGGCGTTGCGGAACGGGGTCTGCGTGACGGGGAACGAAATGGCGGGGCCCAGTTTCGGATAGGGCACCTCCTCGGGACGGTCGATGGCCGGGAGCTCGCCACGCTGAAGGAGGAACACGCGATTCGGCGTCTCCGCGAAAATCCCCTGCGCGGCGCCCCACGTCCACTTCTCGTGGCCCGGCAACTGCGAGAGCGGCTTCGGCCAGCCGGCCACGACTTCGTACGGGCCGGTCTGATCCTGTCCGCCCTTCTGGCCGGCAACAGCCGCGAATCCGGCGCTGGTCGTGGTCGCCGTCGGCCCGGCCGCCGGTTGCTGCGCCGCCTGACAGCCGATCAAACCAAGACAGGCGGTTGTCCAGAGCACGATGCGCATCGGTCGTTCCTCCAAGGGCCGGCCTTTGCAGGTAAGCCCCTCCGTTCTGCCCTACGTGTGCCGCGTCAACGTCGATCCTGGGGACGGAAATCGATAATCGAGCCGATTCCCTGGCCGTCGGCAATCGCGGCGTTGGTCGCGGCGGTCAAGTTGACCGTGAACGTCTCGGTCGCCTCGTGCCGCGGGTGGGCCAGGATGGTCACGCCGATCGCGGCGGTCGTCGTCCCCGGCGCGAAGGTGACTATTCCGCTCGCCGCCTTGTAGTCGGCGCCCGCCAGCGCGGTGACGTTGGCCGTGGAGAAGCCGACCGTGACCGTGTCGGTCGAGGGCGCTGACAAGGTCACGGTGAACACCGCCACGGTCGCCGCCGAGGCCTTCTTGTCCGGCTCACGGACGGATACGTCGCCGATGGAGACAGACGGGGAGACGCGCTGCGTGAGTGAGGCCGCGCTCGCCAGATAGTTCGCCGCGCTGAAGTCGGCCCTGACGGCGTGCGAGCCGGCGCCGAGCGATGAGGTCACGAGCGACGCCTGGCCCTGACCATCCACGGCGACGGGGGGGCCCGTCGCGCCATCGATCGTGAACGTGACGGCGCCGGCCACGACGCGCTGTCCGGCACCCGCCGCGTCGCGTGTCACGGTCGCGGTAAACGTCACGGCCTGGCCGACCGCGGACGGATTCTGCGACGACACGAGCGAGGTGACCGTCACCGCGGAGTTGACGACGACCGTCACGTCCGCCGCGCTCGGCTGCAACGCGCCGGCGCCCGAGTAGGCAGCGGTAATGGTGTGCGCGCCGGCCGACAGCGCGCTGGTCGTGAAGACCGCGGTCCCCGCAGCGCCGAGAGCGATCGGTCCGCCAAGCGTGGCGGCGCCTTCCGTGAAGGTGACCGTTCCCGCCGTGACCGGTGAGCCGCTGATCGTGACCGTCGCCGTGAGCGTGATCGACTCGCCGAAGGTGGATGTCGGCGGGTTCGCGCTCAGCTGGACGGCCGTCTGCTGCGGGAACGAGAAGTACGCGACGAGCGGATCGTGGTCGGACAGGCGGATCGGGGTGGCCGGGTCGCTGCGCAGCGCCTCGGGGAAGTCGGCGTTGTTGCGGCCATAGGAAAGGCCATTGGCCAGCCCCACCAGGTTCTGCGTGATGAGCACGTGGTCGAGCTCCTGCGCGTTGCCGTCGAACACGAACGAATACCGCTGGCCGGCCGGCGCGGTGTCCACGAGATCGACGAGATCGGGGTTCACCAGGTCGGTGCTCGAGAGGAGCACCTGGTCGGGCGGCGCCGGCGTCCCCTTGATCGTCCCGATCGAGTCCACGTAGCCGTCGTCGAACTGGAACGCATTGTAGTCGCCGACCGAGACGATGCGCTCGCCCGGGTTGGCCGATTGGAACGACTGGATCAGGTTCGCGAGGTACTCCGCCTGCGCGCGCCGCTTCGCGCGGACGCGTGCGCCGTCAAGCGCGTCGTTGATTCCCGACAGCGACCGCAGATGGTTCACGATGACCGTCACCGGCAGGCCCGCGTCGCCGGCAGTCTCGTGCACGAGCGCGTGCAGGACGAGCGGCGGACGATCGTTCAGCAATGCCTGCGATCCATCGGGCTGCGTGAAGGTCGTCGTCTTGCCCCACTGCGTGACGTCGAGCGCGTCGACACGCGACCCCTTCACCAGGAAGCCCGAATCGATGCCGCCGATGTCGTTGCCGTCCTGCAGGTACGCCGTGTAGTGCGGGTCCGCACCGCCGGCGGCCACGGCGTCTGCATTCACCTTGCCGGCGACGGCCTGCAGCGTCGGCAGGTTATCGACCTCTTCGAATCCGATGATGTCGGGCGACCGCATCACCTCTCGAATCTGGAGCGAGAGCTTGTTCAGGCGGTTGGTGAATGCGGCCGGCGTCAGCACGACGTCGCTGACGCCCGGGTCGTCCACCGTGTCGAAGAAGCGTTCGACGTTCGCCGACGCGATCGTGAATTCGCCGGCGCCCGCCAGGCGCGCCGGCGTGGCCGCGGCGGCGAGGGGGGTGACGGCGACCGGCGCCGTCGGCTCGAGATCAACCGTGTAGCTCCGGAACGAGTAGTCGAGCGGGCCGACGATGTTCGTAACGGTCGCACCGGGCATCGTGTCGATGGCCGCATGGCCGATCGCGTCCGAGTCGACGCGAAGGCGCTCAGGGTTCGCGTCGAAGACGGGGATGCCCATCGGCAGACCTGCGGCCTCGAAGACCTCGACACCCGGTTCACGGAACGGCCGGGCATCGCCCGGCAGCACGCCGTAGAACACGCCGTTGCTGGTTGACGTGGCCGCCGATTCGTTGACGCTGCCGCCGGTCGGCGCCACGACGGTCAGCGACACGACCGACACCCGCATCCCTTCGAGGCGTTCGAGTTGATCGACCGGTCCGGCGGCGTTCAGGTCCGCCGGCGTCAGCGCGACCGGCGACGGCATGACGCCACCGACCTGGTCGACGGCCACGAATGGAACGGTAATTTCCGTCGTCGGCGGGCTGAAGGGATCCGCTGCCGGGATGAATTCGTCCACCCTGCCGATCACGAACACGGCGCTGCCGACCGCCGCGGCCGCGGGGGGCGCCGACGAGGTGAAGACGAAGACGCCCTCGGAGGTATTGGGGTCGGCGTCGTAGTTCGATTCCTCGTCCTGGATGAAGAAGCCGTTCGAACGCCGGCCCGTCACGACGCCCCTCGTCGTGAGCAGCACGTTGTCGAGCGGCGAAAACGCGCTCGTGCCCTGGATGTCGTGAATGAACGTGAGCGTGCTCGATCTGACCGCCATCGTGATGGTGGTCGCCGCCTGGCGTCCGAGTCCATCCGTGGCGGTCACCGGAATGTTCTTCCCTCCGGGCGTCACGGAGCTTCCAACGGCGACCGTCGCGGTGAACGTCTGCTCGCCGGTGCTCGCGTTGGCGCCCGCCGATGCGAACGTGCCCGTCGCGCCGATGCCCGAGAAATCGCCCGTGACAGTGATGTTCGAATCCGCGGGGTTCGTGCCCCGCTTCACCACGACCGTGAAGGTGACGTTGCCGCCCTGGGCGGCGAGCGTCGGATCCGCCGCCGCGCTCGTGATCGAGGGCGGCGTGGACGGTGTCGCACAGTTGAAGATGGGCGATGCGGTGTTGTGTGGAGTGGGAGCGCCGGTGGCGAAGTCGACGGAGTTGACGTCGGTTTCCGTGCAGCCGCTGGCGCCGCGAATTGCAGCCGTGGTGTTACTCAGCGTCGCGGTCGGTGATCCTTCGGAGCAGTTGGCGGCGGTGCCAAAGCCGACGAAATCCACGACGCTGGCCAATGGACAAGAGCCCGTCAGCGCCGTCGTGCTGCTGACGAGCGCGACTTTGCCGGCCGACGCGGACATCGCGATACCGCCGGTCGCATCGGGCGCCAGGTTCACCGTGCCGCCCGCTCCGGCGCCCTCCTGCACCAGGTAGAACTGTCCGGGCGCGAGCGTGCCGGTCAACGTTGTCACCGCCCACGAGGTGCCAGCCGAAGACGCATATTGCACCGACCATCCCGTCAGGGTGACGTCCGCCGTACCGCGGTTGTGCAGCTCGATGAAGTCGTTCTTATAAGTGGCCCCGGCGTTGCCGCCGCCGCCGTATACCTGGCTGATGACCACGCCGTTCGAGATGCCGGCGACCGGGGCGGGCGTGAACGCGATGTACGCAAGAAGAGCGGCGAGCGCTAGGATGCGGCGCAGACGGGGCATCGAGGAGATCTCCGTATGGGGTTTTTAAGGGAACGCGCTCGCCAGTCTATGATGGCAGGCGCGACCTCGCAAGGCTCAGGAAGAACAACGATGTCCGGACTGGAAGGGAACAGCGATGTCAGCGATCAGTAAGCTCGCTTTCGTAATCGCTCTGCTTGCGGCGGCTCCCGCCGGAAGTCAGCCTGCCGCGGATATCGATTCCTATTATTCGGATCTCCGGGACCTCTACCAGGACCTCCATCGCAACCCCGAGCTGGCATTCCAGGAGGTGCAGACGGCGGCGAAGCTTGCCGCGCGCCTCAGGACGCTCGGCTTCGAGGTGACGACCGGCGTCGGCCGGACCGGCATCGTCGGCCTGCTGAAGAACGGCGCCGGGCCGGTCGTGATGCTGCGCACCGAGCTCGACGCGCTGCCGGTTGCCGAGAAGACCGGCGCTCCCTTCGCGAGCACGGTGGTGACGAAGAACCTGGCCGGGGCGACGGTTCCGGTGATGCACGCCTGCGGCCACGACCTCCATATGACCGCGTGGATGGGCACGGCGAGGTGGATGGCCGAGCACCGGCAGCAGTGGCACGGCACGCTGATGCTCGTCGGCCAGCCGGCCGAGGAGAGCACCAGCGGCGCGGAGGCGATGCTGAAGGACGGACTCTTCGAGCGGTTTCCGAGGCCCGCCTACGTGATTGGCCTGCACGACGACGACACGATGCCGGCGGGCACGATCGGGTTTCATCCCGGGCCGTTCCGCGCGCTCTCGATTTCCCCGGCGGTGACCCTCTACGGACGCGGCGGGCACGGCGCCATGCCGTACAACACCATCGATCCGGTCGTGATGGCCGCGCGGACGGTCACGGCGCTGCAGACCATCGTGTCGCGCGAGAACAACCCGATGGATCCGATCGTGTTGACGATCGGATCCATTCACGGCGGCACGCAGGCCAACATCATTCCCGACGAAGTGACCCTGGGCTTGAACATCCGCACCTACAGCGAGGAAACGCAGGCGCGCGTGCTGGCCGCGGTGGCGCGCATCATCAAGGCCGAGGCCGCCGCGTCGGGCGCGCCGCGCGAGCCGTCGATGCGGATCCCCGAGTCGGGGCATATTGTCGTCAACGATCCGGCGCTGACGCGCCGGGTGGCGGCGGCGCTGCAGAAGGCGATCGGCACGCAGACCGTGGTCGAGATGCCGGCGAAGATGACATCGGAGGATTTCGCCGAGTACGGGCGCGCGGGCGTCCCGGCGGTGCTGCTGCACATCGGCGCGGTGAACGCGGCGAAGCTCGCCGATGCGCGCCGCACGGGCATCCCGGTGCCGGCGCCCCATTCGCCGGAGTGGCTGCCCGATCTCGAGCCGACGCTGAAGGCGGCGGTGCGCGGCGAAACGGTCGTGCTGCTGGATCTGTTCAACAATAAGTAGGTGTCCGCCGATCCCCACAAGCCGCTGCGCGACGACGTGCGGCTGCTCGGGGACCTGCTCGGCGAGACGCTGCGCGCGCACGGCGGCGAACAACTGTTCGAGACCGTCGAGCGCGTGCGGTCGCTGTCGAAGGCCTCGCGCGCCGGCGACGCACGCGCAGGCGCCGGCGGCGATTCGGCGTCCGCAGGGGCCGACGGCCCATTCCGGGAGCTCGCCTCGCTGCTGGCGACGCTCCCGGTGGAATCAGCGACCCCGCTCGCCCGTGCCTTCGCGCACTTCCTCAACCTCGCCAACGTCGCCGAGCAGCACCACCGCATCCGCCGCCGGCGCGCCTACCTCGCGGATCCTGCGTCGCGTCCGCAGGCCGGCTCGTGCCAGGAGACGTTCGAGCGGCTCGTCGCCGCGGGCATCGCGCCCGGGGAGCTCTTCGAGGCGGTCTGTACGCTGCGCATCGAGCTCGTGCTCACGGCCCACCCAACCGAGGTGTCACGACGCACGTTGATTCACAAGTACAACCGCATCGCGCAGCTGCTGGCGGAACGGGATCACGTCGACCTCACCGTTCCCGAGCGGGAAGCGGTGACCGAGGCGCTGCGGCGCGAAGTCGTGTCGGCCTGGGAGACCGACGAGGTCCGCCACGACCGTCCCTCGCCGCTCGACGAAGTGCGCGGCGGCCTCATCGTCTTCGAGCAGAGCCTGTGGCACGCGGTACCCGCCTTCCTGCGCAGCGTCGACGCGGCGCTGCGGCGCGTGGCGGGGCGCGCGCTGCCGCTGGAGGTGGCGCCGATCGGCTTCGGTTCCTGGATCGGCGGCGATCGCGACGGCAACCCAAACGTGACGCCGGAGGTGACGCGCCGGGCGTGCCTGCTCGCCCGATGGCAGGCGGCCGACCTGTATCTCGGCGAGGTCAATGCGCTGCGCGACGAGCTGTCGATGTCGCGCGGCTCGCCGGAGTTGGCTCAGGCGGTCGGCGACGTGCCCGAACCATATCGCGCGCTGCTTCGTGACGTGCGCACGCGCCTGCTGGCCACACGCGACTGGGTCGAGGCGGCGCTGGGGAAGGACATCCCGCCGCCGGACGAGGCGTACCTCGAGGCCGATGCGTTCGCGGAGCCGCTGCGCCTGTGCCATCGCTCGCTGGCGGCGGCGGGCGACGAGGTGATCGCCGGCGGCCGGCTGGCGGATCTGCTCCGGCGCGTCGCCACGTTCGGCCTGACGCTCGCGCGGCTCGACATCCGGCAGGAGTCCGATCGCCACGCCGAGACGCTGGCAGCCATCACCCGTGCGCGCGGGATTGGTTCGTACAGCGATTGGGACGAGGCGCGTCGCGTGGAGTTCCTCGCGGGCGAGATGCGGGGAGGCCGTGCCGGCATTCCGGACCTCGACTCCGCCGATGACGAGGTGGCCGACGTCCTCGAGACGTTCCGCACGATCGCCCGCATCCCGCGCGAATCGCTCGGCGCCTACGTGATCACGATGACGCGGCAGGCGTCCGACATCCTGGCCGTCGCCGTGCTCCAGCAGGCGGCGGGCGTCGAACGTCCGCTGCGGGTGGTGCCGCTCTTCGAGACCGCGGACGACCTGCGCCGCGCGCCTGACGTCCTCGCGCGCGTGCTGGGCATCGATGCGTACCGGGCGTTCATCTGCGGGGAGGCGGGTGCGAGGCAGGAAGTGATGGTCGGCTACTCCGACTCGTCGAAGGACGTCGGACGCCTGAGCGCCGCGTGGGAGCTGTACAAGGCCCAGGAAGCGATCGTCGACACCTGCAGGCGCAGCGGCGTGGACGTGACGCTCTTCCACGGCCGCGGCGGCAGCGTGGGGCGGGGCGGCGGTCCGACCTACCTCGCGCTCCGCTCGCAGCCGAGCGGGTCGATCGACGGCACCATTCGCGTCACCGAACAGGGCGAGATGATGCAGGCGCTGTTCGGGCTGCCCGGCATCGCGACGCGGACGATGGAGGTGTACACGAGCGGGACGCTGGACGCGTGGCTGACGCCGGCGGTGGCGCCAGGCGAGCCGTGGCGCGCGTGCATGGATCGGCTGTCGGCCGACGGCGCCCGCGCGTATCGCGGCTACGTGCACGAGAACGCGTCGTTCCTCGAGTACTTCCGCACGGGGACGCCGCTGCCGGAACTGGAGCACGTCAACATCGGCAGCCGGCCGGCGCGGCGCAAGGCCGCGGCGGGCATCGCGGCGCTCAGGGCCATCCCGTGGCAGTTCTCGTGGACGCAGACACGCCTCATTCTCGGCGCCTGGCTCGGCACCGAGGACGCGCTGGAACGGGCGGCGCAGCGCGGCGAGCTCGACGAGCTGCGGCGGATGTATCGCGAGTGGCCGCACTTCCGCTCGGTCATGGACCTGACCGCCATGGTGCTGGCGAAGACGGACGCGCGCATCGCCGCCGAGTACGAACGCCGCCTGGTACCCGCGGCGTTGCATCCGCTCGGGGCCGACCTGCGCGGCCGCCTGGCGCGCGCCGTCCGCGCGACGCTCGACGTGACCGGCCACCAGCAGCTCCTGGCGGAGAACCGGGTGCTGCAGCGATCGATCGACGTGCGCAACCCGTACGTCGATCCGATCAATCTCGTGCAGATCGAGGTGCTGCGGCGGCTCCGGGCGGGAGACGCCGACGAGCGGCTCCGCGATGCCTTCGTCGTGACCGTCAACGGGATCGCCGCGGGGATGCGGAACGCGGGGTAGTGAAGCGCGGGATCGAGACCTTCGCGCCGCGCTCGCGCAGCAGTTCGCCGAGCAGCGACCGGTGGCACCGCCACGGATTCTCGCAGTAGCAGCCGATCGAGAAGTTCGCCTGCCGGCCGAAGGCGGCGAGCAGCGCGATGACGCGCTGCGCCTCGGGCCGCTGCATCTCGCGGAGGTACTTCTTCCGGTACGCGGCCCAGCGCGCGTCGGTCCACGGTTTGGCCTGGGCGTAGGCCACGAGCCCGCGCGTGGGCGCCACCTCCGGCAGCCAGAGGTCGAAGAAATTCCGCCTGGCGTAGTCCTCTTTCTTCACCCCTCGCGGGAGCAGCCGCACCGTGCCGATGCGCACGCCCTCGCCGCGAGCCCGCGGCTCCCCGAAGCGGACAACACGTATCGCCATCCCGTTCTTCCCTTCAGTTCTTTTCGGATCCCGGATCCCGGATCCCCGATCCCGGCCTGGATCCCCCCAAGGATTCCACCGCGCGCACGATATCGGCCGTCACGTCGTCGGGCAGGCGCGCGCCATCGATGCGGCAATAGGTGTCGCGGCCGCCGTAGTACCGCACCAGCGGTTCGGTCTGGTTCCGATAGACCTCGAGCCGGTTGAGCACGACCTGCTCGCGGTCGTCCGCGCGCGGCACCAGCGGGCCGCCGCAGTCGTGGCACACGTCGCCCTCGCCGGTCGCGTTGGTGCCGCACTCGGCGCAGACCATGCGCGACGCGAGCCGGCGGATGACCTCCGCTTCCGTCAGCACGATGTCGACGATGACGAGCGGCGCGCGGCCGGCGACGATCCGATCGAGCGCCTCCGCCTGCGGGATCGTCCGCGGGTAGCCGTCGAGCAGGAAGCCTCCTGCGGTATCGGGATGCGCGAGACGCTCGATGACGACGCGTGTGATCACCTCGTCGTCGATGAGACCCCCGCTCTCCATGATGGCGCCCACTTCGCGGCCGAGCGGAGTCCCTGCCTGCACGGCATCGCGGAGCATCGCGCCGGTGGAGATGTGCGGAATGTCGAATGTCCTGCGCAGCTGGCGTGCCTGCGTGCCCTTGCCGGCGCCCGGAGGGCCGAGCATCACCAAGTTCAGTTCCATTCAGGTTTCTACGGGTGGCAGAGACAGACCCCGGTAAATTGTATATTCCGACGATGACTACGCGTTCGCGGTGGGGCCGATTCCGCAAGCTGGAACGCCGCGAGCTGCTGCTGCTGATGATCGGCGTCGGCGTCTGCCTGCTCCTGTGGGGATTCCTCGCGCTCGCCTCCGAAGTGATGGAAGGCGATACCAAGACGCTCGACACGCGAATCCTGGTCGCGCTGCGCAAATCTGACGACCCCTCGCGGCCGATCGGCCCGCAGTGGGTCGAAAACTCGCTGCTCGACCTGACGGCGATCGGCGGACCGACCGTCCTCGGGCTCGTCGTCGTGTCGGTCGTCGGCTTCCTGCTGCTGCAGACGCGCTACAAGACGGCGGTCGTCGTGCTCGCCACCGCCGCCAGCGGCGAGGCCGCCAACTACGCGATGAAGAACCTGTTCCTCCGCCCGCGCCCCGACGTCGTCCCGCACCTGCGCGACGTCACCACGACGAGCTTTCCGAGCGGCCACGCCATGGAGTCCGCGATCATCTACCTCACGCTGGGCGCGATGCTGATGCGGCTCGCGGAGCGCCGCTTGACGAAGATGTACTGCATCGGCATCGCGATCTTCCTGACGCTGCTCGTCGGCATCAGCCGCGTGTACCTCGGCGTCCATTACCCGACCGACGTCGTCGCGGGCTGGATGTTCGGTTTCTTCTGGGCGTCGCTCTGCTGGATCGTGGCGCAGCGGTTCGAGCGCGAGACCGGCGTCCAGGAGGAGCGCGGCAAGGTTGAGTAGGCCGCGGAAGCTCGACAATCCGTGATTATTTCCATCCGGTCGAGCTTTGGGAGTACCTAAATGGTTCTATACTGCAGACCAACGTGCAGGTTCGGATCGTGCGGCCCTCCGTCGGCATCATGGACGGTGTGAGCTTGAGTCATCTCACCCCCGGGTCCACGTATGAGGTGCCTTCGGAGCTTGGGTACTGGCTGATCAGCCGCGGCGTAGCAGAGCATGTTGTCGAGAGCTCTGGCGACGTCGTCGTTCCGCTCGACAACCCCTACGCCTACGAGCAGCTCACGCAGGGCGTCACCGTCGTCCCGCCGAAAGCAACCGCCGCCGATGACCCCAACCCGGGGCGCCGCCCGCCACGCAAGAAACGGTAGACCCGTAACGAGCTGAGGCGCCTGTCAGCGGATCCCAATCAGCGGCCAGTAGAGAAACACCAGCAGCAGCAGCAGCACGCACTGAATCACCGTCAACAGCGCGCCGAGGCGGAACAGGTCGCGACTGTCGAAGTAGCCGTACGACATTCCCACGATCAACACGCCCGATTGATAGGCGAACAGCTTTCCGCCGGCGCCGAACGTCCAGATCATGCCGATGAGCAGCGGGTCCATCGCGTGGCTCTTCGCGAAATTCATCAGCACCGGCAGCGACGTCCCGAGCATCGAGATCTCGCTGGCCAGGAAGATGTGGTAGACGAACGCGGTCCAGTAGAGCACCAGCGTCGACTGCAGGAGGCTGCCGAGCAGCGGCTCCATCCACGACAGCAGCAGGCTGGTCAGCAGCTCGAGCGTCTTCGTCTGCACGAGGACTTCGCCCATGCTGACGGCCGCCGCGACGAAGAACACGGGCAGATAGTTCATCCGCTTCATGTCGTCGACCGTCAGGACTCCGATACCCGGAAGCACCGCGGCCAGCCCGACGCCAAGGCCGATGATCGACGGCGAGATGTGGTGAAGGAAGTCGGTCAGCCAGAGGCCGATCGCCAGCGCGATCAGCAGGGCCGCCCGCGTGCTCGCGGCGTTCCAGCTGCCCAGGCGGTGGATTTCCTGCTCGAGGTACGCCGCCTCGTCGCGCGTGAACGAATCCTTCTCCGGCGGATACAGCCAGAGCGTCAGGCGCCACGCGATGAGGATGGTGATGATGTCGCACGGCAGGTAGGCGAGGAACCATCGGCTCCACAGAACCTCGACGCCGCCCACGCGTTCGATCGCCCCGCGCGCCGTAATCGACGCCGCGCCGGCGATGATCATCTTGTCGAAGAGGCCGGCCGCGTAGGTGATGATGAGGAACATCGCGCGGCCGATATTGCTGCCGGGGCCGACCCCGAACGCCTCCACCAGCCCGAGGGCGACCGCCGACATCACGACCACGCGCGCGATGCCCGACGGAATGATGAACGTCAGCAGGAAGTCGGTGACGATGAGCCCGAGCAGGATGCGCCCGTAGGTCCGGCCGACGCGCTGCATGACGACGAACGCAATCCTGCGCGCGAGACCGGTCTTGGTGGCCATCGCGCCGAACAGCGCCGCGCCGAAGAGGAACCACGGCGTGTCGGTGGCAAAGCCGCTGAAGGCGACGCCGAACGGCACCACCCCGAGCGCCCAGAACAGGTAGCAGCCGATGAAGCCGGCAAGCGCGTAGTCCATCGCCTCGGTGATCCACGCCAGGATCATGAACGCGGCGATGGCGAGCACGTGCCGGGTCCGCGCGTCGACCCCGATCGGCGCGAACCAGAGGGCGACCGGCACGACCACGCACAACGCGCGGCCGACGGTGGCGCGCGTGTGCGCCATCCCGGCCGGCCGCTCCGCCGCCGTGACCGCTACGGGCGCCGCGATCGCCGTGTCCAGCCGGGATTCAGCCTGCATGTGACGGCGAGGATATCAAACGGCGGGCACCTGGGACACAATGTGGGTCCTTATGGCATCAGCGTCCGTGGCCGTTCCTGCGCATGGCGAGCTCGCGCGCGCCGACGTCGCCCGGCGCGTCAAGGCAATCTTCATCGGCTCGATCGGCAACCTGGTGGAGTGGTACGACTTCTACGCCTACGCCGCCTTCGCGCTCTATTTCGCCGGCGCGTTCTTCCCGGGCGGCGATCCGGTCGTCCAGCAGTTGAATGCCGCCGTGCTCTTCGCCGTCGGGTTCGTCGTGCGTCCGCTCGGCGGGTGGCTGTTCGGCCACATGGCGGACCACTACGGCCGGCGCCGCGCGCTGATGGCGTCCGTGCTCCTCATGTGCTTCGGCTCGCTGATCATCGCGCTCACGCCGACGTACGCCTCCATCGGGTTCATGGCCCCGGCGGTGCTCGCCTTCGCGCGCATCGTGCAGGGGTTGAGCCTCGGCGGTGAATACGGCACGAGCGCGACGTACCTCAGCGAGGTCGCGGACAAGGAGCATCGCGGATTCTATTCGAGCTTCCAGTACGTGACGCTCATCGGCGGCCAGTTGTGCGCCATCCTCGTGCTCTTTCTGCTCCAGCAGGTGTTCCTCACCGGCGATCAGCTGAGGGCCTGGGGCTGGCGGATTCCGTTTGCCATCGGCGCCGTGCTCGCGCTGACCGCGCTCGCGATGCGTCGCAACCTGCACGAGACCGACGAGTTCACGGCCGCGCGCTCGTCCGCGACGCGGAAGCAGACGTCGCTGCGCGCGCTGATGCAGTACCCGCGCGAGGTCCTGCTCGTCGTCGGCCTCACCATGGGCGGCACGACGGCCTTCTACACCTACACGACGTACATGCAGAAGTTCCTGAAGCTGTCGGTGGGGCTCACGGACCTGCAGACGACGGTCGTGACCGGCGGGTCGCTGATCGTGGCGTTGATCCTCCAGCCGATTTACGGCGCGGTCTCGGACCGCATCGGCCGGAAGCCGCTGCTCGTCTGGTTCGGCGTCATGGGCGTGCTGCTGACGATCCCGCTGCTCGACGCGCTGCAGGGGACCAGGAGCGGCCTGACGGCGTTTCTGCTGATCTGCGGCGCCTGGGTGATCGTCGCCGGCTACACGTCGATCAATGCCGTGGTCAAGGCCGAGCTGTTCCCGACGCACATCCGCGCGCTCGGCGTCGGGCTCCCGTACGCGGTGAGCGTGTCGATCTTCGGCGGCACCGCGGAATCAATCGCGCTCTGGTTCAAGTCGATCGGCCACGAGCGCTGGTTCTACTACTACCTCACCGCGGTCATCGCGGCGTCGCTGGCCGTCTACCTGGGCATGCGCGACACCAGGCGCCACTCGTCCATCGGCTCCCACTGATCGAAAAACGGGCAGACCAGCGGCACGAACTGGTCTGCCCCCGCGACGCCATCGAGGACTGGCCCGACGGGCGTGCGTCGTGGCGTCCGCCTTTCGGCGAACGTGAGGGACCTCGTTACCTCAATAGCCCGAGGTGGCGGGCGCCGTGACCATGCCCGGAGCCTCTGCCGGCGCCTCTGCACGGCCGAGCGCCGTGAGGCCGCCGTCGTGGATGTACGCCTCTTCGCCGTGCAGGGTGACGTCGAGCCCTTCCATCTCGTCGGTCTTGTCCGCGCGGATCGGCACCACGAGGTTGATCGCCTTCAGCAGCACGAAGCTCATGCCTCCGCTGTAGACCAGGGCCGCCATTACTGCCGCGAGCTGGATGAGGAGCTGGCGCGGGTTGCCATACAACGCGCCGTCGGCCACCGTGTTGAGCGCCTTTTCCGCGAACACGCCCGTCAACAGCGCCCCGACCGTGCCGCCGACACCGTGCGCCGCGAGCACGTCGAGCGAGTCGTCGAGCGAGGTCTTCGCCCGCAGCTGCAGCGTGAGATAGCTCGGAATCGCCGCGAAGCCGCCGAGCAGGATGGCGTTCATCGGGCTGATGAAGCCGGCCGCCGGCGTGATCGCGACCAGGCCGACGACGATCGCCGTCGCCGCGCCGACCGCGGTCGCCTTGCCGGTCCGCATCACGTCGATGAAGGTCCAGACGACGAGCGTCGCCGCCGGGGCGAGCATCGTGGTGATGAACGCGAGGCCGGCAATCGGGCTGGCCGCCAGCGCGCTGCCGGCATTGAAGCCGAACCAGCCGAACCACAGCAGGCCCGCGCCGAGCAGGACGAACGGCACGTTGTGCGGCAGCAGCGACGAGGACGGGTACTCCGCCCGCTTGCCGAGGACGACGGCCGCGACGACCGCGGCAGCGGCGGCGTTGACGTGCACGACCGTGCCGCCGGCGAAGTCGAGCGCGCCCCACTGCGCGAGCCAGCCGCCGCCCCACACCCAGTGCGCGATCGGCGCGTAGACGGCGAGCACCCACAGCGTGATGAAGGCGACATACGCCGAGAACCGCATCCGCTCGACGATCGCGCCGGAGATGAGCGCGGCGGTGATGATGGCGAAGGTGGCCTGGAATCCCATGAAGAGCACGTGCGGGATGGTGCCCTTCGCCTCGAGGCCGACGCCGCGCAGCAGCACGTTCGACAGGTCGCCGATGAACGCGTTGCCGCCGCTGAAGGCCAGCGTGTATCCGAGCAGCGCCCAGGCGATGCCGACGAATCCGAGCGAGACGAAGCTCATCATCATCGTATTGAGCGCGTTTTTCGAGCGCACCAGCCCGCCGTAGAAGAAGGCGAGCGCGGGTGTCATGAGAAGAACGAGCGCCGTGGACACGAGCATCCACGCGGTGTCGGCTTGATTCATGTGAGACCCTCCAGTCAGGTCAGCGAACAGTCGCTCCGCGTGCCATAACAAGATCGCGGCCAGTACTGCCGGGTTCCGCAATCGTCGAGAGTCGTTTTTTCCCAACAAATCTATGTAGATCGCGAAGCGACGGCAGGGCGCCCAACAGACATTCTTGTTGGACCGTAGGTCGAGCGAAACATTTTGGACGGAGTGTCGCCGGCAGACGCCGTCTGCCCGCACGTGCGCCGGTCACGCGCCGCTGGAGAGAGGCGGACGCGCGTCCCGGGCGTGCGCGCGGCGAGCGGGTGTCGCGGACATTCGCGTAGCGAACGTGGCGAATCAGTTCATTTTTGTCCCCATGCGTTCGGTGGCGCGGCGTTCAAAGGCGCCCCGCGCCCCTGGCGCGCCTGGTGGTTGCTTCATCGATGTCGCTCGACGGGCGCGAGATCCACAGCCTTGTCGGAGGCCCCTCCGGGCGCTGCTCGCGGAATTGCTGCGAATTGTCTCGGAAAAGCCGTCCGATCGGGCGCGTGCAGCATTGGATCCCCGTTTGCTCTTCGCCGCGCATCGCCCGTGTTCGTGGCGGGCCCGCATTTTCATCCGCATCATGAAAGGACTGGAGATGAAGAGACGCGCGAACCTTCTCTGCAAAGTCGTCATAACGGCGTTCCTCGTTCTCATCGTCGGCAGCTTCGTGGCCCCGAACAGCGCGAGCGCTCAGGGCGCCATCGGCCAGCCGCAGGGCGATCCGACCGGCGTGACGACAGGCACGGCGGCGGATGTGCCGGTGAAAGACCCGAAGAATCCGACGCTCACAGAAGTGATGGAGACCGTCGGCCACAACAGGATCGCCATCAACTTCGTCTGGACGCTGCTGGCCGGATTCCTCGTCATGTTCATGCAGGCGGGGTTTGCGATGGTGGAGACCGGCTTCACGCGCGCGAAGAACGCCGCCCACACCATGTCGATGAACTTCATGATCTATCCCATCGGCATGCTCGGCTACTGGATCTGCGGCTACGCGCTGCAGATGGGCGGTGTCGGCGCGGTGAGCGCGCTCGGCGGCACACCGCCGCTCAACAGCGAATTCACCGTCAGCCTCTTCGGCCACACCTTCGGACTGTTCGGCCAGAGTGGATTCTTCCTCAGCGGCAATACGTACGACGTGGGGGTCTTCGCGCTCTTCCTGTTCCAGATGGTGTTCATGGACACCGCCGGGACCATTCCGACGGGCGCGATGGCCGAACGCTGGAAGTGGTCGTCGTTCCTCGTGTTCGGCTTCTTCATGTCCATGGTGATCTATCCGCTCTTCGGCAACTGGGTCTGGGGCGGCGGCTGGCTCGCCACACTCGGCAAGGAGTTCGGCCTCGGTCACGGGCACGTCGATTTCGCCGGGTCATCGGTCGTGCACCTGGTTGGCGGCATGGCCGCACTCGCCGGCGCGATCGTGATCGGTCCGCGTCTTGGCAAGTACACCAAGAGCGGAGAATCGCTGCCGATCCCCGGGCACGACATCCCGATGGCGCTCGCGGGGACGTTCATCCTCGCGTTCGGCTGGTTCGGCTTCAACCCGGGCTCGACGCTCGCCGGCGGCGACCTCCGGATCGCGGTCGTGGCGACCAACACGATGCTCGCCGGTACCGGCGGCGCGGTGTTCGCGATGTTCTACGTGATGTGGCGGCTCGGCAAGCCTGATCCCAGCATGCTCGCCAACGGCCTGCTGGCCGGCCTGGTCGCCATTACAGCCCCCTGCGCATTCGTCAACAGCGTCTCCGCGATGGTCATCGGCGTCGTCGCCGGCTTCCTGGTGGTCGAATCGGTGCTCTTCTTCGATCGCGTGGCGAAGATCGACGACCCTGTCGGGGCCATCTCCGTCCACGGCGTCAACGGCGCCTGGGGCGTGCTGTCGCTCGGCCTGTTTGCCGACGGCGCGTATGGCGATGGGTGGAACGGCGTGCCGGGAACCGTCAAGGGGCTGTTCTACGGTGACGCGAGCCAGTTTGCCGCCCAGTGCGTCGGGACGCTGACCTGCATGGTGTTCGTCTTCACGAGCTTCTTTGTCTTCTTCAAGGTCCTCGACGCGATTCTCGGCAACCGCGTGTCGGCCGAGACGGAGATCGAAGGCCTCGATATTCCGGAGATGGGCGCGCTTGCCTATCCCGATTTCGTTCTCGGCCCCGGGACGCCCATGGGAGGCATGACAGCCTCCACGCCCGAGCAGAAGGCGGCGGGAGCACCCGCCCTCGCGCCGCTGCGCGCCGAGTAAGAGAAGGAGAGCGAGTAAGAGAAGGAGAGACTCTGATGAAATTGCCGGTGAGCATCGTGCCTGCGCATCGGTGATCCGCCGGAACAGCCGGGTCTCACGATTCGGCAGGCGGTGAGCGACGCGGGGGCAGGTCTCCAGTCCCTGCCCCCGTGCTCGCCCAACCTTCGCTCTGCGGCCATGCGAAGGTTGCCCGCCATAGCGGCGAAGCCGCGACGGCGAGCCGGCGAATGACGCGAGAGCTTCGGTTGGCAAGCCAGCATTCTTGTATCGTGTAGAGGCCGACCTTCAGGTCGGGCCATACGCGGAGTGTCCCCTGGCCCATTCACTTCAGGTCATCCTCCTGCTGACGCTCGTCGTCGCGGCGGCCAAACTGGCTGGCGCGGCCGCGAACCGCGTTCGTCAGCCGTCGGTCTTCGGTGAAATCCTCGTCGGCCTGATCCTCGGCCCGACGCTGCTCAACGTCCTCGCGTGGCCGGTGTTCGCCTCGCCCGCGAACGCCGCGGGCGTCCCGCTGCTCGATCTCGTGCGCGATCTCGCGCAGGTCGGTGTGCTGTTGCTGATGTTCGTCGCCGGCCTCGAGACCGATCTCGTCATGATGCGCCACGTGGGCAAGGTGGCGTTCTGGTCGGCCTTCGGCGGCGTGCTCCTGCCGATGGGCCTCGGCGCGATGACCGCCGCCGCCTTCGGGCTGCCGCTCTACTGGGAAGGGATATTCATCGGCGCCATTCTCACGGCGACGAGCGTGAGCATCTCGGCGCAGACGTTACTCGAGCTCGGCGCACTGCGCACGCGCGAAGGCTCGACGATTCTCGGCGCCGCCGTCATCGACGACGTCATGGGCATCATCGTGCTGTCGGTCGTCGTCGCGCTGGCCAGGGCGTCAGGCGCCGGCCTCGACTGGCGCGAGCTCGGCATTGTCGTGGTGCGCGTGACGCTGTTCTTCGCCGCCGCCATCGCCGCGCGTCATCTGCTGTCGCCCATGCTGCGCTGGGCGTCAACGCTCGGTGTCAGCCAGGCGGTGCTCTCGGCCGGGCTGGTGATCATGTTCCTGTATGCCTGGGCCGCCGAGTACGTGGGCGCCGTGGCGGCGATCACCGGCGCCTACCTCGCCGGTGTGCTCATCGCGCAGACCGCGTTCAAGAAGGAGATCGACGCCGGCATCCACCCGCTGACCTACTCGATCTTCGTGCCGCTCTTCTTCATCAGCATCGGCCTCGAGGCCAACGCCCGCGAGCTCGGCCCGCGCGCGATGTTCACGGTCGTGCTCGTGCTGGTCGCCATCGTGGCCAAGGCGATCGGCTGCGGCGTCTTTGCGCGGCTCTTCGGTTTCTCGACCGCCGAGTCGGTGCGCGTCGGCGTGGGCATGATCTCGCGCGGTGAAGTCGGGCTGATCGTCGCGGGGTATGGTCTCGCCTACGGCCTGATCGGATCTGATGTGTTCTCGGCGTCCGTGTTGATGGTGCTCGTCACGACGATGGTGACTCCTCCCCTGATGCGGCTGGTTTTTCCGCGCCACGCGTTCGTTCCCGCGGCCGTGGAAGAGACGATCGCCGGTCCTCCCGAAGAAGGAGAGGCACACGCGTAACGGCACCGATCTTGGAGTGCGTCTGCCGCGGGGGTGTTGTATGTACGTCCGCACTGCACGAGCCGCCGGGCTCGCATTCGTTCTCTCGTCACTCGTCGCGACCACAGCCTTTGCTGCCCTCTCAACCGGAGAGCAGAAGCGGCTCAACGACGCCGGCACCGTCGTCACCGCGCTCCGCAATGCCGAGAACGGCATCTCGGAAGACCTCTGGCAGAAGGCGGCCTGCGTCATCGTCGTGCCCGACATGAAAAAGGCTGCGTTCATCGTCGGCGGCGAATACGGCAAGGGCGTGATGAGCTGCCGGACCGCCAACGGCTGGAGCTCACCCGTTTTCATGGAGCTCCAGAAGGGAAGCCTCGGCTTCCAGGCGGGCGCCACGGAAATCGATCTCGTGCTGCTCGTGATGAACCGCGACGCGGCGACGAAGATGCTGAACAGCAAGGTTTCGCTCGGCGCGGATGCGTCGGTCGCGGCGGGTCCGGTGGGACGCGCGGCGTCGGCGAGCACGTCGGAAAACCTGGCGCAGGTGCTGTCGTACTCGCGCAGCAAGGGCGCTTTCGCCGGCGTCAACCTGTCGGGCGGTTCGCTGCGCGTGGACAAGGACTCGAACACCGACGCGTACGGCTCGAGCGCGACGCTCGACACGGTGATCAACGGCAACGGACCGGCGCTGAACGGGGCGTCGGCGTTCATGGACACGCTCGGTGGCTCGCCGCGCGGGACGACGCCGCGCGCGACGACCGGCACGAAGACGCCGACGACGACGGACCGGCCGAAGTACTAACTCTCGCAGGTAATCTGGCGGGTCCGAAAGGACCCGCCCTACACGTGACAAATCTGGCGGCTCCGAAAGGACCCGCCCTACACGTGTCAAATCTGGCGGCTCCGAAAGGACCCGCCTACGTGAAATGTAGGCCGGGTCCTTCTGGACCCGGCAGATCTGCCCCACCCGGCAGGCTTGCCCCGGTTCTGCCGATAATCTAGGCATGCACCACCGACCGCTCTTCGCGCGGATTTCCACCGCCGTCCTTATTGCCTTCGTGCTCGCGTCGGGCGCGGCCGCCCAGACGCGCGGGCGCAACTTCCTCTGGAAGGTCCAGGCCGGCGGCAACGTGATGTACCTCGCCGGCTCGGTGCACGCGCTGACCAACGACGCCTATCCGCTCAGTCCCGCCTACCAGCGGGCGTTCGAGGCCTCGGGCGCGCTCGTCGAAGAGATCGATCTCGCGGAAGCGGATCCGCTCACCGGCGGGCTGGGGTTGATCGCGAAGGGGATGTACACGGACGGCCGGACGTTCAACAGCGTGGTGTCACGGCAGACCGCCACGCTCGTCGAGCAGCGGCTCAAGGACACGCCGCTCGCGCTCGAGATGATTCAGCCGATGAAGCCGTGGATGGTGATGCTGATGCTCGAGGCACTCGGCGCGCAGGCGGCCGGCCTCGATCCGCAGCTCGGGCTCGACAAGCATTTCTACGACCTGGCGATGATGGGCGGCAAGCCCGTGATCGGCCTCGAGACCGCCGAGTCGCAGATGGACCGATTCGACAAGATGCCGGAACCGATGCAGGAGCAGATGCTGCGAAGCGAGCTGTCGGAAATGGACACCGAGCGCACGAGCCTCCGTTCGCTGCTGACGGCCTGGCAGACCGGCGACGCCGGGGCCATCGAGAAGATGCTCCTCGGCTCGTTCAGCAGCAACCCGGCCGCTTACGCATCGCTCATCACCGAACGCAACCGCAACTGGATGCCGCAGCTCGAGGCGTGCCTGAAACGCGCGTCACCCTGCTTCGTGGTCGTCGGCGCCGCACATGTCGTCGGACCACAGGGACTGCTGGCCATGCTGCAACAGCGCGGATATCGGATAGAGCAGCAGTAAAGATCCAAGCTCCAAGCTCCAAATCCCAATAAGTTCCAACTTGGAATTTGGAGCTTATTGGAGCTTGGAACTTGGATCTTGGAGCTTGGAACTTGACCGCGGAGCCGTCTGGTGAACGTGCGGCTCCTAGTGGATTGGCGGCTCCTGTGCCTTACGCGCTTCCATCGCGCGCTCGAGCGACGCGAGCAGCGTCTCGCGATCGTAGGGCTTGGCGAGATAGCCGGTGATCCGCGCGCGCACGGTGAGCGCGGGATCGATTTCCCCGTAGCCCGTCGAGATGATGATGGCGGTCGACGGATACAGCGTGCGGAGGTGCTCGATGAGCCAGACGCCGCTGTAGCGCGGCATCCGGATATCGCAGACGACGATGTCCGCCGTCCAGGCGTGCATCATCAGCAGCGCCGCTTCCGCGCTGCTCGCGGCCTTCACCTGGTAGCCGGAGACGTCGCTCCACTTCGAGACGAGGCGGCGAATCGACTCCTCGTCGTCGACGATCAGCACCCGCGCGATGGGACGTGGGGCCGTGCCTTCGGGGCCGGGAATGCGGTCTTCCATCATCACTCCGGCAGAGGTAGCACGACCGATGCCGTCGCTTGTCCGCCGCCATCCTACAGAATACAGGGAGATGCGCGGGCGGGCGCCGTGCGTGCGGCGCGCGCGCGTGCGGATCCGCCCGGTGTGCGGCGCTCGCCTTGCAAATCGCCGTCACATGAGCAGTGCCACTCTCTCCCCCGACTCCACCGCGCCGGCGGCCGGCGCGGCCATCCGCCCCGGCGAGCCGTTTCCGCTCGGCGCCGCGTGGGACGGACGCGGCACCAACTTCGCCGTCTTCTCCGAGGTCGCCGAGCGCGTCGAGCTGTGCCTCTTCGACGAGCACGATCGCGAGACGCGCATCAGGCTGCCGGAAAAAACCGCCTTCTGCTGGCACGGCTACGTGCCCGGCGTGCGCCCCGGTCAGAGGTACGGCTACCGCGTCCATGGGCCGTGGGACCCCGCGCAGGGGAAGCGCTGCAACGCCGCCAAGCTGCTCGTCGACCCCTACGCGAAGTCGATCGCCGGCGGCATCGAGTGGAACGACGCCGTCTTTCCGTATCCGCTCGGCGGCGACGACCTGCAGCGCGACGATCGTGACAGTGCCCCGTACATGCCGAAGTCAGTCGTCATCGACGACGAGTTCGACTGGGGCGGCGACCGGCGCCCGGGCCGGAAGCTCCACGAGACCGTCGTCTACGAGGTGCACGTCAAGGGGTTCACCAAGCTCCGCCATGAGGTGCCAGAGCACCTGCGCGGCACCTACGCCGGCCTCGCGCACCCGGCGTCCATCGACTACCTGACCTCGCTTGGCATCACCGCCGTCGAACTGCTGCCCGTGCACCAGTTCGTCCACGAGAAGCACCTGCTCGACAAGGAGCTGCGGAACTACTGGGGCTATCACTCGTACGGCTACTTCGCCCCCCACAACGAGTACGCCGCCGACCGCGATCCGATCGGCGCGATCAGGGAATTCAAGGGGATGGTGAAGCTGCTCCATGCCGCCGGGCTCGAGGTGATCCTCGACGTCGTCTACAACCACACCGGCGAAGGCAATCACCTCGGACCGATGCTGTCGTTCAAGGGCTTCGACAACGCCGCCTACTACCGCCCCTCGGAAGAGGACCAGCGCTACTACGTCGACTACACGGGCACCGGCAACACGCTGAACATGCGTCACCCGCACGTGCTGCAGCTGATCATGGATTCGCTGCGCTACTGGGTGAGGGAGATGCACGTCGACGGCTTCCGCTTCGACCTCGCGTCTACGCTCGCGCGCGAGTTGTATGACGTCGATCGGCTGTCGGCGTTCTTCGACGTCGTGCACCAGGACCCGACGCTGCGCGGCACCAAGCTGATCGCCGAGCCGTGGGACCTCGGCAACGGCGGCTATCAGGTCGGCAACTTCCCCGTGCGGTGGTGCGAATGGAACGGGAAGTACCGTGACAACCTGCGCGACTACTGGCGCGGCGAGGACCAGGCGCTCGGCGAGTTCGCGCACCGCTTCACCGGCAGCGCCGACCTGTACCAGGACGACGGGCGGCGGCCGTACGCGAGCGTGAACTTCATCACCGCGCACGACGGCTTCACGCTGCGCGACCTCGTCTCGTTCAACGAGAAGCACAACGACGCCAACGGCGAGAACAACCAGGACGGCGAGAGCCACAACCGCTCGTGGAACTGCGGCGCCGAAGGGCCGACCGACGACGCGGGCGTCAACGCGCTGCGCGCCCGCCAGCAGCGGAACTTCATCACGACGCTGCTCCTCTCGCAGGGCATCCCGATGCTGCTCGGCGGCGACGAGATGGGGCGCACGCAGCAGGGGAACAACAACGCCTACTGCCAGGACAACGAGATCTCGTGGTTCGACTGGGAGTCGATGGACCGCGGCCTCGTCGAGTTCACGCGGCGCGTCATCCGCCTGCGTAACGAACACCCCGTCTTCCGCCGCCGCGGCTGGTTCAAGGGGCGTCCGCTGCGCGGCAAGGGGATCAGCGACATCGCGTGGCTGCGGCCTGACGCCGAGGCGATGTCGGAAGAGGACTGGCAGCAGGGATTCGTGAAATCGCTGATGGTGTTCCTCAACGGCGACGCGCTGGCCGACCTCGACCCCGACGGGCGGCGCGTGCGCGACGCGGGGTTCCTGGTGATGTTCAACGCGCATCACGAGCCGCTCGACTTCACGCTCCCCGCGGCCTCGTTCGGCGAGGCGTGGCAGGTCGTCGTCGATACCACGACCGAGGTCGGGGAGCGCGACGCGCGCTTCACGGCCGGATCCGCGGTCGGGGTCGAGGCGCGATCGATCGTCGTCCTCGCGCGCGCGTAGGGATATACTCCCGCCTTCGCACTCTTCGCCGAAGACGGGAGGTATATCCACATGCCAGCTGTCACCGAGTCGGTCCTGACGCCCCAGCTCCTCGCCAGGTGTCGCGAGCGGGCCCCCGGCTACGACCGGGAAAACCGGTTCTTCCAGGAGGATTTCGACGAGCTCAAGGCGGCAGGCTATCTGCGGATGGCCCTCCCCCACGAGTTCGGCGGTCTGGGCATGAATGTCGCGGAGGTCGGTCGCGAGACGCGCACGCTCGCGATGTACGCGCCGGCCACCGCGCTCGCGCTCAACATGCACCACTACTGGGTGGGCGACGCGGCCGACCTGTGGCGCGGCGGCGACAAGTCGCTGCAGTGGGTGCTCGATGAAGCGGCGGCGGGCGAAGTGTTCGCCGCAGGGCACGCCGAGCATGGCAACGACATCCCGGGGCTGCTCTCGACGACGAAGGCCGAGAAGGTGGACGGCGGCTACACGTTCACGGGACGGAAATCGTTCGGCAGCCTGACACCCGTCTGGACGCGCCTCGGCCTGCACGGGATGGACGCCAGCGACCCGGCCGCTCCGAAGATCGTCCACGGCTTCCTGCCGCGCGACGCCAAGGGCTACACGATCAAGGACACGTGGGACGTGCTCGGCATGCGCGCGACGCGCAGTGACGACACGGTGCTCGAGGGCGCGTTCGTGCCGGACCGCTACATCGCCCGCATCGTGGCACCCGGCGCCGCCGGCGTCGACCACTTCGTCGCCGGCTTCCTGACGTGGGCGCTCGTCGGGTTCGCCAACATCTACTACGGCCTCTCGATGCGCGTCCGCGAGGTGCTCGTCGAGCAGTTGAAGACGAAGACGTCCATCGCGCTGACGCGGCCGATGATCTACCACCCCGAGGTGCAGCACGGGATGGCGGAGATCACGATGGACATCGAGGCGATGGGGCCGCACATCGAGGCCGTTGCGGGCGACTGGGTGGCGGGGCGCGTCGGCCCCGACTGGTTCGTCAAGGTCTTCTCGATGAAGCACAAGGTGGTGGAGGCCGCCTTCCGCGTGGCCGACCGCGCGCTGGATCTCTCCGGCGGCTTCGGCATGTTCAAGAAGAGCGAGCTCGAGCGGCTGTTCCGCGACGCCCGGGCGGGGAAGTTCCACCCGTCCAACCCGCTGCTGACGCACGAAATCGTCGGCAAGATTTCGCTCGGCATCAACCCCGACGAGCAACCGCGCTGGGGTTAGTCGAGGAAGTGGAAAAGTGGAAAAGTTGAAAAGTGGAAAAGTAAGTATGAAGTGGGTAAGTGTGAAGTACGGCTGTGTGATCACGGCCGTGATGCTGGTGGCGATCGCTTCGCACGCCGGGGCGCAGGTGCCTGCGCCCGGCGTCATCGCCTTCACGGGCGCGCGCGTTATCGACGGCACCGGCAGCGCGCCGCTCGAGCAGGCAACCATCGTCGTCACCAACGGCCGCATCACGGCCGTCGGGCCGTCGGCGAGCGTCATGCCGCCGGCCGGCGCGACCGTCGTCAACGCCGCCGGCAAGACGATCATCCCCGGCCTGATCAACTCGCACGCGCACATCGATCCCGACATCAGCGCCAACCCGGGGCCGTACCGCGACGAGATGGTGCGGCGGCTGAAGACGTACGCCGTCTACGGCGTGACGTCGATCATGACGCTCGGCTTCGAGACCTACGACGAGCCCGAGGGCTTCTACCTGCGCGACACGCAGCGCCTCGGCATCGGCCCGGTCGCCATCGACGCGCCGCGGCTCTACGCATCGGGCCGGCCGATCCTCTTCCGGCCCGGGCCGACGGGCACCGAGACGCCGGACGACGCGCGCATCGACGTGCAGCGCCACGTCCCGCTGCGCGCCGACTTCATCAAGCTGCACCTCGACGGCGTGCCGGCGGACCTGAAGCCCGAGGTGGTCGCCGCCGCGATCGACGAGGCGCACAAGCACAACATGTCGACCGCGATCCACATCATCTACTTGAAGGACGCGAAGACGGCGCTCGCGGGCGGCGTCGACGTGATCGCGCACAGCGTGCGCGACCTGGACATCGACGCGGCGACGATCGCGGAGATGAAGCGGCGCAACGTCGCGCTCGTGCCGACGCTCGTGCGCGACCGGTCGGTCTTCATCTACGAGAACCTGCCGGAGTTCTTCAAGGATCCGTTCTTCCTGCGCGCGCTGCCGACCTACAAGCGCGAAGTGGACCTGCTGAGCGACCCGGCAAGCCAGCAGCGGATGCGGACCAACGCGACGGTGCAGGCCAGCAAGCCGCAGCTGGCGCAGGGCATCAGGAACCTGAAGCCGCTCATCGACGCGGGCATTCCGATCGCGATGGGCTCCGACAGCGGGTCGATCCCCGATCGCAACCTCGGGCGGTGGATCGGCTACAACGAGCACGCCGAGCTCGAGATGATGGTCGCCGCGGGGATGACGCCGATGCAGGCGCTGGTGGCGGCGACGAGCACCGCCGCGCGCGTGATGAAGATCGACGGCGCGGGCTCGCTGCAGACGGGGAAATGGGCCGACCTGGTGATCCTCAATGCCAACCCGTTGATGGACATCAAGAACACTCGCCAGATCGACGCCGTCTACATCGGAGGCCGCAAGGTGAATATCGCCGCCGCCCCAGGCACCAATTAGGCGGAAGCGCGCGGCGCGAACCGCGCGGCCGCCGCGTGTTCGCGAGCGGCCGACTGCGAGCGACGTGATCAGCGTCAGACGGTAAAACGCGGCGGAGGCTTTAGAGATCGAGTCCGTCGAGCATCGAAAGGTGCATCGTCGCTCACGATGTAGTGCGTCGAGCCGACGCCAGCGTTTTTCCACGTCGTCGAGCCTGGAGGCCGCGAGCGAACACGCGGCACTGCGCGCACGACCTGCGCCGCCAGGCGCGGCCGCCGGGTCCGCGACGCGTTGGATTCAAGTCGCGCCGCGGAACCCGCCCTACTGAGATCCCGGGGCTACCGCCATCACCTTCCGCATCCGCTCCAGCCATTCCGGCGACGTCGTGAACATCTCCTCCGGGAACCGGCGGTAGGCGAGCATGTCCTGGTAGATTTGCAGGTCGTAGACGTTGTTGGCCATCCCCGCGAGGTATTCGAGCCGCAGGTTGCGATCGGTGTTGATCTGCGCGTCGGCGAGCCAGGGCCGCAGGTCGCGCGCCTGTCCCGCGTAGGTCGACATCAGCCCGTCCACGCCCGCCAGTTCGACCTGCGTGAGGTCGGCCTCGAGCCGCGCGTGATCGGGACGCTTCAATCGCGCGTCGAGCGCCGCCGGATCGAAGCGCAGCGCCTCGGGCTTGGCGAGCATCACGACGTCGTAGCCGCCGCCGTTCGCGTACTGGTTGCTCCAGATGGTGCCGAACGGAAACACGTCGAAGAAGGTCGCGACCTCGCTCTTGATGACCTCCTCGGTGCTCTGGTAGAGCGGCACCCACTGCGTGACGACGCCGCCCGGGTTCAGGTGCGCCTTCACTAACTCGAAGTACTCCTTCGTGTAGAGCGACGCCGCCCCCTTCACCCACGGATGAATCGGGTCCGAGGTGATGACGTCGAACTTCTCGTTGGTCGTCAGGATGTAATGCCGCGCATCGTCGTAGACGATCTCGACGCGCGGGTCGTTGACGACGTCGTAGTTCTCCTTGCTGAAGTAGGGCGCGACCATGCGCGGGATGAGCGGCTCGATCTCGCAGATGACGATCCGCTTGACGCCCGGATGCAGCACGAACGAGCCCGCCGTCACGCCGGCGCCGAAGCCGACGACGAGCACCGCGTGCGGGTCGGGGTGCATCAGCGCGGACATGTGGCCGAGCAAGCGCTGCAGCCGCATGTCGTGGACTTCGGTTGATGCCTCCACCTTGCCGCTGACGTGAAAGT
>DATNCQ010000213.1:0-15582 GCA_035571515.1 Vicinamibacterales bacterium
GGCCCGAGGCTCAGACCGACCGCGGCCATAAGCGCGATCGCGTACGACTTCACAACTCTCATGATGGCCTCCGTTGGCGAAGTCTAGCGCAAAACGTTCCTCGATCCGTTCATCAGCTTGCGCGTCGCGCGGCGTCACACCAGAATTCAGGGCGGACCAGAAGGCAGGCGGACCTGAAGGTCCGCCGCTACGTCGGGTTTTTCGGCGGGAAGGAGTTCCACATGGCGAAAGCAAAAAGTCCTATTCCTCCCGGTCACCACACGGTGACCCCTCAGCTCACGTGCGACAACACCGCACAGGCGATCGACTGGTACAAGAACGCGCTCGGCGCGGAAGAAGTCGCGCGCGCCGTCGGTCCCGAGGGCAAGATCATGCACGCCGAAATCAAGATCGGCGATTCGCTCATCATGGTGAACGACACGATGGGTCCGCACGCGAAAGGGCCGAAGGCCTTTGGCGGCTCGCCGGTGTCGCTCTGGGTCTACGTCCCCGATTGCGACGCGGTCTACAACCGCGCCATCGCGTCGGGCGCGAAGCTCCCCGACAACCCGATGGGCAAGATGGCGGACCAGTTCTGGGGAGACCGCGCCGGCTCCTTTGTCGATCCCCAGGGCTACACGTGGACGATCGCGACGCGAAAGGAAGATCTCACGCCGCAGGAAATGAAACAGCGCCAGGACGAGTGGATGAAGCAGTTCGCGCCGCAGCCGACACGCTAGCTAGCGTCCGGCGAGCTCGAACACCTCGTTGACCGCGCTGTGCAGCGCCTCCGCGCCGTTGCCGTTGAAGGCCGTGTGCCCGGCGACGGCGTGGATGCGGTTGCCGAGCGCGGTGAGCACGACGCCGTGGCGGGCGGTCGGCATCGACGGCAGCCGGTACCAGTCGTTCGCTGCGGGATCGAAGACGACGAAGTCGCGGAAGACCGCATCCAGGTGCGCGTCGCGCAGCTCGCCGCCGGCGACGTAGATGCGGTTCTGGAACGTGATCCACCCCTGGCCGCTCGTCTGGTAGGGCATCTTCGTCATCGACCGCCATTTGTCGGTCGCGGGGTCGTACTCCTCGACGATGTCGGTGGCGCTCGAGAGCATGTTCGCCACGTTGGCCGCGGTCAGGCGGCCGCCGATGACATAGACCTTGCCGCCGACGGCGCCGCCGGCCGGGTGGTTGCGCGCGGTCGGCATCGGACGGTGGGACTCCCACTTCCCCGACGCGACGTCGAACGCTTCGTTGGTCGCCACCGAGAGGCCCCCTTCGTCGCTGCCGCCGATCACGTAGATCCTGCCGCCGGCTTCCACGGCCAGCGACGCCGTCCGCTTGCTCGGCATCGGCGGCAGCTCTTTCCAGGCGTCGGCAGCGGGGTCGTACTCCCACGACTTGAGCGCGTTCGGCTGGCTTTCGACCGTCGCGCCGCCGAACACGTAAATCTTCCCGCGATATTCGGCGAGCGCCATGTGATTGGCGGACCACGGCGCCGGCTTCTTCGTCGTCCAGCGATCGCCGGCGATGTCGTATTCGAGCACGCGATCGTTCCTGCCGCCCTGGTTGCCGCCCATCAGGTAGAGCTTCCCGTTCGCGGTCGCGTTCCAGTACTCCTCCTCCGGCGTGGGAACGGGAGCGAACTTCTGCTGCGTCAACCAGCGGCCGGGCGACTGCGCGGTGACCGTCAGTGTGGCGGCGGACAGGCTGAGGGCGATCGCCGCCAGCGTGAAGCGGGTCGCGCCCGTCATCGACTGGTCCCTCCCTCGCTCGACGCGGCGCCCAGCTTCTTGCCGGTCTCCGTCATCACGACAGAGCGGGCGTTGGCGAGATTCGGCTTGGTCCGTCCGAGGCTCCCCTCGATCGTCACGGCATCACCCGGCTTGAGCAGGGTGCGCGTCCATCCGAGCCGGGTCAGCCCGTTCGGGCTGCCCATCTCGATCTCCCAGTTGGTGACCGCACCGGTCTGCGCGTCCGCGACGTCCACGAAGAGAAACGCGTGCGGGTTTGTCCATTCGATCTTCGTGACCTTGCCGGTAATCGTGACCGGCTTGGTGATGTCGAATTCCGCCGCGAACGAGTGATGAGCGGAGGTGGGTGTGGCCGCCAACGCGAGTGCCATCGCCATCGCCAATCCCGCGCCCGCGAACATGTCTTTCATGAACCCCTCCGCGAGCTCGCGCCCGTGCCTTCACTTGAAGGCGGAATAGTCCTGGAACTTGTTGTTTTCGGCGCAGATCGCCTCGAGTATCTCCTCGCCCGGCGTGAACAGCCACTGCACGTGACGCTCGACCGGCGTGATGAACGTGTCAGGGTCCTCGAGCCTGACGTCGATGTTCAGGTGGCCGAGATCCGGACGCGTATAGCGTTCAATAATCCGCAGCTTCTCCGTGTGCGGCAGCCATATCGCCTGCAACAGCCAGCTCTTGTCGTTGAGGCCGACCGTGTCGAGGACGAGCGTGTCCTTGTCCCAGCGCCCGATCGTGTGACCCATCCATGTCGGGTCGAGATCCTTCGGATGAGCGCGGCCGTCGAGAAACGCCTCGCGGTAGTGCGGATCCTGCTCGAACAGGTGGACCAGCAGCGTCCTGGTCTGGACGATCTTGTAGAAGAACGGGAGCGTCATCGTGGGATCAAGCGGCAGGCATCGCGACGTAGGCATGCCCTCGAACGCGCGGTCGCGTCGGCGCTCCCACTCCGTTTGCGCCCACGGCAGCATGTGCACCGGCCCGGGATTGGGATCGACGTTCGCGAGCCAGACGCCCGAGAAGTCCGGACGCCCTTCCGGCGTGCGCGGCGCCGGTCCCTTCAGATCCTTGTACTTGTTGTAGATATGTAGGAATCCGCCGTCATCGCCGATGATGCCGAAGTTGTTCGGCATGAGCATGATGTCGAACGTCAACGTTTTTCCCGCTTCGATGACCACGTTCGGCTGCGCGTAACGCGCCGTCCGCACGCCCATCTGGGGAACGGAGATTTCGTACGTCCCCGCGGGCAGATTGGTGAGCCGGTACTCGCCGTTCCTGTTGGCCACGACGGACGAGATCTTCCCCGACGCGTCCTTCGCCTGGACTGTGACCCCGGCCGCGGGGTCGCCCTGGTCCGTGGTCACCTTCCCGGCGATGGCGCCGCGACCAGCCTGGCCGGCCACGGTAGAGCCGAGCACGAGCAGATAGACGGCTATCGCAATCCGCCTCACGCAGCCTCCCTTGTTGCCTCGAGCGCACCGAATGGGTCGAATCGTACACCGGGTATGTCGCTCGTTCCACCCTGGGCGGAAAACCGGTTCACTGCGCGGCGCCGGCGCCGCCAGAACATCGGCAATGAAGATGGCAATGTGCTTGCTCGACGTTCGCCCGACGCGTTCGCTCCCCTGGTAAACGCCGGTCCCGCCTTTTACCGCTCTCAAGCTCTCTGACTAACGTCGCGCTGTGCCGTCCGGGGCGGTCCGCTGCCCGGCTAGCCGCACGGCCGAACAACGGAGGCAAAGATATGAGGACGCAGTTGCGGCGACTCCGTAGGGGCGTAGGTCTTTTCCTGCTCGTGCTTATTCTTCCTGCATCCGGCGCTTCGGCGCTGCCGACGATGATTCGGCTCGGTTACACCAACTGCGCCGTGTGTCACGTGTCGCCGCAGGGAGGCGGGTTGCTCACGCCGTACGGCAAGGGCGTCGACACGGCGCAGAGTCTCTTCAGGGAAGAGCCGCGTACGCCCGACGAGCAGCTCAGATCGCTCTACGACCTCCGCGTAGTGTTCGCGGCCAACATGGTGTCATCGGAGCAGAAGCCGGGGACCCTCTCGGCCTCGACCCTGCGCACCACGTTCCGCAACGCCGTGAACATGTCGTCGCACACGCGCGTGTCGTATCAGGCGGGACTCGACGCCACGATGACCGGCAACATGACGATGGCGCCAGCGGTCGGTACCGGAGATGTCGTCCTCAGCAAGGCAATCTTCGAGTACCACCCGCGCGACGGCGTCTCGCTGCAGATCGGACGCGACGCGTTGCCCGACGGTCTCGGCCTCCCCGATCCGCAGGCGTTCATGCGCAGGCAGCACGATGCCTTCGGCACGGCGTACCCGGTTCAGGCGAAAGCATTTCTCTGGAGCCCGCGGTTCGAGCTGACGCCGTACGTCTACGGACCAGGCTTTGACGAAACGCGCCACGTCGCGCGCCAGCACGGGGCCGGCGTGGTGGGCGGCGTCAATGTCTGGAAGCGCGCCGTAATAGGGATGACAGCGCGCACCGCCTACTCGGCATCATTCGACCGCAGGAGCGCGGGGGCGTACGCGCGATTGGGATTCGGCCGGTGGGGTATGCTCGCCGAACACGATCTCACGTCGCGCGTCGTCCCCGGCCCCGTGCCGGCACCGGCCGATTACATCCTGGGGTACACGCAGCTGTTCGTGTATCCCGCCGAGTGGTTTCTCGCCTCCCTCATCGTGGACGACGTCGAGGTCACCGGTTCAGCGACCAGGCACGCGTATCGCGTCGCGCCGTCGGTGGCGATGCGGCTGTCCAACAACTTCACGCTCGGCTTCACCACGCGCAACGAGGTGGTCCGCGGTCCCGCCCCGGATTCGCGCACCTACCTGCTGACGCTGGCCGTCAAGTCGGTGCAGTGAAGCGCTGCCGGTAGGGCAACCACGAAGGACACGAAGGGCACGAAGAGCGGTCGCCGGTCGGCCTGCGTAGCAGGCCGACAAACGGGTGAGATCGCGTAACTGGAACAAGCCGCAGCAGCGCACCAGGCGGTTTGTTCCGTTCCGCGTCCTCACCCGTGGCCGCCTCCGGCGGCCCGGCGACCGCTTGCCCGGTGCGAGCCCGCACAACCCGTCGAACGCGTCGTCTTCTTCGTGCTCTTCGTGTCCTTCGTGGTTCCCCGTCGCCGGCGTGCGGCGCACCCTCACGGCGCATAACGCCTATTCAACGCGCCGAAGGATGAAGCACTTCAGGTAGTACGTCTCGGGCACCGTGGCGAGCACCGGGTGATCGCGCCCCTGCATCCGCTTCTCGACGATCGTGACCGGCGTGTGGCTGTCGATCGACGCCTCGTGAATCACCTCGGCGAACATCTCCTCGTTCACGTTGTACGAGCAGCTGCAGGTGACGAGATACGCGCCGGGGTTCAGCAGGCGCATCGCGCGCAGGTTGATCTCCTTGTAACCGGCCAGCGCGTTCGGGATCGACGCCTTGTTCTTCGCGAACGCCGGCGGGTCGAGCACGATGGTGTCGTAGCGCGCGCCGGCGCGCTCGAGGCGGCGCAGCTCGTCGAAGACGTTCACCTCGCGCGCCTCGACGTGCGGCACGCCGTTGCGAACGGCATTGGCGCGGATGCGCTCGACGGCATCCGGCGAAATGTCGAGCGCCTCGGCCTCGGGACAGCTCCGCGCCAGGCGCAGCGCGAAGCCGCCGTTGTAGCTGAAGCAGTCGAGCAGCCGCCCGCGGGCGTAGCGGGCCGCCGCCTCGCGGTTCTCGCGCTGGTCGAGAAAGAGTCCCGTTTTCTGTCCGCGGCGCAGATCGACGTCGTATTCGACGGGACCCTCGCGCACGACGATCGACTCGGGGATCTCGCCGTGCAGCACGTCGACGCTCTGCGGCAGCCCCTCGAGCACGCGCACCTTCGGATCGTTGCGCGCGAGGATGCCTGCGGGCTTCAGCATGTCGACGAAGATCATCGTGATCGCCGGCAGCAGGCGATCCATCCCCTGCGAGAGCGCCTGGATGGCCAGGTAGTCGCCGTAGCGATCGACGACCAGCGACGGCAGGAGGTCCGCCTCGCCGTGCACGAGGCGATACGCGGTGGCATCGAGGCCGAGCGACTGCCGGAAGTGGATGGCGTGCTCGATGCGCGTCCGCAGCAGCCCTTCGTCGGCGACGGCCGTGTCGCCGACCGTCAGCATCCTGATCGAGATCTGCGACCGATCGCTGAAGAGCGCGCTGCCGATGCGGCGGTGCCGCGGACCCACGACCTCGACGATGTCGCCTCCCGTCGCTGAAACGTCCATCACGTCCGTCCGGTAGATCCACGGGTGGCCGGAGCGAATGCGCTGCTCGCCGCGAGCAGATATGAGAACCGTCTGCGGCACGTTTCGAAAATGTATACGACACTGTGGACGTCGTTGGTAATTTCTTGACGATCTCGGGCGAATTCCGCGCTCGCAGCGGCATCCGCGTAAGCACTTCGGCGCACGCCCCAACGAGACTGTGTTCGCGCGTTCGAAGCTGTCGCTGAGCTTGCCGGAGTCTTTTCGCGTCTCGTGTGGATTTACGCGAATAGGCGTCGCGGTACATCGGTTGCACCATGAGCCTGCGTTCGTCGAGCCCCCCTGCGCGAACGAGCAATCCCCTCGACATCGCCTGCTCCGGAGGACGTCCCCACCGAGGGTCGCAGGCACGCGCTACAAAAAAGGAGCTGACGTGATGCGAGTGAACGGTACCCGTGTGCTTTCCGTGCTGCTGTTGTCGCTGCTGCTGGTCCCGTCGTCGTCGACCTTCGCGCTGCCGACGATGATCCGCATCGGCTACAACAACTGCGCCGCATGCCACGTCACGCCGCAGGGTGGAGGATTGCTCACCCCGTACGGCAAGGGCATCGATACCGCGCAAAGCCTGCAGCGCCGCGAGATCACGCCTCCCGGCGAGCCGCGGCGATCGCTCTACGACGTCCGCTTCGTCCTCGGCGCGAGCCGGCTGCAGTCCGACGTCGCCGCCAACTCCATGACGTCGTCGAACGTCCGCATGCAGCTGCGCAACATGGTCATGCTCTCGTCGCACACGGCGGTCTCGTACCAGGCGGGCATGGACACGGCGGTCTCGAAGAAGAGCGCCGGTAATGCCGGCACGGCCGATTTCGTCGTCAGCAAGGCGCTGTTCGAGTACCGGCCGAAGGAGGGCGTGGCATTCCAGGTCGGTCGCGACGCGCTGCCCTCGGGCCTCGGCCTGCCCGACCCGCAGACGTTCTGGCGGAAACAGAACGATCCGCTCGGCACCGCCTATCCGTTCCAGGCGAAGGCGTTCTTCTGGGCGTCGCACCTGGAGCTGACGCCGTACGCCTTCGGTCCCGGCTTCGACGAAACCGATCCGTCCGCCCGGCAGCACGGCGGCGGAGTCGTCGGCGGCGTCGACGTGTGGAAGCAGCGCGCCGTCATCGGCATGACGGCCCGCAGGTCCGAGTCGCCTGCGTTCAACCGCCGCAGCGTCGGCGCCTACGCGCGGCTCGGCTTCGGCCGCTGGGGCATCCTCGGTGAACACGACATGACCTCGCGCGTCGACCGCATGTCGGTCGCCGCGCCGTCCGAGTACGTCGCGGGGTTCACCCAGTTCTTCGTCGCGCCGCGCGAGTGGTTCGTCACCTCGCTGCTGGTCGACGACGTAGTGACGTCGGGACCGACGAGCAAGCACCAGTATCGTCTCGCCCCCAGCGCGCAGATGCGCATCTCGGACAACGTCACCTTTGTGCTCAGCACTCGCGACGAGTTCATCAACGGGCTCACGTCGAGTTCGCGCACCTACTCGGTGACCGTCGCCGTCAAGTCGGCTCAGTAAACGCACACGACAGAGGAGAGTCACGATGACTACAGCTACTTGTCTCCGCGCCGCCGCCATCGCTTCACTCGTGTGGTCCTGGTCGGCCACCTCCGCCATGGCCGCGGATCGCCTGCACGTCGTCGGCGGCGACGTCACCGTCGTGTGCCCGCTCACGGTCGGCGGCAGCTTCGAGGCCAAGACGAAGGCGCTCAGCGGCGACGTCGGCCCCGCGCCGCAGCAAGCCGGTGGCGTCGGCGGCGCGCTCCTGGTCAAGCTCGACACGCTCGAAACCGGCATCAGCCTGCGCGACCGGCACCTGCGCGAGACCTATCTCGAGGTCGAGAAGGGAAAGGGCTACAACGTCGCGACGCTCGAGAACATCCAGGTCGAGAAAGCCGATGGCAAGGGGACGTTCAAGGCGACGCTGCTGCTGCACGGGCAGAAGCGGCAGGTGGCGGGGACGTCGGTCGTCCACCGGCGCGGCGACGGCACGACGCACGTGGACGCGGAGTTCCCGTTGAAGGTGTCGGAGTTCGAGATTCCGAAGCCAACCTATCTCGGCGTCGGCGTCCGCGACGAGATCCACGTCAAGGTCGCGTTCAACGCGTCGCCCATGAGCACGACCACCTCGACGCGCTGAGGAGCGGCGGGAGCGGCATAGTAAGATGCCGGTTCATGCCGACTCCCGCCTCGTCGCTCTCGTCGATGTACCGGTCGCTCGCGGAGACCGACGCCGAAATCGCCGCCGCGATCGCCAACGAGGTCCGGCGGCAGGCCGACGGGCTCGAGCTCATCGCCTCCGAGAATTTCGTCAGCACCGCCATCCTGCAGGCGGCCGGCTCGGTGATGACGAACAAGTACGCGGAGGGGTATCCCGGCAAGCGCTACTACGGCGGCTGCGAGTTCGTCGACGTCGCGGAATCGCTCGCCATCGCGCGCGCCAAGCAGCTGTTCGGCGCGGAGCACGTGAACGTGCAGCCGCACTCGGGCGCGCAGGCCAACATGGCCGTCTACTTCGCGCTGCTCAAGCCGGGCGACACGGTGCTCGGCATGAACCTGGCGCACGGCGGCCACCTGACGCACGGCCACCCGCTCAACTTCTCCGGCAAGCTCTACACGATCGTTCCCTACGGCGTCCGTAAGGACGACGAGCGGATCGACTACGAGGAGCTGGAGCGGCTCGCGCACGAGCACAAGCCGAAGATGATCATGGTCGGCGCCAGCGCGTATCCGCGCGTGATCGACTTCCCGCGCATCGCCAAGGTCGCCGCCGCCGTCGGCTCGCCGATGGTCGTCGACATGGCCCACATCGCCGGGCTCGTCGCCGGCGGCGTGCACCCGAGCCCCGTACCGCACGCCGACTTCGTCACCACGACGACGCACAAGACGCTGCGCGGCCCGCGGGCGGGCATGATCCTGTGCCGGGAGCAGTACGCCAAGGACCTCGACCGCGCGATGTTCCCCGGCGTCCAGGGCGGACCGCTGATGCACATCATCGCGGCCAAGGCGGTCTGCCTCAAGGAAGCGATGGAGCCGTCGTTTGCCGACTACCAGCGCCAGATTGCGGCCAACGCGGCACGCCTCGCCGGCTCGCTGAGCGGCCACGGCTTCCGCCTCGTCAGCGGCGGCACCGACAATCACCTGATGCTCGTCGACGTCTTCTCCAAGGGCCTCACCGGCAAGGTCGCGGAGGCGGCGCTCGGCAAGGCGGGCATCACCGTGAACAAGAACGCGATCCCGTTCGACCAGAACCCGCCGATGGTCGCCAGCGGCATCCGCGTCGGCACGCCGGCCGTGACGACGCGCGGCATGCGCGAACCGGAGATGGATCAGATCGGTGATCTCATCGCGCGCGTGCTCGCCGCCCCGGACGACGAACGTGCCCTTGGCATGGTCAAGGACGAAGTGGAACGACTGTGCCGGAAGTTCCCGCTGTATCCCGAGCTGCAATAGCTCCGCGAGCCGGCGAGCTCGCCAACCTGCGGACGACCGTCGAACAGGCGTTCGCACCGGACGGCGGTGTCGCGCGCGCCGTTCCGGACTACGAACCGCGGGCAGGCCAGGTCGCGATGGCGGCGGCCGTCGCCGACGTCATCGAGCACGGCGGCACGCTGATCGCGGAAGCGGGAACCGGTACCGGGAAGACGCTCGCCTATCTCGCCCCCGCCATCCTCAGCGGCCAGCGCGTGCTCGTCTCGACCGGCACCAAGAACCTCCAGGAGCAGATCTTCTTCAAGGATCTCCCGACGCTGCGCCAGGCGCTCGGCAGGCCTTTCACCGCGACGCTGATGAAGGGGCGCTCGAACTACCTCTGTCTCCATCGATTCGAGACGTATCGCGACGGCGTGGAGGGCAATACCTCCGCGGCGAGCCGGCTGATCGAATCGGGCGACCGGGTGATGCTGCCGATCGTCGACGAGTGGGCGAAGCAGACGAAGACCGGCGACCGCGCGGAGCTGCGCGAGCTGCCCGAGGACCTGCCGCTCTGGAAGGACATCGCCGCCGACGCGGAGACGTGCCTCGGCTCCGAGTGCCCGCGCTACGGCGACTGCTTCGTCACCCTCATGCGGCAGCGCGCCGCCGAATCCGACGTCGTCATCGTCAACCATCACCTGCTGTGCGCGGACGCGCAGCTGCGAAAGAGCGCGTACGGCGAGGTGATTCCCACCTGCGCGACGCTGGTCGTGGACGAGGCGCACCAGCTCGAAGATGTCGCGACGCAGTACTTCGGTGTCGCGGTGAGCAACTACCGCGTCGAGGACCTGGTCCGCGACGTCGAGTCGACGGTCATGCTGACGCCCGGCATGCTGGAGGCGACGTCGCGCGTCACCGAGCGTTCGCGCACGTTCTTCAGCGGCCTGTCGATGGCGCGGATGGAAGCCGCCGAGTCGAAGGCGCGCTACACCTCCGAGACCTTCGTCGATTACTTCCAGGACGGCGCGACGCTCGCCGGCGCGCTCGAGGGGCTCGAAGCCACGCTCGTCCTGTCGCAGCAGAAGGAACAGGCCGACGAGGCCATCGCGACGCTGGCGCGGCGCGCGCGGGACCTTCACGACGAGCTGTCGTTCCTCATCCGCGCCAACGACGCCGACTTCGTCTACTACGTCGAGAGCCGTGGACGCGGCCTCTTTCTCCGCGCCTCGCCGATCGACGTCTCGCGCCTCGCGCAGGAGGCGCTGTTCGACCGGATGCGCACCACCGTGCTGACGTCGGCGACCCTCGCGGTGGAGGGGTCGTTCGAATACTTCAAGAGCCGGCTCGGCATCCGCGAGGCGAGCCAGGTGCGCGTGGCGTCGGAATTCGACTACGCGCGCCAGGCGCTTCTCTACCTGCCGCGCCGCGTGCCGTCGCCGAAATCGCCGGCCTTCAGTGCAGCAGCGGCGCGCGAAGTCATCGAGATCCTCAAGCGGACGCGCGGCCGGGCATTCGTCCTCTTCACCAGCTACGCGATGCTGCGCTCGGTGCAGTCGTTCGTCGAGATGTCGCTGCCGTTTCCCATCCTCGTGCAGGGGACCGCGCCGCGCTCCACGCTCGTCGAGCAGTTCCGCTCGACGCCGAACGCCGTGCTGCTCGCCACCTCCAGCTTCTGGCAGGGGGTGGACGTGGTCGGCGAAGCGCTGAGCTGCGTGATCGTGGACAAGCTGCCGTTTGCCTCGCCGGGCGATCCGATTACGGCGGCCCGCATCGAATCGATCAGGGCGAGCGGCGGCGACCCCTTCGCCGATTACCAGGTGCCGCTCGCGATTCTCGCCCTCCAGCAGGGACTCGGACGGCTCATCCGCCACCGCTCCGACCGGGGCCTGCTCGCGGTCCTCGACCCGCGCTTGCGAACGATGGGATATGGGCGTAGATTTTTAGATTCGCTCCCTCCGGCCCCGGTGACCCACGACTTGGCAGCGGTGGAGCGTTTCTTCGGTTAAACTACGGGCTAGCCGACGGTTAATGGAACCGATCGCCCCCGAAATTCGTTTCTAGCAGAAGAGAGGATTGACGCATGCGGACCCATCTGTACCGGGGTGTCCTGGCGCTTGCCGTGGCCCTCGTGTTTTCGGCCCCCGCGTTGGCCCAGGGCATCGTCAAGGGCAAGGTCGTTGACGACAAGAACCAGCCCGTTGCCGACGCCAAAGTGACCATCCAGGGGCCGGCGCGCAACGCCGAGACGAAGACGAACAACAAGGGCGAATTCGTGCAGGTCGGTCTGCAGTCCGGCAGGTACACCGTCACGGTCGTGAAGGACAAGGTGGGGCAGGCCGCGCAGCAGGTGACCGTCTCGCAGGGCACGCCGGCGGAAGCGAACTTCACGCTGACGCCAACCAGCGGCATGAGCCCCGAGCAGAAGGCCATTCAGGAAGCGGCTGGCGCGGCCATCGAAGCGCTGCGGGCGGGGCGCGACGACGAGGCCATTACCAAGCTGAACGACGTCGTCGGCAAGCTGCCCACCTGCAGCGACTGCTACTACAACCTCGGTCTCGCCTACACGCACAAGCAGCAGTGGGCGGAAGCGGAGACCGCGCTGAAGAAGTCGATCGAGCTGAAGGCGACCAACCCCGATCCGTACAACGGCCTTGCCAACGTCTACAACGCGCAGAAGAGGTTCGATGAAGCGCTGGCGATGAACCAGAAGGCCACCGAGCTGGCGGGCTCGACGGCGGGGGCGGGCGGCGGCAACGCCGAGGCGATCTACAACCAGGGCGTCGTGCTCTTCAACGCCGGCAAGTACGCGGATGCGAAGGTGCAGTTCGAGAACGCGACCAAGGCCGACCCGAACAACGCCAACGCGTTCTATCAGCTCGGCATGACGAACCTGAACCTCGGACAGATTCCCGAGGCCGTCACCGCGCTCGAGACGTTCCTCAAGCTGGCGCCGACCGACCCGAAGGCGGCGCAGGTGCAGGGATCGCTCCCCGCGCTGCAGCAGATGATCAAGAAGTAGCGGCTGCAGGCCGGCTACGGGCTACAGGCGTCGGGCTACGGGTACGTTGCCGGATGCTCTTGCTGCAGCCCGTAGCCCGTCGCCTGTAGCCCCTCGTCGACTTCCTGCTGGCACTCCGGTTCGTTGTCGAAGTAGTACTCCACCACCACAAATCCTGATTCGCTGGTCTTCGCGGTCGCGCCGACGAAGACGTTGGTCAGGTGCGGCCCGAGCGTCGCGCGCGATTCGCTCGTCCAGTGCGCGAAGAGCAGCCGCTCGCGCTCCGCGAGACCCGCCATCCAGTCGCGCGGTCCCTCCCACATGCTGTCGGAGAGCAGCATGTCGACGGTCCGCGGATGACCGTACGCTTCGCTGATCTCGGCGCGCACGTTTTCGAACTGCGACTGGAGCTCGGTGCCGTATCCGCTCGTCCGCACCGGCTTGCCGACGCCCTTGACGTAGCACAGGCCCGTCAGCGGGCTGACCTGCGCAACGTAGAATTCCATACCGGGATGCGGCGACGGGACGGACGTGAGCTTGTACATGCCGCCGCCGATCGCCTCTCCGCCGAGCTGCTGGGCGGACATCCCCTGTTTCAGGCCGAACGGCGTGGCTTCCGGCACGAAAGGTTCCGAATTGTCCTGTCCGTAACTGGTCCACGCCCCGAAAAGGACGATGCCTGCCGCCAGCGTTGCGAGAGCGCGAGCACACTTCATGGTCGAACCTTCTTCTGACTCTGGGTCGGTTGGGTGCTGGGCGGGAGGTAATCTTCTTTTCGGCAGATCGACCCGACTCGGCCATGCCGCCACCCGCGGAGGTCCTGGTTAGTGCCCGGAATCGCCGGCCGGCTGGCCGCAATCCGGGCCCGGATGGCCGCCGCGGCCGCGTCGGCGGGGCGGGATCCCTCCACGATCCGTCTCGTCGCGGTTTCGAAAACGTTTCCCATCGACGCAATTCGTGAGGCCCATGCCGCCGGCCAGCGCGACTTCGGCGAAAACCGTGTCCAGGAAGTCCTACAGAAAATAACGTCTGCAGCCGACCTAGAGATCAGATGGCACCTCCTCGGCCATCTGCAGGCGAACAAGGCGCGGAAAGCGGCGCCTGCGCTTGCAACGATCCACTCGGTTGATACGGTCGAGCTGCTTCGAAAGATCGACGCAGCCGCCGCCGAAGCCGGCCGGGCGCCGGAGCTGCTCATCCAGGTCGACCTCGCTGGCGAGGCCACCAAGTTCGGCGCGTCGCCGGACGAGGTGCCACGGCTGTTCGAGGCGGCGGCCTCCTGCCGCGCTGCGCGCGTCATGGGGCTGATGACGCTGCCGCCGGTGCCCGAATCGCCCGAAGACGCGCGTCCCTGGTTCAGAAACCTGCGCGCGCTCCGCGACCAGTGGCTGGCCGCGGGCGTCCCGGAGCCGATGCTCAGGGAGCTGTCGATGGGGATGAGCGCCGACTTCGAGGTGGCGATCCAGGAGGGATCGACGATCGTCCGGGTGGGAACAGCAATTTTCGGGAGCCGATATGTCCAAGCCTGAGGAAATGGCACTGACCACGAACGAGCCGCGGCCGCGCATCACGTCGCCGGAGCGGAACATCACCATCACCCCGCTCGACATGCGCCAGGCGCGGTTCGCGACGGGCATGCGCGGCTTCGACAAGGCCGACGTCAACACGTTCCTGCAGGAGGCGGCCGAAGGGTTCGACCACGCGCTGCGCGAGAACGAGCGCCTGCGGATGGAGATCGTCCGCCTCGAGGCGTCGCTGAACCAGTTCCGCGAGCTCGAGGGCAGCCTCAAGACGACGCTGATGAGCGCGCAGAAGGTGGCCGACGACATGCGCGAGAACGCGCAGCAGGAAGCCGCGCGCCTGGTGCGCGAGGCCGAGGGGCGCGTCGAGCTGATGGTGCAGCGGGCGCAGTCGAAGACCGAGGACATCGAGCGCGAGATCGACGGGCTGCGCATCAAGCGGCGCGAGGCGGAGACGAACCTCGAGGGGACCATCGCCGCGCTGCACAACACGCTCGACTTCATCCGCGAGCAGGATCGCCGCGAGCGCGAAGATCGCGTCGTCCAGCACTGGCCGAAGATCGCGCCGGTGGCGCAGCCGGCCCGCGTCGGCTAACCACGAAGGCCTTCGGCGCTCACGAAGCGCACGAAGGCTGCCGCGCGCTAGTCGGTCGCCCCCAGCGAGCGCAGACACGCCGTCATTTCGGCCGGCGCCTTGCCGCCGCCGTACATCGCCCACCCCAGCGGCGTGCCCTGCCAGATCGCATCGCGTGTGTCCAATCGCGCGCCGCGCTCGATCAGGAGCCGTACGACGGCTTCGTGACCGCCGAGCACGGCCTGGTGCAACGGCGTCGCATGGGCGTGGTTGCCCTCGAGATTGTAGCGGTTCGGATCCTCGCCGGCGTCGAGCAGCATGCGGACGATCTCCGTGTGACCTTCCTGTGCCGCGAGCGACAGCGCGCGGTGCCGCGCTTCCGCATCCGCGGTCGGCAGCAGACCCGCGGCGTCGCCGGTGAGGCCGAGCCCGGCGGCCGCCGGCAGATCGATCCGCGCCCCGCGCCGCACGAGCGCCTTCGCGGCGTCGATCATCCCGAAGGCGACAGCCGTCTGCAGCGGACTGCCCCACTGCCGGGTACCGTGCCCGTCGATGGCGGCGCCGAAATCCAGCAGCACGTCGACGAGCGGCACCTGGACGCCTGCCTGCCTGGGCGGACTGCTCGAAACGAGCATGCTCATCGTCGTGCATCGGGTGCCGTACATGTCGGCAAGGGCGTCTGGTTCGGCGCCCGCGTCGAGCAGCAGGCGGGCGATGTCGGCGGCGTTGGGGGGACTCCTCTGGCGATACCCTTCCACACCGTTCGCGGCAACGTAGTGGAGCAGGGTCGCGCGGTGCACGGGTGGGTCGGCGTTGCACACACGCGTGGATCGAGCACGGATCAGAGCCGTGCTGCGACGGAGGGCTGCTTCCAGCGCCGCGCGGTCGCCGTCGATCACCGCTTCGACGGCGGCCTCGAACTCGAAGAAGGGACCGTCCTGCGAGAGCGCCTCGACGTAGGCGACAAGCGACGCCCAGTCAGGGAAATCGTAGCAGCGCGCGATGACGAGACGGGCATCGTCGAGCGAAAGAGGTGTATCGCGGATCTCGTCGTCCGGGATGAACTTCG
>DATNCQ010000214.1:0-263671 GCA_035571515.1 Vicinamibacterales bacterium
GGCGGGTCCGGCCGGAGAAGCCGTACGTAGGGCGGGTCCCGCCGGAGGCCGCGAAGACCGCGACGGCGGACCCGCCATCCGTCTCACCCAAAAAGATCTCTACGACGCGATCGTCGAAGGTGCGCTCCTGCGGTTGCGCCCGAAGATCATGACCGTCTCCACCGTCGTCGCGGGTCTGCTGCCGATCATGTGGAGCAACCGCGTCGGCGCCGACGTGATGAAGCCGCTCGCGACGCCGGTGCTCGGCGGCATGGTTTCCTCGCTGATCTACGTGCTGGTCGTCACCCCGGTCTTCTTCTACTGGATCCAGGAATACCGGCTGCGGCCGGAACGGTCCGAGGTCGTTCCGTCGGCCATGGTGCCACGCTGGGTGCCCGCCACCATCGTTCTGCTGATCGCGATGGCGGCCGGCGGGTGGTGGATGCGCGATCGGATGTCCGCGGCGCCGCAGGACGAGGCGCCAGGCGGTGCCGTGCTGCAGACGGTCAAATCGGGCGAGCTTGCGATCACGCTCTCGAATCCGGCCGGGGAGCTGCGCCAGGGCGCGAACGACTTCCGCATCGAGTTCCGATCGGCACGGACCAATGCCCGCGTCAACGTCGGCGACGTGCGGCTGAATGCGGCGATGATGATGCCGGGGATGGCGATGACCGGCACCACGACCGTCACGCCGGGTGACCGGCCGGGCGTGTACGAGGCGAAGGGCGATTTCGCCATGTCCGGGTCGTGGGACATGACGCTCGAGTGGGACGGACCCGCCGGCCGCGGTTCGGCCGCATTCAAGGGGAGCGTGCAATGACCGATCGGGCGGGAACGGCGTTCACGGGCATTACGTGCCACCCGACTACGCCAAGGCTTCGTCGGGCACGCAGAGGCACAGAGGCACCGAGATCATCACAGAGAACAACAAGGCTCTGTGTCTCCGTGGCTCCGTGGCTCGTGATCATGGCATTGACGTTCCCTTCAGTCGCGGTGGCGCAGGAGGGCACCATCGAGCAGCTGGTCGCGACGGCGCTCGATCGATCCCCGGACATCCGCGCGGCGCGGACGGCAATCACGGCTGCCGGCGGTCAGCTGACACAGGCGGGCCTGAGGCCGAACCCGATGGTGTCGGCCAGCCGCATGCTGATGACCGGCGAGCAGCACCAGACGCTCGTAGAGGTCGACTGGCCGCTTGACCTGTTTCGCCGTCCGGCGCGCATCGTCACCGCGCAGCACGCGGTCGAAGCGACGACGCTCTCGGTGCAGGATCGGGAGCGGCTGCTGGCGGCGACGGTGCGCGCCCTGGCGGGACGGCTGCTCGCGGCGCGGCGCAACGTGGAAATCATGAGCGAGGCGCTGACCGCCGCGCGCCGCATGCGCGAGCTGCTCGACTCGAGGGTGACCGAAGGCGAGCTGCCGAAACTGGACGCGAACATCGCGGCCGTCGAAGCGGGCCGCATCGAAGCGGACCTGACGCTCGCGCAGGCCGAGGCGGAGGGCGCCGCCATCGAGCTGAAAGCCGTTGCCGGCCTGGGCCCGAACGATCCCCTGGTGCTTCGCGAGTCGCTCGAAGGGTTGGTGGGCGGGACTCCGGCGCCGGCCTCACTCGTCTCATTCGACCCGTCCGCCCCGCCCGCGCCACCCGCCCCACCCGCGTCAACAGGCGTCTCAGCGATCGCCGCTCGCGCCGATGTCCGCGAGGCGACGGCCCGCGTGGCGCTGGCGGATGCGAAGCTCGAGCAGGCGCGCCGCGAGGGGCGGGCGGACCTGACGCTCACCGGCAACTACGGCCGCGAGGGATACGGCTTCGCGCAGCGCGGGTTCGACAGCGCCGGCCGCCTCGTGCCCGTCCAGGGCAGCTTCCACAGCTTCGAGATTGGCGCCCGCCTGATGCTGCCACTGCGTAACCGGAACCAGGGCGCGATCGCCGTCGCGGAGGCGGAGCGCATTGGCGAGCAGGAATGGCTCGCCGCGCGCCAGCTGGCCGCGCAGGCGGAGATCGATGCGGCGGTCGTCCGTGATCGCGAAGCGCTCCGCGCGGTCGACATGTACGCCACCAGCATCCGCGATCTGGCGAGGCAGAATGTGGACGTGCAGCTCGAAGCGTACGACCTCGGACGCACGCCGCTCAGCGACCTCCTGGCCGAGCAGCGCCGCTACCTGGATGTGGAATCGGCGTACACGGCCGTGCTCGCGCGTGCGTATGACGCGCGTGTCACCCTCCGCCGGGCGCGAGGGGAGATCCGGTGAGAGCTGCGCTCGCGGTGGTGGTCGCCGTGGCAATCGGAGGCGCGGCCGGGTGCTCGCGGGATCGGGATCCGGGATCCGGGGTCCGGGATCCGAAAGACACTGACGTGAACGTGCCCGCGTCGACGTCCACCGAACACGCACACGCTGGCATGCCTGAAGCCCGATCCTCCGACCCTCGAACCTCCGAACCTGGAACCTCCGGATCCCGGATCCCGGATCCCGGATCCCGGCCGGAAATCGTCCTCGACCCCGACATGATCGCGCGCGCGGGCATCAAGACCGTCGCGGCCGTCAAAGGCACCGCCTCCACCCGCCTGCACCTGCCCGGCGTCGTGCAGCCGAACGCCTACAAGAACATCGACGTCACCTCGCTCGTCTCCGGCCGCGTGACGCAGGTCCGCGCGGAGCTCGGGCAGCGCGTGATGCTCAACGAGGTGCTGGCAACCGTCTACAGCCCCGAGCTGGCGGATGCGCAGACCAACTTCATTGCGGCGCGCGCCGAGCACCTCGCGCACGACCAGGCGCAGGCACGGACGCAGCGCCTCTACGCGATTGGCGCCGCGAGCCGCCAGGAGCTCGAACGGCTCGAAGCGGAGAAGTCCGAGATGGACGCGAAGGTGGAGACGGCGCGCGCGCGGCTCGTGCTGCTCGGCATTCCCGAAGAGAAGACGCAGCGGCTCGCCTCCCCCGCCGACGTCGTGACGACCTTCGACGTCAAGTCGCCGATCGCCGGGATTGTCACGAAGCGGAACGCCAACCCGGGACTCAACATCGATCTCGCCACGGCGCTGTTCACGGTGACGGACCTGTCCACGGTGTGGGTCATCGCCGATCTCTACGAGCGCGACTTCGCGGGCGTCGGCATCGGCAGTCCCGTCGCGATCACGACGCCGGCGTATGCGGGGATCGACCTCCGCGGGCGCGTGGACTACATCGACCCGCAGGTGCAGCCGGAGACGCGAACGGCCAAGCTTCGCGCCGAGGTGCCCAACAGCGGCGCCCGCCTCCGGTTTGGCATGTTCGTCGACGTCAGCATCGCCGCCCGCTCGCCTCGTCCGGTCGTGATGGTGCCGAAGGGAGCCGTGCAGACCGTGGGCGCCCAGTCGGTGGTCTATGTCTCGACCGGGCCCGGCCGTTTCGAGCAGCGCGCCGTGACGATTGGTGACGCCATGGGCAACGACGTCGCCATCTCCAGCGGCCTCGAGCCGGGCGACCCCGTCGTCACCGAAGGGGCGTTTTTTCTCAGGGCGGAACGCGAACGGTTGCCGTAGGATCCATCCATGCCTTTCACGCTCAACGTCAACGGAAAGGCGGTGACGGTCGACGTCCCCGCCGACATGCCGCTGCTCTGGGTGCTGCGCGACGTGCTCGACCTGCGCGCCACCAAGTTCGGCTGCGGTCTCGGCCAGTGCGGCGCCTGCACCGTCCACCTGCGCGGCAACGCCGTCCGCTCGTGCCAGACGACGGTCTCGGCGGCGGCAGGAGGCGCGATCACGACGCTCGAGGGTCTTTCGCCGGACGGCTCGCATCCGCTGCAGCGCGCGTGGGAAGAGCTCGACGTGCCGCAGTGCGGCTACTGCCAGGCGGGGCAGATCATGTCCGCCGCCGCCCTGCTGCGCCGTACCCCGCGGCCGACCGACGCGGACATCGACCTGGCGATGAGCGGCAACCTCTGTCGATGCGCAACCTACACGCGGATCCGCGAAGCGATTCACCGCGCGGCCGGCAACGGCACCGCGACCGCAACGACGGCGGAGGTGATTCGATGAAGCGCCGCGACTTCCTCCGCGCCACCGCTCTCGCCGGCGGCGGCATGATGATCGCCATCTACGTTGACCCCGCCGACGTGCTCGGCCAGGAAGGGAGCCGCGCGCCGGCCGGCGGCGCCAACTACAAGCCGTGGGCGTTCCTGAAGATCGGCCGGGACGGGAAGGTCACGATCCTCGGCAAGAATCCGGAGGGTGGCCAGGGCGCGAAGATCCACCTCCCGATGATCATCGCGGACGAGCTCGACGTGGACTGGAAGGACGTCACCGTCGAGAACGCGCCGCTCGACGAGCAGAGCTTCGGCATCCAGCGCACCGGGGGTAGCACCGCCACCCCGATCAACTGGGACCCATTGCGCCAGTGCGGCGCCGCCGCGCGCCAGATGCTGGTCGCGGCCGCGGCCCAGACGTGGGGCGTCCCGGCGAGCGAGTGCGCGGCCGCATCCGGCCGCGTGACGCACGCGGCGTCGAACCGATCGCTCGGCTACGGTGAGCTCGCGTCGAAGGCGGCCGCGCTGCCGACGCCGGATCTCAAGAGCGTCAAGCTCAAGGATCCGAAGGACTACAAGGTGATCGGCTCGCCCGCCCGCAACCAGGACGTGCCGAAGATCGTCCGCGGCGAGCCGCTCTACGCGATCGACGTCAAGCTGCCGGGCATGCTCTACGCGGCCTACGAGAAATGCCCCGTCTACGGCGGCAAGGTCGCGACCGCGAACGTCGACGAGATCAAGCGGCTCCCCGGCGTGCGCCATGCGTTCGTCGTGCCCGGCGGCCCCGATCTCACCTACACCTATCCCGCCTGCTGCCTCGGCGTGAGCCTGCACGGCGGCGTGGCGATCGTCGCCGACACGTGGTGGCACGCCCAGCAGGCGCGCGCGAAGCTGAAGGTGACGTGGAACGAGGGACCGACCGCGTCCAACAGCACGGAGGGGTTCAACAGGCGTGCGCAGGAGCTCGCCCGGCAGGCGCCGCAGATCAAGCTCTATAACGACGGCGACGCCGCCGGCGCGCTCGCCGGCGCGGCGAAAACCGTCGAGGCGGCGTACTACTATCCGTTCCTCGCGCACGCGCCGCTCGAGCCGCAGAACTGCACGGCGCACTACAAGGACGGCAGGCTCGAGGTCTGGGTCGGCACGCAGACGCCGCGCGAAGGGCGGCAGGTGATCGCGCAGTCGCTCGGCATGCCCGAGAACGACATCACCGTCCACTTCGTCCGCATGGGCGGCGGCTTCGGACGCCGCATCCTGAACGACTACATGGCCGAAGCCGCGTGGATCGCGCGCGAGATGAACGGCACGCCCGTCAAGCTGCTCTGGTCGCGCCAGGACGACCTGACGCACGACTTCTACCGGCCCGCCGGATATCACTTCTTCAAGGCCGGCCTCGATGCCTCGGGGAGGATCGTCGCCTGGAACCAGCACTACGTCGCCTTCGGCGAGGGCGAGAAGTTTGCGCCGAACACCGCCATCGGCGGTGCGAGCTTCCCTGCCGGCTTCGTCCCGAACTTCTCGTTCAATGCGTCGCTCATCCCGATGGGCATCCCCACCGGTCCGCTGCGCGCGCCGGGCACCAACGGGACGACGTTCGTCTACCAGGGGTTCATCGACGAGTTGGCGGTGGCGTCGGGCAAGGATCCCGTCGACTTCCGGCTGGCGCTGCTCGACACGCCACGCAGGCTGCTGCCGAACACGCGCGACAACTTCAACGCCGAGCGCGCGAAGGGCGTGCTCAAGCTCGCCGCCGAGAAGTCGGGCTGGGGGCGCCGCCAGCTGCCGAAGGGGACCGGCATGGGCGTCGCGTTCCTCTTCGCGCACCTCGGCTACTTCGCCGAGATCGCCGAGGTGTCGGTGGACGCGCAGAACCGCGTGAAGGTGAACAAGGTATGGGTCGCGGCCGACATCGGCAGCGAGGTCATCAACCCGCTGAACGCGGTGCACCAGGTGCAGGGATCGGTCATCGACGGCATGGGCGCCGTGATGGCGCAGGAGACGACGTTCGTCAACGGCCGCGCCCAGCAGGCGACGTTCAACGATCACCGGCTGGTACGGATGAACCAGGCGCCGCGGGACATCGAGGTCCATTTCCTCGAGACGGCCAACCCGCCGACCGGCCTCGGCGAGCCGGCGCTGCCGCCGATCATCCCGGCGATTACCAACGCGATCTACGCGGCGACCGGCAAGCGGATCCGGTCGATTCCGATCGGGAAGCAGGGGTTCTCGTGGGCCTGAGGGACGCGCCGCCCTGCAGGCCGGCCCTTCCAGAGATGAAGTATTATTCGGCAGCGATTTCCCGACGAGGTGCCAGATGAGACTGAAGCTGTTCGTGGCCTCGGCGATGAGCCTGGGCGTTCTGATGTCGATCACGCCGGCGCTCGCGCATCACGGCAACGCCGCCTACGACGACAAGATCACTGAGTTCAAGCAGGCCACGGTCACCAAATTTTCGTGGGCCAACCCGCACGCGCTCGTCGATTTCGACGCCAAGGACGCGAAGGGCAACCCCGTGCACATGGTCGTCGAAACGGCGGCGCCGCAGGCGCTCCGGCTGATCGGCTGGGACAAGACCTCGCTGGCGGCCGGCGACGTCGTCACCGTCCGGATGTACGTAGCGAAGAACGGCAACCCCGCCGGGCGGCTGAACAAGATCATCCTGGCGGATGGCAGCGAGCTGCACGACACGCAGCTGGGCGGCGACGCGGGCGGCAAGAGCCGGTACGATCCGGACGCTGACACCAAGAAGTAGCGAGGAGACATGCTGATGCGCAACTCCATTGGGGCAGCAATGGCCGCCGTGCTGGCGGCCCTGGTCCTCGCAACCACGGAGCGTCCCGCGGCGCAGGCCCGTCAACGTATCACCGGCGAGGGGTTCATCTCCGAAGGCATCCCGAAGATGCCGAACCCGCCGGGTCCCGCGCCGAAACGGGATCTGTCCGGAGCGTGGGTGGGACCGGCCACCACGAACAAGCCCGACCCCGTTCCGCCGATGACGCCGGCCGGCGATAAAGTCTTCAAGGAGAACAAGGGGTACGGCGCTGCCTCAGGCAACTTTGGCCGGGGGCAGCCGGCGGCAGGACCGGGTGAGTCCAACGATCCGTTCATCACGTGCGATCCGCTCGGCTTTCCGCGCAACCTGCTGGCCCACGCGATCACTGCCCGCGGCGGAACGCTGTTCGGCTCCGCGCCGAACCGCATCCTGATCGCCTACGAGCAGCAGCGCGTCTGGCGCGAGATCTGGATGGATGGCCGCGCGCTGCCGAAGGCCGTCGACGTGAAGGGCGCTCCCGAGTCGCGGTTCTACGGCCACTCGGTCGGCCATTGGGAGAACGACACCACGCTCGTCATCGACACGACCGGTCTGGATGAGCGCACGTGGCTGGACGAACAGGGACATCCGCACACCGCGATGGCGCACATCCAGGAGCGCTACACGCGCGCCGATCAGTACAACATGCAGCTGACGGTCACGGTTGACGATCCGAAGTACTACACGAAGCCGTGGACGTGGATGAAGGCCAACTTCTACTGGATGAAGGCGCAGGAATTCTCAGAGTCGCTCTGCATCCCGTCGGAGGCGATCCAGTATCGCGACACGCTGTCGCGGCCGTCGGGAATCGACGCCAAGTAGCGATCGGGGAACCACGAAGAACGCGGAGATCACGAAGCTGAGTTTTTCAATCCTTCGTGTTCGTCGCGACCTTCGTGGTTCGTCTCAGCGAGCCGGGAACAGCTTCGCGCGTTCGTAGACCGGCGCGCGGTCGTGCGACGCGAGAAAGTCGAGCAACGCCCGCGCCGCCTTCGAGTCCTTCGCGCTCGTCGACAGAAAGCCGGTCACGTCCACGACATAGGACGCGTCCGGCGGCAGCGCGCCGACGACGTCGAGTCCCGGATTGCGCATGTCGCTCAGATAGGGACCGAGCGCCAGCTCGTACTCGCCCTTCGCCACCGCCTCCTGCACGACGCCGCCGGTCGGAACCCACTTGATCTTCGGCCTCAATTGCTGCGTGAGACCGAGCTTGTCGAGCGTCAGCAGCACCGCGCCGCCGACGCTCCCCTGGTCCGGATCCACCGAGATGATCGACTTCGCATTCAGCAGCGTGCGCCGGACGGCATCGCGTGTCGAGATGTCCGGCCTGGCCGCGCCTTTCTTGACGGCGATGGCCAGGCGCTGCCGCGCGATGACGGTCGCACTCTGGCGGACGATGTTGCCGGTCCGAAGCGCCTCGTCGAACGGCGAGAACAGCAGCGTCACATCCTGCGCCTTGCCGGCCGCCACGTCTTTCCGTGTGCTGACGCCGGTGCCGTAGGTGACCTTGACGTGAGTGCCCGTCTTCTTCTCGAAATCCGCCGTCAGCTCGTTGATGGTTTCCTGGATCGGATTCGGCGACAGCAGCGCGACCTCGGTCTGCGCCCGCGTGCTGGACGGAACCCGCACGACCAGGGCGAGGGCGACGAGCAACGCAACGCGATATCTCATGGCGAGCACCTCCAGCACACCAGGACTGCCTAAAAGTCGAACTGCACGCTGAACTTGACGAAGCGGGCGATCAGGATCTCGGTCGGCCGCTGCCAGTCCCCGAATGCGTCGTTCTGCACCAGCACGGCGCTCGAGTTGAGCGCGTTGTAGAGGTCCACGTTCGCGCGCGCGCGGGTCCCGCGCAGCTGCAGCAGCTTCGAGAAGCGAAAGTCGACCTGGTGCAGCCGGTCGCCGTGCACCTGCCCGGACCCGCCGTTGGTCGTCGTGTAGGGACCCGGCGCGAGCAGGTGGAGGTCCACGCTGGGCGCGGCGCCCGACAGGCTGCGGCCAAGGCTCGGCGCCACTTCGGCGTTGGTTGCCGTGTAGAGCGCCAGGACGAGCGGACCCGGCTTCGTCTGGTAAGTCCCGCTGATCTGCACGTCGACCTTCGGAATCGTGTACGAGCCGTAGCCCTTGACGAAGGTCAGCATCGGCTCCTCACGGTGACAATAGATCGTGTTCGGGGTCTGGCGGTCGGTTCCTGAAACGGTCACCACCTTGGTCACGACGTCGCAGTTGTCCTCGACGCGGCGCCCCGTGCTCACGCCGCCCTGGAAGAACAATCCCTCGCGCGGCCGCGCGTTCACGGTGGCATCGACACCATCCCAGTAGTCCCGCTGTTTGCCGTATTTGCGCGACAGCGTCACGAACGGCTGCGCCGCCACGCCGAACTTGGCCGGCTTGAGGTCGTACCCCTCCACGGGATAGCCGCCGCCGGCCGGCAGCCGCGGATCCCGCGGCGCCGTGATGGTGAACTTGTCGTAGTCGGCGGGACCGACCGCGAGGTCGTTGACAAGCGCGAAGTTCCCGTACCAGCGGCGGAAGTAGGTCACGTCCGCGGAAACGCCGGGCAGCAGCTCACGCTGGATGCCGCCCGAGACCTCCCAGTTGAAGTTCCGCTTGCCCCACCCGGTCAACATGTTCGTGTCGTAGGTGAGGTTGGTGACGACCGTCCCGAAGTTCTCGTTCGACAGCGCGCCGCATTCCCCGTTCGCGCGGACGTTCAGGAGATCGCACTGCGGCACGAAGTCGCGGTTCGCATCCCCCCACGTACGCGTCGCGCTCGTCACCAGGTTGCGGGAGGGATTGGCCAGCTGGATGAAGGTGACGTCCGGTCCCATAGCGAGCACGTAGCGGTTGAGGCTCACCTTCACCGCGGTCTTCCCGTCGCCGAACAGGTCATAAGCGGCCCCCAGTCTCGGCGACAGGTCGTGCAGCGCCCCGAGGCCCGGCTGCGCCGGGAACGTGATGTTCCGGCTCGGCGCCAGCGTCGTCGGACCGATACGTTGCTCGGGATAGCTGCTCGTGAAGTAGTCGTAGCGCAGGCCGTAGTTCAGCGTCAGCTGGTTACGCGTCCAGCGATCCTGCGCGTACAGCCCGAGGTCGGCGCCCACATTCGCCCTCCAGCTGCCGAGCGCACGCTCGGTGATCCGGTTCGGCACGCCGCCGCGCAGCCGATAGCTGACGGGCGACAGGTCGTATTCGTTCTGGCCGAGATCGCCGAACTTGTCGGAGCCGCCGAACTTGATGGCATGCGCGCCGGTCACGTAGGAGAACGAGCCGCTCAACGTGTAGACGCTCTGGTCCTGGACGCGATACGACTCGGCCGCGCGATAGCGCATGCCGGTGTTCTGCTCCTGGACCGGGATGATCCCCTCCGCCAGCCCGCTCCAGGGGATGCGGTTGCTCTGCGACTTGTAGATCAGCCCGTTGGCTTCGATGAGCATCCGGCTGGTTGCCGGCAGCGTCCAGTCGCCCGTGACGAGCCGCTGGAAGGGGTACTCGGCACGCTGACCGGCTTCCCACGACAGCGTCAGCGACGCGTCGGTCGGGCAGAAGCAGTAGCTGGTGTTGTAGTAGGTGCCGCCCAGCTTGTTGCGCGGGGTCGCCTGCCAGCTGACGCGCACCTGCTCGTCCGGCTGCTTCTGTTCGTTCCACACGCGGCGGCTCTTGTCCGGCTCGTAGGTCCACGCGTTCGGATTGTTCGTGTTCTTGTTCCAGTAAAGACCCGCGACGTAGTCGGCGTTCACGTTGTAGCGCGCCGCGCCGAAGAACCACACCTTGTCGCGAAGGATGGGGCCGCCGAAGGCCGGGTTGATATCCCAGTTCGCCTTGATCTTGTTCGGCTCGCTGAGTCCGCGCTGCCTGAGCGAATCGGTGAGATTGTCGCCCTGCAGCTTGCCTGGCGCATACGCGCCAAACACCACGCCGTGGAACGTGTTGCCCCCTTCACGTAACGTGTAATTCGTCCTGACGCCGCCCGCGTGCAGCTCGGCGTCGTTCGAACCGGTATCGATGGTCATTTCCTGGATGCCCATCGGGTTCATGAAGATGGTCGCGGTCGCGGCGCCGGTGCCGAACGAGGCAATCGACATCCCGTTCAGGGTCGTCCCGGCATCTTCGGATCGCGCGCCGTGGGCCACCATGTTGCCGGTCACGGCCCTGACGCCCGCGCCGCCGACGTCCTGGCGGCGGAAGTCGACGCTCGGAATCAGCACGCCGAGCGCGGTTCGAAGTCCGGCGTTCGGCAGCGAGTCGAGCACCTCGCGATTCAGCACGCGCTCCTGCTGCGTGCTCTGCACGTCGACGACCGGCGTCTCGCCGGTGACCTTGATCGTCTCCTCGATGCCGCCGACCCGCAGATCGGCGTTGATGCGGGCCGTGAAGCTGCCCGACAGCTCGACCTCGTCTCGCTGCACGGCCGCGAAGCCCGCGAGCGTGAACCGGACCGAATACAGGCCGGGCCGCAGGTTCTCGATGGCGTACTGACCGGTGCCGTCCGTCACGGCCGTGCGGACCTTTTCAATGAGTGCGGGGCTGGACGCTTCGACGGTGACGCCCGGAAGCACGGCGCCCGACGCGTCCTTGACGACGCCGCTGATCGTCGCCTGCGCGAACGCCACGACCGGCAGCAACAACACGAACCCGAACGCCGCTCCAACCTTGCGGATGCTCAGCACGGTTCCCCCCTTGGTTGATCGTGATCGCGAGCGTAGGGGCCGCCTGCAGGCGGCCCAATCTGTAAATTGTTGCCTACTTGCCCCGGCTCTTGATGCCCGACGCGAGCAGCTTCACGCGGTAGATCGCGTTGGACCCGACGGTGTAGAGCCATTTGCGGTCGGGACCCGCGAAGGTGAGGTTCTGTGGCTTCTGCAGCCGGTTCTGCTCGGCGCCCCACAGACCAATCGGAATCGCGCCCAGGTACTCGCCCTTCGGGCTGAAGACCTCGACGCCGACGTTGGTGGCCGTGTAGACGCGGCCGTCCTCGTCGATCGCCATGCCGTCGGCGCCGTTATCCTCCGTCATCCGCGGATCGGCATGACCAGGAATCGTCACGCTCTTGTACTTGCCGAAGTTGCGCTGGTTCTTCAGCGATCCGTCCGGCTGCACGTCGAAGGCGAGCAGGTACTCGCCGTCCTTGTGGTTGGCATACAGCGTCTTCTCGTCCTTGCTGAGGACAACGCCATTCATGTTCTTGAGATCGGCGACCTTCTTCACCTGACCGCCCGGCCGCAGGAAATAGATGCCCTGCGTGTCGGTGAAGTAGATGTCGTCCTTCGTGCTGACGATGAGATCGTTCAGCGCGTTGAACGGCTTGCCGTCGACTTTGTCCGCCAGCGTGGCGACACTCGCCGGCGGATACAGCACGGCGACTTTCTCGCCGGAGCTGGGACGCAGCACGGCGAGCAGCCGTCCCTTCGAATCCCACGCCAGCCCGTTGGCGCCCTCGGCGCTTTCGACGAACGTCGAGCGGTTGCCGTCCAGGTCGACTTTTGAAATGTGCTGCACGTTTCGCTCGGTCCACAGGACGCCGCTGCCGTCGAGGAGCCTGATGGGACCCTCGGTGCCCGCGACCGGATAGGCGACGAGCTCGATGTGCGTGCCCGCGGCGACGACGCCGGGAATGGCCGGCGCGGTCACGTCCTTCGGAGGCGGCGGGCCCTGGTCCGCGCCTCCCCGCCCACGCCCTCGACCGCCGCCCTGCGCACCCGCGATGGCGGCGGCGAGAACGACGAAGGCGAGAACAGCGAAAGTACGTCTACTTCTTGAGTCCATTGAGATATCCAATGAGGGTTTGTTGATCTGCCGGAGTGAGCCGTGCGCCGTAGGCCATCATGCGCGCGACGACCGCACTCCACTCTTCAGCATCGGCCTTGGCCGATGCGGTTGCCAGCTCGTGGCACTGCTGGCAATTCCGCTGCAGGATCGCCGCGCCGTCGGCGGCGCGCCCCTGCTGGCCCACTTCCCGAGCCCCCGGCCGGCCACCTCCCGATGACGCCGCGAGAAACGCGGCCACCGGCTCGATCTCGTCGGGCATGACCTGCGCGCCGCGGCTGATCATGAAGTAGACGGTGTCCTTCCACTGTTCCGGAGTCTGCTTGTGGACCTGCAGCATCCTGACGAGGGTCGTGTGACACGTGGTGCAGGCCTGCGCCACGACCTGCCTGCCACGCGCCATCCGCGCGTCCTGGTCGCCCTGGGCGCGATCGCCCTGGGCGCTGGCCGAAGCCGGCAGCCACGCCACGAGGATCGAGACGGCGAGCAGCGGGCTTCTGCTAGCCATTCAGTCTCTTCCGGCGGATGTCCGCGATCGAGTAACGCTGATACCAGGTCGGCTGGCGCAGCGGCGCCCCGTCAACCTCGACGTCCACATCGAGGACGACGGCCTTGCCGTCGCGCATGCTCCGCAGGCATCGTTGCAGTGCGGGCGCGAGATCGCCGGCGCGCACGACCTTCTCGCCTTTCAGGCCATAAGCTTCCGCGATTTTCGTGAAGTCGACGTTCGGGTCTCCGAGATACCCGTTGAAGTCCCTGCCTGCCTCGTAGAACGTGCCGCCATTGAGCATATTGCGCGCCCGGCTCTCGTTGTACGAGTGGTTGTTCATGATCACGATGAGCATCGGCGCTTCGTAGCGTGCGATGCTCCACAACGCCTCGGACTGGTTGAAGAGAAACCCGCCGTCCCCTTGCAGCGCGACGACCTGCCGGTCCGGCAGCGCCAGGTTCACGCCGAGCGCGGCGGCGACGCCCCACCCGAGCGCGTCGCCCCTCGTCCGCCCGATTCGCTGCTTGTTCGCGCCACCCAGCTTCAGCTGCCTGTAGATCTTGTTGTACTGGGTCCCCAGCTCCGGGACGATCACGGCGTCCTTGTCGAGGACCTTCTCCAGTTCGAACCCGACGCGCTCCCAGGTGACAGGGCTGCTGTCGAAGTGCGCGCGCAGCGCGATCTCGCGCGACTGCTTCAAACCGGTGGTCAGGCGGGATACGTCCGCGAGCCTGCTCGCCCGAATCCGCGCCAGGCGATCCTTCGTCACCATGCCGTCGACGGCGTCCGACAGGTCGCGGATTGCGGCGCGCATGTCGGACAGAATGCCGAGGTCCGGCGCAAAGGACCGTCCGAGGGCCTGCGGCTCGTGACTGATGTGCACGACGCGCCGCGGCCCGCTGGCCGTGAGGCCGCGTTCGTCTTCCCTGCCCGCCGTGAAGCTCTCGCCGAAGCTGACCAGCACATCCTGCTTCCGCGGATAGCGCTGCGACTGGAGCTCGCCGAGAAACAGCGGATGGTCGTTCGGAAAATTCGCGTAGAGGCTGTGGATCGTCTCCGCGACGGGGACCGACAGTTTCTCGGCGAGCGCGACCACCTCGGCGTAGGCGCCTTCCACGCCAACCTGGGAGCCAACCACGAAGACCGGGTCGTCCGCCTCGATCAGCCACCGCGCGGTCGTCTCGATGACATCGGACGACGCGCGCGACCGCGCGCGCATGGTGGCGGAATCGATCCGGTAAATCGGCGCCTGGACCTGCTCGCCGCCGGCGCCAAATGTCAGCGCCACCGGCCCGCTCGGCGGCCCGAAGGCGAACTTGAGGGCCAGCCGCAGCGTGTCGGTCACCTCCTCGGACGCCAGCTCACCTCTCCACGTGGTGAACGCCTCGGTGGGTCCGAGGATGTTGTCCCACGACTCGAAGCTGTCCTTTCCCTGCTCCCCCTGGCCGCCCGAAAACGCCAGCAGCAGCGGCACCCGATCCTTCCACGCGTTGTACGTATTGCTCAACGCGTTGGGGATCCCCACGTGGCTACCGAAGAAGAACCCGAGCGTCCGGCTGGCCATCGTGTAGCCGGCCGCCGCGGCCACCGCCTGCCCCTCGTGCGTCATGTTGATGACCTGCACGTCGCCGGCGGCAGCGATGGCTTCGAAGAACGGGACGAATCCGCTCGTGTTGGTGTGGAACAGCGTGCGAACGCCCGCGGCTCTCAACTGCGCCACCACGGCGCCGGCAGCCGTCCCGCGGTACATGTCGGGCCCGCCCGGCGGCGCCGCGTCCCGTTGGCGCCCCGCGGCTTCCTGCGCGGCGGCGGCGCCCGGGTCGATGCCCAGGGCTATCCCCGTCGCAGCGGTGGCAGCGAGGAAATCTCTCCGCGAAGGCTTGCGCGTTCGGCTCATCAGTCGGCCAGTAATGGAAATGTGGGACACCTGTAACGCGATTCGTCGATGGCTGTCAACCCAAGACTTGGGACGCTTTGACTGACCTGTCGGGCGAAGGTATGCTCTGCGCCACACCGGTCACGCGGTGCTCGCGAGGAGGCGAAAGGACCGTACATGCGGCACGCACTCATCGGCGCGATGATGGCCCTGGCGGCCGCGCTGGTTCTTTCCACCATGGCGGCCGGCCAGACGGCTCGACCTCAGGCCGCGCAGGCAAAATCGCCCTGGGTGTACTACCCGCTGGACACCATCACTGGCGACGGCGGGGCGGCGCCGAAACGCGACCTGTCCGGCACGTGGGCCGGGCCCGGATCGACCGACGCGATCCCGCGCGGCGCCGCCGCCGAACGCCCGTCGCTGACGCCGCTCGGCCAGCAGGTCCTCAGCCAGCGGAAGCCGATCGGACGATTTGGTCCCGCGGGCACCAACGATCCGTCGGCGCGGTTCTGCGACCCGCTCGGCTTTCCGCTGAACTTCATCTACCAGAACCGCGCGATGTCGGTGGCGGCGATGCCGAACCGTGTCGTCTTCCTGCTGCAGTTCGGCGGCTTCTGGCGCGAGGTGTGGACCGACGGGCGGCCGCTGCCGACCAAGGTCGGCGGCGACGACAGGGATTCACTCGATCCGACCTACATGGGGTACTCCGTCGGCCGCTGGGAGGACGACTACAACTTCGTCATCGATACCACCGGCCTCGACGAGCGCACGTGGCTGCTGCGCGACGGAACGCCGCACTCCGTCATGGCGCACGTACAGGAACGGTGGACGCGCGTCGATCACAACACGATGAAGGTGAGCATGACGATCGACGATCCGAAGATGTTCACCAAGCCGTTTTCCCTTGGCACCTACTATTACCGGTGGGTCCCGAACCAGAAGATCAACGAATGGCTCTGCGTACCCTCCGAGACGCTGAAGTACCTGCAGGAGCAGGGCGATCCGGCCGGCAGCTATCCCGATGCCGATCAGCAGCGTCTCGGTGGCGGTGGCCGCGGCCGGTGAGGGGATGACGATGAACATGAGGGTGCAGGTCTTCGTTCCGATGCTCGCCGGGCTCCTGGCGATGAGCGCTCCGCTGTCCGCACATCACGGCGACGCGGCCTATGCCGCCACGCCGAAAGAGATGAAGGGATGCGTCGTCACGGAATTCTCCTGGATGAATCCGCATTCGCTCATCAAGTTCGACTACAAGACCGCGACGGGCGAGCTCCAGCACTGGACGATGGAGATTGGCAGCCCGCCGTCGATGGCGCTCCTCGGCTGGAGCCGGACGACGCTGCGGGCGGGCGACGTCATCACGGCATACGTCTACCAGGCCAAGAGCGGCGCGCCCGTGGGCCGTACGAACAAGGTGATCCTGGCGGACGGCACGGTGCTCGCCGACAGGGACGATTCAACGCCATCGCGCTACGGCACGGAGGCGCCGAAGTAGTCATGACCAAGCTCGCTCGAGTGTCGGCGCTGGGACTGTTGACGATCTGCCTCGCCGCGTCAGCAGACGCACAACGAGGAGAGCCGCAGGGCGGCCGGGGCGGCGCTCGACCTGGTCAACTGGGCGGAGCGGTCACCGCCAACTACCCCCCGGTCTTCTTCCGCGAGGACTGGAAATACGACAAGACCGTCACCAACGTGAACAACGAGCGCGAGCCCGAGCATCCGATCGTGCAGGGGGACGTCGCGAATCCGAATCTCGAGGTGCGCCTCTACGGCGATAAAGCCGGTACGCGCACGGTCCTCCAGCCCTACAACGCCGACATCACCTACGTGATGTCGCTGCTGTGCGAATCGAATTGCGCGATCACGTTGAGGGACAGGAACAACGACGTGGATCTGAGCGGCCTCGCGACCATCAAGTGGCGCACCAGGGTCAGCGGGTTTCACCTGCTCCGCCCGATCCTGAAGCTCGCCGACGGCACGTGGCTGGTGGGCGACAAGGCCGTCGGCCTCTCGACGGACTGGGTCGAATCAGAAATTCAGCTCTACGACGTGCGCTGGCGCAACCTGGATATCTCGCAGGTCGTCGAAGGCCGGGAAGCGCGGTGGGTGGACAACCCGGACTTGAGCCGCGTCGAGGAGATCGGCTTCACCGACCTGATGCGGGGCGCCGGTCATGGATCCGGCGGAGGATCGAGGATCGACTGGATTCAGGTGACCGGCAAGCCGGTTCCACGCACAACCCACCTTGCCCTGCCGAAGCGATGAGCATTGAGCGCGAAGGCGGGCCTGCCGCGCCGAAGCGATAACGACGCAGGGGCGGGTCTTTAGCCCGCCCACCGTTACTGGGGATCGCCGCCGCCGCGTCCGCCCCGTCCACCGCGACCGCCGCGGCCCCCTCCGCCTGCGCCGGCTTCGCCACCCCCTGCGCTGTCCCGCAGGATGCTGCCGTCGGCAAGCACGACATGGTCGATGCGGCCAACAGGATTCTTGCTCTTTGCCTGATGGACGTAGACGGTGATGACGTCGCCCGGCGACAGGGATGTCTTGGTCCAGCCGAGATTGCCGAGCGCTGACGGACTGCCCAGCTCGGCGGCCCAGTGGACGACCTGCCCCTTGTCGTCCTTCATGTCGAATTCAACGATGGTGTGGGGATTCGCCCAGGCGAGCTTCGTGACGGTGGCGTCCTTGAGCATGGTCACCGTTCCGTCGTACGCCGCATTGCCGTGATGCGCGAACGCAGGAGAAGAAGCCGACAGAACACCCGCAAGGATCGACAGCGCCGCCAGCCTGGTCGTCATGAAGTCCCTTTCTCTATTGCCTGCCGCGCCCGGCCGGCGTGGTGCCGTCGCGGCCGCTTCGCTCGTACTCATCCTTCGTCTTCTGATCGAGGTTCTTGTAGACCTCCGGCTCCTCGTTCGACGAGCAGACGTATTCCGTCCACACATCGTTGGGATCCTGCGCCAGCGTCCACACGTGCGGCGCCGACGTGAACGGCTTCATCAGCACCTCGGGATCCTCGACCGTCAGCTGGTACATCAGGTAGTTCTTCGAGGGGCGGCTGAAGCGCTCGATGACGTGCTCCTTCTCGCTGTGGAGCCACGCGTTGGCGTCGCCCGTCTTGCCGACGGAGATGTTCCGCATCCGCGTGTCGATCGCCACGGTATCGACGACCAGCGTGTCGCCCTCCCAGCGTCCGACGGAATCGCCGTTGAAGCTGGTGTCGGGGTCGGGCACATGCGGACGGCCGTCGGTCGGGACCATGCGGATCGTCTGCGGAAACTCGGTGAGCAGCCACACGCGTCCCGGCACCTGCACGATCTCGAGCGGGCCATGCTCGGTGGCCTGCGTGGTGATGGAGGTCGGCGTTCCGCCGGGAGGACAGCTGCCATACGGCGTCGGCTTCAGGTACTTCTCGGCCACGTCAGGCCTGAACACCGGGTTTTCCTGCGGCGTCTTCGCCGGATCGTACTGACGCATGATCGGCTCGGGAATGCGGTAGGCGCCCTGGAGCATCCGGCCGGCGTGGTTGGGATAGTAACGGCCGCTGAGATCCGGATGACCGTCGCGCGTCCGCGGCGTCGCGCCGCCCGGTTCCAGGACCTTCACCTTGTCGAAGTCACCGGCGATCTTGACGGGCGGCTTCGCGCCCTGGGCCGCCGCGCCCTGCGTCTGCGTCGCGCCGCCTCGCCCGCCTTGCCCCGAGCCGCGCTGCGCGATGAGCGGCACGAGCAGGAAGCAGAGAACCGCTGCGATGACTCCAGCTGTCCGTGTCATCTCGGAGCTCCTCAGAAATTCAATTTGTCGGGCGTCATGCCCCGCTCGGGAATCTGCCCGACGATGCGCAGGATGCCGTCAGAGAGCTTGATGTATTCGGCCGCGCCGCGTGATTCGCCGCCCACCTTCGCCGGGCAGGCGCGCGCGTTCATGACCTTCCCCATGTTCGCGGTGAAGTCCTGCCGCGTGGTCCCGTTCCGCTTGAGCGCATTCGGCGTGATCATCTCGAGGTGCCATCCCACCGTCTTGCCCTCGGCATCCTGGACGTCCATTTCGAGATAGGCGTGCGGGTTTTCCCAGATGACGCCCGTGAGCGTCCCCTTCAGATCCATGCACTTGCTGCCGTCGAACTCGACGTTGAAGCCATGGTGCGCGGACGCGCTACCCGCCAACCCGAGGAGACAACCCGCGGCCACCACCACCCCGGCAAGCCTGATTCTCATCGCGTTCTTCCTTCCCACTGGAGCACGTGACTGTCTGGTTCGATATCCGGACTTTTTACGCGAGTCCCCACAGGCTGTCAAGGCAACGCCGCCCCGGTCCGTGGCTTCGGCACGGCCGGCCTGGCGAACTGCGCCGCCCCGACACGGACGTTGGGCTGCACCTGGCTCAGCTCGATCGTCGATCGGCCGTCGGTCCAGGTGATGACGCGGCGGAACGGCACCTTGACCCCGGCGACGTCGCGGTAGTCGGAATAGTCGACCTGCGTCGGAATGACGCCGACCGCCGTATCGACGAAGCGCACCTGCCGGACCAGCAGTCCTGATTCGCTGTCGAAGTACAGCTTCGCTCCGGTCGCGCCGCGCGCGGCGTTCTGGACGACTTCAACGGGGTGATCGTCGATGCTGACCGACGGGAACCCGGTGCGCCACTGGAAATCCTGCTTGATGCGCGCAGGGAACGACAGCGTCGCGTCCATCTTCGCGCCTTCGAGATCGCCGCCGTCGAGCGGCAGCACGCGCATCAACTTGTCCGCCGCGGCAATCCAGCCGTTCCGGCCGTCGTAGGTCGTCACGCTGTCGCCGTTCGGCGTGTGGACGACAGTCGTGAGCTGATTCGGCGAGTTGGCGAAGATGTCCACCGGTACCTTCGCCGAGAGCGTGTCGTACCCCTCGTAGGTGCCCTTGGCGGTGAAGCTGGTGAGCTTCGCCACCTGTGCGGCCCCACCGATCGCCTGGAGGTACTTGTCCAGGATCTGATCGGCGGAGATCTTCTTGACAGACTGCACCGGTCCCGCGGGAATCACCTCGACGCGATTCGGATCGTCCTCGGGGACGCTGTATTGATCCAGCAGGCTGGGAATCGCCTCGGGACGATCGTTGGCCCGGTGGCACGTGTAGCAGGTGACCAGCTTTCGTCCGCCGAACTGCGATTGGTTGATCTGGTTCACCATCAGGACCATCCGCCGCGCCGTCTGCTTCCGGGGCGTGTCGATGGCGTACCCCTCGAGGCTCTCGCTCTGCGGGGAGTGACAGTCGATGCAGTTCAGGTTGGTGGCGGCCGAGAAAAACCCCATCGTGTTCATGAACTCCCTGACGGGGATGCCCTTGAGCACCTGGATGTTCTTGAACACGTCCTCGGCCATCAGGGGTTTCTCCTGCCCCTTGACCGAGGCGACGGCGAGCAGACAGACGGCCGCGATGAGGGGCAGCCTGTTCATTTCTGCGTGGCGCCGTCGACCCCGAACGCCGGATCGCTGATCGTCTTCATGTAGTTGATCATTTCCGACGGCACGCACATCTGCTCTTCCGCTTCCTGGTCCGGAATCCACCGGTAGTCGTTCTTCGAGAGCACGAACGGCTTGGTGAAGACCTTCGGGTCGTCCACCGTCACCACCATCTGCAGGTGGTTGTGATCGAGGCGGGTGTAGCGCTCTTCGATCTTCGCGTCGATGCTGTGCGGGTGGCCGGCCTTGTCGAGCCACGTGGTGTCGTTGACGCCGACCGTGTTGATGACCAGCGTGTTGTCGCCTTCCCAGTGTCCGACCGAATAGCCGTAATAACGCGACGGCACGCCGCCGCGGACGTCGAACTTCGTCGGCAGCTCGTGCTTGCCGTCCATCCACACATAGCGCCAGATCCGCTGATACTGGTGCAGCACCACGATCCGGTCCGGCCCCATCGTCCCGAACGCGAGACCACGCGTTTCGAAGACCGTGTTCCGGGGCAGCCCCAGCGGGTCGCAGGTGTTCATCGGATCGTTCGAATGGCCGGTGCCGACTTCGGTTTCGGGCTTGTTCAGGGCGAACAGTTTTTGACCGGCCGGGGTCAGCGGAGGGATTTCCCCACGATCGGGGGTCAGGTTTCCCGCCCAGGAGCCGCTCACGTCGTGGACGGGCGCGGGGCCGCCTGGAGTCGGATCATTTTTCAACCTGTTGCCGTTGTACAGGCTTTCCTTCCCCGCCGGCTTCGACCCTTGAGCGTGGACCACGGATGCGAACGCCAGCAGGACGACCAGGCCGACGATGGATCGCGCAAGTGACAGACGCATTTCGAGATCCCCTCCTTCTGCAGGTGAACGCACCTCGCGGTGGCGATGATTTGAACATGGATCTTGGGCGGATGTATAGTCCGGACAGACCAGGATTTACAGACGCGACGCAGGAAAGAGGATGAGATGACACTCAGTCGGGGCACGAAGTTGTGTGGCGCGGGGCTGGCGATGCTGATCGCGGTGGGAGTCTACGGCCAGGCGCGTCCCGCGGCGCAGGCCGCGGCGCCAGGCGCCGCGCAGCGACCGCAAATGGCCGAGGAGGCCTTCAAGAACGTCCGCGTGCTGCGCGGCATTCCCGTCAGGGAGTTCATGAACACCATGGGCTTCTTCGCCGCGTCGCTCAGCTTGAACTGCACCGACTGCCACGGCGGCGCGAGCGCCAGCGACTGGGCGAACTATGCGACCGACACGCCGTTGAAGAACCGCGCCCGCACCATGATCACGATGGTGAAGGCGATCAACGACGCGAACTTCGGCGGGAGACCTTTCGTGACCTGCTACACCTGCCATCGGGGCATGCAGCGTCCGAAGGTCATCCCCAGCCTGGCGGCGCAATACGGCGAGCCGCCGGCCGACGATCCGGACGAAATCGAAGCGCTGCCGGGCGGCCGCGTGACCGCGACCGCGGATCAGATTCTCGACAAATACCTGCAGGCTGTCGGCGGCGCGCAGGCGCTGGGCCGGCTCACGAGCTTTACGGCGAAGGGCACCTACGAAGGGTTCGACTCCGATTTCGCCAAGGTGCCGGTCGATGTCTATGCGAAAGCACCGAACCTGCGGGCGATGGTCGTGCACATGGCGAGCGGCGATGCCACATCGACCTACGACGGACGCGAAGCATGGCTCGCCTACCCGAAGGACCTCGCTCCCCTGCCGCTGATTCCGCTGGTCGGCGCCGACCTCACGGGCGCGCGCGTGGACGCGCAGTTGGCGTTTGCCGCGCCGATCAAGCAGCTTCTTACCGGCTGGCGCTCCGACTTCCCCGCCGTCAGCATCGACGACAAGCCGATGCAGGTCGTCCAGGGGACGATCGATCGCGTTCCGGTGAAGCTCTATTTCGACCGGGCTTCGGGACTGCTCGTCCGGCAGACGCGCTACGCGCCGACCGCGGTCGGCACCGTTCCGACGCATGTCACGTATTCCGACTACCGCGAGGTGCCCGGCACCGGCGTGAAGATCCCCTTCACGTGGCAGTCGACGTGGGTGGACGGCCAGTACACGATTAACCTCACGTCCGTGCAACCGAACGCGCCGATCGACGCGGCGAGGTTCGCGAAGCCCGCGCCGGGACGGTAGCTGGCTGGTGGTTGGTAGATGGTGGTTGGTGGTTTCGGATTTCGCTGACCATCGTCGAACCGACGTAACTCGAACGGACGTAGGGGCCGACCTTCAGGTCGGCCCCTCCGCAACGACTCACGACAAACGACCAACGCCGAACGCGGCTTGGGCGCTGGCTACTTACGCGCAGCCACGTCCATCACCACGCCCCACACGTACTGCACGAACGGGTAGAGCGATGACTCGGCGAGCCGCTCGACGTCGCCGTGCGCCGGGTAGTTGAGCTGCTCCGCGTCCGTGGACGCGGGGCCGACGCCATAGGACTGGATGCCCTTGGCCCGGAGCTGCGCCATGTCGCTGGCGCCGGTCGACATCGACGGGATGACGGTGGCGTCCGGATAGATCGTCTTCGCGACGCGTTCCATCGCCTGGTACATCTCGGTCCCGAGCTTCGAGGCCGGGGAGGCCGGCCGCGTCTGCGGGAGCCGCTCGACCTTCACGGCGCGATCGCCAATGACCTTCGTCAGCTCCGTATAGAACGCATCGATGTTCTCGTCCGGCAGCGCGCGGATGTCGAGCGTCGCTTCCGCCTCGGACGGAATCACGTTCGCCCCGACGCCCGCCTTCAGGATCGTCGGCACGACCGACGTGCGCAGCATCGAGTACTCCCCGGGCGCGTGCTCCCGCAGGAACTTCTGCGCTCCGTCCGCAGTCTTCGGATCGAGCAGCGCCTTGTAGATCGACGCGCGATCGGGCGGGCTGATGGCCGCCAGCTTCTCGAAGTAGGTGCGCGTCGTTTCGTTGAGCCGCATCGGCGTTTCCCAGAGGCCGACCTTTTCGACCGCGGCGCCGAGGTGAATCAACGCGTTGTCCAGGCGCGGCACCGAGCCGTGGCCCGCGGTCCCCGACGCCACGAGCCGCACGCGGGCCGGCACCTTCTCCGCCGTCCCGATGTTCACGCGCGCGACGCGGCCGTTCTCGATGTCGGCGCCGCCGCCCTCCGTCATCGCGAACTCGGCGTCGATCTCCGGGAAGTGCTCGCGCACCACGTAGTTGATGCCGACCCCTTCGAGATCCGCTTCTTCGCCCGATTCCGCCAGGAAGATCACGTCGCGATCCAGCGCCACGCCCTGCCGCTTCAGCATCAGCATCGTCATCAGGTTGGCGACCAGCACCGGCTTGTCGTCCTTGCTGCCGCGTCCCCAGATGTAGCCGTCCTTCATCACCGCGCCGAACGGATCGACTGGCCACTTCTCGCGCTGCACGCCGACGACGTCGGTGTGGGCGAGGATCAGGAGCGGCCGCTTCGAGCCGTTCCCTTTCAGGCGCGCGACGAGGTTGGCGCGCGCCGGGTTCAGCGCGAGCGTCTTCGTCGGGATGCCTTCGGCCTCGAGCACCTTCTTCAGGTAGTCCACCACCAGCGTCTCGTGGCCGGAGGTGCTGTCGATCTGCACCAGTGCGCGGTAGCGCTCGAGGATTTCCGGCCGCAGCCGGCCCCAGTCCGCCGCCTTGCCGACCGCCGGACCTTGCGCACGTACACCACAAACACACGCTGCTACGAATGCGAGAGCGAGAAGACGTTTCATGTTCAACACCAAGGCCGACCTGAAGGTCGGCCTCTACGACGACCACCAACTACGAACTACCAACCACCACCTACTGAGTGCCCGCGGCGTGCATCTCCATCACGCTGTGATCGGCGGTCGCCTTGCCGGGCGCATCGGCGAAGCCGCCGCCCTCCATCTTGCCGCTCACCGTGTGCAGCCTGTTGCCGATGAACGCGACCGCGTTGCCGTGCACGGCGCCCGGCAGCGACGGCAGGATGTCCCAGCGATTGGCGGCCGGGTCGTAGGTCTCGAGCGAGCGAAACGCCGCGCTGTAGCGCTCGTTCTGGACCTCGCCGCCGGACACGTAGATCCTGCCGTTGTAGGTGGCCCAGCCGCCGCCGCTGCGCGGGCTGATCATCCGCGCCTTCGCCACGCCCCACAGATCCCTCGCGGGGTCGTACTCCTCGACGACGTCGGTGTTGCTCGAGGTGGTGACGAACCCATGGCCGATGCGGCCGCCGATGACGTAGATCTTCCCGTTCACCACGCCGGAGAACGCGTGGTTGCGGCCCGTCGGCATCGCGCTCTTCGTCGTCCAGGTGTTGGCCGCGGGGTCGTACATCTGGTTGACGCCAAGGACGCGCGCCGGTCCCTGGCCGTTGAACGCGACATCATTCGTGTTGTCCATCGTCGTCACGCCGCCGATGACGTAGATCCGGCCGCCGACATTCTCCGCAATCGCCGAGCAGCGCTTCCCCGGCATCGGCGCCAGCGCCTTGTACGTGTCCGCGGCGGGGTCGTACTCCCAGGCGTTGTCGACCGGCGCCCAGCCGTTGGCGCCGGCGCCGCCCACCGGCCGCTGGCAGCCGCCGAAGAAATAGATCTTGCCGTTCATCACCGTCTGCGCCTGATGGTGCACGGCGACGGGCAGCCCCTTCTTCCGCGTCCACTTGTCCGGGCCGGGGTCGTACTCCCACACCATCGCCGGCGCCGGCTGACCGGTCGTGCCGTAGCCGCCGATGACGTACATCTTGTTGTTCACCGAGACGCCGTACAGCTCCTCTTCCGGAACGGGGAACGGGGCGGCCTTCACCCAGCGCAACGTGGGGTCCTGGGCGCGAAGCACCGGTTGCATGGCGAGGGCGCCAAGCGCCAGGGCACCGACGACGGCGGCAGTCGAAAGAGTTCGTGTCCTCATGATCGGTCCCCGTCAGTTGGTCCGGCCCGTTGCGGCGGGCAATTCCATCACGCTGTGATCGGCGGTTGCCGGCGCCATCTGATCGGGCAGGCCGCCGTTCTCCATCTTGCCGCTCACGTTGTGCAGCCGGCTGCCGATGAACGACATGGCGTTGCCGTGCACCGCCCCGGGCAGCGCCGGCAGGAGCTGCCACGTGTCGGTGGCGGGGTCGTACGCCTCGAGGGCGCGGAACGACGCCATCACCTCGCGCGAGATCCACTCGCCGCCGCCGATGTAGATCTTTCCGTTGTAGGTGGCGTAGCCGCCGCCGCTGCGCGCGGTCGGCATCCGCTGCTTGACGCCGCCCCAGGTGTTGGTCGCCGGGTCGTACTCCTCGACCACGTCGGTGTTGCTGCTGTAGGGAATCATGCCGGCCGACTGCCGTCCGCCGATGACATAGATCTTGTTGTTCACCACGCCGACGAAGGCGTGATTGCGCGTCGTCGGCATCGGGCTGAGGTCGGTGGCGCTCCACGTGTTGGCGACCGGGTCGAACGCCTGGTTGCGGCCGCTGATGCGGCTGCCCTTCCCGTTCTCGAACGGCTCGATGCCGCCGATCAAGTAGATCTTGCCGTTCACCGTCGCCGCCACGGCCGAGCAGCGCGGCCCCGGAATCGGCGCCATCGCGCGGTAGTTGTCGGTCGCGGGGTCGTATTCCCAGACGTTGGTGACCGCGTCGGTCCCGAAGATGCCCTGCTTGCAGCCGCCGAGGACGTAGATCTTGTTGTTGAAGACCGCCTGCGCCTGGTGATGCACGCGCTGCGGGAGCACCTTCTTCTTCGCCCACTTGTCGGGACCAGGGTCGTACTCGTAGACGAGGCCCGGCGGGTTGCCGAACGGCATATAGCCGAAGCCGCCGATCACGTACATCTTGCCGTTGACGGTGACGGCGTACAGCTCCTCTTCAGGTTCGGGGAACGGCGCCGCCTTCACCCAGCGCAGGCCGCCCTGCGCGGCGAGGCGCACCGTCCCGGCGGCTGCGCCGATGAGCGAGACAGCCGTAATAAATGCAAGTGAACGCCTGAACATCCGACTTCCTCCTGCGTGCGCGATTGTAACTTCTTCCACTTTTCCACTTTTCCACTTTTCCACTTTTCCACTTATGCCCCGTAGATCATGAATTCCAGCAGGTTGCCATCCGGATCGCGGACGTAGGTGCTGGAGCCGGTCTTTCGTCTTCCACCTGCGCGATCGACCGGCCCGATCTCGACCTTCACGCTCGCGTTCTGCAGCCAGGCTTTCAGCGCCGCGGCCGTGCCGTCCCACACGAAGCAGAAATCGCCCGCCGGCGGCTTCGCCGCTGCCGCGCGCAGCGTGAACGACGGATCCTGCCAGCGCGCCGGCCGATGGAAATTGATCATCTGGCTGCCGACGTAGACCGACACCGCGTTCTCGCTCTCATTCAGCTGAAATCCGAGCCGGCGATAGAAGGCGATCATCGCCTCGACGTTCTGCATCGGCACCGCGACGTGATCGAACGCGCTGACACGATTGACCTGCTGTCCCTGCACATCGGCACCACGCGCCACCGCGCCGACGGCAGCCAGCGTCGTGACAAACGTCCGCCGTGACGGCTTCCCGGGCATACAGCGCCACCTTTCGTTCAACCTCCAGCCACCAACCACCAACGACCCACCACTAACGGCGCCGCGACGGGTCGATCCCGAACGTCTCTTTCAACCAGATCCAGATCGGCGGCAGCGATGATACGCCGGATGCCGCGAACGCGGCGCTGCTGATCTGCTGCGCCTTCGCGCGCTGGCCCGACAGGCACAGCGAATAGATGTAGAGGACGAACGCGTTGTCGCGCACCTCGGGCGAGGCGGTCGCGCGGTCGAACGCGTCCGCGGCCGCGCGATAGCTCCTCTCCGAGAGCAGCCGGATGGCGAGGTGATACTGCAGCAGCGGGTTCATCAGCTCCTCCGGCGTCGCGTTGGCCACCACCTGCTGGATGTCCGCGTTGCTGGCCAGCCGCCACATGACGGGGGTTCCAACTGTCGATCCCGTGAGCACCCGGTGGACGTCGTCGAGCGCGAGCGACTGCCTGACCAGGCTGCCGTACATGTGCGCGTTGATCACACGCTGCACGTCGAAGTACGGAATCGAGGAGCCGATCGCCGACGCGGGCCAGAGCCGCGCGATGAGCGGGCTCGTCTGGAAGCGCGTACTGGCGGCGCCGGTATCCGTGATGCTCGCAAAGAGGCGCGTCGATTCCTCCTGCGACGAGGACGGTGCTTCGATCAGCTTCGGGTTGTCGTCCGTGAGCGGCGTGGCGCCGTCGACGAGGGCGCGGACGAAGGTGGCGTCGCCGATGAAGAGCGCGCCAAGCTGCTCGGGACGCTCGATGCCGAGGCGCTTCATCTCGGCGGCGGTCGTGGGCGTGCTCCATTGCGCCCTGAACTGCTGATCGGAAACCGGGTCGGGCCCCGGGTGCGGTCCGGCCGCGTCACGACTCCCAGCCATCATCAGGTTCGTCCCCGATCCGTTCCACAGCGAGCAGTCGTCGAACACGTCGCAGAACGCACGCAGGATCGCTTTCGCGGCGACGTCACTCAGGTCCGCCAACGGCAGCCAGTACGTGACGATGCCGCGATCGGCGAGGCGGTCGTGAATCAGCTGGAAGTACTCGCGCGAGTAGAGGTTCTCGACGCCGGCGATCCCGGGCGGCGGCGGCTCGCCGGTGATCAGGTCGAACTGCCGATCGCTGGCCTGCAGGAAGTAGCGGCCGTCCTCGATGTGCACGCGCATCCGAGGATCCCGCAGCGGCTGCTGGCGCTCGTCCGGGAAAACGACAGGCGCCATCGACAGGATGTCGCGCGAGAGATCGACCAGATCGATCGACTCGATGGCCGCGCTGTCGGTGAGCGCCTTCGCCGTATTGCCGACGCCGTAGCCAATCAGCAGCGCGCGCTTCACGTCCGGGTGCACCGCGACTGGCCAGTAGACATACAGCTTCTGGTACCGCCGCACGCCGTATCCGGTCGTGGACATCGAGAAGGAGTTCGTCAGCATGACGTCCGAGACCGGCTTGCCCAGCAGCATCCGCTGGAAGAAGACGATGGTCTCGGTGACGCCCTCGCGCACCGCGACCAGGCGCCGTTCCGGCTCTCCTTCAGCCCATCGTTCGACAGGAATCGACAGGAGACGGGCGTTCAGCTGTCCGAAGGGAAACAGCGCCAGGCCGAGCGCGCACACCGCGGCCGCAACCCACGTGGACGGGCGCGTGCGCGCGAACAGCAGCAGGCCGATCGACGTGTACATCGCCGCCGCGGCGAAGAACGACTTCTCGACGCCAAGGCCGGGCAGCAATACGAATCCGGCCGCCAGCGATCCGATTGCGGCGCCGCTGGTGTTGACGAGCGTCAGAACGCCGGCGGCTTCGACGTCCGAGGCGAGCCCGCTCCTCAGCGCCGCGCCGACCAGCGGAAAAAAGATGCCCGATACGAACGAGACCGGGAGCATGAGCGGCAGGCTCAGGCGCAGGATCGCCTCGGGCTGCGCAATCGACGACAACCCGAACGGCGCGATGACCGATGGGAACGCCGCGTACGACGTCACGGTCGCCACGGCCGCGGCAAACGCGACCGGCGCCGCAAAGCGATGCGCCCCTGGGACCACGCGCATCCAGAGCGACGCGGCGAGACCACCGAGCGCGATGCCGGCAAGGACGACGCCGAGCATCACCGGGAAGGCGTCGGAGTGCCCCTTGACGAAGAGGAGGAGGAAGCGGAACCAGATGACTTCGAGCGCGAGCAGGCAGAATCCGGCTCCGAAGGCTGCCGCCAGCCACCGGAGTCTGCCGGGTCCACGATGCGGTGGCGCCGGGTCCGAAAGGACCCGGCCTACATCAGGCCTGGTGACACGCGGCCTACGTACGGACTCCGAGGGTACGTGGGGCGGGTCCCGCCGAGCACTCCGTACGTGGGGCGGGTCCCGCCGAGCACCGGTTTCCTGCGAGGCGGACCCGCCGAACGACAATCCGGACCCGCCGGACAGCACTCCCGCCACCGCCGCCGCGAGCAGATTCAATGCGCCGGCAGCGAGTGCGGTGCCCCTGATGCCGAACCGGCCAACCAGGAACATCTCCCCTGCGACCACGCCCGCCATCGCGCCGAGCGTGTTCCATCCGTACAGCGCGCCGAGCACGCGGCCGAACCGCCCTTCGTCCTTCTGACTCCGGCGCATCAGGGCCGTCGTCAGCAACGGCAGCGTGATCCCCATCGCCGTTGAGGGAATCAGCAGCAGGCCGAACGCGACCAGCAGCCGCAGCGGGTTGAGCGCCCACGGCCGATCGAGGAGCGGCCGGAACACCGGCGCGAGCGCCGAGCCGAGAACGGGAAGAACGAACACGAGGCCGACGCCGGTGAGCGCTATCGCGGCTTCGGCTATTGCGTACGCGCGGATTGGATTCGACAGCCGCTGGCCCCATCGCGCGGCGAGCGCATTGCCGAGCGCGAGTCCGGCCATGAAGCCCGCGAGCACGAGGCTCGACGCCCAGACGCTGTTGCCGAAGGCCAACCCCGCCTGCCGGAACCAAAGCGTTTCGAAGATGAGGGCTGATGCGCCGGAGAAGAAGAAGACGGCGCTGAGGAGAGCTCCCATAAAGTGGAAGAAGTGGAAAAGTGGAAAAGTGGAAGAAGTAAGTTAAAACTTGTCTACTTACTTTTCCACTTTTCCACTTCTCTACTTTTCCACTTAGTACGTGAACCGCAGGGCCACTTCGGCCTGCCGCATCGGGGCCGCCGACACGCTGGTGCCGAAAGCCGGCGACAGCGCGTTGGTCGTCCACGCGCCGATGATGTTCGTCCGGTTGAACAGGTTGAACACCTGTCCGATCAGTTCGACGCGCCGTGCCGCGCTCAGCGCGATCGACTTGCTGGCGCGGATGTCGAGCGCGTAGAACTCGTTGGTGCTGAAGTTCGGCGAGATGGCCGGAAGGGCCGGCGTCTGCGCCGCGCGCCACGCGTTGACCGCCGCCAGCATGGCCGCGTCGTTGCCGCGGTTGAAGACGTTGCGGTTCGTGCCCGGCACGTAGTCCGTGTTGTTGCCGTCGCCGTTGATATCGATGCCGGCGATGGCGCTGAACGGCATCGTCGAGCGCGCGCTGAACACGCCGCCGAAGATCACCTGGCCGGGCAGCATCACGGAGCCGCTGGCCACGAGCGTGTGGAGCCGGTCGCTGTTGTTGGGACCCTCGTCGAACTCGAGGTGCGCGGAGTCGGTGACGACCGACTGCGTGCCGCCCGAGTTGTTCACGTTGCCGTGGCTGCCCGACAGCGTATACGACACGAGGTACATGTAATTGTGCTCGAGCCGCTTCTCGAGCCGGACGAGCAGCGCCTTGTAGTTCATGAACCCGATCGACTGCGCCTGCAGCACGCGCGCGAACTGCGGCAGCGGACGCGCGCCCGCCGTGCCGCCGCTGCGCGGGTTGATGTCGATGGTCATCGGCACCTTCGACATGTGGTTGTAGACGCCGTCCACGTGCAGCGCGATCGCCCCGGTGAGCGCCCGCGACACGCCGACGGTGTAGGCGGCCGACTGCAGGTTCTCCAGATCGTCGGCCATCACCTGGATGTTGGCCGGTGCGGTCGAGACGAACGTCAGCGGATCGCGGCCGCCGTACGGATCGGGATATGTCGGGTTGGCGATGATCGCCGTCGGCTGCCTGAAGTTGTTCAGCTCCGCCGACGTAATCTGCAGGTTCATCGGGTTGTAGTAGATCCCGTAGTCGCCGCGCACCACGGTTTTCGTGTCGTTGCGCACGTCCCACGCGAAGCCGACGCGCGGACCGAAGTTGTTCCTGTCGCCGCGCTGGTCGAAATGCACGAGCGGCGCCAGGCTCGCCCCGGTGCCCGTGGTCGGGAAGAGCGGCGTGCCGTACACGGGGTCCTTCGCGTCGAGCGACAGTCCCTGGTTGAAGCCGTGCATCTGGTAGTCGTAGCGGAGACCGAGGTTCAGCGTGACGCCGCCGGCGGGCTTCCACTCGTCTTCCACGTAATAGTTCGTCATGACGTTCGGCGTGAACGTCGGCAGCTTCACGAGGTTGCCCGACGAGAACTGACGCACGGAGCCCGCCACCGGGACGAACGACGCCAGGTTCGCCGGGTTGAACGGCTGATCCACCGAGAAGGTCCACGCCCCGAGCGACGGCCGGTTGTCGCCGTGCACGGCGAGTTCCTGCGCGCCGGCGCCGAATTTCCAGGTGTGCGTGCCGGTCGTCATCGACAGGTCGTCACGCAGTTCGCGCGAAATCTGCTTCGTATAGAAGTTGCCGCTCGTGCCCCAGCTGAGACTTGGGAACGTGTAGGTCGCCGTCAGCGGCGCGGACCGCGCGGGCGAGCTGTCGAACAGGTCCTCCTGCGGCTCGACGCCCGGCGGGTGCTGGCGGAAGTGATAGTTCGTGTACTGCCCGCGAATCTCGTTCAGCACTCTCGGCGACAGCACCCACGTATGCGCGCCCGCCCACGAGTAGCGCTTCTGCTTGATGCCGCCGCCCGAGAACCACGGCGTCGACGACGAGGCCGAACAGCCCTCGCACGTGAAGTCGGAGATCTGCCACGCGTAGCGCGCGAAGAGCGATTGCCGCTGATTGATCTGCGCGTCGCCGCGCGTGAACGACATGTGGTTGTATTCGGGACTCTCGAAGACGCCGTTCATGTTGCCGTAGAACTGCGGGACCCGCACGACGACGTTGTCGTACAGGTTGTTCTGCAGGCCTTCGGCCGCCTCGAAGAAGTGCACGCGGTCTTTGACCACGGGACCGCCAATCGCGAAGCCGTACTGATGACGGCTGAAATTCGGCTTCGGCTGCCCCGCCGCCTTGGCAAACGGATCGACCGCGTTCAGCGCCTTATTGCGATAGAACTCGAACGCCTCGCCGTGCAGGGCGTTGGTCCCGCTCTTGGTCGCCATCGAGACGGCGCCGCCGGCGGTCCACCCGTATTCAGCGGGCGACTGGCTGACGAACACCTTGAACTCCTGGATCGCCGACTGCGGGAAGTCCTGCCGTGGCTCGCCCGTGTTGCCTTCCTTGTTCCACACGCCGTCGACGAGCAGCGCCGAGCCGTTGGTGAACGCGCCGGCGCCGATGTTCGAGTTGGCCTTGCGCGCGCGCACGGCATCCTGGTTCGTGCCCGGCAGCAGCAGCGCGAGATCCATCGGCTGGCGCGTGGCCAGCGGCAGCATCTGCATCTGGTCCTGCGTGACGATCCCCGAGACGTCGGTCTTGGCGACCTCGATCACGGGCGCCTCGCCGGTGACGGTCACCGACTCCTGCAGCCCCTGCACCTGCAGCGTCACGTTGCGCGTCGTCTCGCTGCCGACGGCCACCGTGATGTCGGGCACTGTGACGGTGCCGAAGCCCTGCAGCTCGGCCTTCAGCTCGTAGCGTCCCGGGATGAGGCCGGCCAACCGGAACCGGCCGTCCGCCTCGGTCGTGATGTCCCGCATCGCGCCGGTGTCGACGTTGCGGGCGGTGACCGTGACGCCCGGCAGCACGCCGCCCTGCGCGTCGCTGATGATGCCGGCGATGACGCCGTTGGTGGTCTGCGCCATCGCGGGCGCCGCCATGAAGGCGAATGTGAAGAGCAGCGCCGCGAGTAGAGCCCGTCGCAACATGTGTCCCCCTCTGTGCACGTTCAACTTACTTTCCACTTTCAACTTACTTTCCACTTTCAACTTACTTTTCCACTTTTCCACTTCTTCCACTTTTCCACTTCTCTGCCGTCACTGCGTCCCGGACGGAATCTCCAGCACGTCGTGCGAGGCGGTGGCGTACGGATGCTCGGTGCCCGCCATGTCCGGCGCGCCGCCGCCCTCCATCTTTCCGCTCACCACGTGCAGCCTGTTGCCGATGAAGCCCATCGCGTTGCCGTGCACCGCGGTGGGCATCGAGGGAAGCACTTCCCACGTGTTGGACGCCGCATCGTACGCCTCGAGCGCGCGGAACGCCGCCGACATCTGCCGGTTCTGCAGCTCGCCGCCGCCGACGTAGATCTTGCCGTTGTAGGTGGCCGCGCCGCCGCCGCTGCGCGGCGTCGGCATGCGGTCCTTGATCGGACCCCACAGGTTGGTGGCCGGATCGTACTCCTCGACGATGTCCACGTTGGTCGTCGCGGGGATGTTGCCGGCGCCGATGCGGCCGCCGATGACGTAGATCTTGCCGTTCACCACGCCCGCATATGCGTGGTTGCGCGCGGTCGGCATCGGGCTGCGCTCGGTCCACGTGTTGGTCGCGGGGTCGAACATCTGGTTGCGCCCGGTGACGCGCGTGCCCTTGCCGTTCTCGTACGGCTCGAGGCCGCCAATCACGTAGATCTTGCCGCCGACTTCTTCAGCCACCGGCGAGCACCGCTTGACCGTCAGCGGCGCCATCGCCTTGTAGGAATCGGCCACGGGGTCGAACTCCCACACGTTGGTGCTGCCGCCCTCGCCGGAGATGGCGCGCGTGCAGCCGCCGAAGATGTAGATCTTCCCGTTGTAGCCGGCCTGCGCCTGGTGATGCACCGCGACGGGGATGTTCTTCTTCTTCGTCCACTTGTCCGGCCCGGCGTCGTACTCGTAGACGAGCGCGGGCGGACAGCTGAAACACGGTCCCTTGCTCACGCCTGGCGGCGGCGGCTGGACGCCGGGCGGCGTGAAGCCGAAGCCTCCGATCACGTAGAACTTCCCGTTGAGGACGGTGCCGTACAGCTCCTCTTCGGGCTCGGGGAACGGCGCGGCCTTCGACCAGCGCATGCCGCGCGCGGGCGGGTTCTGCGCGTTCACCGTCCCGACGGCGATGGCGACGACACAGGCGGCGGCAAGCACCGCGAAGACACGTTTGATGACCAGGGACATCGAGCGCTCCAGAAATGATGTTTGGGGCCGAAGTCTAGCGCCCGGCAGGGGTGAAGACAAGCTAAAGCCGGGGCCCGTCGAAGCGGCGCCCGACCACCGACCCCGGTGGAATCCGGCTTCAGCCGGACATGCTATCGTTGCGCGCAATCCCTCGGAATTGCCGGGGATTAACGGCGGACACCGCCGAAGGAGCGTCAGCATGACAGCGGCAACGCGGCGGACCGGCGCGGCTCTCGCCATCACCCTCGTGCTCGGCATCTGGACCCTCTCCGCGCAGCAGTCGCCGGGCCGCTGGGACACGGAGAAGTACGCGAAGCTGCCACAGCCGGCGGAGGAATACACGCCGGTGCAGATCAACGACAAGCTCTATCTCATTGGCGGCAACGCCGCGGTGCTCACGCCCGGCGCGCGCGCCACGCACCCGGCCCGCGTCATGGTCTACGACCTCGCGAACAACACCTGGACGGAGAAGAAGAACACGCCGTTCTTCTCCGATCACATGAGCGCGGCGACCGCCAACGGCAAGATTTACGTGTTCGGCGGCTCGGGTGCGATGACGCAGGAAGCGCCCAGCGCCACGCTCGACAACGCGTGGGAATTCGACCCGGCTTCCGACAGCTGGAAAGCGCTCGCGAAGCTGAACTCGAAGCGCACGGCGGGCGCGGCGGTCGAACTCGGCGGAAAGATCTACTTCATCGGCGGCTCGGCGGATCTCACCGGGCCGGACGGCCGCACGCAGAACGGCGGGCTGGTCGTCGGCACCAACGAGGCGTACGACCCCGCGACCAATCGCTGGGAGACGCGCAAGCCGATGCCGACGCCGCGCAACCATCCGGCGATCGGCGTCGTCAACGGGCGGATCTACCTGATCGGCGGCCGCATCACCGCCAATAACATCGGCGGCTACACCGCCGCCAACGTGGACGTCGTCGAGGAGTACAACCCGGCGACCGATTCGTGGCGCGCGATGAACCGCATGCCGTCGCCGCGCAGCGGCCAGGGATGGACGACCTACCAGGGGAAGATCTACGTCGCGGGCGGCGAGCAGCACGATTACCACATCGAGGGTGTGCTGCGGGACGTCGAGGTGTTCGACCCGGCCGCGAACGACTGGTATCGGCTGCCGGCGCTGCCGACCGGGCGGCATGGCGTCAACGTGGCGGCGTTCAACGGCAAGCTGTTCGTGATCGGCGGTCACACGGTCTTCGCCGGCGGCGGCGGCCACGCGCTCGATTCGGCGCTGAACGAGGTGTTCGAATTCGCGGGTGCTGGACGTACTAACTAGCAACTTTCACGGGCATCACGTGCCGCGGAGACACAGAGTCACGGAGATTCTTTTTGTTGTTCTCTGTGTCTCCGTGTCTCTGTGGCCCGTGACTGCATACGCGCAGTACGAGGCGCCGCCGTTCGACTCGATCCATCTTGCCGTTCCTGAAATCTCGCAGGCGCGCGACTGGTACCTGCGGAACATCGGTGGCAACGCCGGCGAAACCGCCGACCGCGTCGCCTTCGGCAGGTGGAGCGGCGATCACCCGCTTCCGCTCCAGCTGATCTTCGACATCTCCTCCAGCGCCAAGCCGACCGCCGGCAGCGTCGTCGACAGCATCGGCTTCTCGTATCTCGACCTCGACGCGAAGGTGAGGGACCTGCAGGCGGCGGGCGTGAAGATCCTGTCGCCGCCGGAAAAGATCGGCGCCGATTGGAAACACGCCTTCGCCGAGGATCCCTGGGGAACGCGGCTCGAGCTCGTCGAGGATCCCGACAACCTCGGCCTTCATCACGTGAACCTGCGCGTCAGGGATCCCAACGCGAGCCTCGCCTGGTACGTGCGGGCGTTCGGCGGCGATCGCGCGTCGGTCTACGGCCGCGAAGGGATCCGCTACCGCGACCTCGGCCTCTTCTACGTGTTCGCGACGAAGGACGACACCACGACCCCGAGCGAAGGCCATTCGATCGATCGCCTGGCGTGGGGACCGCTCGACCTGGACAAGGTCGTCAACGACCTGAAGACGCTCGGCGTGAAGTTCTCGTCCGACACGAACCCGCGCGGTTACCCCGCCTGCAACTTCGTCAACGCGCCCGCTGACGAAGGGAGTCCCTCGACTACGCGCGAGACAGGCATCCGCCGGCTGTTCTGTACCCAGCCCGATCAACTGCCGCACCGCATCGTCTATCTCGAAGCGCCGGACGGCGTGAAGGTCGAGTTAGTGCAGCATCTGGAGGCAGGGGGACATTAGGTTCGGCGGGTCCGCTCGCGCTGGCACCAGTCGCTTCGCGGAACCGCCCTACTCGCCGAGGCCGTACGTGGGGCGGGTCCCGCGGAGCGGTGAACGCCACGCGAAAGCGGACCAGCCGCCTCTTATCTCAACTCCAGCGCATCGTGCTGCGCGGTGTTCAGCGGCTCGCCGCCGCCGAACGCGGCGGTGATGTGGCCGCCGACGACGTGCATGCGGTTGCCGATGATGCCGCCGGCCAGGCCGTAGCGCGCGAGCGGCATGTTGCCGATCGCCTGCCAGCTGTTGCTCGCCGGGTCGTAGGCCTCGAACGCGCGTGAGACGGAGTTGTTCAGCGCCGTGATGCTCTCGCCGCCGGCGACATAAATGCGGTTGTTGAAGACAGCCGCGACGCCTTCGTCACGCGGCGTGGGCATCCGGTCCTTGAGGAAGCCCCACTTGTCGGTCGCCGGGTCGTACTCCTCGACGACGTCGGTGACGCTGCCGGTCGTGGCAAACGCCGACGCGACGCGGCCGCCGATCAGATAGATCTTCCCGTTCACCACCCCCGCGAACATCGAGTTGCGCGGCGTCGGCAGGATTTGCTTCGCCGCCCAGCTGTTGGTGGCCGGGTCGTAGACCTCGTTGGCATCGAGGACGCGATGCGGCTGGTTCGGCTCGAGCGACTGCCCGTCCCTGTTCCTGTAGTTGGTCGCGCCGCCCATCACGTAGATCTTTCCGCCCGCCGCCACGGCCACCGCGGCGAGCCTGCTCGTCGGCATCGCGGCCAGCGCCTTCCAGGCATCGGCTGCAGGGTCGTATTCCCACGCGTTGTTCGCCGGGACGTAGCTGCCGCCGCCCGCCTGCTTCTGCACGCCGCCGCCGAACACGTAGATCTTGCCGCCGGTCTCCGCCACCGCGACGTGATGCGCGGCGAGCGGCATGTTCTTCTTCTTCGTCCACTTGTCACCGGCCGGGTCGTATTCCCACACCGCGCCGGGGGGCGTGGCAGTCAGGCCGACGGGATTGCCGCCGAACAGATAGAGCTTGCCGCTGGCGACGACGCCGTTGCGCTCCTCGTTGGGCTCTGGAATCGGCGCAAGCCGGACCCATCGCTGACCCGGAGGCTGACCGGGCGCTATCCCTTGAATCTGACCGCCTGTCCCGAGCGGAGTCGAGGGGTCGCCGCCGCGCCCGCCGCGGCCCTGAGCCGCAAGGGCGACGGACGACAGCAGGAGCACCGGAATAATCAATCGCTTCATCGCGTTCCCCCCGGCGCAGGCTTGCCGATCACGAAACCCTCGACTGCCGGCGACCCGCCGGGACCGCCGCCGCCCGTGCCGCTCTGGAGCTGGCCGGTCGCGGTGTAGAAGACGCCGTTGATGATGCCGCCGGCAAAGCCGTGGCGCGCGACGCTCATCGGCGGCAACTCGTACCAGAGATTGCGCGCCGGGTCGTAGGCTTCGGCGTTGCGGAACACGCCGACCATGTCGCGATTGAGGTATTCGCCGCCCGACATGTAAATCAGCTTGCCGTCGCTGGCAAACGCCATCCCGCTGCGCGGATACGGCATCCGCGCGCGCACGCGCCACGTGTCGGTGGCCGGGTCGTATTCCTCGACCGCATCGGTGCTGCTCGCGCCGACGAACGACGAGCCGATGCGGCCGCCCATCACGTAGATCTTGCCGTTGACGACGCCGCCGGCGAGGTGGTTGCGCGGCACCAGCATCGGCGCCTTCGTCTCCCACGTGCCGCTGGCGGGATCGAAGACCTCGACGGTGTTGACCGTGCGGTGCGCGACGTTCGCGCTGATCGACACGTCGTCGGTCTGCAGCGGGTGATAGCCGGCGCCGCCGATCACCCAGATCCGGTTGTTCAGCACCAGCGCGATGCCGCCGCCGCGCTTGGTCGGCATCGGCCCGAGCTCGCGCCACGCATTGGTGGCCGGCGTGTATTCCCACACGCGATTGGTCGGATACCAGTTGTCGCTGGTCGGCGAGATCTTCACGCCGCCGCCGAAGACGTACATCTTGTCCCTGAAGCCGGTCATCGCCTGGTGGTGCACCGGCATCGGGATGTCGGTCTTCTTCGTCCACTTGTCGGCGGCGGGGTCGTACTCGTTGAGCCAGCCGGCGAGGCCGCCCGGTGCGTTCGCGCCGTACGCGCCGAGGATGTACAGCTTGCCGTTGATCACCGCGCTGCCGACTTCCTGCGTCGGCTGCGGGTAGGGCGCGTAGTTCTGCCAGTGCCCTTCCGGATACTGCGCTGACGCCGTGGACGCCGCCGCGACGATCGCCAGCGCGCAAATGAGCGTGGATTTCATGTGATGTCCCCTAGCGAGTTTCCGTAATCGGTCGCGGCGCGGGCGCCTGCACCTTCCCCTGCACCAGGTTCGCGAACTGGCTGAACGGCACCACCGCCCGGCCGTGCGACGGCGCGAGCCGCTCGACGTCGAGCTTCAGCTCCTTCAGCCGTGTATCGAGCGCCGCGTAGTACGGGCTGACGAGACCAGGCGGCGGATCGTTGGGCCGCGGCATGCCGAAGTCGTTGAAGATGTCGGTGATCATCAACAGCTTCTCCTTCGGCAGGTACGACATCAGCAGGTTGTTCGCGTGGCCGTTGTTGACGTGATAGACCTCCAGCGACCTCGTGCCGTCGGTGATCACGTATTTCCCCTTGTCCTTGACGTAGACGAACGCCGCCTTCTTTGGCGTCTTCGTCAGCGTGTCGGGTTCGAGGGTGTGCGGCGCCTTCAGTACGACCTCGTCGTAGAACTTCCGGTTCATCTCGTGCGTGACGATCGTGGAGCCTTCGGCGACAAACGCGCGCAGCCCCGCGGAGTGATCCGAATGATGATGCGAGTTGACGTGGTATCTGATCGGCTTGCCGGGGACGAGCCGGTGCGCCTCGGCGATGTTGGCGAGCGCGCGTCCTTCGGTCACGGAGGATTCGACGAGGACGAGGAAGTCGTTGAACTCGACGAGCTGGCTGTTGGGGTCCGGGGTGCCGGCGAGATACCAGACGCCGTCAGCAACCTTCGTCGATTCGACGCGCGCCTCTTGCGGCCCTCCCGCCGGCGCCTGCAGGTTGACCGCGGCGTTCGGCTCGACGGTGGCGACGTTCAGTTCGAGCATCGGGTAGATCCACTGCTGCTGGACGATGCGCGCCGGGAACTTCACGCCGCTGAAATCGCGGTAGTCGCTGAACGTCGTCTCGATCGACATGTCGCCGAGCGTCGGCTGCGGCGTCCAGGTCTCGATCTTCTCGATCAGGTGCTGCGCGTTGACGTAGCCGTTCACCGTGTACTTGCCGGACGCGATGAACGAGATCATCGTCATCGGCTTGCCGCCGACCCGCGCCGGCGACACGGTGGGCCTCGACGCAAGCGCGGCGCGCACGAACCCCTGCGGCGTCAGCGCGACCGCGCCCCCGCCCCAGGCGGAGTTCTCGCCGGTGACCGCGGCGCCCGTCGTGTCGGTGTACAGCGGCTGCTGCCCGCCGCCGCTCGGCGGGTTCTCGAACTGCGCGCGCGTCGTCTCCTCGCGCGAGACGCCCTTCTCGAAGTCGATCGCGCGCGTGTACTTCGCGTAGAACTTCGGATACCGCACGTCGGGACGCGGGTTCTGCAGGAAGGCGTAGGCGAAGCCGGTCCCCGAGTAGCGGATCGACTTCAGGCTCGACGCGCCGAGCGCCTGGTCGACCTCGCGGAGCACGCCCGTCGCATCCTGCCCCGCGACGCGTCCCTCGGGGCCAAAGGCGATGACGGCGGCGAGACACAACACCACGCTCGCCGCGACAAACGTCTTCATGGAAACCTCATGGCTGGAGATGGACGGATCCTAGCGTACGGAAGGGATCCCTGATCCCTGCCGGTGCTAATTCGACTGTGGGGACGCCTTCTTCACGCTCGGCGGCACCGGCATGACGACGTAGAGATTGCCGGTTTCTGTTTCGGTCGTCGTCAGGTCGCGGACCGTGACGCCGCCGCGCTTCTCGACGATCCTGCCCGCGTAGAGGGCGTCGATCTTGTTCAGCGGGTTGTTGTAGTCGGCGTAGTTGGCGTAGGTGAACTCGGTCACGGTATTGCCGTCCTTCACCTCGATGCGCTCCGCCATGTTCTTCGCGTCGAGCGTCGCGGTCGCCACCGCGCCCGGCACGCCGGGAATGGGATACGTCACGGTGATCTTCCCCGCCGCTTCCGCGACCGTCGTCTTGTCGCCGCCGGCGTTGGCGGCCTTGACCGCGCCCTGCGGCCCCGACCAGAGACGAATCAGCCGCTCGCGCAGCGCGGCCGGCTTCGGCGTAGCCTTCCCTTTGCCCGGTACCAGCTCCGCGCCGACGATGTCTTCGTCCCACGCGTAGGTGCCGCTCACCACCTCGATGTTCTTGACTTCCTGGCCGCTGGCCAGCCGACACGCGTACTGCACGCGCTGACCGGCGTTCGGGTAGTTCGTGCTGACGCGGTAGCTCGATAACGTGCACGCCTGCCCGTTGACCTGCAGCGTGCCGGTCGCCTTCTGCTCGAGCGAGATCACCGCCTCGATCTCCTGCGGCCCGCGGAGCATGCCCATGTACCAGGCCCAGTTGAAGAGCACGCCCCGCTTGTCCTTCGCGTTGGGCGCCGGCGTGTAGCGCGCCGCGGGCGCCTGTTGCGCGGCAAGGCCGGCGACACCAATGCCCGCGATCGCGATCGTGATCAGAATAGTTTTCATGTCAGGTTCCAGATCGGATCCCGGATCCCGGCCGACTAGTGCCGGATCTGCGTCACCATGTTGTCGTGGTCGTAGTCCTTGCACGGCAACCCCTCCGGCAGGAACGCGTCGGGGCTCGAATTGAGCCGCAGCCGCCGCGGCGTCATGTGCCACGGCTCGAGCAGGACCTCCGGATCCTCGACGATCACGTCGTAGACCAGCGTGTTGCCCTCGCGGGTGAAGCGCTCGGTGACGGTCAGCTTGTCCGAATGGAACAAGCCGCCCTTGTCGAGCCACGTCAGGTCGTTGAACGCAATCGCCTTGATGACGAGCGTGTCGCCCTCCCAGTGCCCGACTGACAGGCCGTAGAAGTACACGTCCTGGGAGCGCACGGGGTCGAACGGACGACCATCGGTCGGGATGATGCGGTACTCGGCCGGCTGGGTGCTGGCGCCGCCCGCCGCATACAGGAACACGACGTCGCTGGCGGTCTGAAGGATCCGCGCCGGCGGCCCCACGCGCGGCACGCCGAGCGGCTGGCACGCGAAGATCGGATCTTCCTTGTTCGTGTTCATGTCCAGGTACTGGAGCTTGTCCCAGTACTCCGGCTTGTAGAGCGGACGGTTGGCGCTCATGCGCGCGGTGAACTCGCCGTCGTACGACTGGTTCGTGTACTCGCTGCACTTGACCTGCGTCGGGCCGCAGCGCCGCGACGGGAAGATGTCGGTGGAATTGCCCTGCGCATCGGTCTCGAACTCGCGGTTGCCGCCGCCGCCACCGCCACCGCCCCACATCCCGCTCAGGTCGGGGTGACCGTCGGCGGTACGCGGCGTGGGGGCGTTCGCGTCCGCCGCCGCCCCTCCACGCCCGGCGCCGCCGCCGCGGCCCTGCGCCAGCGCAAGCGATGCCACCGCGATCGCGAGACACGCGGCAACGCAGATGTAAGTGACTTGGCGCCTCATACAGAACTCTCCTTCAACGACGGCATCCTGCCTGCAACCTGTGGGCTGTTCTCACTGCCCACTGCCGACTGCCGACTGCCCACTGACTAATTGCCATTCGGATCGCCAAACCAGAAGACGACTTCCTTGCCGTCGGGGAACACGAGCGTCTTCATGAAGCCCATCGGGTTGCCGTTCCTCGCGGAGAACCCCTTCACGGTGTACTTGGCGCCCACTTCGAGCGAGCCCGGTCCCGAGCGCGCGAGGCCGCGTTGACGCAGCGCCGCCACCGCGGTCGTCTGGAACACCCACTCGGTCACCTTGCCGTCGGGGCTCGACACGTCCAGGTGCAGCATCGAGTGCGGGTTGATGAACTCCATCTTCTTCAACGTGCCGGTCCATTCGCCGGGCTTGTCCATGTCGTACTGCGCCGCCACGGCATGGTGAGCCGCCACGGGCCACGCGGCGAGCAGCACGCCGGCAAGCGCCAGCAGGATCCATGATGCCTTGCGATTCATTGCGAAACCTCCTCCGATGGGATCAAGCCGGGTCCTCACGCGCGATCCGCAGAAGTATGAGCGCGTGCACCAGGCAAATCAATCGCCGGGTCCGCCAGCGCATGGCTCGCATGCGCTGGCGGAACCCGGCCTACGTACGTCGCGGACCCGCCAGAGCGTGAGACCGTCCGGCTTCAGCCGGACCTTCAGAACGTCGTCCGGAACCCCAGCTGCATCAGTCGCGGCGTGAACGCGATGTTGTTGTTGTCGGTCGGCAGGCCGTAGCGCGCGTTGCCCTCGTTGGTGACCCACGACCCGTAGTTGGTGCGGTTGAAGACGTTGAACACCTCGAGGATGCCGTCGAACGACACGCGTCGGCTGAGCGTGAACCGGCGCTGCACGCGCATGTCCACGCGCGAGAGCGAGCTCAGGTCGAAGCTGCTCCACGGAATCAGCGCGCCCTGGCTGAAGAACGGTGAACTGGCCGGCCGCACGCGGCTGGTCGGTCCGGCGGTCGCGCCCGTCGCGAACGCGTCCTGGCCTGTCGTCGGCGTCGCCCAGCCGTTGTCGCCGAAGATGTAGAGGCCACTGAGCTGCAGGGCGTACGGGAGCTCCCAGATGCCGTTGAACGTGAAGCGGTTCCGCTGCACGCCCGCGTCGTACCACTGCGCCGCGAGCGCCGGATGCAGGGTGATCGGCGCGTCGCAGACGAACTGCCCCGAGGCGTTGATCGTGAACACCTGCGAGCAGCCCGGCGCGACCGGCGCGCGCTGATACAGCCGGTCGGCCGACAGCGAATAGGTCGCCGATGCCTGCCAGCGATTCGCCATCCGCTTGGTGAACGACATCTGCAGCGTCTGGTAGTTGTCCTGCCCTTCGGTAAGGCTCATGGACACCTGGTCCCACCCGTAGCTGGCGTACGGCTTCTTCGTCCGGTCGGTGAACGGGTAGTTGATGCCGGTCGCCGGGTTATACGCCAGGTTGATGTCCTGCTGCACCGTCTGATGACGCGCGGCGGTGTAGATGTAGTCGACGTCGAACGCCATCACGGCACCGAGCTGCCGCTGCACCCCGATCGACGACTGGTAGCTGTAGGGCATCTGCGAGGTGGGCGAGGCGAAGCTCGTCGTGATCGAGCTGAAGTACTTCGCCTGGTCCTGCAGCGCCTTCGCCTGCGCGTAGGTTGGGATCGGACCGTTGAACGGGTTGGTCGCGAAGTCCGGGCGGCCGTCGTTCAGGAGGACCGGATGCACCTGCCCCGCCCACAGGTTCGTCCAGTGCGCCTGCGAGAAGCCGTTGTCGCCGAAGTACTGGCCGAAACCGCCGCGAACCACCGTGTGCTGATCGGCGGCGTAAGTGAAGCCCAGGCGCGGCGCGACGTTGTTCTTGTCCGCGTGACGACGGCCATCGAGGAACGGCCGGACCACAACGTCCTCGGCGAACATGCCCGTGCTCATGTCGTAACGCACGCCGAGGTTGAGCGTCAGCTTGCGCGACGCGGCCCAGTCGTCCTGCAGCCACGCGCCGACGCGGTTCTCGATCGGCTTCACCGAGAAGTCGCCGATGCCGATCGTATAGGAGCGGATCACGCCGTTGAGCGCGTTGAGGTTCCAGGTGGAAACGTCGTTCCAGACCGGGAAGATCTGCTCGATGTTTGCCGGCGGCGCGCCGCCCGTCGCGTCGTAGACGCCCTGGCACCACGTGCAGTGCCAGACGGGGTCGTAGGTGCGATAGTACTCGCCGCCCATCTTCACGTCGTGGCGCCCGCTCTTGTCGAACGAGTAGGTGAAGTCGTCACGGACGTTGAACGGCTGGTACTTGATGTTCTGGTACGAGAAGTTGTGTGCCTGGCCGACCGTGTAGCCGCGCAGGTTGATGATCGGCGACCCATGCGTCAGCTCCGGCGCCTGCGGGTGGTTCGGCCAGCGCAGGATCGAGTCCTGGAACCACGAATAGCCGGAGTAGCCGCCCTTCAGCTCGTTGATCGTCTTGGTCCCCAGCACCTGCGTCAGGTTGACCGTCACGTTGTCGTTCTGCCGCCCGACTTCGATGCCCGTCGAGGGATGGCGGATGGCGCCGCCCGAGTAGCGCGGATCGAGCGGCAGGTGGACGCGCGCCCAGTTGCCGCGGAACGTCAGCCGCGTCTGCGACGTGAACTGGAAGTCGAGGCGGACGCCGCCCTTCTTCTCGGTGTTGGTGCTCTTCTGGTCGAAGTTGAAGCTTTGCCACGGGCTCGAGTGGCTGTAGGTGACCGGGTTGTGCTCGTACTCGTAGTTGGCGAAGTAGTGGATGCGGTCGCGCCTGATCGGGCCGCCGAAGGTCACGCTCAGCTGCTGGTCCTGGTACGGCAGCACGCGTTTCTGGACGAAGTCCTTCGCGATGAAGCTGTCGTCGCGGAAGTAGCCGGAGAAGGTGCCGTTCGGGTTGTTGGTGCCCGACTTGGTGATGGCGTTGATCTGCACGCCCATCGAGCGCCCCTGGCTGGCGTCGAACCGGTTCGAGACGAACTCGAACTCGGCGATCGAGTCGCGGCTGAACTTCGGCTGGCCGAACGACTGCACCATGTTGTTGGTGACTTCCTGGCCGTCGATGTTCAGCTGGAAGTTGCCGGCGCCGCCCATCGGCGTGTCGCTCGACGTGTTCTGCCGCGCGCCGGGCGCGAGCATCGTCAGGTCGATCCAGTTGCGGCCGTTCAGCGGCAGGTCCTGCATCTGGCGCGGATCGACGTTGGCGCCGACGGTGGAGCTGACGGTGTCGATGAGCGGCGCCTCGCCGGTCACCGTCACCGACTCCTGCACCGTTGACGGCGCCAGCTGCAGGTTGAGCACCGCCGTCTGGCGGACCAGCAGGTCCACCGAGCGGGTGACGGTCGCGAAACCGGGCAGCTCGGCGGTCACCCGGTGAACGCCCGTGCGCACCGGCAGACGGAACGCGCCGCTCTGATCGGTGACGGCGACGAAGGTGTTACCCGTCGCCTCGTGCGTGGCGGTGACGGTCACGCCGGGCAGCACACCGCCCGTCGCGTCGACGATGGTACCGGTCAGCGTCGCGTCCTGCGCGAACACCGAGGCCGGCAGCAGCAGGAGAACGGAAACGAGGATGAACCGCCGGAGTGAGATCTGAAACACAGTGTTCCTCCCTCTTGCGTGCACGAAACGTGGTGGGCCGGCTGAAGCCGGCCCCTACGTACGAGGTACGCGTAGGGACCGCCTTCAGGCGGCCCGGCGACTGGGTATTCTTAGCGGCCGCCTTCAGGCGGCCCACTCAATGGTCAGAATGCGTTGCCAATATACGGAAGCATGCGGCCGAAGTAAATGACACCGACCCACAAAAAAACCTGTGAAGCGGCCACGAGCTTCGCGGACGTCGGCGCGTTGTCGCCCGGGCCGAGCGCCCAGACCTCGTCGAACAGCGTCAGGTAGAGGACGTTGGCGCCCGCCAGCAGCATGCACAGGACCTTGAGGTGGAACGCGGGGTTCTCGATGTACTGCCCCGCGGCGCCCGTGAAGAACATCATCCCGGTGACCGAGTTGATGACGAACCCCCACACGCCCCACGGCAGCAGGCGGTGCACGTCCACGAACGGCGCGTTCTTCATGAAGCCGAGAATGCGCATGTTGCCGACCAGCACGACGCCGAACAGCAGGCAGAGGCCGATGAAGTGGAGCGACTCGAGCATCGGCCACGCGAACGGATGCGTGAACTGGAAGTGGCCGATATTCGGCGTCATGAACGACCGCGGCGCGATCGCGGTCGCCGGCCCTTCACCCGGCGCCATGATTTCCGGGTGCGTGATCTCGCCGCCGATGTTGGCGGCGCTCGCCATCAGGCCGAGCGTCACGCTCGCGAGCAGCAGGACGATCGGCCCGTTCCAGCGCGAGACGCGAGGCGCCGGCTTCCGTCCCTGCCACAAGCCGAACCAGGCGACGACGCCCGTCGCTTCCATCACGATCAAGGCGACGAGCGCGGCGCTCTGATGGCGCTGAATGAGCTCCGCGGAGACGCCGGGACGCTCCTTGAGCGCCTTCTGCGCCGCATAGCCCGTCATGTAAGTCGGCAGCGACACGAGCGCGATGGCGAAGAAGAGCGCGAGCGCGCCGCGCGTCAACTCCTCGCTCCGCTTGACGAACCCGAGCAGCAGCACGCCGAGTGCCACGATCGTCCCGACCGTCGGGACATGATTGAGCAGCAGGTGCATGTGAACGAAATTCGGGGTCATAAATTCGTAAATTCGTCGATTCGTAAGTTCGTCAATTCCCGAAGCCGCTTTATCCGACGTATGCGATCAGTCGGCCCGTGGTAATGACGCCCACCCAGACGAGGAGCGAGAGCGCGGCCAGCCCCTTCACCTGGCTCGGGACGACGCCGTCGCTCCCCTCCCCGTCCACGAACCTCCGGATGGGGACCGACATCACCATGCCGGCCGCGATGAGCGCCAGCTTGATGTAGTACATCGGGATGACGCCCGTGGTCGTCGCGTGCGCCGCGAACAGGATGCTGCCCGTGACGAGGTTGAGGAAGAAGCCGGCCCAGAAGATGGTGAAAAAGACACGGAGCGACGAGACCGGCAGAGGACGGGCGACGCCGATCAGCCGCAGGCAGATGACGAACGCCGACCCGGCGGACAGTCCCATCCCGATGCTGTGGAGGAAGAGGACCAGCGGAAACGACAGCAGCGATTCCGACCCGGCGATCCACATGGGAAAAGGGAGATCCTGAAGCCACTCCAGATATGAGGTCATCCGTTATCCCGTCGACGTCGAGAACTAGTAAATGCAGTCGTAGATGATTTGAGCGGCGCGTAGTCTAGCGTATTTCGCGCGCTGTCTTCATCGAGGAGCGACATGAGAATCGGATTCATTGGTCTCGGGACGATGGGCGGGCGCATGGCGGCGAGCCTGCGCAATGCCGGTCACGAGATGTACGTGAACGACATTCGTCCCGAGGCGGTCGCGCCGCACGTCGCGGCGGGCGCGATCGAGAAGCCGACGGCGCGCGCGGTCGGCGCGGCCGCGCAGATCGTCTTCACGTCGCTGCCGGGACCGGCGGAGTTCACCGACGTGACGGTCGGGGCCAACGGGCTGTTGCACGGCATGTCACGCGGCAGCGTGCTGTTCGACCTGACGACCAACTCGCCCACGACCATCCGCAGCATTCACGAGACGTTCACGAAGCATGGACTGCAGCTGCTCGACGCGCCGGTGAGCGGCGGGCCGAAGGGCGCTGAGACGCGCTCGCTCGCCATCTGGGTTGGCGGCGACGAGGCGATCTACCGGCGGCACGAGGCACTGCTGCGCGACATCGGCGATCAGCCGGCCTATATCGGGCCAATCGGCGTCGCGTCGGTGGCGAAGCTCGTGCACAACTGCGCCGGGTACACGATTCAAGCGGCCCTGGCGGAGGTCTTCACGCTGGGCGTCAAGGGCGGCGTCGATCCGGTGGTCCTGTGGCGGATCTGCCGGCAGGGGTTCGTCGGCCGCGCGCGGGTCTTCGATCGGCTGGCGGATCAATTCCTGCCTGCGACATTCGATCCGCCGAACTTCCGCCTGCACCTCGCGCACAAGGACGTGTCGCTCGCGACCTCGCTCGCCCGCGAGCTGCACGTGCCGATGCGGCTCGCGAACCTGGCGCTCGAGGAATTGACCGAGGCGGTCAACCGCGGATGGAGCGAGCGCGACTCGCGGGTGGCCATGCTCCTGCAGGAAGAGCGCGCCGGCGTGGAGATAAAGGTGGAGAAGGAACGGCTGCAGGACGTGCTGCGGCAGGACGGTTAGTCGTTGGTCGTTGGTCGTTGGGTAGTAGGCCGGGTTCCGCGGAGCACAGGTGCCGGGCGAACGCGGACCCGGCTTTACGGCCCCGACCCGAACGCGCGGTTGATAGGTAGCGGCAGCGCGGACAGCGTCTCTTTCTCGCCGCTGCGCTGCGGGCCGAACAGCCCGCGGGACACGAAGTGCGCGTCACGTATCGCTTCGCTCACCGTCGCCACGATCGAACAGCAGCAGTCACGCCCCGCGATGCGTCGCGCCCAGCTCTCCGCCGTGTCACTCGCCACGATCTGGGCGAGCCGGTCGACGGTCGCGCGCGGATCGCGCGTGTCGTCACGCAGTGCCGGTTCGAGGTTGACGACATCGCAGAACTCGTCCCAGAACCGCTGCTCGAGGGCGCCGACCGCGAGCATCCGGCCGTCCTTCGTCGCGTAGAGCCGGTAGCGTGGGCCGGCGGACGTGATGACCGTGCTTCCGGTCATCAGCGTGAACAGGTTGTCCGTCATCGATACGTCGAGATGGCGGCCCCGCCCGGTCCGATCGCGTTCGCGCAGCGCCAGCAGGATGTTGATCGCCGCCGGGTACGATCCGCCGGCGATGTCCGCCATCAGCGCCGGCGGGATGACGGGATTGGCGGGCGTCCCCATCGACAGCGAGAGCAGGCCGGTGTCGGCGATGTAGTTCAGGTCGTGGCCCGCGACGCCGCTCTTCGGGCCGTGCTGACCGTAGCCGGTGATCGAGCAGTAGACGATCTTCGGGTTGATCGCCGCGACCTGGTCGTAGCCGAGGCCGAGGCGGCGCATGACGCCGGGACGGAACTGCTCGACCAGGATGTCGGCGCGTTCGAGCAGCGGCTGCAGGCGCGCACGGTCGTCCGGCGTCTTGAGATCGAGCTCGAGCCGGGTCTTGCCGCGATGGAGTTGCGCCAGCGCCGCCATCTCATCGGCGCCGGGGCGCGCGATCGTGATGACCTCCGCGCCAGCCTCCGCCAGCAGCAGCGTTGCGAGCGGACCCGGCAGCAGCGTCGAAAAGTCGAGAACGAGACAGCCCTCGAGCGGCCTCACTTCTCCTGTGCGCCGAGCACGCCCTCTTCCGTCAGCACCTTGCGCGCGATGCGGAACGCCTCGACGCCGGCAGGGATTCCCGCGTAGATCGCCACCTGGATCAGCGCGTCGCGGATTTCCTCCTTCGTGCACCCGTTGCGCAGCGCGCCGCGCACGTGCAGCTCGAACTCCGCGCCGCGGTTCAGCGCGGCAATCATGCAGAGGTTGTTCAGGCTCCGCTGCTTGTTGGTGAGAACGGATCGCGTCCAGACCTCTCCCCAGCAGTACTCCGTGACGAGCCGCTGGAAGTCGCGGTTGAAGTCGTCGATGCTGGCCGTCGCCTTGTCGACGTACTCATTGCCCAACACCTGACGGCGTACCGCCATTCCCTTCTCGTACAGGTTTTTGTCCATGGAAATCCAAAAGGGTAAGTGTGGCTAACGTTTAACGCAAAGGGCGGACTCTAGTGTGCCCATCCTGCATTGTCAACGAGACGGCAACCTAATTGCCCCTCTGGTGTCTCATTCCTGAGAGGTGACATGTACGTCAGGCCGACAGTTTTCATATTGACGATGGCAGTGACGTCTTCCGCCGCTGCCCAATTCACGGGCATTCCGAATGACACCCAAATCACCCTCGCTCGAACATCTTGCCTCGGCGAATGCCCTGTCTATTCGGTGAGCATCGACAGCCAGGGAAATGTGGTGTACGAAGGAAGCGAACACGTTCGCGTCGTGGGGCGGCAGACCGCGCGCATACCGCTATCCGAGGTTCTTTCAGTCCTCGAAGTTGCGCAACGCATACGTTTCCTCGGCCTCGACGATCAATATCGCGTCATCAGGAACCCGGACGGCTCTATATCAGGTCCTTCGGATCTGCCCACGACGATCGTCACCATCATCGCCGAGGGGACATCGAAACGTGTGGAGGATTACTTTGGTACCCCGCCGGGACTGAAGGAACTCGAACGTCGCATCGACGAAGCAGCACGAACCAGACGATGGATCTCGTTGGACGAAGAAACGCTCGAACAGATGCTACAAAGTGGCTGGTCACCTACGCTCGTAGAACGCGCCGAACTGTTGCGCCGGGCCCTCAACAACGATGACGCGGAGGTGGTCAGGCGATTGATGGCGCTCGGCGAGGATCCCAATATCACGTACTTCGAGTCACACACCACGGCGCTGATGCTGGCACGATCGGCGGCCGTCACCCGCGTGTTGCTTGATGCCGGCGCCAATCCTAATGTGATCAATGACAACGGCGGCACCCCGCTGGGGCATGCCACATATCTTGCGTCCGACGTTGCGGAAGCGCTGCTGCAGGCTGGCGCCTTCGTTGACGCTCCGTTTCTCAACGACCAGACGGCGCTCATTCACGCAGCGTGTGTAGGGAACGCCGGCGTGGTCGCAGTCCTGCTCGATGCCGGCGCCAATCCGGCAGTCCGCTCGTTTCCGTCTGGAGCATCAGCCATCGATTGCGCTGGAGAGGCCCGTGGTGTCGCGAGATCGTTGAAGCACACGCTCATCGAGCAGCCGCCGTACGCACAGGACTTCGACCGTGTCATTCTCCTCCTGCAACGCGCCCTCGAACGACAAAAACGCTGACTGCCGCTTCAACTACCGCTTCCGACTTCCAACTTAGGACTTACGACTTACGACTTACTTTTCCACTTTTCCACTTCTTCCACTTTTCGACTTTCCGTCAGAAGCTGGCCCTGAACCCGAGCTGCACCACCCTTGGCTGATACGCGACGTTCTTGTCCGTCTGCGGCGAGCGGAACAGCGGGCTGCGCTCGTTGGTCACGAAGGTGTTGAAGTTCTCGCGGTTGAAGACGTTGAACACTTCGAGGATGCCGGCGATCCGCGCGTGCGACGCCAGCCGGAACTCGCGCTGGATGCGCATGTCCACGCGGTGAATCGACGGGCGATCGAAGGAGTTGCGCGCGACGAGCGAGCCGTCGGTGCGCAGACGGCCGGCGGTCCCCTGCAACGGGATGCCGCTGCTGATGGCCAGCGGATCGACGCCGGCGGACGGCGTCGTCCTGCCGTTGTCGCCGTAGAAATAGAGACCGCTCAACTGGATGCCCGCGGGCGCTTCCCATATGCCGTTGAACGTCGCGCGCTTCACCTGGTCGCCGGCCCGGTACCACTCGTCGCGCAGCGACGGATGCAGCGTGATCGCCACGTTGCACTGCGGCTGCCCGGACGCGGAGAACGTCCAGAGGTACTGGCATCCGCGCGTCGGCTCGATGTGCTGCCAGTTCCACTGGTAGTTCAGCGAATAGGTCGCGGCCGCCTGCCAGCGGTGGCTCATCCGCTTGTTCCAGCTGAAGTTCAGTCCCTGAAAGCGATCCTTGCCCGCGGCGAGGTCTTCCACCACGGAGTCGAACCCCGGCACCACGCGGTGCGCCGTGTCGCTGAACGGATAGGGCGCCCCCGTCGCGAGGTTGTAGGCGAGATCGACGTCCGTGGAAATCTCGAGCGCACGATTGGCGGTGTAGACCCAGTCGGCCGTGACGGCCTGGACGCTGCCAATCTGGCGTTGCAGGCCGAGCGACCCCTGCCAGCTGTAGGACGTGCGCAGGCTGGGATCGAAGAGGTTGCGCGCGCTGCGGCGCAGCTGCCCGGCGTTGAACAGCGCGAGCGCCTGTTGATAGGTGGGAATCGGGCCGTTGAACGGATCGGCGGCGAAGTTCGGACGTCCGTCGTTGAACCGCTGGATGTTGATGATGCCGGCCGTCAGCAGCGACCAGAAGACCGTGTTCTCGTTCTCGGCGGCGTAATACTTCCCGGCTCCGCCGCGAAGCACGGTCTTGTCGTTGAGGCTGTAGGCGAAGCCCAGACGCGGGGCGAGGTTGTTGGTGTCGGTGGGCGTGTCCTTCGTGATGAACGGCTCGTAGCGAATCTGCTGCATGTTGCCGTAGCCGAGGTCGTAACGCAGACCGAGATTCAGCGTCAGGCGACGGCCCATCGCCCAGTCGTCCTGCGCCCAGCCCGACCAGTAGTGCCGCTTCGGAAACACGGTGAACGTGCCGACGCTCAGCCGCATGGACCGGGTGACGCCCGACAGCGCGGCCAGGTTCCACGTGTTCGGATCCATCAGGTCCGGGATCAGCGTCGCGATATTGGCCGGTACCGGGCCGCCCTGCATGTCGTAGGTCGGCATGCAGAAGTCGCAGACGGTCACCGTCTGGTTCATCCGGATGTATTCGATGCCGGTCTTCAGGTCGTGGCGGCCGCGCGCGTTGTACGAGAGCGTGAGATCGTCGCGGAACGAATACGGCTTCTGATACACGTCGACCGGTGAGTTCGCGTGCCCCTGGCCGATGGTGAACCCGCCGGTCATGGTGAGAATCGGCGAGCCGCCCATCTCGCGACCGGGCGGGTTGGGATGGTTGGCCCACTTCACGCCCGGATGCTGCCAGAAACCGAATCCCGCGTAGCCGACGCGGATCTCGTTGACCGTCGAGTTGTTGACCACCTGCGTGGCCGTCCCCTGGAGGTTCAAGCCGGTGCGCCTGGTCTGAATCACCGACGCCGGCGTGCGGTTGCCGCCGCCGGAGAACCGATCGTCCACCGGCAGGAACGCGAGCGACTTGTTGAGCCGGAACGTCAGCCGATTGCGCGGAGACACCTGATAGTCGAGCCGCGCCAGCCCCTTCTTCTCCGTGCGCGTGCTGGGCTGGTCGATGTTGAACGCGGGATAGGGCGTCTCGTAGGTGAACGTCGTCGGCTCGCGCTCGTATTCGTAGGAGCTGAAGAGGTGGAACTTGTCACGGATGATCGGACCGCCATAGGTCCACGCGAGCTGCTGGTTCGAGTACGGCAGGACGCGGTTGGCGATGAAATCCTTCGCGTTGAACGCGTCGTCGCGGAAGTAGCCGGAGAAGGTGCCCTGCGGCGTGTTCGTGCCGGACTTGGTGATGGCGTTCAGCTGCTGGCCGCTGGAGTGTCCCTGCGTCGCGTCGAAGCGGTTCGTCACGACCTGCACCTCGGCCATCGACTCGCGGCTGTAGCGCGGCTGGCCGAACGAACCGGCGAAGAGCTGCGTCACCTGCTGCCCATCCACGTTGATCTGGTACTGATAGTCGTTGCCGCCGAGCGTGTCGCTCGTCGCGTTCTGCCGGCTGCCCGGCGCCAGGATGGCCAGGTCCAGCCAGTTGCGCCCGTTGATCGGCAGGTCCTGCATCTGCCGCGGATCGATGTTGCCGCCGACCTGGGAGGACGTCGTGTCGATGAGCGGCGCGTCGCCGGTGACCGTCACCGATTCCTGCACCGTCGACGGCGACATCTGCAGGTTGACAACGGCCTGCTGGTTGACGAGGAGGTCGACCGTGCGGGTGACGGTCGCGAAGCCGGACAGCTCCACCGCGACGCGATGGAGGCCGGTGCGAACCGGGAGGCGAAACGCGCCGCGCTCGTCGGTCACGACCACAAAGGTGTTGCCCGTCGCCTCATGCACGGCGGTCACCGTGACGCCAGGCAGCACGCCGCCGGTCGTGTCGGTGATGGTGCCGCTCAGCGTAGCTTCCTGAGCCAGGGCGAGCGAAGGCAGGAGCAGAAACGCAGCGAGTATCAGTGCACGCACGGCTTTCCTCCGGTGGCGGACTCTAGACCGCTGTCGACGTTGTGTCAAACGCAGTCAATCGCCGCATCGCGATATCCTTGTTGCGTGGCGCGCCGGTCGGCTTCGCTGCGGCGAGAGAAACGGATGATCGGATTCATGTCGCGGGCTGTTCGGACCGTTGCCGTCGGGCTCGTCGTCTTGCTGTGTGCCGACGCGCAGGCGCAATCACACAAGGTCACCCAGCGCCGCAACGTCGATTACGTGCCCCAGGCCGACTATCGGAATGGCAAGGACCGTCTCGACCTGTACATACCTGACGGTCTGACCGATGCGCCGGTGATTCTGTCGCTGCACGGCGGCGTGCTGATGGCAGGCGATCGTCGTGAGGAGAGCTTCGTTGGGGAGCGTTTCGCCGCCGCCGGCTATCTCACCGTCGTTCCCAGCTATCGCCTGTCGCCGGAGGTGTCGCATCCCGCCCACATCCAGGATGTCGCGGCGGCGTTCGCGTGGGTCAAGCGCAACATCAGGCAGCATGGCGGCGACCCGGATCGCATCATCGTGATCGGCCACTCGGCCGGCGCCTACCTGGCGATGCTGCTGGCGGCCGATCCGCGCTACCTGGCGGCGCACCAGCTCTCGCCGCGCGACATCAAGGGGGTCGTTCCGGTCAGCGGATTTTTCTGGGTGGACAAGCCGGGCGTCGCACCAGACCGTCCGGCCGAGATCTGGGGCACGAATCGAAAGACATGGATCGACGCGTCGCCCGCGCACTACCTCCGTGCGGATCTTCCGCCGGTCCTCCTCATCGACACCGACGGCGACGAAGACTGGCGGCAGCAGCAGAACGCCGACTTCGCCGCCGCCCTGCGCGCAGCAGGCCACCGTGCCGTGGCCACGCGGAAAGTCCTCGGCCGCTCGCACATGAGTGTGTGGACCGACATGTCCGAGGGGGCGTCCGAAGAAACCTCCTCGGCCATCCTGCAGTTCGCCGCCCGCGTCCTCGCCGTCAAGCCGCACTGAACGGCGGTTGCGGTGTCCTCATTCCTCGACGCCCGCGATTTCATCCTGACGCACCGCACCGAGTACGACGCGGCCGTTCGCGGATTCCGCTGGCCTTCGCTGCGCCACTTCAACTGGGCGCTCGACTACTTCGATTCGATCGCGGCGGGCAACGATGCGCCCGCATTGCATCTGGTCGAGGAAGACGGCACCGAGACGATCCGCTCGTTCGCACAGCTCGCCACCGATTCGAATCGTGTCGCCAATTACCTGCAGTCGCTCGGCGCCCGCCGCGGCGACCGGCTGATGCTGATGCTCGGCAACGAGGTCGCGCTCTGGGAGGTGCTCCTCGCCGCCATGAAGCTCGGTGTCGTCGTCACGCCGGCGACGACGCTGCTGACCACGGCGGATCTGCAGGACCGGGTCGATCGCGGACGCGTGCGGCATGTCGTCGCAGGCGCCGCCAACGTGACGAAGTTTGACGACGTGCGCGGGTCGTTCACGAGGATCGCCGTCAACGGCACGGCGGGGCGACCTTCGCACGGCTCCAGGAGCGAAGGTTGGAACGCGTACGCAGACAGCCGCGCGTCGAGCGCGACGTTCGCACCCGACGGGCCGACGCCAGCCGATGATCCGATGCTGCTCTACTTCACCTCGGGGACGACCGCGAAGCCGAAGCTCGTGATGCACACGCATCAGAGCTATCCGATCGGCCACCTCTCAACGCTGTACTGGATCGGGCTGCAGCCCGGCGATCGGCACTGGAACATCAGCTCGCCCGGCTGGGCCAAGCACGCGTGGAGTTGTTTCTTCGCACCGTGGAACGCGCAGGCGACGGTCTTCATCTACAACTACGCGCGGTTCAACGCGACGGCCATCCTCGATGCGTTAGTGAAGCACCGCGTGACGACGCTCTGCGCACCGCCCACCGTCTGGCGGATGCTCATCCAGGAACCGCTCGCCGAGTACCACGTTGCGCTGCGCGAGGTCCTGTCGGCCGGCGAGCCGCTCAATCCAGAAGTGATCGAGCAGGTCCAGAAGGCATGGGGCCTGACGATTCGCGACGGCTACGGCCAGACCGAGACGACGGCGCAGATCGGCAACTCTCCGGGCCAGCCGCTGAAAGCTGGCTCGATGGGACGTCCGCTACCTGGATATCCCGTCGTGCTCCTCGACTCCGACGGCAACGTCTCGGAGTCCGAAGGCGAGATCTGCCTGCGGCTGGACGACCGTCCACTGGCGCTCACCGGCGGCTACGCGGACGATGACGTGAAGACATCTGACGCGATGCGCGGCGGCTATTACCACACCGGCGACATCGCCTCGCGTGATGCCGACGGGTATCTCACCTTCGTCGGGCGCGCCGACGACGTGTTCAAGGCGTCGGACTATCGGCTCAGCCCGTTCGAGCTCGAGAGCGTGCTGATCGAGCATCCGGCGGTGGCTGAAGCGGCCGTCGTGCCGAGCCCGGACCCGCTGCGGCACGCGGTGCCGAAGGCGTTCGTCGTCCTCGCCCCAGGCTTCACGCCGACGCGCGAGGTCGCCGCGGACATCTTCACCTACTGCCGGAAGGCGCTGGCGCCGTACAAGCGAATCCGCCGGCTCGAGTTCGCCGATTTGCCGAAGACGATTTCAGGAAAGATCCGCCGCGTGGAATTGCGAGCGACGGAAGCCGCACGGCGCGCCGCCGGCGAGCGCGGCGCGCTCGAATACGTCGAAGACGAATTGTGAGCGTAGGGGCCGGCTTCAGCCGGCCCGACCGTGCGGGCCGACCTGAAGGTCGGCCCCTACGATCAAGGTGCCACCAACGACCAACCACCAACTACTAACGACCAACCACTAACTAGCCACGCAGGTACGGATCCGCGAGCAAACCGTTATCGCGCTCCACGCATGGCGGCGCCTCGTCCTGCCGCGCCGGCACCGGCGTGAACCGCCGCACGTACGTGTAGGACGTCCACGGCTCCATCAGCACGTCCGGATCCGTAACCGTGAAGTTGTAGTACAGCAGGTCGCCGACGCGCGTGAGCCGCTCGGTCACTTCCATCTTGTCGGTATGAAAATACCCTTCCCACCCGAGCCAGGAGATGTCGTTGAAACCGACGGACTCGATGACGAGTGTGTCGCCCTCCCACCGCGCCAGCCCCATCCCGTTGAACGTCGAGAACTGATAGTCGTTCTCGTCGCGCTTTCGATCGTCGAGCGGCAGGATGCGGACCGCGTTCTCGATGTTGTTCAGCAGCAGGATCTGTTTGCCCTGCTGGAAGATGCGCACCGGCACGCTCTGGCGCGGCACGCCGAGCGGCTTGTAGCAGCCGTAGAAGGGATCGACATCCACCTTGCTGTAGTCGAGCCCGCGGACCTTCTCCCAGAATTCAGGCTTGTACATCGGCTTGTTCCACTGCGCGCCGCGCTGCATCGACGACTGGTCGGCCTCGAACGCGCCGGGACGACGAAGCCCCGGGACCTGGAAGACGTTGCCAAGGTTCCCCGTCCAGTTGCCGCTCAAGTCCGGATGGCCGTCCGCGTCGCGCGGCGTCGAGCCATTCGGCGTCAGGTCGCGCGCGTACGCGTCCTGCGGCGACACGCGCGTGCCACACGGCGAATACGAGCAATTCACGGTGCGCAGCGGCAGGTTGCCACCGCGCTGCTGCGACGGCGGCAGCTGCAGCGCGCGAGCCTGCACATTCTGCTGCGTCACCGCATCGGGGATCGGGAACACGATGTACGGATTGGACCGGAAGAACGTGACCCTCAGGTCCGCGAGCGGCCGGCCGTCCAGCGTCCACCTGAGCGTCGTCGGGAAGATCATCCAGACGTTCGGCTCCAGGTCGCCGCGGTAGTCGGCAAACGTGGCGCCCCAGGTGTGGCCGTTCGCCTTGACCGTCACGGCCACCGGCAGCCGGATCAACTCTGTCGGCTCGTACGGCCCGAGCTTCGGATGCTGCCGCGAATCCTCCACCGTCACTGACGTCTCGATGCCGTCATGCGGTGACGTACCAGTCAGCACGGTCTTGCCGTCGGGCGTCCTGCTCGACGTGACATGTCCCTCCGCTTCGATCAGCGACCACACGGCCCCAAACGGTGTCAGCTTGATCAGCGGGAGGCGGTCGTTGAGCGTGTTCATCGCGGCCGTCGCGCCGCGCCCCTCCTGCGCCTCGTTCCACGCGTACTGCTGCGCGAAGACGCGGATCTCCTTGAGCGGTTGGCCGTTGGCCCTGGTGCCATTGAGGAACATGCGCATCGCCGGCAGGTAGTACGCCATGTGGAACTCGGCGTTGCTCAGCCGCGCCATGCCGGCGCCGTCCGCCATCGTGCCGTCGGCCCTGAACTGGACGCCGATCACGTTCTCGACGCTCATCACCTTCCCGCGCCCCATCCCAATCGCTTCCGCGACATCCCGAACGTCCTTGCCGATGCAGGGGCTGGCGATTTCGAATGCCGTGAACCCGTCGTCGTTCTGCACGAACATCGAGTAGTAGCCCTTCGCGCCGTATCCGTCGGGTGCGCACGTCATTTGCGGAGCGCCCTGGGCGAGGAGCGCGACGCCGGCCATCAACACGGCAAGAGCGGAAGCACAGCTTCTCTTCATGGCGCGAATCCTAATACAAACGGATGGGCCGGCTAAAGCCGGCCCCTACGTACACGAGAAAGGCCGGCTAAAGCCGGCCCCGACGTACACGAGAAAGGCCGGCTAAAGCCGGCCCCTGCGTACACGAGAAAGGCCGGCTAAAGCCGGCCCTGCGTCAGTATCGGCGTGGGGGCCGGCTTTAGCCGGCCCGATGATCGCTCAGCGGTACGGGCCGACCTTTAAGTCGGCCCACGCTCGTTCTACCCCCGGAGGAACGGATCGGCCAGCAGTTCGAAGTCCCGTTCCTCGCAGTCGGTCGCCTCGTTCTGCCGGTTCGGATTCGGGTTGGCACGGCGAACGTAGGTGTACGAGGTCCACGGCTCCATCAGCACGTCGGGATCGGTGACCGTGAAGTTGTAGTACAGCAGGTCGCCATTGCGCAGGAACCGCTCGGTCACTTCCATCTTGTCTGAGTGGAAGTAGCCCTCCCAGCCGAGCCACGTCATGTCGCCAAAGCCCACCGATTCGACGACGAGCGTGTCGCCGTCCCAGCGCGCCAGCCCCATGCCGTTGTAGGTCGAGAACTGATAGTCCTCTTCCTCGCGCTTCGCGTTATTGAGCGGCAGGATGCGAAGGCCGTTCTCGACGCTGTTCAGCAGCCAGATCTGGTTGTCCTTCATCACGATTCTGGCGGGCACGTTCTGCCGCGGCACGCCGACCGGCTTGTAGCAGCCGTAGGCGGGATCGACGTCGGCGCGGCCGTAGTCGAGGCTCCGCACCTTCTCCCAGAATTCGGGCTTGTAGATCGGCTTGTTCCACTGCGCGCCGCGCTGCATCGCGGACTGATCCGCCTCGAACGAGCCGTTGCGGCGGATGCGGCCACCCGCGGGGAATCCACTTACGGGGTTCGCCCCTCCCCAGTTGCCCGACAGGTCCGGATGGCCCTGCGCGTCACGCGGCGTCTGCCCGTTCGGCTTGATCTGCCAGACCGCGCCGTCCTGCGGCGACACGCGCTTGCCGCACGGCGTATACGTGCACGGCACGTTTCGAAGGGGCAGGTTACCTGCGCGCTGGGCGGCGGGTGGCAACTGTCCGGCGCCGCCGGCAGCCGTCTGCTGCGCAGTGTTCGCTGTCTGCTGCGCAGTCGGACGAGCGGGCGACACCGCAATCGCGATCCCCATCGCGCACGCCGCGGCCAGTAACGATCGGATGTGCTGACTCACGCTCTCCTCCTACAGCTCGACGACGACGTACTCCTTGCCGGCGACGGTGATCGAGCGCATGAACCCGAGCTTGCTCGAGGCGTCGGGATCCTTCCACGCCGGCGAGATGCGGTAGCTGTACTCGCCGCCGATCTTGAGGTCGGTCTTGACCTTCAGTCCCTGGCGGATCAGGCCCGCCGGGCTCAGCGACTCGAGCTTCCACGAGGTGATCTTCCCGTCCGGCCCCTTGACGTCGACGTACCACCACGAGTGCGGGTTGACGTTCTCGAGCTTGGTCAGCGTCCCGGTGATCGTGAATTCCTTCTGCGTGTCGAATTCCGCGTTGGCGGAGTGGTGCGCCCGTGCCGGCGCGCCGATCATCAGCAGCGCCACGGCGGCGGCGGATGCGATGACGATTCTCTTGACCATGGTTGTCTCGTCCTTTCTCTGCGGCGCAGCGGCCTAGTTCGATGCTTTCGACTTCACGACATCGGGGATCGGAAACACGATGTAGGGGTTGGAACGGAAGAAGGTGACCTGCAGGTCCGCGAGCGGCTTGCCGTCGAGCGTCCACTTGATCTGCGTCGGGAAGATCATCCAGACGTTCGGCTCGAGGTCGCCGCGGTAATTCGCGAACGTCGCGCCCCAGGTGTGGCCGTTCGCCTTCGCGGTCACCGCCACCGGCAGGCGAATCAGTTCCGTCGGGTCGTACGGCCCCAGCTTCACGTGATTTTTGCTGTCCTCGACCGTGACCGCCACCTCGATGCCGTCGTAGGGCGACGTGCCGGTCAGCACGGTCTTGCCGTCGGCGGTCTTGCTGACGACCGTGTGCGCCTCGGCCTCGATCACCGACCACATCGCGCCGAACGGCGTCAGCTTGATGAGCGGCAGGCGATCGTTCAGCGTGTTCATCGCCGCCGTCGCCCCGCGCCCTTCCTGCGCCTCGTTCCACGCGTATTGATCCGCGAACACGCGGATCTCGTTCAGCGGCTGGCCGCTGGCCTTCGTCCCCTTGAGCATCGCGCGCATCGCGGGGATGTTGTAGGCGATGTGGAACTCGGCATTGGCCAGCTTCGCCATCCCGGCGCCGTCGGCCAGCGTCCCGTTGGCCCGGAACTGCACGCCGATGACGTTCTTCACGCCGAGCAGAGAATTACGCCCCATGCCGATCGACAGGGCGACGTCGCGCACATCCTGGCCGATGCAGGGACTGGCGATCTCGTAGAACGTCTGGCCATCGCCGCCGTTCTGCCCGAAGCCGGCGTAGTACGCCTGCGCCCCGTAGCCGCTGGCCGGACAGGCGGGCGGCGGTCCCGCGGGAGCCGCCATTCCACGGCCGCCCCGGCCCTCCTGTGCCGTCAGCACACCACCGGCGAGGAGCGCCACGGCCGCTACAGCGATAACTTTGCGCATGTTCTAGAGTCCTCTGGAGTTGTACGCCCACCTACGCGCTTCGCGCCTTCGGCGGGAGGCCCGGGACCGGCCCATTCCAAATACGAACCTGGCCGCTGATTCGTTCACACCGCCTTCGCGGCTACGCCGCTTCGGTAGGCAAGCCCGAGGGCCGCCTGCGCCGCCTCGACGGGCAAGCCATTTTACGCGTCTTCGCCCCGCGAGACGAGGCTCGACCGTAAAATTCCCCCCGATGCGTGTTGCCATTCTCGACGATTACCAGCGCGTGGCGCTGTCGATGGCCGACTGGCCGTCGATTGGCGCCGGCGTCTCGGTGCATCCGTTCCACGAACGTCTCGGCCGCGAGGACGACCTCGCCGAGCGGCTGCGCAACTTCGACGCGGTTGTCGCGATGCGCGAGCGCACGCCCTTTCCCGCGACGCTCATCGAGCGGCTGCCGCTGTTGAAGCTGATCGTGACGACGGGCCGGCGGAACGCGGCGATTGACGTGCAGGCGGCCGCCGCGCGCGGCGTCGTCGTCTGCGGCACGAGCACGCTTTCGCCGCCCCCAGTCGAGCTGACGTGGGGGTTGATCCTGTCGCTCGCGCGCAGCATCCCGCGCGAGTCGGCTGCGATGCGGGCCGGCGCCTGGCAGAGCACCATGGGCATCGGGCTTCACGGAAAAACGCTGGGCGTGATCGGCCTCGGACGGCTGGGCACCGACGTCGCACGCATCGGCCGCGCGTTCGGCATGCAGGTCATCGCCTGGAGCCAGAACTTGACGCGCGACAAGACGGATGCGGTGGGCGCCGAGCTGGTGGCGAAGGACGCGCTGTTCCAGCGCGCTGACATCGTGACCGTGCACCTGGTCCTCGGCGACCGCACGCGCGGCATCGTCGGCGAGCGCGAGCTCGCGTTGATGAAGCCGACGGCCCTGCTGGTCAACACCGCGCGCGGACCCATCGTGGACGAGCATGCCCTGATACACGCGCTGCGGCACAGCGTCATCGCGGGCGCCGCGCTCGACGTCTTCGACGAGGAGCCGCTGCCGCCCGATCACCCGCTGCGCCGGCTCGAGAACGCGCTGCTGACACCGCACCTCGGCTACGTGACGACGGAAAACTACCGGCTGGCGTACGGCGAGGCGGTCGAGGACATTCGCGCGTTCCTCGCGGGTGCGCCCGTGCGGGTGATTGCGTGAACCTCGTCGTCCTGCCCGGGGATGGTATCGGCCCCGACATCGTCGACGCCACGCTGCGGGTGCTCGAGACGGTCGCGCGGGTCGTGTCGCTCGACCTGGCGTTTGATGTTCGATCGATCGGACAGGCATCGCTGCGGTCGGCGGGCACGACGTTGCCCTCGTCCGTCCTCGACGCCTGCAGTCGGGCGGACGGGATCGTCCTCGGCCCGGTGTCGACCGCCGAGTACCCGCCGCGCGCCGAGGGCGGCATCAACGTCTCGGCCGAGCTCCGCATCGAGCTGGACCTGTTTGCCAACGTGCGCCCGAGCCGCACGCGCGACGGCCTCGCGCACTGGGGCCGGACGCCGATGGATCTGGTCATCGTCCGCGAGAACACCGAGGGCTTCTACGCCGACCGCAACATGCATCGGGGGAGCGGCGAGCTGATGCCGACGCCAGACCTGGCGCTCTCGATCCGCAAGATCTCGGCGCCGGCGTCCGCGCGCATCGCCCGCGCGGCGTTCGAGCTGGCCGCGGCGCGGCGGCGGCACGTCACCGCCGTGCACAAGTCCAACGTCCTTGCCGTAACGGAAGGGCTCTTCCTGCGCGAGGTGCGCGCGGTGGCGAACGATCATCCGCACGTGACCTACGACGAACAGCTCGTGGACTCGATGGCCGCGCTCCTCGTCCGCGACGCCGCGCGCTTCGACGTCATCGTGACGACCAACATGTTCGGCGACATCCTGTCGGATGAAGCGGCGGAGCTGTCCGGCAGCCTCGGGCTGGCGGCGTCGATCAACGCCGGGGAGCGCCACTGCATGGCGCAGGCGCAGCACGGTTCGGCGCCGGACATCCAGGGGCAGGACAAGGCCAACCCGATCTCGCTGATCCTCTCGGCGGCGATGCTCCTCGACTGGCTCGGTCGCCGGCACCACGACGAGAGCCTCGTCGCCGCGGCGCGCATCATCGAGACATCGGTGGACGCGGCGCTGCGGAACCCGGCGACGCGCACGTTCGATCTCGGCGGTCCACTCGGTACCACCGCGTTCACGGCGGAGCTGTGCGGAGACATCGGTCGCCGTGGAGAAGGAGGAGTGGGATGAAGGGCTCGCCGGTCGCACGTGAGCCCTGGCGCAGGCGACCTGTCCGCCGAAGCCAGCGCTCTGAGTCGCACGTGAGCCTTGGCGAAGGCGGATACAATGGCGCGCGTGACTGATACCGCCGCGACCCTCCGCACCGACCGCGCCGTCCGCCGACATCAGCTCCGGGCCGTCGTCTCGGCCACCGTCGGCACCACCATCGAGTGGTACGACTTCTTTCTCTACGGGGTGGCGGCCGCGGCCGTGTTCCCGCAGAAGTTCTTTCCGGGTTCCGATCCGTTCGTCGCCACCATGCTGTCGTTCACGACGTTCTTCGTCGGCTTCGTCGCGCGTCCGATCGGGGCGGCGATCTTCGGCCACTTCGGCGACCGCATCGGCCGCAAGAAGCTCCTCGTCTTCACGATGATCGTCATGGGCGCCTCGACGATGGCGGTGGGCCTGACGCCGTCGTACGAGGTGATTGGCATCTGGGGCGCCGTGTTCCTCACGCTCGGCCGCATCCTGCAGGGGCTGGCGATTGGCGGCCAGTGGAGCGGCTCGGTGCTGATGGCGGCCGAGTGGACCGACCCGAACCGGCGCGGCTTCACCACGAGCTTCGCGCAGATGGGCGCGCCGGCCGGCATGGTGCTCGCCAACGGGGCGCTCGCGCTGATGACCGGCCTCACGTCCGACCAGGGGTTTCTCGACTGGGGATGGCGCATCCCGTTTCTCGCCAGCGTCGCGCTGGTGATCACCGGGTTCTACATCCGCGCGGGCGTCCACGAGACGCCGGTGTTCGAGGAGCTGAAGAAGACCGGCGCCATCGTCAAGGCGCCGCTCGTCGAGGTGCTGCGCAACAACGGCAAGGAAGTGGCGCTGTCGGCGCTCCTGCGGACCAGCCAGCAGGTGTGCTTCTACATCTTCACCACCTACGTCATCACGTATGGAACGACCGTGCTCGGCTTCGGCCGCGGCCTCGTCCTCAACATGGTGATGGCGATGGCGCTCGTGTCGTGCTTCGCCAACCCGCTGTTCGGCCACCTGTCGGACCTGTATGGGCGGCGCACGATCACCGCGATCGGCTGCACGATCATGATCGTCTTCCCGTTCGTGTACTTCGGGTTGCTCGACACGAAATCGCTGCCGCTCGTGTTCCTGGCGATCCTGATCTCGAACCCGATCCAGGACCTCCAGTACGGGCCGCAGGCGGCGTACATCGCGGAAAGCTTTCCCGCGTCGGTCCGCTACAGCGGGTCGGCGCTCGGCTATCAGCTGGCGTCGATTACCGCGGGTGGTCCCGCGCCGTTGATCGCGACGCTGCTCCTGCGGGAGTACGGCACCTCGACGGCGATCGCGTGGTACATCTCGATCTGCTCGGTGATCAGCCTCATCTGCGTGTTCCTGCTGAAGGAACATCGTGGCGAGCGGGACCACCAGTAGCGCGGCCCCGGGCCGCGGCGCTGGTGGGTGGGCAGTTGGTCGTTGGTGGTTGGTCGTTGGTGGAAGTCTTCGGGTTACGAACGTAGAGGCCGACCTTTCGGCCTTGATGTCGGGCGTGGGACCCAGTTCTCAGCGAGAAACCACCAACGACTAACGACCAACGACCAACGACCCTACGCCGCCCGTTTCCGCCAGTAGCGGACCAGCCCCCGCCAGTTGAACTCCAGCGGCCCGACGACCTCGAGCGGTCCGAACTCGTCTTCCACGCCCGCGCTGCGGATGTACGCGATCACGTCCGCCCTGAAGCGCTCGTACTTCGCTTCGTCCGGCAGATCGCTCTCGATGGCGCGGCTGGCCATCTCCGCGACATCGCGCAGGCTCGTCTCGAGGTGATCGAGATGATCGCTGACGCCGCTGTAGGGCCCGAAGTGGGTGATGAAGACGATCTCCGGCCGCCACGCGCGCAGCGTCGCGATGCTCTGGCGCCAGGCCTCGAGGTCGACGTCGGGCGGCGGCGTCGGCGGCAGCGTGAACACCTGTGACGTGAAGCGGGTGCCCGCGGTGTCGCCCGCCCACGCGATGCCGCTCTGCCCGTCGAAGTAACTGACGTGATGCGATGCGTGGCCCGGCGTGTAGCGCACGTCGAAGGGATGGCCGCCGGCGACGATCTGATTGCGCTCGCCGAGCACCTGCAGGTTCGACTGCGGCACCGGCAGGACCTTGCCCCAGAGGCGCGCGACGCCCTCCTCGCCCCACAACTGGTTGGCGCTGTTGACCACCTTCGACGGGTCGACCATGTGCGGCGCGCCTTTCTCGTGCACGAAGACCCGAATCTTCGGGTTCTCCTGGACGAGCAGGCCCGTACCGCCCGCGTGATCGAGGTGGATGTGCGTGAGGAGGATGGACTCGATGTCGGCGACGCGGATGCCCTGCGCCATCAGCAGCGCGCGCAGCGTCTCGATGCACGACCCGGGACCGGGATCGACGAGCACGACGCCGGCGTCGCTGCCGTAGACGCCGGTCGCGATGGCCCGCGGCGTATCGCAGAAGTTCAGATCGACATAGGAAATATCGGCGACGATGAACGGCACCTCGCGAGTCTATCGCAGGCAGGAGAGGCTACAGGCGCGCCCGGACGGCGCGGAACGCGGCCGTGTCGCGCACAGGCTGCCTCGCCGGAGCGGCGCGGCGGCGCAGGCGTGCCGCCGCGGCGGACAGCTGTGCGATGCGATCCTCCGGCGACGGGTGGGTCGAGAAGAACACCTCCACCGCGCCCGGGTCGCGCTTCGACTCGCGGCGCAGCACGTCGAACAGGTCGATCATCCCGTGCGGGTCCCATCCCGCCTTCGTCATGATGTCCAGCCCGACGCGGTCCGCCTCGCGCTCGTCGTCGCGGCTGAATTTCAGGAACACGCCGTTGGCCATCATCGCGCCGGCGGCCTGCGCGGTGCCCGCGCCGCCGACGTTGCCGAGCATCGCGCCCAGCAGCCCGAGGCTCCAGTTGGCGAGCAGCGTCTTCGTCAGCTGATCGGCGGCGTGCCGCTGCGCGATGTGCGCAATCTCGTGCGCCAGCGCCCCCGCGACCTGCGACTCGCTGCCCGCGGCGCGCAGCACGCCGCGATTGATCCAGACGGGACCGCCCGGCAGCGAGAACGCATTGATCTCGGAGGCGTCGGCCACCTGGAAGGAGTACGGATATTTCGCGCCGGGCGCCGCCGCGGCCAGGCGCTGGCCGAGGCGCGTGACGTAGGCCGTCACCTGCGGATCGCGCACCTCCTTCATCTGCTTGCGGAGCTGCGCGTTCTCCGCGCGCCCGATGGCGATTTCCTGCGGAACGGAAATGAGCGTGATGCCCGCGAGCGCGAAGAGGTGGGCCGGCTGAAGCCGGCCCCTACGCCCACTCGGAGGGGCCGCCTCTAGGCGGCCCTCATACGCGCGGGGTCGGGGCCGCCGGCATTTCATCCGGGCGATGACGCCGGAGACGAGCGTAGGCAGCGGTGAACTCAACGCCGTACATCAGGATAACGGACGAAATGTAAATCCACAGCAGAAAGACGACGACGGCGGCAATGGATCCCTGGATGAAGGCGAGCCGCGAGTTGCGGGCGATGTACCAGGAAAAGCCGTCGAAGGCGAGGCGCCAGAGCGCGCCGGTCAGCGCCGCGCCCACCCAGACGTCGCGGAACCGGGTCTTCGCGTTCGGGATGAAGTAGAAGACGAGGCCGACGCCGAAGATGAGGATGATCGTCGCCGCGTAGCGGAACGTCCACGTCTGCAGCGCCTGCAGCCAGTTGAACCGCAGGAGCATCACGCCGAACCACGACGCCTCCGCCACCTGGATCGCGGTGACCAGGATCAGGCCGACAACCATCACGAGCCCGGCGGCGACGAGCATCAGGAACGACACCATGCGGTGCTTGAGGAAGCTGCGCTGCTTCTCGACGCCCCACGCCTCGTTGACGGCGCTCGTGATGGCGCCGAAGACGCCGAGCGACGACCAGATCAGCGCCAGGCTGCCGGCGACGCCCACCTGGATGCGCGTCTGGCGGAAGGCATCGAGCTGCGAGGCGACGAAGTCGAGCCGCGTCGGAAAGTAACGGAAGACAAAGGTGAGGACGGCGAGCCGCTGCTCCTCGCTGGCGGTCACCGACCCGAGCAGCGAGATGATGAGCAGGAGAAAGGGAAAGAGCGAGAGGAGCGCGTAGTACGCGATGGACGCTGCGTGCGTGAGGTCGTTGCTGTTGACGAGCTCGACCAGCCCACGCCAGGCGGCGCGGCCTGTCAAGCGGAGCTCCTCCGACGGAGTCACGGCCGATTATGGCTCAGGGCTCACGGCTGAGGGGCTCATCGGGCTTGAGGCTCAAGCCCAAGCCAAAGGGCGCGAGCCCCCTGAGCGTTGAGTCTTGAGCCCTGAGCCTGAGCCTGCCGGGTGCCCGACTACGAACGGCCGAAGTCGGTCGTTCCGCTGTTACCGCCGTAGTTGCCGCCCGTCGTGCCGCCCGAGCCGTAGTTGCTGCCCGTGCTGCCCGAGCTGTAGCTGCTGCCGGTGGTGCCGCTCGCGTAGCTGCGTGCTTCGTCGGCGCCGCGGCTGACCGCATCGCGCGCCTTGTCGACCATCTCGCGCCCGCGCTCGGCCCACGTGCCGGCCGTCTCCGACGCCTTCTTGTACTGCTCCGACGCGGCGTTGCCCCACGTGCGCGCCTGTTCGCCCAGCGCGCCGCGCAGCTCCGAGCCCGCCTTCGGCGCAAGCAGCATCCCGAGGCCGGCGCCCAGCACCGTGCCCGTCAACAGGCCCATCATGAACCCGCCGCCGCTGCTTTCGTTGTCATACCGATCAAAGCTGTCCGCCATTGTGTTGCTCCTCCCTGTGTAGGCCATAACGTTCGAAGTTCAAGGTCCCGTCAAGCGTGTTCCGCGCGCCGGCTGTGATGAAAGAACCCGTCCACCGCCGCGCGCGCGGTGTGCACGAGTGTGAGAACGCGGTTGACGCGCGACGACACCGAGGAGCGCACGCGCCCCGCCGTCTCGTCGACGCGATCCATGGTGGTGCGAATCGCCGCATCGACGCGCTCGGTCCGGTTGCTGACCCGCGCGGTGACCTCCTTGACGTCGAGCAGGATCGTGTCGACGCGCGTCATCAGCGTATTCACCCTGGCGACGAGCGGCGCAATCTGCCGGGCTTCGATCTCCTGCACGGTGCGCATCGTCTGCCCGTAGAGGCGATAGGCCATCACCCCGACGCCAACCAACAAGAGCGCTTCAAGGACGCTGACGGCGGCCATGATGCCGAGCAGCAGATTTGTCGTGTCCAGATTCCCTGCATTCATACCGTGGCTCGCGTCAGTGCGACGTACGGGGACCGGCGTAGGACGACTGCGACCGCGCCGCGTTGAACTCGTTCACCGCGCGGATGCCGTCGTTGGCCATCGCCCCGAGCTTTTCGATCGTTCCCTGGAACTTGCCGAATTCGCGCCGGAGATCGTCGACGGCGGGCTCGAGCTTGCTGCGCAGCTGATGCCCGCGATCCGTAAAGAAGAGGTAACTCACCGCGGCGCCTGCCACCGCACCGATAATTGCGCCTGCTGCCATCACTCGAGACTCGTTCACACGCCCCTCCTTCGTTTGGCCCAGCGGTATCCGACTTCCAAAACGGGTGCCACCTGTTTGAAAAGGCCCAGATTCCAAATCCGAAATCCCAACCACCGGGTCAATTGGTTTGCGGTTTGGGGTTCGTCGTCTGGGTTTTCGGATTTCCGCCGTTGGCCAGTTGCAGTTCCGTCCGATCGAGGAACAACGTCAACGCCACCCCATCCCATCGACCCTTGTCGGGGCTGTTCAACGCCTCGACGCCGAGGCCGATGAACCCCGCATTCTGTGGCGGCACTTCGTATTTGCCGACGATGTATTGCCGCACGATGCCGGCGCGGCTGCGCGACAGACGGAAGCGTTCGGCCACCGTCGGCGCGGGTGCGTAGCCTTCGATCACGAGCGGATTGGCCGGCAGATACTCGAGGTAGGTCGACATCGCGGAATCGATCCGCGCCCGTCCGCTTTCCGACAGCACCTCGGTCCCGTCGGGCCCCGCCTCGAACAGCAGCGGCGACTTCAGCCAGATGCGCATGGCCTTCCGTTTACCGTTTTCGAGCACACCTGTTCTGTATTCCGCCGGCGAGATGGCGTCGAGGTCGTAGTAGCCGCGCTTGTTGAAGAAGCCGCGCAGCAGGAAGTTGTGCTTCATCGCCTCCATGTTGTCGGCGAGGTCCGCCGTCGCCTCACGGGCCTGGCTGACGGTCGTCCGCATCTCGGCGAGCAGCCCCTGCGCGGGGCCGTCCTTCGAGCGCACGTCGGAAATGGCGCGGCGCGCATCGTCCGAGACCTGGTGCAGGTTGGCGACGGTCTCCTGGGCCTCCTTCGTCAACTGCTGGAACTGGCGATAGAGGTCGTCGTCGTTAATGAGCTTGCCGATGGTGCCCTGTCCCTCATTGAGCTTGGCCATCAGCTCGCGCGAGTCGGTGGAGATGACGTTGCCGTTCTTCGCCATCGCTTCGAGGTCGGGGCGCATCTTGTCGAGCAGCACGTGCGCGTCCTGCGCGGTGCCGGCGACCTCCCTGACCGCGGTTTCGGCATCGCCGCGCAGCGCGGTGACGGTATCGCCGATCATCATCATCGTGTCGTTCGCCTCCTGCAGGAGGTCGCTGATCTCGAACGGGTCGCGGCCGGGAATGGTGCCGTTCTCCTCGATACGCGGCGCCTGGTCGGTGCCGACGTTGATGTTCACGAAGGAGCCGCCGACCAGTCCCTGCGTCTGCGGGACGGCGATCGAGTCGGTGCGGATGACCGGATGGAGCGCCTCGCGCACCTCCATCTTCACCTTGAACTTTTCCGACGGCTTTCTCGGCAGCACGATGTCGCTGACCTCGCCGGCTTCGACGCCCGCCACCTTCACCGGGGCGCCCGTCTCGAGATCGCCGAGCCGCGAGAATTCCGTGTAGACGGTGAACCGCCGCTCGAACAGCATCCGCCGGTCGCCGATGAGGAAGAGCGCGACCGCGAACAGCAGCAGGCCGATGACGACGAACGCGCCGGCGCCGACCGCCCTCGAGGAGATCATCCCGAGCCCTCCGATCGCATGAACATGCGAACCATCTTGTCCTCGCTCCGGTCGAGCTCCTCGGCCGTCCCGCGCGCAATCACGCGGCCCTCGTGCAGCACCGCCAGCTCGTCGCCGATGTGCCGGGCGCTCGGGATGTTGTGCGTGACGACGACGAGCGTGGTGCCGTGTTTCTTGCGGTCCACCAGGAGCTGGTCGATCTCGTCGGCCGTAATCGGGTCGAGCCCCGCGCTCGGTTCGTCGACGAGGAGAATGTCGGGGTCGAGCGCCATCGCCCGCGCCAGCCCGGCGCGCTTCCGCATGCCGCCGGACAGGTCGCCCGGCATCTTGTCGTAGTCGTCCTCGAGCCCGACCTCCGCCAGCTTGGCGCGCGCGGTCTCGCGAATCTTCGCGTCGGGCCAGTCGGTGTGGCGCCGGAGCGGGAAGGCGACGTTCTCGCCCACCGTGATCGAATCGAACAGCGCCGCGTTCTGGAACAGGAACCCCATCGAACGGCGCACCTCCGACAGGTCGCGGCCGCTCAGCGCCGTGATGTCCGTGCCGCGGACGAAGACGTGCCCCTGGTCGGGCCGCATCAGGCCGATGATGTGCTTGAGCGTCACGCTCTTCCCCGTGCCGCTGCGCCCGAGCAGGCAGAAGGCCTTGCCTCCCGGCACCTCCAGCGTCACGTCGTCGAGCACCTTGTGGTCGTCGAACGACTTGGTGACGTGCTCGAGCCGGATGGCCTCTCCGTCCTGCGTCATGCCTTCACCGGGAAGACGAAGAAGATCAGCTTCACCAGCACCACGTTGACGAGGATGATGCAGATCGACGACAGCACCACGCTGCTCGTGGAGGTGCGGCCGACGCCCTCGGTGCCACGGGTCGTGTTGAACCCGAGATACGACGACACGGTGCCGATGACGAAGCCGAAGACGGCCGTCTTCAGCGTCGCGGGCAGGAAGTCACTGAACTCGACGATCGAGAACGCGCGGTGAAAATAGAGCTGCGCGGACATGCCGCTGACGGTCGTCTCGGCGATGTAGCCGCCGAAGATGCCGCAGAAGTCGATGATGGCGGTCAGCAGCGGCATGGCGACGACGCAGGCGAGGATGCGCGTCACCGCGAGGTATTTGAACGAGTCGACGGCCACCGCCTCGAGCGCGTCGATCTGCTCGGTGACCTTCATGGCACCCAGCTCGGCGCCGATGCCGGCGCCGACGCGCCCCGCCACGAGCAGGCCGGCGGTCAGCGGCCCGGTTTCACGAATGAGCGCGATGGCGAGCCCGGCCGGAATCATCGCCTCCGCGCCGAAACGCTCGAGCGACGCGCGGGTGTGCATCGAGAGGACGACGCCGATGGCGAGGCCGGAGAGCGCGATCAGCGGCAGCGAGCGCCACCCGATTTCGAAGACGTGACGCCAGGTCTCCTTGAACTCGTACGGCGGCAGCACCGCCTCGTAGAGCGCGCGCGCCCCAAAAAGCGCAACATCGCCGACCCATGCGAGTAGCGTGAGGAGCAGGGCGCCGAGCTGCTGGAGCACTGCCAGACGTTTTGCAACAGCCGGGCCGCTGCGGTGGGCCGCCTGAAGGGCAGACCTACGGTACGACCCCGTACTGACGTGGAGTCTGGCTGCAGCCGGCCGTGATCGGCCGGGCTGGTACGTGGGGCCGGCTTCAGCCGGCCCTAACCCGGGGCCGGTGTGGTTGGGGTGGCCGCGGCGGCGCGTTGCGCGGCGCGCTGGTCCTTGATGTCGTGCTTCTTCATCTTGCTGTAGAGCGTCGGCCGGTACAAGCCGAGGATCTGCGCCGCCTCCTGCTTGTTCCAGTTCGTCCGTTGCAGCGTCTGCGTGATTGCCATCTTCTCGATTTCGGCGAGCGTCCGGTGCGGCGGGATGGTGAACTCCTGCGCGGGGCTTCCCTCCTCGCGAATCGTCTCGGGCAGATCGTTGGGCTGAATCTCACCGGTCTTGCAGACCAGCACCGCCCGCTCGATCGCGTTTTCGAGCTCGCGCACGTTGCCCGGCCACCGGTTGCGGATGAGCAGGTGGTAGGCGGCCGGTGAAATCGACTTCACGCTCTTCTGGTAGCGCTGGTTGAACTTCGAGAGGAAGTGATTGCAGAGGAGCGGAATGTCCTCGCTGCGCTCGCGTACCGGCGGCACCCGCAGCGTGATCGTGTTGATGCGGAAGTAGAGATCCTCGCGCAGCTTCCCCTCGCGCAGCGCCGTCTCGAGATCGATGTTGGTCGCGCAGATGAGACGGAAGTCCACGTGCACGAGCCGGTCGCTGCCGATGGGACGGTATTCGCGCTCCTGCAGCACGCGCAGCAGCTTGGTCTGCAGGTACGGCGGCATCTCGCCAATCTCGTCGAGCAGCAGCGAGCCGCCTTCCGCCATCTCGAAGAGGCCCACCTTGTCGGTGTTCGCTCCCGTGAACGCGCCCTTCTTGTAGCCGAACAGCTCGCTCTCGATCAGGTCCTTCGGGATCGCCGCGCAGTTGATCTTGATGAAGGGACCTTTGACGCGGTTCGAGTTGTAGTGAATCGCGTTGGCGATCAGCTCCTTGCCGGTGCCGTTCTCGCCCTGGATGAGGATGTTCGCGTCGCTGGCGGCCACGCTCTCGACAAGCTCGAACAGCTCTTTCATCTTCTTGCTCTGGCCGACGATGTTGGCGAAGCTGTACTGGCCGCGTATCTGATCCTTGAGCTGCTGGTGCTCGGCGCGCTCCTGCGTGCGATCGATGGCGCGCCCGAGGATGTTCATGAGCCCTTCCTGGCTCACGGGCTTCTCGAGGAAGAAGAAGGCGCCCGCCTGCCCGGCTTCGACCGCGCGCGCGATCGTCCCCTGGCCGCTGATGACGATCACTTCCGGAGAGGGATCGATTTCCTTGAGGCGCCGCAGCAGCTGCACGCCGTCGAGGTCGGGCAGCATGAGGTCGGTGACGACCACGTCGGGCCGCCACTGCTTGTAGATTTCCTCGCCGCGGGTGCCGATGAGAGCGGTACGGACTTCATACCCCTCCGCCTCGATGACCATCTTCAGCCACTCGGTCATCTGCGGCTCGTCGTCTATCGCCAGGACGCGCTTGCGGCGCTTCGTGCTGGTGGAAGGTTGACTTGCCATACGTCACTCGTCCCCGTTCCGGCCCCCGCGAGCTAGCGCAGCCACGTCTTCAAATACTACATAGATCGAGCCGCCGGACCCAAACATTACAGGCTGTAAGGTTTATATACAGATGAGCTGGGTTCAAATCTGTGCCCGTATAATCGGCGCGATGTCTGATTCAGACTGCGGCAGGCCGCCAGCCGGCCGCACGTCGAATAAGGTCGAGGTGGACTTAGCGGCGGACGGATGGTGAATGCAGCGACTTTCCTCCCGCGTTCGCACTGACAGCCCCGACTTCACGGCCAACCACGACAAGATGACGGCGCTCGTCGCGCAGCTGCGCGAGCGCATCGACAAGACGCGTGAGGGCGGCGGCCCGCGCTACCTGCAGCGCCATCGCGAGCAGGGCAAGCTGCCGGCGCGCGAGCGCATCGACCGCCTCCTCGACGAGGGTTCGCCGTTTCTCGAGCTCTCGCCGCTGGCGGCGTGGGAGATGTACGACAACGACGCGCCCGGCGCCGGCCTCGTCACCGGCATCGGCCGCGTCGCCGGCCGCGAGGTGCTGATCGTCGCCAACGACGCCACGGTGAAGGGCGGCACCTACTACCCGATCACGGTCAAGAAGCACGTCCGCGCGCAGCAGGTCGCGATCGAGAACCGGCTGCCATGCGTGTATCTCGTCGATTCGGGCGGCGCGTTCCTGCCGCTGCAGGCGGAGGTGTTTCCCGACCGGGAGCACTTCGGCCGCATCTTCTTCAACCAGGCGCGCATGTCGGCGGCATCGATCGCGCAGATCGCGGTGGTCATGGGCTCCTGCACCGCCGGCGGCGCCTACGTGCCCGCCATGTCCGACGAGACGATCATCGTCAAGGGGACGGGGACGATCTTTCTCGGCGGGCCGCCGCTGGTGAAGGCCGCCACCGGCGAGGACGTCACCGCGGAGGAGCTCGGCGGCGCCGACGTGCACACGCGGCTCTCCGGGGTGGCCGACTACCTGGCCGAGGACGACGCGCACGCGCTGGCGATCGCGCGGACGATTGTCGGCACGCTGAACGCGCGAAAGACGCTGCCGGCCGATGTCAGCGACGTCGAAGAGCCTGCCTACGATCCGCGCGAGCTGTACGGCGTCGTCAGCGCGGACGTCCGGAAGCCGTACGACGTGCGCGAGGTCATCGCCCGGCTTGTGGACGCGTCGCGGTTCGACGAATTCAAGGAGCGCTATGCGCCGACGGTCGTGACGGGCTTCGCCCGGCTGCACGGGTTCCTGGTCGGGATCGTCGCCAACAACGGCGTGCTGTTCTCGGAGTCGGCGCTGAAGGCCACGCATTTCATCGAGCTGTGCAACCTGCGCGGCATCCCGCTGGTGTTCCTGCAGAACATCACCGGGTTCATGGTGGGCAAGCAGTACGAGCGCGGCGGCATCGCGAAGGACGGCGCCAAGATGGTGCACGCGGTCGCCAACTCGGTAGTGCCGAAGTTCACCATCATCATCGGCGGGTCGTTCGGCGCGGGAAATTACGGGATGTGCGGCCGCGCCTACGAGCCCCGCTTCCTCTGGATGTGGCCGAACGCCCGCATTTCCGTCATGGGCGGCGAGCAGGCCGCGGGCGTGCTCGCGACGGTCAAGCGCGAACAGCTGGCGCGCGAGAACCGCGAGCTGTCCGAGGAGGAGGACCGGCAGATCCGCCAGCCGATTCTCGACAAGTACGAGCTGGAAGGGTCGCCGTACTATTCGACCGCGCGGCTGTGGGACGACGGCATTCTCGACCCGGCGCAGACGCGCGGCGCGCTGGCGCTCGCGCTGTCGGCGAGCTTCAACGCACCGATACCGCCGGCGAAGTTCGGGGTCTTCCGGATGTAATCTTTTTTCCTTCGTGATCGTCGCGTGCTTCGTGGTTCGCACATGTCATACGACACCTTACTGACTCGCCGCGACGGATTCGTCGAGTACGTCACGCTCAATCGGCCCGACGTCCGCAACGCGTTCAACGAGCAGATGATCGCCGACCTCACCGCCTGGGCCGCGGCGATCAACGCCGATGACGATGTGCGGGTGGCGGTGATGGCGGGCTCCGGCAAGGTGTTCTCGGCGGGCGCGGACATCGGCTGGATGGCGAACGCGCTGACGTATACGCACGACGAGAACGTGCAGGACGCGAACGCGGCGGCGCGGATGTTCGGCGCGCTCGACACGGTGCCCATCCCGCTGATCGGCCGCATCCACGGCGCCGCGCTCGGCGGCGGCGCCGGGCTGGCCGCGGTGTGCGACGTGGTCGTGACGGACGAGGACGTGGTGTTCGGGTTCAGCGAGGTCAAGCTGGGCATCCTGCCGGCCGTCATCTCGCCGTTCGCGCTCGCCAAGATCGGCCGATCGGCGGCGCGCGAGCTCTTTCTCACCGGCATGCGGTTCAACGCCGTTCGCGCCCGGGAAATCGGGCTGGTGCACGCGGTCGTCCCGCTCGACCAGCTCGACACCATGGTCCTGCTGTACGTGAACGAGTTCCTCAGCGGCGCCCCCGACGCGATCTCCACCGCCAAGGCGCTGATTCCACACGTCTGGGCGCGCGGGGCCTCCGACGCGGCCGGCCTCACCGCGGAGGCGATTGCCGCGCGGCGCGTGTCGGAGGAGGGGCAGGAAGGGCTGCGCGCCTTCCTCGAAAAGCGGAAGGCGAACTGGAACGTCAGCCGGGGATAACCACGAAGGCGCGCTTCGCGCGCACTCACGAAGGACACGAAGCTTTAATCTTTGGAGCTCCTGTACCGAAAACGATTCGTCGACGGCGGTAGATCATGACGTGCCGGTTCACGCGTTCTCCTGACGAGAATGCCAGACTTGAAAGGTCAGCCAGGTAAATTGAATTTCTTCGTGGACTTCGTGGTTGCCGCGCAAGCGGCCTTCGTGGTTCTCCTCCGGCGACGTTGCAGCGCATTCTGATCGCCAACCGCGGCGAGATTGCCGTGCGCGTGATCCGCGCGTGCCGCGAGATCGGGATTCCGTGCGTGGCGGTGCACTCGGACGCCGACGCACGCGCGCCGCACGTGCTGCTCGCGGATCGCGCCGTGCGCATCGGCCCCGCGCCGCCGGCTGACAGCTACCTGTCGATTCCCGCGCTGCTCGACGCCGCGCGCGCGACCGGCGCGGATGCGATTCACCCCGGCTACGGCTTTCTGTCCGAGAACGCGGCGTTCGCCAACGCGTGCGCTCAGGCCGGCATCACCTTCATCGGTCCACCGGGTGATGTCATCGACCGCCTCGGGTCGAAGGTTGCGGCGCGCGCGATCGCCGAGCGCGCCGGCGTGCCCGTGGTGCCGGGCGCGGCCCCGGCGGACCAATCGACCGATGCCATTGCTGCGGCGGCCCGCAAGGTCGGGTTCCCCGTCCTGCTGAAGCCGTCGGCAGGCGGCGGCGGCATCGGCATGAAGACGCTTCGCGACGAGCGCGCGCTCGCCGCAGGGATCGATCAAGCGCGGCGGGAAGCGACGGCCGCCTTCGGCGACGGCACGTTGTACGTGGAGCGGCTCATCGAGCATGCGCGCCATGTCGAAATCCAGGTGCTGGCGGACAACCATGGCAACGTCGTTCACCTGTTCGAGCGCGAATGCTCCATCCAGCGCCGCCATCAGAAGGTGGTCGAGGAAACGCCGTCGACCGCGGTGACGCCGGCGCTGCGGCAGCGGATGGGCGACGCGGCTGTCGCCTTGGCGCGGGCGGCCGGCTATCGAAACGCGGGGACCGTCGAGTTCCTGCTCGAGGGGACCGGCGACGCCGCGTCGTTTTATTTCCTCGAGGTCAACACGCGCCTGCAGGTCGAACACCCGGTCACCGAACGCGTCACCGGTGTCGACCTGGTGCGGGCGCAGATCGCGGTGGCGCGCGGCGAACCGCTGCCCTGGGCGCAAGGCTCCCTCGCGCAGCGCGGGCACGCGATCGAGGTGCGTGTGTACGCGGAGGATCCGGCGCGGAACGACCTGCCGCAAGCCGGGCCGCTGCTGCTTTATCGCGAGCCGTCGATGCCAGGCGTCCGCATCGATTCGGGCGTGGTCGAGGGCGGCGAGATCGGCGTGCACTACGATCCGCTGGTCGCGAAGCTGATCGCGGACGGCGAGACGCGCGAGGCCGCGCGGCGCCGCGCCGTCGAGGCGCTGCGCCAGTACCCGATTCTCGGCATCCGCACCAACGTGGCGTTTCTCATCGAGCTGCTCGAACATCCGCGGTTCGTCGCCGGCGACATCGACACGCGGTTTCTCGACGTCGAAGGCGAGGCGTTGCGCGCGCGCAGCGCTGGCGACGCGCCGCCTGAGGTCCTCGACGTGGCTCGTGCGCTCTCCACGAGAGGGGCGGACGTGTCTCGCCGACTTGTCCGCCGAAGCGCGGAGCGCGAAGGCGGAAGCGCCGAAGCCGCGAAGGCGGACCCGTGGGACACGCTCCGCGACTACCGTGGCTGACGATCTCGGCAACGGTCGGTATCGTGCCTCCGATCGCGTCGCATACGCGGTCCGGGACAAGGGTCGCGTGTGGGTCTTCATCGACGGTCGGACGTACGTCGTCGAGTCGAACGATCGCGATGCGCCTGACCGGGTGCACGTGACCGATGATCAGGTCGCGCTCGCGGCCCCGATGCCGGCAACGGTCATCGCGATCAAGGTCACGCCCGGCCAGGACGTGGCCGCCGGCGATCTGCTCGTGCTGCTCGAAGCGATGAAGATGGAGATGCCGATCGCGGCGCCGCGCGCCGGGCGCGTGAAGTCGATCGCGTGCCGCGAAGGCGAGCTGGTGCAGCCGGGCGTGCCGCTGCTGGAGCTCGACTAGATCGCCTACGGCGCCTTGCAGGAAAAGCTGGCTGCGTCCCTCGTGCTTCCCGTGCCCTTGTACACCGCCACCGCGGGTAGGGGCGCAGCGGGCGCGTCGAGTCCACGACGCCGTTCGAGACGTGCGTGGCGAGGATCTGATCCGGTGCGACGTCGCTTTCGCGCCGCCGCTCGAGCGCGCTCATCGGGTTGAACTGGTTCGGCCCCTCGCCCCCGCCGCAGTGCATCATGCCGGGCGCCATGAACAGGCGGTACGACTTGTCGATCTTGTCGCGGCCCCCGAGCCGCGCCTCGACGCTCTTGTAATAGTTCACGCTGTTGAACGGCGAAATCTGCTGGTCGTTCCAGCCGTGGTACTGAATGAGCTTCCCGCCGCGCGCGAAGAACGGCTGCAGGTTCGGGTCAATGGCGTTCATGAGAGCGCCCGCAACCTTGTCGCTCGCGGCGATGCTCGCGTCGAAGTCGAGCGTCCGGTAGTCCCAATCGACGTCGTTGAACACGACGTGCCTGAAATGGCTTTCGGCGATCGGGAACGGCTGCAGCCCGTTGACGGGATCCCAGCCAAGCTCGCTGCCGGGCGCCACGCCGGGAAATATCGGCTCCTTCGTTCGTGGATTGCCCGCGCCGGCGTACATCTTCGCGGCGCTCTCGACCTGCGCTGGCGACAGGCATGACGCGCCCGGCGACGTCGAGCAGGCAAGCCGCTTCACGTCGACCGTGCAGCGCGTCTTGGAATTCAGCGTTCTATGGGCCGTGTTTCCACTGCTCGATCGGTTCGTGGCGGGGACGACCATCGAAGTGGCATTTGGCTCTTCGTCCATGGCAATCAGCTTGACGACATTGGCGGCGGGATTGATCCTTAAGAAGGGACATCGCTCATGACACCAGGAATGATTGTGTCGGCGCTGACGGGATTGGGGGCGCTTTTCGTCGGACTGCTGATCCTCCGCTTCACGCCCCATGAAGAACCACGTTCCAAGCGGTCGGGCCGGTGATGGAGCACGAGCTCGCGGTGCTTTTCACGGAACTGATCGAGAAGGTGGGCCTCCTCCGCCGCGACATGAAACAGAAGGGCGACGCGGAGAAGTACGAGGCGCGGCTCGCCCGCATGGACCAGAAGTTCTCGGCCTTCGTCGAAAAGATCGCGCAGACCGACCCCGAGTTCGCCAAGGCGCTCCGCACCGCGTGGCAGATGCCTGCGCGCAGCCTGGCGTTCCGCAACGCGGAGCACGCGAAGAAAGACGGGTAACCACGAAGGTCGCGAAGGTGCGAAGAAACAATCAAGTGGTCAGCGGTCCCAGGCGCCGGCCGCCCAGTCCAGGAATTTCTTCTCCGGCCAGTAATTGACGATCTTTGCCTGCGGGATGCCGGCGAGCTTCGCGTGCGCGATGGCGATGTCGGCGAAGTCGAACTCCGGGTGGGAATGCGCGTCGCTGTCGAGCGCGAAGAGGCATCCCTGCTCGAGCGCCTGCGCCGCCAGCTCGTAGGGGACGTCCTGCCGCGACCACGAGCCGTCGATCTCGATCGCGACCTGCCGCCGCGCTGCCACCTCGAACACCTGGCTCCAGTCCGCGAGGACGCCGAGCCGCATGTTGAAGACGCGCCCCTGCGGGTGGCCGAGAATCGCCACGCCGCGCTGCGACACGGCCGCGACCATCCGCGCGGTCTGGTCGACCGACTTCCGCAGCGCCGAATGCGGAGAGGCGACGATGAACTCGAACTGGCGCATCTCGTGCGGCTCCATGTCGATCGAGCCGTCGGCGCGGATGTTGGCCTCGATCCCCTTGAAGAGCCGGAAGCGCCCGCCGTACTTCCGGTTCAACGCGTCGACCTCCGCGTGCTGCTCGACCGCGCGCTGCATGCTCATCCCGCCGGCGATCGACAGCCCGTAGGAATGATCGGTGATGCCGGCGCACGACCAGCCGCGCTCGAGGCACGCGTTGACGATCGACTCGAGCGTCTCGCCGCCGTCGCTGTAGATCGAGTGCATCTGGAAGTCGCCGCGGTACTTCGCGCGCGACGGCGACCCCTTGCGCGCCAGCACCTGCTTGACGGCGGCGCGGCTCAGGTAATGCCGCCGCAGGTTGTGCAGCCGCGCGATCTCCTCGTCCTTCCCCGCCTCGCGCACGGCGCGCTCCACGAACGCGCAGCGCCCCTCGAGAATCAGCTCGCGCGCGATCCGGTCGGTGGTCGGCCCGATGCCCGAGATCGACTTGAACGTGTTGGCGGTGACGAGCGGCGTGATGTCCCGATCGATCCGCAGCACCGCCTTGGCGGCGCGCTTGTATCCCCACGCGCGCTGGCTGTCGCCCGCCACCGCCGACATGTCGTAGAGAAGGCTTGCCAGCTCGAGGTTGACGTCCCGCATGTCTCGAACCGTTGATATACCATTCGGCGATGCGCCGCATCACGATTGCGCTCCTGGTCGCGTCAATCGGAGCCACGGCGGCATCGGCGCAGTCGCCTGAAGGGTTCAGTGTCGACTACCTGGATCGCAGCGTCGACGCCTGCGCCGACTTCTACCAGTTCGCGTGCGGCACCTGGCTCGCCAGCCATCCGCTCCCCGCCGACCGCTCGCGCTACGGGCGCCTGCACGAGCTCGCCGACCGCAACGCCCGCATCGTCCGATCGATCCTCGAGGATGCCGGGTACACGACGGCCCGCCGCTCAGAGGACGAGCAGAAGATCGGCGACGCCTACGCCGCGTGCATGGACGAGGAGACGATCGAGGCGAAGGGCGCGCGTCCGCTGCAGCCGCTGCTGCGCGACATCGGCGCAGTAAGGAACCGGCAGCAGCTCGTCCGGCTCGCGGCGCGCTTCTCGCACGACGGCTTCCCGTCCTTTCTCACGCTCGGCGCCGCCCCCGACTCGCACGACTCGACGCGGTTCATCGCCATGCTCGGCCAGGGGGCGATGGGACTCCCCGACCGCGATCTCTATCTGAACGACGACGAACGTTCGACGATGCTGCGGCGGGAGTATCAGGCGCACGTGCAGCGGATGTTCGAATTGCTCGCGAGTGCCGGGTCCGAAAGGACCCGGCCGACATCGGGTGCGACCCGGGCTGCATCCCAAAGCGTAGGGCGGGTCCTTTCGGACCCGCCAGTTCGCCTCGCGCAGCGCGTGATGAACGTCGAGACCACGATCGCGCGCGCCACGCTCGACCGCGTCGCATTGCGCGATCCGCGCCGCCGCGACAACCCGACCACGGTTGCCGGGCTGGCGGCGCTCGCGCCGAACATCGACCTCCCGTCCTACTTCCGCGGCGCGGGCGCGACGAACCTCCTCAACCCCTTGAACCCCCTGAACCTTCTGAACCCCGGCTACCTGCGCGACATCAGCGCGGCGCTCGACCGCCTGCCGCTCGAGTCCTGGAAGGCCTACATGGCATGGCGCGCGCTCGACGCGATGGCGCCGGTGCTGACGTCGCGCTTCGAGCGCGAGCAGTTTCATTTCAACGGAGAGATCCTCAGCGGTCAGAAGGACATGCGTCCGCGCTGGATGCGGTGCAGCGATGCAGTCGCCGGCCAGCCGGGCGCCGATTCGCTCGGCGAGCTGGTCGGAAAAGTGTTCATCCAGCGCCGGTTCGGCCGCGAGGCGAAAGCGCGCATGGACGAGCTCATCACCGCGCTGCAGCGTTCACTGCGCGAGACGCTTACCACGGTGGACTGGATGAGCGCCGAGACGCGCGGCCATGCCCTCGACAAGCTCGCGGCGCTGGGTCGCAAGATCGGGGGACCAGAGAAATGGCGCGATTTCAGCGCCGTCACCATCAGGCGCGACGACTACGCCGGCAACGAACTGCGTATCTCCATTGACGACACGCAGCGGCAGCTGCAGTGGATCGGGCAGCCGGTGGACCGCTCGATCTGGCTGATGACCCCGCAGACGGTCAACGCGTTCTATGCGCCGCAGCTGAACGAGGTCGCGTTCCCTGCGGGCATCCTCCAGCCACCGGTGTTCGACGCGACAAAGGATCCGGCGGTGAACTTCGGCGCGGCCGGCGCGATGATCGGCCACGAGATGACGCACGGCTTCGACGACAGCGGCCGGCGCTTCGACCCGAAGGGCAACCTGATGGACTGGTGGACGCCGCGCGACGACGCGGCGTTCCGCGAGCGGGCGGCGTGCGTCGCGTCGCAGTACGGCAATTACTCCTCGATCCCGGGCGCGAAGCTGAATGGCAACCTGACGCTCGGCGAGAACGTCGCCGACAACGGCGGCGTCCGCATCGCGTACGACGCGTTGATGGATCTGCTCTCGACGAAAGGGCCGCAGCCGGCGATCGACGGCTTCGCGCCGGACCAGCGCTTCTTCATCGCCTACGCCCAGATCTGGTGCGAGAACGCCACCGACCAGGACTTCCGCCGCCGCGCGCAGGAAGACGTCCACGCGTCCGGGCGCTGGCGCGCCAACGGGGTGTTGCAGAACATGCCCGAGTTCCGCAAAGCGTTCAGCTGCAGGGAAGGGGCGCCGATGGCCCCGGTCAACGCGTGCCGGGTCTGGTAGCCGCCTCTTTTTCGAGTTTCCTGGCCATCGGCTCGAGATATTCCCAGACCGTGTCCGCGATGAAGCGGGCACCCGCCGCGTTGGGATGCACGCCGTCGGCGCCGATCAGATCAGGATTCCCCAGCACGCCGTTCATGAGGAACGGCACGAGCGGCACCCCGTACTTCAGCGCCAGCTCTTCGTACATGCGGTGGAAGGCGATGGTGTACTCCCAGCCGTTGAGCGGCAGCGCCTCCATCCCGCAGAGCAGCACCTGGGCGTTCTGCTCCTGTGCCGCCGCGATGATCTTCTCGAGGTTCGCCCTGATCTCGGGCACGGGAACACCTCGCAGCCCGTCGTTCACGCCGAGCTCGACGATGAAGATCTGCGGCTTTTCGGCGAGCGCGCGGTCCAGCCGCCGCAGGGCGCGCGTGGTCGTGTCGCCGGACACGCCGTGGTTGAGGATCGTGTACGGCAGGCCGGCGGATTTCAGCTTCTTCTGGATCACCGCCGGATAGGCGTCCTTCTCCGGCAGCTTGTGCCCCGACGTCAGGCTGTCGCCGAAGGCGACGATCTTCAGCGGTTCTGACGACTTCGATTCCGCGGCCCCGGCAGGGACCGCGGCAATCAGCGCGAGCAGAAAGAGAATGGTCACCATGTTTATTTTAACAGGCTAGTCCTTCGGACCCTCCACGTGCAGCGTCAGGTAACGCTCGTAGCCCATCTCCTTGATCTGGTGCACCTGCGCCTCGAGCCAGTCGACGTGCTCCTCCTCGTCCTTCAGCAGCTTGGTGAAGAGCTCGCGCGACGCGTCGTCCCCCGCATCGCGGGCAGCTTGGACGGCCTTGTTGTACATCCCGACCGCGTTGACCTCGAGCGCGAGATCCGCTTCGAGCTGCTCCTTGACGCTGCTGCCGATCTTGAGCGGCAGGTAGTCCATGCTCGGCGTGGCGTCGAGGAACAGGATCCGTTCGATCAGTTCCTCGGCGTGCTTCATCTCGTCGATGGACTGCTTCTTGATGTAGTCGCCGAGGCCGTGGTAGCCCCAGTTGTGGCACATCTCGGCGTGCAGGAAGTACTGGTTGATGGCCGTCAACTCCTCGCGAAGCGCTTCGTTGAGATGCTCGATGACCCTGGCGTGTCCGCGCATACGCCTCCTCGTCAGCGAACAGCCGGCAACAGGCAGCGGGCGGTGCGCACGCCATCGCGACTGCCGGCTTTCGCCTGATGAGAATCATAATCGGTCCGCGGGTTGCTTCCGCGCACCTGCAGGGAGAGGTTTCATGGAGATTCCACGTCGGCCGCTTGGCACGTCGGGCGTCCTCGTCTCGGCGCTCGGACTCGGCGGCTATCACATCGCGAAAACATCCGAGCGCGAAGGCATCCGCATCGTCCGGGCCGCGATCGACGCCGGCGTCACGTTCATGGACAACGCGTGGGAATACCACGACGGCAAGTCGGAGAAAATCATGGGCAAGGCGCTCACCGGCCGCCGGGACCAGGTCTTCCTGATGACGAAGGTGTGTACGCACGGCCGCGACCGGCGCGAGGCGATGCGGCAGCTCGAACAGTCGCTGCGCCGGCTGAAGACCGATTACCTCGACCTCTGGCAGATTCACGAGTGCGTGTACTACAACGATCCGGACCGGCACTTCGCGCGCGGCGGCGTCGTCGAGGCGCTCGAGCAGGCCAAGCGCCAGGGCAAGGTGCGGTTCATCGGCTTCACCGGTCACAAGGACCCGCGGATTCATCTCGCCATGCTCGCGCACCGCTTCCCGTTCGACACCTGTCAGCTGCCGCTCAACTGCTTCGACAGCACCTTCGAGTCACGTTCGTTCGAGCGGCAGGTGCTGCCGCAGCTGCTGCGCCACGGGATCGCGCCCATCGGCATGAAGAGCCTCGGCGGCGACGGCCGCCAGGTGAAGCAGAAGGTCATCACCGCCGCGGAAGGACTGCGCTACGCGATGAGCCTGCCCGTCTTGACGACCGTCAGCGGCATCGACTCGATGACAGTGCTGCGACAGAACGTGAAGGTCGCCGCCGGCTTCAAGCAGATGTCGCCGCGGCAGATGGAGCGGCTGCGGTCGCGCGTCCGCGAAGAAGCGTCAGACGGACGGTACGAGCTGTACAAGACCAGCGCGATGCACGAGGGGACCGAGGGCCGAAAGCAGCACCACTTCCCATCGGACGAGGAGTTATCCGCGTGACGGTCCGGCTAAAGCCGGACCCCACGATCGGAAGGGCGGCCTTCAGGGGCCGATCGTAGGGCCGCCTTCGGCCCTTAGGGCATAGTGCACGAACCGGACGCCCTGCTCCGCCCCCGTCCCCTCCTTGACCACCACCGCGCGGGCGGCGATTGGCTCCTCGAGCAGCGGTGTTCCGGGCTCCCCGCCCGCTTTCGCGGCGGTCGTCAGGTACAGGTCGTGGACCACGCCCTCGCGCAACAGCGCGCGGGCGGTCGTGCGCCCGCCGATGGCCGACACCGTTTCGATGCCGCGCGCCTTCAGCTCGCGCAGCACGGCGCGCATCGACAGCGGCTGCCCGCCGTCGATGACCTGCACCCACGGACGCGTGGCCACACGGAGCCGCAACGACGCGGCGGCATCCGACGTCGTCACGAGAAACACCGGAAGGTCCGGCTCCTGGAACATCAACGCGGTTTCGATGCGCGGCGCGCTGCGGCTGCTCACGACCACCTGCGCGGGATGCCGCGTTCTGCCCCGTTCGAGCCGCAACTTCACCATCTCGGGGTGCCAGACCGACAAGACCAGCTCATCACTACGTACCGTGGTTGCGCCGGCCAGCACAGCGTCCGCGTCCACGCGCGACAGCCCCTCGTAAATCAAGTACTTGTCGGTTTCGCCGCCGCCGAGCGTCGACGGGTCGTCCGCGCCGGTGTTGCCGTCACGCGACTCTACGAAGACTAGATTCGTTACAGGTATGTCCTCTTTGCACGACGTTCGATAGAAATCGCCGTCGAAGAGGGCGCGCGACCACGGATTTCCCATGGCACGGAAATCGCCAAGCTGAGCGTCATCGCTGACCGTTTTATACGGCGGCAATACAGCGGCTGCGGCGGCGCGTTCGCGCGCGCGGCAGTAGTGGTCAAAGCGAACAGACACAGGTCGTACAATCAAATCATGAAGAACACCTTGCTCACCGTTGTGCTGACGTTCGCGGCGTCGTCGGTCTTCGCGCAGAACGCCTCGCAGGTCCAGAAGCTGTTCGAGGCCGGGCAGTATCAGCGCGTTGTCGAATCGGCGCAGCCGGACGGCGACCCCGCGGTGCTGTACACCGCCGCCCAGAGCCATCAGAAGCTCGGCGAGAACGATCAGGCGATCGAAACCTACGGCGCGCTGGCGTCTCGAGGCGAGGGCGACATCTGGCACTTCATCGGGATGTCAGGTCAGCAGCTGGTGCAGGACGACACGGAAGGCGCGCTGGCATCGGCGCAGCAGGCCGTTGCCATGGACGGCGGGATGGCCGAAGCCCATTATCAGCTGGGCCTCGTCCACGCCAAGCGCCAGGAATGGCCGCAGGCCGCCGCGGAGTTCGACCGCGTCACCGAGCTGAATCCGGCGAATGCGTACGCCCACTACTACGGCGGGCTGATGCAGTACCGCGCCAGCCGGCCCGATCGCATGGCGAATCACTTCGAGCAGTTCCTCAAGCTGGCGCCCGACGCGCCCGAACGGCCCGAAGTGATGCAGATCATGAGGACCGTCCGCGGCCGGTAGGCGGACACGTGGCAGGCGGACCTGAAGGTCCGCCTCTACGTTTGGCGTCATCGATCGCGATCGCCACGTTTTCGATTGCAGTCGTAGAGGCGCGTCTTTAGACCCGCCTTCATTAGAATGTGCGGCCGACCCTACCCAGCGCCCAGGTCCTGTAACGGAACCAGGGCCACACCACCTTCCCGTTGTCCGCACGCAACACGTAAAAGGGCATCGACAACTCCCAATCGAAGCGGTTAACCCCTATTTCGGAGTGGTCCTGCGCGCAACTCCTCTGCAACTATCTCTTGCAGGCGCTCATAGGACTGAATGCCCTCAACGCGTCTTCCGTTGATGAACAGCGTCGGCGTGCCCTCAATTCCCAAGGACACCCCAACGCGAACGTTGCTCGTAACCTGCGACACTGGTCCCCTCGACTCCACACATTTCGCGAACCGCCCCTTATCCAAACCAACCTTTCCGGCTGCATTCATCAACACCTCGGTGGTCAGCTCTTCGCTCGCGAACAGAGCGTCGTGGTACTTCCAAAATGTGCCTTGGCCCAAGGCACAACGTGCCGCGTGCGCCGCCCGATACGCATTTGGATGAATGTCCCCCAAAGGGTAGTCCTTCCATACAATGCGCAACCGATCACCAAACATCGACTTCAGCTGAGCAATTCGAGGCGCCATCTGACGGCAGAAGGGGCATTCAAAATCTGCAAATTCAACAAGCGTCACCGGTGCGGCGCCCGTGCCCAACGCAGGGTCCTCCGATGTAACCGGAATCTCGTATCGCGGCGGTTGCAGACTCACCGCAACATTTTCGCCATCCTCGCCATTACGCAATTTCTCCGCTAACTGTTCCCGCGCCGACAGGCGCTTTCGTCCCTCCAGAAAGCCCTTCACGAGAGGACCCAACTGGACCTTTGCGGCCTGCGGTACATCACCGCTCCCCTGCCGAAGAAATGCCATGACCTCTGCGTCCGTAACCCCATCGACCACACCCTGCGCCTCTTTCACATACTCATTCGTCGTGACATTTCTAGCCGCCGCAGCGCGCTCGATTAACAAGTCCGCAATGAGGCTATCAAGAGCCTTTCGCCGTCGTGTGCGTACACGGTCCGCAGATCGCCGTGCGATTCTCGTCAAGCGTCCCGGTGAACACTTTTCAAGTCAGAGCGCCGAACAGCTCGACGCGCCGCAGAGACGCAAGGCGGATCGAGCTTGAGGAAAGAAGGACTATTCGAGGACCTCGTCTCGTAGCGACTCCGTCGCTTCCTTGGCCTCGCCGTTGTGACCACTCGTTTTGGCCGAGCAGCGAGGAGCCGCCGCTCTCACATTTCAACAGTTCCCGGGACGTCCCTACGACGCGCTGATCACAAGTCAAAACGCCTGCCCTATTCCAAACGTCCATCGTCCTGACCCCTTCACGGACCCGAGCCACACGACTCTCCCGTAGTCCGCGCGCAGCAGCGCAAACGGCGTCGACAACCTCAATCCAACGCCGCTGGAGCCGGTCATTCTGCTCAGCCGAAGGTCTTTCGGCTGGCGGAAGATGTTTCCTCCATCGATGAACGCGACGGCGCGAAGCCATTTGTAGACGGGCACGCGTACCTCCTGATTCAAGACCAGCATCGCCTCGCCACCAGCCGGATCGCCCAGAAAGTCACGCGGCCCGAGGCTGTTCTCGTCCACTCCGCGCACGGTGCGAGAGCCCCCGGCGAAGAAACGCTCGGGCGAGATGAGCTCCTGCCCGCCGAGCGGAGCGACGAGCCCGAGTCGTCCCGCGGACGCAAGCACAATGCCACGCACGTTCTGGAACCTGTAAGCCTGGCCGACATACTTGATGAACCGGAACTGCGAGCCGAGGACATCCGGCGCCCACTGCAGGCTCGACGAATAGAGCCCGCCGCGCGTCGCGTCGAGCGGATCATCGCGCGTATCCCACGCCGCGATCGCGATCAGGCGCGCGACGTTCACGGTGATGTCGAAGTCGAGTCCCGACCCTGTGTCGGGCCTGGTGTCGAACGTGTGATCACGGTCGAAGCGGTACGAGTACGACAACGTCAGGTGATCGGCCGTCCGGACTCGCTGCTCCCATGCCACGCCGTTCCGGTCGCTGACGAACGAAGTCCCTTCGGTCGCCAAGTGGACGCGCTCGAGCATGAGCGAGGATTGCACGGGGAGCGCCATCAGCGTGGGCGCGTTCAGGAGCGCGCGCGCCGTGTTCTGCCGGCGCTCGTACTGCAGCACGCCCGTGAGGCTCACCGCGCGGCCGAAGAGCGTCCGCCGCGTGATGTCGGCCGTCAGCCCGGGCGCCAGCGTGCGCCCCGTCGGGTCCGACTCCGGCCGCTGCTCGGCGACCTCGAAGCCGTAGCGCAGGCGCAGCGCCGGCCACGCGTCGAGCGCCACGCGGATGCGCATCGGCTGCGCGGGATCCGCCTCGCTCAGGCGGTTCATTGTCTCCGTGGTGACGTCCACGCGCCGGAACAGGCCCGTGTCGAACACCCGCTGCCGCGCGCGGAGCAGTTCGGCCGGGTCGAGCGTCGAGCCGACGGCGAGGCGAAGGGCGCGGGTGACGACATCGGGATCGACACCGCCGCTGCCGGACACGACCACGTCGCCGATCGTCTGCCGCAGCCCCTCCGCGATTTCGAACGTCAGATCGACGCGCGGCTCCGTGTCTCGGATGGCGGCATTGGCCGTGACGGCCGCCGACGAGAACCCCCGGCTGCGGTAGAGCGCGACGATGCGGCCGCGGGCGGTGTCGATCGCCGCCGGGTTGTACGGCGAGCCGGACGTGAAGTCGATCGTGCGCGCCACATCCTCGTCCGCGATGGTGCGGCGCCCTTCGAAGTCAATCGTCGCGAGCACGAACTGCGGGCCGGGATCGACGGCGACCGGCAACACGGCCGCGCCGTTCTCGAGCAGCGGTGGCGCCGGCCGGACGGTCGCGCGCAGGTAGCCGCGCGAGCGCAGGAAATCGGTCAGGTCGCGCGTAACCGCCCCGGGATTGCCCAGCACGTCGGCGGCGAGGTTCTGCTCGGCAACGCGCGCCTCGAGGTCCGGCAGCACGGCCTGGTCGGTCGAGGTGACGCGCACGCGCGTCTCGGTGCTGCGGTCGCCCGGCTGCACCTCGATGCGCAACGTCTTCATATCGCCTTCCGGGACGACCCGGGCGGACACCTGCGGCCGCACGTATCCCCGCTGCGCGAGCTCGATCCTGATGATTTGCGTCGCTTCGTCCACGAGCAGCTCGTCGAGCACCGACGACGCCCAGGCGTCCGAGAGCCGCTGCAGCACATCGCGCCCCACGTCGAGGCCGGTGACCTCGATGGCGGTTTGTGGACCGGCGTCGATCGCATACGACAGGTTCACCGCGTCGCCGCTGACCGCGCGGCTCGCGCTGACCCGCGCGCCGAGACGGCCGTTCTGGTGATAGAAGTCCTCGAGCCGATCGCGGTCGTCCTGCCAGCGCGCGAAGTCGAAGGTATCGCGCGGCCGTACCCGCAGCAGCCCTCGAATCCGTTCTTCGGGAAAGGCCAGCTGGCCGGTCACGGTCACCTCCCCGACGCGCTGCTCGACTCGGCGTTCCGTCGCCGGGCGTGCGCCCGCTGCCGGCAGCCCGCCCCCTCCGAAGGAGACGTCGTGGCGGAATCCGTACGTCCGCAGGTCGTCGTCGTCCGAGACGAGCCGGAGATCGACCTGCCGCGCCGGCAGGTACTCGATGATCCAGGTCTGCGCCGTCGAGTCGCGGAGGCTCTGCGACAAGGTCACGTCCACGTCGGGGCCGAGACTCTTGCCGAACGTCAGGCGCGAGGTCGGATCGACTTCCGTCGCCACGGCGTTGGGGTCGAGGCGCGTCGCATCCTCCACGCCGCCAAGCCGCAGCGTGTCGAGGCCGACCGCGCGGCCGGCGAAGCCGAGCACCTCGCCCGAAAAGTTCCCGACTACCTGCGTCCCGATGAACGAGGCGTCGGCCGTCCCCAGTTGATCGAGCGTACGCCCCGTCAGCAGCAGAGCCGTGATGTCGGCCTGCCCGAGGTCCTCCGACGTCATGCCCACCTGCGGCGATTCCGCCGGCCCGGTCAACGCCACATCGATGTCATGGCCGGCCACGCGCGTCGTCAGGTGGATGTTCATCTCCGGCTCGATGGCGGTCGGGCTGACGAAGTCGATGGTGCTCGGCGTGTCGTGCGAGATGGTGTAGACGTTGCGGCCGACGAAAAGCTGTCCGTCCTCGCGCAGGACCGCCCGTCCCGATAACGCGGGGGCCGCCGCGGTTCCGATCAGGTCGAGGTCTCCGCCGAGCTGCGCCCGCGCGTAGTTGTTGTCGACGATCAGGTCTTCGTCGGTCTGCACGTGGATGTCGAGCGCGAGCTGTTGCAGGAACTGGTCGCTCTCCGCGGAGGCGGCGCCGGTCGCCGCCACCCGGCGCGCGCGCAGCGCCGCCAGCAGGCCGCCGACGACGGCCAGCGGCTCGCGGTACGCGCCGCGCAGCACCGTGACGCTGCCCGACAGCCGCCCGCTCGGCGCCGCGGCATCGGGCGGCGCGGCGGCATCGAGCTGCAGCATCGCGTCCACCTCGCTGCGCAACCCCGGTGGGAAGTCCAGCGCCATGTCGCTGATGTCGGCGGCGAGATGCGCGGTGAGGCCCGACTCCGGTTCATAGGCGACGTTGCCGCTGCCAGTGAGCGAGCCGCCGTTGATCGAACCGTTCAGCGACCGCAGCGTCATGTCCGTGCGCGTGAGCGCCGCCCGCGCCGTCAGCCCGTTCACGATGATGCGTGGATCGACCAGCCTCACTTCGCCGGCGTCGAGCGCGAGGTCGCCGTCGATGCGCGGCGCGTCGAGCGGGCCCGTGATCGACAGCTTCGGCGTCAGCCGGCCGGCGGTCGACAGGCCGGCGCTCCGCACGAACGGCGTCAGCACCCGGAGATCGATGTCACCGTTGGCGAGGAGCGCCGCCTGCCGGTCGGCAAGGCGCACCTGGCCGAACACGCCAAGCGTCGCCCCCGTCCCGCTCCAGTTCCACGACTCGACGCGCGCGAAGCCGTCCTTCAGGACGATGCGCGTCGGGACGCGCTGGGTGACGGGAAGTCCGGCCAGCAGCAGGTCGAGCCGCGTCAGGGTGAGATCGCCGGTGGCGCGCGCCAGATCCGTTGACGGCGTTTCGACGTTCACCGCGGCGTCAACGGTCCCGGAGAGATCTTCGAGCGTCGCCGGGTCGAGGATGCCGCGCAGAACCGCCGGGGTGATGCCCCTGACGGTCGCGTGCAGTGACGCCGGCGCCGCCGCGGCTGTCGGCGTTGGCGGCGTCGAGCTGACCACCGCGAGCGGAATCGAGCCGGTTGCGTCGAGGACGGCGCCTTCGTACGCGGCGTGGGCTTGCTGGACGTCAACCACGTCCTTTTCCAGGTGCGCGCGCAGTCGCAGGTCGGTCGCGGTCGAGAGGTCCTTGATGGTCACGGACCCTGGACCCACGTCGACGTCAGCGGCAAGCAGCGGGTTGTCAACCGAGCCCGTGACCCGCGCCCGCAGCGCGAGCGACCCGGACCCCTGGGTAATGGGCACATCCGCCAGGCCAGCCGCCGCGACCGCGCGTGCCGCCTCGCCAATGTCGCCGGTTGCGGTGATTCGGATCCCGGATCCCGGATCCCCCTCGACTGCGCTCGGGGCAGGCCGGATCCCGGCCTGATTCCCGCCGGCCGGGCCCCGCTCCATCAGCCCGAGCTCGCCTGACGCCGACAGGCGCGTCATCCCGGCGTTCACCTCGAGCCTGTCGACGTGCACGTGCTGGCCTTCGAGCCGAAGGTGCGCGGGCTCCGCGAGCGTAATCGGGAGATCGCCGGCCGCCGCGTCGAGCGCGGTCACGTCGACCCGCGCCACCCCGTTGCGCCACTGCTCGAGCGGAACGTCCGCGTGCGCGGCGAGCGTCACGCGGCCGGTCAGCGGGGTCGGCGATGCGGAGGGAGGAATGAACCTGCCGAGATCGACGTTGTCGGCGCGCAGGTCGGCGCTGGTCTGATACGGCGCCCGCACGGCGACGCGGGCGGTCACGCGTGTGTTCAGGTCGGGCGCGCGGGCGTCGATGTCGGCCGCCATGCCATCGAGCCGGACGTTCGCCTCGATATCGCCGGGTGAGGTGCCATCCCACGACAGGTTCGTCGCGCGAAGCGAGCCCATCCCGTGCGGTTCGTTCAACGAGCCCGCCCCCGTGAAGGCCGCGTCGAGCTGCGCCGAAAGGGGACGATCGGCCGTCGGCGCGACCGTCCAGCGGGCGACATTCAGCATCGCGTCGTAGTGCATGGTGCGGAGGTCGTACACGCCCGATGCGGAGAGCTCGCCGCCCCTGACCGCCTGCGACGCCGAGAGCGACTGGACGGTGAGGACGTTGCCGTCGAGCCCGCCGGCGAGCCGGAGGTTCGATACCTGTTCGTCCGCGACCACCGCCGAGGGCGCTTCCGCCGTGAACGCCAGCCGCGGCGTCGTCAGCTCCCCCGATGCGTTGGCGCGCAGCTCACCGATGCTGAACTGCATGCCCGCGAGATCGAGGCCGTGAATGTCGGCGTCGACCGTGGGCGACGCGAGTCGGCCTCCCAGCTTCACCGCCGCCGACACGATGCCGCCCGACACGACGTCCGCATCGACCTCCGCGACGCCGAGCGTGCGCGCCAGACGCAACAGCGGCGGAATGTTGGTGTCGGAGATGTCGAGCCGTCCGTCTAGGGTCGAGCTCGCGACGGCCGTCGAGTTCAGCGTGCCGCCCGCCACGAGCACGAACGGCACCGTGTTGCCCGCCCGATGCCTCGCCTCGACGCGCCACCGGCCGTCGGCGACCTGCAGGTGCGTCGTGCCAGGAATCGCCACGCGGCCGCGACGCGTGACGCCACCGTCCGCGCGCAGCATGATGTCGGCGGACCATTTCGCGATCTCCGCCAGCGGTCCGACGGCGCTCAACTCTCCGGACAGCGTTCCCGTCGGCGCCATCTGCACCGGACCAGCCACGGCGGCGGTCAGGGTGGTTGCGTCGACGCCGTGCCAGGACGCCGTGATATGGGCGTCAGCATCGGCAAACGGCACCTGGCCGCTGGCCGTCACGCGGCCGCCCGCGATGGTCAGCGCGGCTTCCCCGATGCTGGCCGCGTCGGCGTTCACGTGCGACGTCACCGCCACGTCTGTCAACGCGAGCCGCTGCCATTCGAGGCGAGACGACATGACCCGGATGTCGGCAGCGGGCCCCGCAAAGGGTCCTGTCGCGTGCACGTCCAGCGCGAGCGAGCCGCGTGGCACCTCGCCGTCCTCGATGCCCCAGCGCGCGAGCCGGGCGACGTCCGCGGTCCCGGTGGCGCGCACGTCGACCGCCGCGTCCTTGACGAGCAGCGAGAGGACGCCGTCGATCTCGAGCGCCGCTTCCGGCGAGCGCAGCGCGACCTTCGTCAGCTTCAGCGCGCGGCCGTCGAACGACGCGCCGCCGTCGAGCGCGGTCACGCGCGTCTGGTTCCTGCCGACCGTGAGCGTGGCCGGCGCCGCGAGCGCCAGACGTCCGTCGCTCCGTCCGATGTCCAGCGTCAGCGCGGGAATCGCGAGCGCGAGGTCGTTCTGCGCGTCCCTGATGTCGATGGCGAACCGCGGCGCCAGGAGGTGCGCGATGTCGAGCGGCGCCGGTTCGCCGGCCGGCGTGTCCGACGAATCCGGCACGTTCATGCGGCCGTCGCGGTCGCGGGTCAGCTGAACGTGGCCGTTGGTGACCGCAATCTCGTCGAACGCGACGAGGCCGGTGAGCGCGCGGCGGGCGAGCGCCGCTCTGACGTAGTCGGCCTGGAAGAACGGAAGGTCGGGCGTCCGCTCGGCCGCCATGCGCACCTGCGAGAGGCCGATCGTGAGCGCCGAAAGGTTGTAGTCGAGCCGGGCGGCCTCGATGCGGATGCCGTAGCGCCGCTGCACCTCGGCGACCACGTAGCGCAGCACGGCGCGCCGCACCGGCGGGGTGTGCACGACGAGCACGAACAGGCCGGCCGCCACCAGGACAGCGCCTGCCACGAGCGCGAGCCGTCTCATGCCGGCGTGCATCCTCTCTTCATCGTACTCGTCCGAGCGCTTCGATTCTCGTCATCAGTGCGCGCGCAAACCGCGTCGCTTCCTCGTCGGTCGCGCCGCTGGCGAGCAAGCCGGTCCGCAGTGCCGGTTCCGTAATCCGCCGGGCTTTCCTGTAGAACCACTCGACGTGCGACACGGGGATGCCGCGGCCGATCTCCGATCGCTGCCCCTGGTAGCCGAAGTCCACGACCCCGTCGTGCACCGCCGCGACGAAGCCCGGCGTCTGCGCCTCGAAGGCCTCCACGTCCCACCGGTCGCGCGAGACGATGGTCGTGCCCCACTTCCCCATCGCCCCGCCCCAGTCGGTAATCAGGTAGCGCGCTTCCGCTGCGAACCGCGAGACCGGGTACTCGAAGATGGCGGTATTCGAGCCGCGCGAGACGTCGCGCCGATCCTTGCTGTCCCAGTTCGACAGCAGCATGACGACGATCTTCAGGCCGTCGAGCTGCGCGGTGCCGACAAACGGGTTGTCGTCCCACGCCCAGCTGTGCTCCTCGAAGAGCATCCGCACCGAGCGATCCTCGAGCTCGAACCGGCCGTCGGTGAAGCTGCCGTCCTCCGCGATGAGCGGACGCGCGCGCGTCAGCGTCGTCACGCCGTCGATGCGTCCGCCGGCGACGTAGTGCGTCACCTCGGCGAAGTAGCCGCACGCGGCGGCGAAGCGGACGCAGAACGATTCCGGCTTCGCCTCGTGCCCCCACTTGACGCGCCACAGGCGCTTCTTCGCGTCGTGCACCGCGACGGACGGATGCGAGCCCGTCGCGAGTTCTTCCACGAACTCGAACGGCGGCACAGGCACGTACCCGTCGCCGCCGGGTCCGTAGCGAAAGTCGTTGGCTTCTGCCGTGTGAATGTCGCGCCAGATCCGGTGGCGGGTGGCGAGCAGCGGCCGGGGACCGGCGCGGCGGATGCGCCAGACGCCGTGCAGGCGCCAGTAGAGATGCAGCGTCCAGAACGTCGCGACGGTGCCCGCGACAACGAGAATAATGATGACCGGCCAGGACACCGTGTTAGGCTGTTATATCGCATGACGGCGAAACCGCTGGACCTCACGCTCGAGGTGGCTCCGAGGGCACGCTTCGACGTGGTGGAATTGAGGTCGCGATTCGCCGCCGAGCACGAAGCGCTGGCCGGCTATTCCCACTGCCTCTACTGGTCGTCGCACACGACGGCCGGCTTCCTCGATCGCAGCATCTCGGCGCGGCTGCGCGAGCAGAACGTCTCCACCTTCGTCGACGCGTTCCGCACGCTCTTCCCCGAGGGCGCCGGCTACGAGCACGATCAGCTGGACCGCCGCTCCGATCTCGACGCGGTGCAGCGCGCGTCCGAGCCCAAGAACGCCGACTCGCACCTCGCGTTCATGGCGAGCGGGCTGCGCCCGTGCGTCACGCACCCGAACCGCGACGGCGAGGCGGTCTGCTTCGTCGATCTCGACGGCATCGTCGAGGGGCGGCCGCGCCGCCGCCTGGCGCGCGTCATCGGCTTCCGCAGCGAGCGCGTCATCGGCAAGACGCGCATCGAGGTGCCGGTCTCCGAGCATCCGATCGACTCCGTCAATCTCAAGGACCCGCGGCTCGGGATCTACCCGGCGCTGTCGGAGTTCGTGACCCGCACCGGCGCCGGCAAGGGCCGGCTCCGCATCGTCCTCGACCCGTCCGAGCGCCACTCGGCGCTGACCGTCAACGAGTACGAAACGCTGCTGATGAAGTACGACCTGGCGGAAGTGCTGGGGAACCCGCTGCGCTTCGTCGCGCAGCAGTACCGCAACGCGATGAAGAACCCGCGCGCCGTCCCGTCCAAAACGCTCGGCTACGCGAAGTACGACTTCGTCCGCGTGATGAACACCGGCCTCGACACGCTGCGGCTGCGCGGCTCGCTCGTCGAGAAGCTGCTGGCGCGCACGCTGGCGGTTCCCGCGGAGCGCTTCTTCCGCATGCGGCGGTCGGTCAACCTGCTGGTGTCGGAGTGCGAGGACGGCACGGTCGGCATCGTCGAAGGCACCTATCAGAGCCCCATCCTGGTGCAGTGGCAGAGCGCGCCCCGCCGCGCGCGCATCATCGACGTCACGCTCACCGAGCTCCGGTAGGGCCGACCTGAAGGTCGGCCCCTACGGCCTTTAGAAAAAGCGTGGTTACCGGGGCAACCGATCCGGCATCTCCGCGATGACGTAGATCACCACCGCGATCGCCGCCGCTCCCTTGGAGACTTCCTCCGGCGCAATCCGCTCGACCGTGTCCGCCGGCGTGTGATGGATGGTGAAGTAGCGCGTCGGGTCGCCCATGTAGGCCATCGTCGGCGCGCGGCCGGCCTGCGCGATGGGATCGATGTCGGCGCCGCCGCCGCCGGAGATCGTCTCGGCGAGGTTGAGCGGCGAGAGCAGCGACGTGATGTCGCGAATCATGTTGCGCGCCGAGAGGCTGCCCGAAAACCCGAAGCGCGCCGGCTCGAACACGCCGGAGTCGGCCTCGAGCGCGAACACGTGGTTGGTGGCCGTCGACGCGTACCGCTCCGCGTAGGCGGCCGCGCCCCGCGTGCCGTTCTCCTCGTTGGTCCACAGCACGAGGCGGACCGTCCGCCGCGGCTGGATGCCGAGCTTCTTCATCAGCCGGAGCGCTTCCCACGTGATCACGCAGCCGACGCCGTCGTCGGAGGCGCCCGCCCCGACGTCCCACGAATCGAGATGGCCGCCGAGCACGACGATCTCGTCGGGCCGCTCGCGCCCGCGAATCTCGGCAACGACGTTGGCCGACTCGGCGTCGCCTTCGCTGTGCCCCTCGAGGGAGAGGTGCACGCGCACCTTGCGGCCGCGGGCCGTCATGCGCGCAATCCGGTTGGCGTCCTCCCCTGAAATGCCCGCCGCGGGAATCTGCGGCAGATCCGCCTGGTACTGGACGCTTCCCGTGTGGGGCGTCCGCAGCCCGACCGGTCCGACCGACCGCACCAGTACGGCCACGGCCCCGGCCTGAGCGGCCGCGCGCGCGCTGCCCGTGCGGTAGCTGACGGTGTCGGCGTAGTTGGTGAACGCCTCGTTGAAGAGCACGATCCGGCCCCTGGCGTCGGCGGCGCGCATCCGCAGCTCGTTGAAGCTCTCGACGACCAGCACCTCGGCCTCGAGCCCGCCGGGCGGGGTCGCGACGCTGCCGCCAAGGGCGAGGATCGACAGCGCGTGCCGCGGCGGGTCGATGATCTCCGCGCTCTCGCGCCCGCGCGTCCATTTCGGCACCATCACCTTTTCCGTGCGGACGTTCTCGAGCCCGTCCTTCTTCATCGTCTCGGCCGCCCAGGCGATGGCGCGGCCAAGATTGTCAGACCCGCTGAGACGATTGCCATAAGTGTCGGTCAGCTCGGCGAGGCGCTGCCACGCGAAGTCGTCGGCGGTCGCCGCCTTGATCAAACGCGTCGCGGTGTCCCGGTAGGCGTTAATCCAGCCGGACGCGGGTTGACCGTCGGCTGAAACAGCGAGGGCGGCCACGATTGCCGCGGCCAAGAAGGGCAACGGAGGGGTGCGCTTGGTCTCCATCGAGGCACAAGATTATCAGAAGCACGCGGGATACTAGGCTCCTCGCTGCATGGTCACCCGCGACGCCGGGCGCAGCAGCGGAACCGCGAGCCGCTCGTTCACCGGCGGTTCATGGTGCGCTCTGTAGACTCGCGCCGTGCGCGTGCTCTGGCTCATCGTCGCCACCACGGTGGCGGCCACGCAGGCTCCAGCCGACGGCACGCTTCGCATCTATCTCGTTCGTCACGGTCAGACGACATGGAACGTCGAGCGGCGCGTGCAGGGATGGAGCGACCCGCCGCTGTCGTCGGAAGGCCGGCGGCAGGCCGCTCGTGTGGCGCGACGGCTTCGCCGGGAACGCCTGGATGCTATCTACACGAGCCCGTCCACCCGCGCAGCCGACACGGCGCGCATCATTGCCGGTGCCAGACCGATCGTCACCCTGACTGATCTTCGGGAGCGCAACTTCGGCGTCTTCGAAGGCGTCCGCGACAGCGACCCGGATTACCTGGCGCGCATCGGGCGTCCGGGCGATGCGCTGGGCGACGGCGAAACCAGCGAGCAGTTCACGGCGCGCGTCGAAAACGCGCTGACGACGATTCGCGGGCGGTGGCCGTCGGGACAGATCGCGATCGTCGGCCATTTCGGGACCAACACCGTCATCCTGCGCAGCCTGTTGAAGCTGACCGAGCGCGCCGCCGACGCCATCCCGCGATCGTCGGACGATGTGTATGTGATCGAGTTGTCGCCGCGCGCGCCGCCGCGCCTCCGCAGGCTGCGGTAAGCCTGCGCCGGCACGTTCTCTTCACCGGTTGACGGGAAGGACGACGCAGAAGGTGCTGCCGCGCGGCCCCGTGGATTCGAGCGCCAGCGAGCCCTGGTGGGCCTCGGCGATCCACTTCGCGATCGGCAGCCCCAGGCCCGTGCCCTCGGTCCGGCGCGACGGATCGAGCTGCACGAAGCGTTCGAAGATGCGCGCGCGGTCGGATTCCGGGATGCCGGTGCCGCTGTCGCTGACGCGCACGTAGACGCGCGAGCCGTTGGGGCTCACGGCGATCGACACCGCGCCTCCGCGCGGCGAATGCTGCACCGCGTTCTGCAGCAGGTTCACCAGCAGGCGCCGCAGCAGCTCTTCGTCGCCGCGCACAGGCACGTCGCCCGGCGCCGCGGACGTCACCGTGATCCCGCGCTCGCGCGCCAGGACGTCAACGGCGCGGCGGCAGTCTTCCACCACGTCGTCGAGGTACAGGTCGACGGGCTGCAGCGGGTAGGCGCCGGCGTCGGCGCGCGCGAGCACCAGCATGTCCTCGACCAGCCGGCCCAGCCGTCGTGACTGCGCCGCCGTTACGCCCAGCGCCTCGCGATATTCGGCTTCGTCGCGCTGCGGCCTGCTGAGCGCCACGTCCGCCGCCGTCCGGATGACGGATACCGGCGTGCGCAGCTCGTGCGACGCATCCGCCATGAACTGCCGCTGCGTCTGCAGCGCCGCGCGCAGCCGCGCCACCAGGCCGTTGAACGCGCGCGCCAGCTGGCCCAGCTCCTCGTCCCGCGGCGGCGGACCAAGGTCTTCGAGCCCCGTCAACGGGATACTGGTCGCGCGCCGCGCCATGTCGCCGACGGGACGAAGCCCCACCGAGGCGAGCCACCATCCACCGACGCCGGCCAGCAGCAGCGCCAGCGGGATGACCACGAGCATGGCCTCGCCGACCTCCTCCTGCTCGCGCGCAATATCGGTGAGGCGGCGCGCGATGACGAGCGCGACCGTGGTGTCGCCGAGGCGTTCCTGTTCGGCGTGCACCCGCCATTCGCCGGAAGCCGTCGTGATCGTTCTGACGGCGGGCTCCCCGCCGCGCGGGACCAGCTCGGCCAGCGGCAGCCCGTTCAACTCCGCGGCCAGCGGCTCGCCGCGGCTGTCGAGAATGGCGATCGCGTCGCCCAGTGATGCCATGGCGTCGCGCGCCTCCGTCGCCGCCAGCGTCGCGTCGTTGAGCTCCCCCATCTCCTCGCGCAGGACGTTGGCGAGGGTCGCGTGAACGGTGTCGAGCTCGCGGTCCACGCGCCTGACGCCGAACCGCTGCTGGACAAGGAGCACGTCGACGCCGAAGATCACGACGACGACCACGAGCGTCACGGCGTACCAGAGCGTCAGCCGCGCCCGCAGCGACAGCGTCCTCATGCCGCATCACCGCTCAACTGATAGCCCTCTCCGCGGCGCGTGCGAATCAGCGCCTGCTCGCCGGCGGCCTCGAGCTTGCGGCGCAGCCGCTGGATGTAGACGTCGACGACGTTCGAGAACGGATCGTAGCGCTCGTCCCACACGTGTTCCGCGATGTCGCTTCGGCTGACGACGTCGCCGGCGCGGCGCGCCAGGTACTCGAGCAGCGCGTACTCTTTCGCGGTCAGCGAGACGTTCGCGCCTCGCACGCGCGCCTGGCGGCGGCGGGTGTCCATCTCGAGCGGCCCGGCGACCAGGCATTCGGGCAGCACCGGCTGGCGGCCGCGGCGAATCACGGCGCGGAGCCGCGCCAGCAGCTCGCCGAAGTCGTACGGCTTGACGAGATAGTCGTCGGCGCCGCAGTCGAGCCCCTCGATCCGGGCCTCCACCGCGTCGCGCGCGGTGAGCATCAGGATCGGGAGCAGGCCGCCGCCCTCGCGGATCGAACGGCAGACGGCGAGGCCGTCCACGCGCGGCAGCATCAGGTCGAGAATCAGGGCATCGTAATCCGCCATCCCGACCTGCACGAGCGCCGTTTCCCCGTCGGCGGCGATGTCGACCGCGTAGGCCTGCTCGCGCAGTCCCTTGGCGAGCACCAGCGCCGCCTGCGGCTCATCCTCTACGAGAAGCACCCGCACGCGGCTCATCATAAAGCGGCTGACCGCGTTGAGATCTAAGATTGCCTGTCATCGTCCGTTCATGAACGCTTCCGCATGCTCATCACTCTGAGACCCTTCCGCTTCACGCCTGCCGCTGTCATCCTCCCGGTGCTCCTCGCTGTTCCTGCTGCCGCCCAGGTCGGCGTGGGCAATCTGACGCTGCAGATGGCGATGGAGCGCGCGATGGCGGCCAACGCGACGATTGCCGCCGCGCGCCTTCGCGGGCCGATCAATCTCGCCAACCTCGCCGTCGCGCGCGAGCGGCTGAATCCCGAGGGGTCGTTCGAGCTCGAAAAGGAAACGCCGAAGGAGGCCTACGGTTTTGCCCTGCCGCTGGAACTCGGAGGCAAGCGCGCCCGGCGCATCGACGTGGCCGAAGCCACCATTCGCGCCGGCGACGCCGAGCTGGCGGCCGTCATCACGCAGGTGCGCAACGACGTGCGGCGCGCCTATTTCGCCCAGGTCCTGGCCGAATCGCGCCTGCTGCTGCTGCGGGAGCAGCGGGACCTCTCGACACGCGCGCGGGATACAGCGCAGGCGCGCTTCGACGCCGGCAGCGCGCCGCGCCTCGAGGTGATGCAGGCGCAGCTGGCGCTCGCGGCGACCGAGAACGAAGCGACGGCCGCCGAGGGCACGGCGGCGGCGGCGCGCGCCGCGCTCAACGCGCTGCTCGCCCAGCCACTGGACACGACGACGGCACTCTCGACCGACGTCGACACCGCGCCGCCCGGCACCCCGGCGGCGCTGATGCTGGCGCAGACCGCCAGCACCGAGCTGCTCTCGCTCGACCGCCAGATCGAAGCGCAGCGGGCGCGCGTGGCGCTGGCCGAGTCGCTGCGCGTCCCCGACGTCACGCCGACGTTCACCCTGACGCATCGCGCGGAGCCGGAGTTCACCTACGGTTGGCGCGCCGGCGCCGCCATTACCCTCCCGCTCTTCACGTCGCATCGCGCCGGCGTCCTCGTCGAGCAGACGACGCTCGAGCAGCTGATCCTGCAGCGGCAGGCGACGCTGCTGCGCATCCAGGGCGACGTGACGGCGGCCTCGCAGCGGGCGCAGGCGCAGCGCGAGCTCTTCGTCCGCTACCGCGATCAGATCATCCCGCAGGCGCAGGCGGTCGAGCAGCTCGCGCAGGATTCGTATCAGCTGGGCCAGACCGGCATTGCCGCGCTGCTCCAGGCGCTGCAGGCGACGCGCGACGTCCGCCTCCGATCGCTCGACGCCATCGATCAATTCCAGACCGCGCTCTCCGATCTCGAGCGCGCCATAGGAGCTCCCCTCCCATGACCGCCCACGCCCAACGAGTTGTCCTCGCCCTCGCCGTCGCCCTGATGGCTTGCCGCGCGAAGCCGGCCGTCGAGGAGACGGAAAGCGAAGCACCGGTCCCGGTGAAGGTCGAGGCAGCCGAGACCGGATCCATCCGCGGGGTCCTGCACGCAACCGGCATCATCACCCCGGCGGCGGACGGAGAGCTGATCGTCGTCGCGCCCGAGGCGGGGCGCATCGCCGAGATCTCGAAGGCCGAAGGCGACCGCGTCGCCCGGGGCGATGTCCTCGTGCGGTTCGAAATCCCCTCGCTGCAGGCCGAGGTGCAGCGGCAGGCGGCGGAAGTCCAGCGCGCCCAGGCGGCGCTGGCCAACGAAAAGGCGAACCAGGTGCGCCAGCGCCAGTTGTTCGAGCGCGGGATTGCCGCGCGCAAGGAGGTCGAGGACGCGGACCGCATGGTCGCCGATGCCGAGGCGGCGGTCGGTCAAGCCGAGGCGTCGCGGGCGGCCGCGGTGACCGCGGCGGCGCGCACGACCGTCCGCGCGACCTTCAACGGCGTCATCGCCAAGCGCTTCCACAATCCTGGCGACGTCGTCGAAGCCGCCGCCAGCGACCCGGTCCTTCGCGTCATCGACCCGCGCAGGCTCGAGGTCGTTGCCTCGATTCCGCTGAGCGAGTCCCCTCGTGTCGTCATCGGGGCGTCCGGCTGGCTGAAAAGCGGGCAGTCGGGCCTCCCCGACCTACCGCTCAAGGTGGTCTCGCGTCCCGCGCAGGTCGAAACGGGGACCGCCACGATTCCGGTGCGCCTCGCCTTCGCCGGCCAGGCGAACCTTGCGGCCGGTACGCCCGTCCAGGTGGACATCGATGCCGAGCAGCACACCAACGTCGTGCTCATCCCCGCTCCGGCGCTCGTGCGTGAGGGCGAAGAGACCGCGGTCTTCGTGGCGACAGGCGACAAGGCGCAGCGGCGCCCCGTGCAAACCGGCCTGACCGACGGCACGAACATCGAGATCCTCTCGGGCGTCAAGGCCGGCGAGATGGTCATCGTCGACGGCCAGGCGGGGCTGCCGGACGAGGCGAAGATCACCATCGAGACGGGCGAGGACGAGGATGCGGAGGAGAAGCCGGCGGACGAGAAGCCGGAAGCCGGCGGCGGCGACAAGAAAGAGGGCGGCGAGAAATGACCGCGGCCGGCATCGCCCTCACGCATTCGCGGGCGGCGGCGCTCGTCACCGTGGCGTTGTTTGTGGGCGGCATCCTTGCGGCGCGCGCGCTGCCGAGCAGCATCTACCCGCCGCTGCAATTCCCGCGCATCGCCATCATCGCGCATTCCGGCACGCTGCCACCGCAGTCGATGTCGCTCATCGTGACGCGGCCGATCGAACAGGTCGTGATGGGCGTGCCGGGCATCCGGCGCGTGCGCTCGCGCAGCATCCGCGGCGCGTCGGAGATCTCGGCGAACTTCGCGCCGTCGACCGACATGGTCGTCGCGCTGCAGATGGTCCAGAACCGGATCGCCGAAATCAACGGCGATCTGCCGATGGGTACCGAGCTGCAGATCGAGCGCCTGACGCCGGAAGTGTTTCCGGTGTTCATCCTGAGCCTCACCGGTTCGCTGCCGACCGCGGACTTGTACGACTACGCGAACTTCGTCGTGAAACCGGAAATCGCCCGCGTGCCCGGGTCGGGCATCATCGAGGTCCAGTCGAGCGACACGCGCGAGATCGAAGTGATTCTCGACCCGGCGAGGCTGACCGCCGCCGGCCTGACCGTGGTGGACGTGTCCGACGCGCTCAACGCGCAGAACCAGATTCTCCCCGTCGGCCGCTTCCAGGAGGCGGGACTGCAGCACCTGGCGCTCGCCTCCGGCTTGTGGAAGGGGCCCGAGGACATCGCGCAGGCGCCGGTCCTGGTGAAGAACGGCGCCACCGTCCGCGTCTCCGACCTCGGCACCGTCGCGCCAGGCGCGCCGGATCGCACGCTGCTCGTCACCGGCAACGGGCGCGACGCGGTGGTGATGACCATCTCGCAGCAGATCGGCGCCAACATCCTCGAGCTGAAAGCGGGGGTCGAGGAGGCGCTGGCGAATCTCGCCAAGACGCTGCCCGCTGGTATCAGGATCAGCCGCGTCTACGACCTCGCCGAGTTCGTCGCCGAGTCGATCGCCAGCGTCCGCGACGCCATCCTGATCGGCGGCTTCCTCGCGATCATCGTCCTGCTCGTGTTCCTGCGCGACTGGCGCCTGACGATGATCGCGGCGGTCTCGCTGCCGCTGGCCGTCATCCCGACGTTCGTCTTCATGTACCTGTTCGGCGGCACCATCAACCTCATGTCGATGGGGGGTCTGGCCGTCGCCATCGGCCTCGTCATCGACGACGCGGTCGTGGTGGTAGAGAACATTCATCGCCGGGCGGGGGAAGGCGGCAGCAGCGTCGTGGACGCGGTGCAGCAGCTGATGGCGCCGCTCGTCAGCTCCACCCTCACGACGGTGGTCGTCTTTGCTCCGCTGGCCCTGCTGTCCGGCGTCCCCGGGCAGTTCTTCCGCGCGCTCTCGATGAGCCTCTCTGTCGCCGTGCTGATCTCGCTCGCGCTGTCGATCAGCATCGTGCCGCTGATGGCGCGCTGGGCGACGTCGCACCATCGCCCCGCCGGCGAGGGCCACGGCCGCGTCGAGCGGTTCTACGAGCGGACGCTCGGCTGGATGATCGCCAGCCCGCTGCTCTCCATCGTCGTGGCCGTGCTGCTCGCGGCGTTGACGGTCGTCCTGTTCTACAGCGTGGGGACGGGGTTCTTTCCCGCGGCCGACGAAGGCGGCTTCGTGGTCGACTACCTGACGGCGGCAGGCAGCTCGCTCGCGGAGACCGATCGGCAGGTGAAGAAGCTCGAAAAGATCGTGGGGGACACGCCAGAGGTCGCGTCGTATTCGCGGCGCACGGGCTCCGAGCTCGGGCTTTTCGCCACGGCGCAGAACACCGGCGATATCCTCGTCCGGCTGAAGCCACGCGGGCAGCGGTCGCGATCGGCGGAGGAAATCATCTCGGACCTGCGCGAGAAGGTGGCGGAAGCGACGCCGCTCGTCGAGGTCGAGTTCGTGCAGCTGCTGCAGGACATGCTCGGCGACCTGCAGGGCGATCCGGAGCCAATCGAGGTGAAGATCTTCGGCGACGATCCCGATCGCCTCGCCGAGCTCGCCGAGCCGGTAGAAGAGGTGATGAACAAGATCGATGGCGTCGTGGACGTCGTCGGCGTGCAGACGGGGAACCCCGAGATCACGTGGACGATCGATCCCATCGCGGCCGGCCGCTACGGATTGACGGTCCAGCAGGTCTCGGACCAGCTTGCGGGCAACTGGCTCGGCGAGGTGGCAACGGACCTTCGGCTCGCGGACCGGACCGTACCGGTCCGGGTGCGGCTGCCCGACGCGGTGCGGTTCGATGCGAACAAGGTCCCGCAGACGCTCATCAAGACGGCGGACGGCAAGCCGATTCCCGTATCGGAAGTCGCGACGATGCATCGCGCGAACGGGCAAGGCGAGCTGCGGCGGGAGAACCTGCGGCCGATGGCCGTCGTCAGCGGCCGCCTCGAGGGGCGCGACCTCGGGAGCGCCGTCGCCGAGATCCAGACGAATCTCGCCAAGGTGAAGCTGCCGATCGGCTACACCTACGAAATCGGCGGCCAGTATCTTGCGCAGCAGCAGTCATTTCGCGAGCTGCTGATGGTGTTCGCGCTGGCCGTCATGCTCGTGTTCACGATTCTCGTCATCCAGTTCCGCGCGTGGCTGCCGGCAATCCTGATCCTGCTCGCGGCGCCGCTGTCGGTGGGCGGGGCGCTGCTGCTGCTCGTGCTGACCGGCACGGACCTGAACATCTCGTCGGCGATGGGCTTGATCCTGCTCGTCGGGCTCGTCGTGAAGAACGGCATCATGCTGCTCGACTTCTCCGAGAAGCTGCACGCCGAGGGCGAGCCGTTCGACAGCGCGATCGCCCACGCCGGGCGCATCCGGCTGCGGCCGATCCTCATGACCACGTTCTGCACGCTGTTCGGCCTGCTGCCGCTCGCGCTCGGCCTCGGGGCGGGCGCGGAGCTGCAGAAGCCGCTCGCGCTCGCGGTGATTGGCGGCCTTGCCCTGTCCACGCCGGTGACGCTGCTGGCCGTCCCGGGACTCTACGCCGCAATCAAAGGACGTAAATGATCGAGAGGTTTTTTATGCGCACATTGATGGTGCTCGTCGCGTGTGCCGCCGCCGGCGTCGCGTTGCAGGCGGCGGACGTCTACCACCCCGTCAAGGAAATCCCGATTGGCGGCGAGGGTGGCTGGGACTATCTCATCGTGGATTCCGCCGCGCACCGGGTCTACGTCTCGCACGCGACGAAGATCGTCGTCGCGGACACGCAGACCGGCAAGATCGTCGGCGAGATTCCCGATCTGCCAGGGGTGCACGGCATGGCGATCGCCCCCGAGCTCGGGCGCGGCTTCACGAGCAACGGCCGCGCGAATACGTCGACGATCGTGGACCTGAAAACGTTCCAGCCGCTCGGCAGGGTGGCGACGGGCGCCAATCCCGACAGCATCCGCTACGTGCCGTCGCGCAAGGAGGTCTGGACGTTCAATCACACGGGCAAATCGGTGACGGTCTTCGGCGCGCAGGACGGCAAGACGCTGGCGACGATCATGCTGAGCGGCGAGCTCGAGGAGGCGGTCGAAGACCCGGCCGCGAACCGGATGTTCGTCAACATCGAGGACAAGGGCGCCATCGGCGTCATCGACACCGTGAAGCACGCGCTGGTCGCCGAGTGGCCGATCGCGGATTGCGAAGGACCGACCGGCATGGCCTTCGACCCGAAGAACCACCTGATCCTCAGCGCGTGCGACGAAAAGATGGCGGTCGTCGACAGCGCCTCCGGGAAAGTCGTCACCAGCTTCCCCATCGCGGCCGACGTCGACGGCAACGGCTTCGATCCGGCGACCGGCTACGCGTTCGCGTCGAGCCGCACGGGCGTGCTGACGATCGCCCACGAGGACTCGCCGGGCAAGTTCACGGTCGTGCAGACGCTGAAGACGGCGCCCTCGGGCCGGACGATGACACTCGATCCGGCGACGCACAACGTCTATGTCCCGGTGGCGATGACGACGGCCGGGCCGAACGGGCGCGCGCAGATCACGCCGAACACGATGAAGGTGCTCGTCCTCGGGATGGGGGCCGCTAAGTAGATCAGCAAGGCGGACCTGAAGGTCCGCCTCTACGACATCCTCGCCGGTGAGCCGAACGTAGAGGCGGGTCTTCAGACCCGCCTGCCGTTACGGCCGCATGTAGGTGAAGCCCTTTTCCTGCGCCAGGGCGAGCGACATCACGTGCGACGGCATCAGCTTCACGCCGGGATTGAGGCCGGCGACGAGATCCGTCCGCACCTCCGCGAACGGCATCTTGAACTGGTCGGCGAGCTGCTGCGCGACGTTGCCGAGCGCGACGTTGCACTGCCAGAAGATCGTCCCGCGCGCCTGCATGGCTTTCACGCTGATGTCGCTGCCGTCGTAGAAGATGTTACGGACCGACGGCTGCTTCGTCATCGGGTCGATGATCTTCGACCGCTCACCGAGCTTGTACTTTTCCCATATGCGGTCCGTCATGTTGAGCGCGATCGCCGGACCCGAGACGCCGACGGCGGTGTTCACGCCGGGATGTTCCAGCTTGTAGACGTCGCGGAAGGTGTCGAGGAAGTTCTTGCAGAAGCGCAGCGGCCGGCCGTCCTCCCCCAGGTTCCACGCGCCGAGGTCGTAGAGCTGCTTGTGCTTCCCTTTCACCTGCTCGAGCCACGCCATGTCGAACGGTCCCGCCGACGGCGCGGCGGCCTGTGCGGCGGCAGCGCCCGGGCGCAACGCCGCGATACCCGCCACCGACGCCAGCGTGGTGAAAAACGATCGACGGTCGGATACTTCTCTCATCGCTGCTCTCCTTGCGCGCTGGCGGACCTGACAAGGTCCGCGCTGCTCGAGACCGCAGACAGCTTCGTCTGCTGGCGGGTGTAGTACACCGCGTCGGGCGGAAGCTTCTCGACGCGGTAGTCCCTCTCCTTGAACGGAAACGCGGGGCGCGGCTTCGAATCGATGAACGCCGCGACGTGCTGCGCGTCCTCGTCCGTGATGTTGCCCGGATCGAGGTACGGCATCGAGTAGCGGATCATGCCGGCCAGCGTATACACGCGCGCGGCGCCGGCGCCGTCGTTCCACGACCGCGGCCCCCAGAGCGGGCCCGCGATCTTGTCGCCAATCTGCACGCCCTGCCCGTCGGGCCCGTGGCAGGTCGCGCAGCGGTCGGTGTAGATGGCTTCGCCCTTCTTCACATCGAGCTTTTCGATCGGGACGAGCGCCGCCGCCGGAATGGCGTTCTGGCCCCGCCATGCCGGGTTCTTCCACATCGGCGCGTCGCGCGAGAGCCAGGTCAGATAGGCGGAGATGGCCAGCACCTCGGACGATGTCGGCGTCGGCAGCTCCTCGGCCGTCAGCGGCCCTCCGGTCGCGTTCTCGCTGCGCAGGAAACAGTCGGTGACGCGATCGCCCAGGCTGAACAGCCGCCCCGAGCGGCGGTTGTATTCGGGGAAGACGCCGGCGATATTCACGAGCGGCATCGATCGCTCGCGCTGGCCGGCGTTCATGTGGCAGTTGGTGCACGCCATGCCGCCCGGGGCGAGTCGCGGCGTTTCGGCCGGCGTGTTGGTGAACAGGCGGAAACCCTTGCGGATTTCCTCGGACAATCGCGACGTGTCGAGCGTCTTGTCGTCCAGCGGATTCCGCGGGACAACCCAGGCGGCCTTCATCGAAACGGTCGCCGCAACCAGCGGGCCGGTCATCTGCACGAGGGTCGCCGGGACCGCCGCGGGCGGCTCGGGCTGCCGTGCGCACGCGCCCGCTGCCAGGGCGACGATTATGACGGCCCGCCCCACCGTTCGCCTGTGGCGTCTCATATCAGGGTTGACCTACCATAGCACCCATCATGATGAAACGAAACGCGCTGCTCATCGCCCTGGTCCTGGGAGTCGGCGTTGCGACCCTCAGCGCCCAGAACGTCACCAAAGAAACGCTTCCTGGCGTCACCAACTTCGCGAAGGTGGAGACCACCATCGCCTGCGCGGGAGCGACGACGCCGGCGGCGGTGGCCGGGCTCAAGCAGATGGGCTATGCGTCGATTATCAACCTGCGCGAGGCGAGCGAGGCCGGCGCGGATGTCGATGCTGAAGCGGCTGCCGCGAAGGCGGCCGGCATTACCTATATTCACCTGCCGTTCAACACCGCGATGCCCAATCCCGCGGTGGTGGACAACTTCCTGAAGGCCGTCACCGAGGCGAAGAACCAGCCGGCGTTTGTCCACTGCGCCAGCGCGAATCGCGCGGCGGCGATGTGGATGATCAAGCGGATGCAGGTGGACAAATGGGATGCCGAGCGCGCCGGCACCGAGGCCGCGGCGCTGGGCCTGACCAACGGCGCGCTGAAAACGTTCGCGCTCAATTACGTCGCGGAACATAAGCAGTAGGTGCCCCTGATTCTTCACGGCCTGACGCCGATCCACTGGGCGGTGGCAGGCGCGGGCATCGCGTTCATCACGCTGGCGCTCCTCTTCGTCGCCAACCGGCGCCTCGGCATCTCCACGGGCCTCGAGGACGTGTGCAGCTTCGTGCTGCCGGTCCCCTACTTCGCGCGTGACGCCGTCCGGTCGGCGCGCAGGTGGCGCCTGCCGTTCATCGCCGGTCTCGTCGCCGGCGGATTCATCTCCGCCGCGGCGGGCGGCGGCTTCGCGCCGACGTGGGACCTCGGGATGTTCGACCAGGTGATCGGCTTCGGCCCGGCCGGCAAGCTGGCGTGGATGTTCGCCGGCGGTCTCTTCATCGGCTTCGGCACGCGGCTCGCCGGCGGCTGCACCAGCGGCCACGGCATCTTCGGCATCTCGAACTTCGAGCTCCCGAGCCTGATGTCGACGCTCAGCTTCATGGCGGCCGGCATCGCCACCACGCAGCTGGTCTACCGCGTGATCTTCTGATGGCCGCGCTCTACTTCGCGTTCGGCGCGATCTTCGGGTTCATCCTGAGCCGCAGCGGCGCGGCGGACTACAACTTCATCCAGTCGATGTTCCTGTTCACCAGTTTTCAGCTGTACGGGATCATCGGCACGGCGGTCGTGGTCACGGCGCCCGGCATCTGGCTGATCAAGCGCTACGGGCGCACCGCGCTCGGCCGTCCCATCGCCATCGAGCTGAAGCCGCGGCACCGCGGCAACGTCGCCGGCGGCGTGCTGTTCGGCATCGGCTGGTCGATGTGCGGCATGTGCCCGGGTCCGATCTTCGTCAACATCGGCGAAGGCAAGATCTACGCGATTGCCGCGCTCGCCGGCGCGCTCGCCGGCGCGGGTCTCTTCGGCGCCGTCTACACGCGCGTCCAGGGCGTCTTCCGGTTGCCACGCCTCATCGTCGGAACGGGTGACGGTTAGTCGAAGGCGGACCTGTTCCCGTACGGTCGACGGTTCGTCAGTACACGTCAGGAGGTGCGCATGTCTGGTGTGTCGATTTACGAATTGCGACTGACCGGCTTCGACTTCCCGACCGCGCTCCCCAACGACAAGGCCAACTTCCGCATCGTCGGCGAGGTCCGCTACATCACGTCCGACGGCGGGTTCGCCACCGATCACGTGGTCCTCCCCGGACTCGACACGTTCTGGGAATGCGCGCTCGACAAATCCGCCGAGCCGAATTACGTGAGAGCCGAAGGCGCCGCGTCGTTCGACATGAACAAGGTGGACGCGTGGGACGGCCTGATGCTGATGTTCAAGGCGACCGCCGTCCACTCGGTCAAGCTGACCGTGTTCGACGTGAACCGGCAGGATGCCTGGGACAAGATCAAGGATCAGCTGGGACCGGTGATCGAGGCCATCGTGTCGAAAGCGAGCGCGGCGGTCCCGGCGATTGGAGGACCACTCGGCGGGCTCGTCAAGAACAGCCTCGGCGACGCGTCGGCGGACGTGCAGGGATACCTGTTGAAGCGGCTCGCCGGCGGGGGCGACAAGGTGCTGTTCAAGGGATCGGCCCGGCTGCACACGCCCACCGCGCCGGCCCCGTTCGTGCAGCGCATCGCCGGCCAGGGCACGTCGGGCAGGTACTCGGTCGAGGTCACGGTCGAACAGGTCACGTCGCTCGCCGCGCCGGCGTGAGGCAGCGCCGGACTAGAGATACGCGGCCGCCACGCTGGCGCCGAGCGCGAGCAGCACGACCAGCGTGAGGACGACGAACGTCCAGTCGCGTTCGCGCACGTACTCGACCACCGAGACGACGACGCGAGTTGCCGGCGTGGCCAGCAGGATGACGAGTCCCACCTCGAGCAGCGCGCGCGCGACCGCGTCGCGATAGCCGGCGAGCGCCAGTACGAGGCCCGCCGCCAACAGCGACGAGCTCGCGACGGTGCCGACCCGCAGCACCACGCCGATGGCGTGCTCGAGACGATTCATCGCGTGCTCCGCAGGAACATCAGCACCGCGACGATGGTGAGGAGCGCGGCCATCAGCAGCTTCAACCATTTGACCGACGTGTTCTCGGCCAGGCGCGAGCCGCTCCACGAGCCGAGCTGCACGCCGAGCACCGCCGGCGCCGCCAGCAGCGGGCGCAGGTCGCCGTGACCGTAGTAGATGACCGCGCCGCCGGTCGCCGTCACGCCGATCATCAGGGCGCTGGTGGCCGCCGCCGCGCGCAGCGGCATCCCGCACCACGCATTGAGGACGGGCACCTTGATGATGCCGCCGCCGATCCCGAGCAGCGACGACACGTTGCCCGCGACGAACGACGCGACGAGGGCGAGCGGCAGCCGCCTGACGCGATAGGTGACGACGCCGCCGCTTTCCTCCTCGTAGAAGCGGCCGCCCAGCCGTCCGGGATCGGCCGTGGGATCGGCGATCACGTTGCGCCTGTTGATGCGGCCGATCATCGCGAACGCGACGAGCATCGAGACGACGCCGAAGAGCCGCTGCAGCGTCGTCTCCGCGACGTATTGCGCGGTGATGCCGCCGAGCAGGCTCCCGGCGGTGGTCGCGACCTCGAGCACCATCCCGAGGCGGAGGTTGATCAGCTGATTGCCGGCGCGGCGCGCGCTGACCGCCGACGAGGTTGCGATGACCGTGGAGAGGCTGATCGCCGCAGCCGACTTGAGCGGGAAGCCGAGCGCGAGCGTCAGAAACGGAACGAGGAAGATGCCGCCGCCGAGCCCGAGGGCCACGCCGAGCCCCCCTGCGGCTGCGCCGGCGCCAAAGATGATGAGCGCGAGAACTGGGTTCAGGGGGTTCAAAAGGCTCAAATGGTTCGCACCTATTGAACCCTATGAACCCAAAAAAGTGCGCGCAATCACGCGACCGTGTGGATGTGACTGCGCGCACTCAGCACCCGCTGACGGGGACAAGCGTCGCGGGCAACTGTGAAGGAGCGAGACGAGACTCAGGAAAGGTACCCCGGCGTCCGCCCCTCTCGCCATCCGGTCGGGACAGTATTCGGCGCCGGCGCGCCGCCCTATGGCAGAGCGGCCGCCGAACGGGCATCATCGGCCATGCGTTACCATCGGCAGATGCCCGCTTCCGCGGCATCCGACGCCGGCGCACGCGGCGCCGGCAGCGTGCGCGCGGCGCTGCTGGCCGGCTTTGCCGTGGTCTTCGGCCTCTGGCTGTTGTGGGGCTATCAGCTGGTCCGCAGTCTCGTCCAGATCGAGCGCCAGGTGACCACCGTGCACGACTCCTACGTGCGCGGCGAGCAGACGCTGTCCAAAGTGCGCACCAACGTGCTGCTCGGATCCATCTACCTCCGCGACGCGCTGATTGACGGCGCCGCCGCGCGCCGCGACGCGTACGCCGCGGAACTGACGCGGCTGCGCACCGAGGTGGACGAGCTGCTCGCCAGCTACGTGCCCGAAGTGTCGTCGCCGGACGATCGCGATCACTGGGCACGCCTGCAGGCCGGCCTCGCCGACTACTGGGCCTCGCGCGACCTCGCGTTCACCGCGCCCGACGAGGCCGCGGCGCTGCTGCGCAACCGCGTCGTGCCGAAGCGCGACACGGTGCTGCAGATCCTCGACCAGCTGTCGGCGCTGCAGAACGTCGCCAACGATCGGCGCCAGGTGGAGATCAGCCTCCTCTATCGGCAGGTGCGCACGCGGCTGCTGACGATGGGCGCCGTCACGCTCGTCGTCGCGCTGCTGGTGGCGGTGATGGCGTCGCGCCACGTCAGCGGACTGCAGCGGGAGATCGACCGGCAGCGGCGCATCGAGCGCGACAACCGCGAGGATCTCGAGCGGCTGTCGGCGCGCCTGGTCGACGTGCAGGAACAGGAGCGGCGCTCGCTCGCGCGCGAGCTGCACGACGAGGTGGGCCAGGCGCTCACCGCGGTGAAAATGGACATCGGCATCGCGCTGCGCACCGAGGTCGAGTCGCGCGTGCGCACGGCGCTCGAGGAAGCGCGCGATCTGAGCGAGAACGCGCTGCGCAGCGTGCGCGACATGTCGCAGCTGCTGCACCCGTCGGCGCTCGACGATTTCGGCCTGCCCGCGACGCTGACCACCTACCTGCGCACGTTCGCGCACCGTACTGGCATCCGGGCACAGCTGGCCGAGACGCTGGAAACGCGGCTCGCGCCCGAAATCGAGGTCGCGGTCTACCGCATCGTGCAGGAGGCGCTGAGCAACGTGGCGCGGCACAGCGGCGCCACGGCCTGCACGGTGTCGCTCAACTCGGGGCGCGGGGTGCTGCGGCTCGTCATCGAGGACAACGGCCGCGGCATCGGTCCGATCGCCACGCGGCTGACATCGGGCCGCGGTCTCGGCCTCATCGGCATGCGCGAGCGCGCGCAGGCGCTCGGCGGCACCTTCACCATCCGCGAGCGGGATGGCGGCGGCACGATCGTCGCCGTCACGCTGCCGCTCGACATCGCCGCGACCGAGTCGCCCGCCGGGGACGACACCATGCGGCGCGCGGGGTAACGATGGCGCTTCGCATCCTGCTTGCCGATGACCACACCGTGGTGCGCCAGGGGCTGCGCAAGGTGCTCGAGGAGCGGCCCGAATGGAAGGTCATCGCCGAAGCCGGCGACGGCCGCGAGGCGGTGCGCCAGGCGGAGCAGCTCAAGCCCGACATCGCCATCCTCGACGTCGCGATGCCGCTGCTCAACGGCGTCGAGGCGACGCGCCAGATCGTCAAGCATGTGCCGGGCGTGCGCGTGCTGGTGCTGAGCATGCACGCGGACGAAGCCTACGTGACGCAGATCCTCCAGGCAGGCGCCGCCGGCTACCTGCTGAAGGACTCGGCGGACGTCGACCTGCTGCAGGCGGTGACGGCGATTTCGGAGGGCAAGTCGTTCTTCAGCCCCGCCATCGCGCGGCTGATGCTCGACGACTACGTCAAGCAGCGCTCGGGTGAGCCGGGCGTGGTCGATCGCTACGAGTCGCTGTCGGACCGCGAGCGCGAGGTGTTCCAGCTGATTGCCGAGGGGAAGACGAACAAGGACATCGCGGCGATCCTCTTCATCAGCCCCAGCACCGTCGAAACGCACCGGGCGCGCATCATGGAGAAGCTCGACGTGCACAGCGCCGCCGAGATCGTGCTCTACGCGGTCCGGCGCGGCGTCATCAGATAAAAGGCCGTCTACCGGGCCGTTTCCCGGTTCTTGTGGATGATCGCGACGATGAGCAGCAGGAAGGCCACCAGCCGCAAACCGTAGATGTACGGGCTCGCGTCGCCAACCGGGTTGATGACCGACAGCAGCGCCCACGAGAGGCCGAGCAGCGCGAACGCGACCGCGAACAGCGCGAACAGCGAGTCGCGGCTCTCACGCCAGTAGCGCAGGAAGATCGTCGCGCTGACCCAGGCGGCAGTCGCGGAAACCGCTTGCAGGAAGGCGACGAGACGAATCACTGGCTCGTCTCCCAGATCAAGCCGTAGACGAGCGCCAGCATCCCGATCGCCGCGGTCAGCGCCCGCAGGAACGAGAGGTCCGTCGACGTATAGACGACGAGATCGAAGAAGACGAGCACGTTGTTGACCGCGAGGCCGAGGAAGCCGATGAAGCTCCAGAACAGCAGCGGGGTCCGGCGCCGCAGGAAGTACTGCAGCAGCATCCACGCCGCCACCAGGCTGGTGAGGGCGCACAGCAGGTAGATCGCTTCAGCGGTTCCCATTCCGGCGAATTCTGAACGCGTCCGCGAAATCACGCACGCCGCGCGGGGCGGCCGCGCACGCGCGCACGACGGCTGCGTGGTTGCTGCGGTAGGCCGCGACCAGGCGCGCGGCGGTGCGTGCCAGCTCCCCGGTGCCGGGCCTGAACCGGTAGCGCACTTCGTCGGTGAAACGGATGTCGAGGAGGTTGAGGGCGGCGAGGCGGTCGAGCAACGCCCGCGCGGAGGCCACCGGGATGCCGAGCTCGCCGTAGACCAGCCTGGCGTCCCACCACCGATCCGGCGCGTCGATGATGGCGGTGAGCACTTCGATCTCGTCGATCGAACGAAAGTGATCGCCGATGAAGGTCGCGACGTCCGGCGGCAACGGGTCGGAAGACATCCGAGGGCAAACCGGCGCGGCACCACGCGGCCGGTCCTCCAGTCTCCCATGCCGGGATGGACGCGGCGACATCCCGTGATGCCTGTATTTTCCGCTCCCGACAAGCTCAACCGACGTTTGGTGTGTAGGCTGTATTCCGGCTCCCGCTCCCAGCGCATATCGTGAGCGTGGTCTTGCTGCCAGACACTACGACCGTTCTCGACGCGACGGAAAGCACCGCGCCCCGTCCGCGCGTGTCTCGCGAAACGAGGCGCCTGCTGATGACGGCGCTGCTCGCCGTGCTGACGCTGTGGACGCTCGCTCGGCTCAGGTTTTCCGACCGGCCGCCGATCGTGAACCCGGTGCCGCCGATTCTCCGTCAGCTGACGGAGCCGCCGTCGTTTGCCGATCTGGCGTCGCGCGTCGAGGAAATCCGCGGCGGCCTCTCCGATTCGCTGGTGGCCATCATGGTTGCGCGCGACGGCACGGATCAGTCGGGCGCTTCGCCGCTGGTGCCCGGCCTCCGGATTCGCGACGACCTCGCGGTGACACTGGTCTCCAAGGCGGTCCGTACCGCAGCCGCCGCCACGCCCGGCATCGTCGCCGAGGATCGCGCCTCCGGGCTGACGCTCGTCGCAACCCAGATGACGACGCGGCCGACGCTGCCCATCTTCTGGATACCGCGCGAGCTGGAGCGGCCGAGATACGTCTTCGTCTCCGCGGCCTCGCCCGGCGGCATCACGCTGCGACCCGCCTACATCGGATCGCTGACTCCGTTGCGCGTTCCCCAGTGGACCGATCCCGTCTGGGCGCTGCCCGCCGACGCTGGCCTGTCCGTCGGTTCCGTGCTGTTCACCGAGCAGAACGAGCTCGTCGGCGTCGTCGCATCGCACGAGCGCGGACTCGCCGTCATCCCGTCGCGGACGCTGCTGGCGGCCGCCGAGCGGCTGCTCGAAGCGCCGCAGAAAACGGCGGTCGATCCCGGCATCGAGGTGGACGCACTGACGCCGCGGCTCTCGAAGGCCGCACGCGTCGACGCGGGCGTCGTCGTGACATGGATCGATCCCGAAAGCAGCGCCGCCGCGGTTCTCCGCGCGGGCGACGTGATCCAGTCCGTTGACGGCGTGACCATCGCGGCGCCCGAGGAGTGGCGCGTGCGCGCGGCGCGCGTGGCCGCGGGCGACGCGCTCGATCTGGTCGTGACGCGCGGCGGCACGCAGCAGATGGTGCGGCTGGCGATGCCGGCTCTTCCGGAGACGAACACCGCCGCGCTCGGCCTGACGATGCGGACGGCCCCGCGCCTCGGCACGGCGGTGACGCTTGTCGAACACGGGTCGGCGGCCGATGCCGCCGGCATCGCCGCCGGCGATCTCGTCACCGCGATTGGCGCCATCGACGCGCCGACGCCCGCCCAGGTGCGATCGGCATTCGCGGCGCTCGCGCGCGGAGACCTGCTGCTCGTCGCGCTGCGGCGCGGAGAGACGCACCGCGTGGTGGCCATCGAGCGATGAGGATCGCGCGAGCGGCGATCGGGGCGGCCGTCGCGCCCAGGCTCGAAAACGTCTCCGTGCTGCTGCTCCTGTGCGGAGTCGCGCTCGGACCGCACGGGCTCGCCATCCTGACGCCGTCCGCCCTCTCGCTCCTCGACCCGGCGGCGCCGGTCGGCCTTGCCGTGTTCGGGATCGTCGCCGCAATGCGCGTCCGCGGCCCCCGCCGCTCGACACCGGTCGCCGCCGCGCTCCAGGCCGCCGTGACCGGGCTCGTCGTTGCCGGCGCGTTCTTCGTCGCACGACCGGCAGTGCCCTTCCCCGACCACCTTCCCCCATGGGAGCTCGCCGTCGTCGCGCTCGGCATCGCCGCCGCCACCTCGTCGGCGCTGGCGTGGGATGGCGGCGAGACATCGGACGTGGCGCGGCCGTTCACCGCAGACGATGCCCTCCTGCCGATCGTGGCGGGCGGTCTCCTGCTGGCGCTGCAACGCGAAGCGTCCGTCGATGCGGCTCTCGAACTCGCCGCGCAGGTCGTGGGCGTCGCGGCGCTCGTCGCCGCGTGCGGCTGGCTGATGGTCGTGCGCGCCTCCACCACCGAGGAACGGCTGGTCGGCACGTTTGCCTGCGTGCTGCTGCTCGGCGGCGCCGCCGACTACCTGTCGATGTCCGCGCTGCTCTGCGGCGTCGTGGCCGGCGCGGGCTGGCGTCTGGCCGGCGCGGCAACACGCGAACACCTTCGCCGTGACGTCACCTACGCCGCCGACTCGCTGCTCGCGCTGGTGCTCGTGCTGGCCGGAGCCCATGCCGACTACTCCCCCGTCGCGCTGACGCTGGCGATTGCGTACACGGTGCTGCGCGCCGCCGGCAAGCTGGCGGGCGCCTGGATCGCGCGCCGGCTCTTTCCCGCATCGACGCCGCCGACGGCACGCCTGCTGCTCGCCCCGGGCGCATTCGGCGTCGCGTTCGCCCTCAACGTGGTCCGTGCGCTCGGTGACGAATTCGCCGTCGTGCTGACCGTGGTGGTCGTCGGCACGATTGCGTCATCGGCCGTGGCCGCCGTGGCCGACGGCGGGGAGGAGCCATGACACGGGCGGGGGCGCTCCTGCTCGCGGTCGCGGCAGTCGCCTGGGCCAGGCACCTCGGACAGGCCGGGGCCGCAGCGTCGGTCGGCACCGCGCTCGCGGTCGGGTTCACGCTGCTGGGCGCGTGGGTCGCCGGCGATCTGCTGCGGCGCCTGCACCTGCCGCGGCTCACGGGATACCTGCTGTTCGGCGTCCTCGTCGGCCCGTATCTCGCCAACGTGATCACCGCGTCGATGGCGTCGCAGCTGCAGGCCATCACCGGCCTCGCCACGACACTCATCGCGCTGATTGCCGGGCTGACGATCAGCCTCGAGCGGCTTGGCAAGAGCCTCTCGGCGATCGTGCGGTTGACGACGGTGACACTGGCCGTGGTCAGCATCGGCATCGGCACCGCCGCCTGGTTCGCTTGGTCGTGGCTCCCCGTCGCGCCGGAGAGCAGCGGCATGACGCGCGCGGTGATCGTCTGCCTGCTCACGATCATGGTGGCCAGCGTCTCGCCGACCATGACGGCAGCGGTGACGACCGAGACCGGCGCGCGGGGGCGGCTGAGCGAGCTCGTGCTCGCCGTCGTCGTGCTGGCGGATCTGGTGCTGCTCGTGCTGTTCTCCTGCGGGATGCAGGTCGCCCGGGCCCTGCTGCGGCCGGACGTCGAAGGCCCGAACCTCCTCGTGCGCTTCGCGTGGGAGACCGGCGGCGCCGTGGCGTTCGGCGCGCTCGTCGGCGCGCTGTTCGCGCTCTACCTTCGCTACATCGGCCGCGAGGTGACGCTGGCGCTGCTCGCGATGTGCGCGCTCCTGACCCAGGTCGGCACGACGCAGCAATTCGAGCCGCTGCTCGCCGCGGTGTCGGCGGGGCTCGTCATCGAGAACCTGTCGGTCTCCCAGGGCGACGCGCTGCGAGCGGCCGTTCAACGCGGCGCGCCGCCGGTCCTCATCATCTTCTTCGTCGCCATTGGCTCGTCGCTTCGCGTCGACGCGCTGGTGGCGCTCGGTCCCATCGCGCTCGCGCTGGCGGCGCTTCGGACCGCCCTGATCCGCATCGGCGTGCGCGCCGGCGTGAATGCGTCCGGCATCGATCCGCGCGTCGGCCGGCACGCCTGGACCGGCCTCATCTCGCAGGCGGGCATCACGGTCGGCCTGGCCTCCGTCGTCGCCGCGGAGTTCCCCGGGTGGGGCACGCAGCTGCAAACGCTGCTCATCGCGCTCATCCCGATCCACGAGCTCATCGGCCCCATGCTGTTCCGCCGGGGGCTCGCGCGCGCCGGCGAGCAGGAGGCGCTGGCACGACGACCGCTGCTGGTCGTGTCGAACCGCGAGCCCTATCTCCATGTCCGGCGCGAAGACGGCAGCGTGACATGGACCAGCGCGACGGGGGGCGTCGCGGTGGCGCTCGATGCGCTGATGCGCGAGCGCGGCGGCACGTGGATCGCGCACGGCGCCGGCTCCGCCGACCGGTACGTCGTGGACGCCGCGGACAAGGTCCTGGTGCCGCCCGAGCATCCGTCCTACGCGCTGCGCCGCCTGTGGCTCGAAGAGCCGACGTTCTCGGCCTACTACGGCGGCTTCGCCAACGAAGGGCTCTGGCCGCTGTGCCACGTCGTGGACGTCCGTCCCCGCTTCCGCGCCGAGGAATGGGCGGCCTACCGTGACGTCAACGAGCGGTTCGCCGCGGCGATCGACGAGGAGCTCGACTCGTCGGAGACGCCGGTGTTCCTCCAGGATTACCACCTGGCGCTCGTGGCCCCCGCGCTGCGCGCGCGGCGTCGCGCGGTGCGCACCGCGCTCTTCTGGCACATCCCGTGGCCGCACCCGGACCGGCTGCGCATCTGCCCCTGGCGCACGGAATTGCTCGAGGGGCTTGCCGCCAACGACCTGCTCGCCTTCCAGCTCGAGCGCGATCGCCGGAACTTCCTGCAGGCCGCCGAAGAGCAGCTTGGCGCCGAGGTCGATCTCGAGGCGTCGCGGATCTGGGTGCGCGAACGGCCCACGACTGTGATCTCCGTGCCGATTGGCGTCGATTACGATCGCATCCAGGACATCGGGTCGGCGGACGCGCTTCGCGTCGAACAGCAGCGGCTGCATCGCGACCTGCGCCTCGACGCCCCGCTCATCGGCATCGGCGTGGACAGGCTGGACTACACCAAGGGCATCCCCGAGCGGCTGGCAGCGCTCGACGCGCTCGTCACGCGCCGACCGGAGCTGCGCGGGCGGCTCACGTTCGTGCAGATTGGCGTCCCCTCGCGATCGCACCTGCACGGCTACGCCGAGATCGAGGCCGAGATCACCGCGCGGATCCAGGAGGTCAATGCGCGGCATCACGTCGCCGGGTTGCCGCCGCTCGTCGCGTACCGCACGGCGCCGCTCGGCATCAAGAGCCTCGTGGCGCTCTACCGCCTCGCCGACTTCTGCATCGTCAGCTCGCTGCACGACGGCATGAACCTGGTCGCGAAGGAGTTCGTCGCTGCGCGCGACGACGAGGGCGGCGTGCTCGTGCTGAGCGAGCTGGCGGGCGCCGCGCAGGAGCTGCAGGAAGCCATCATCATCAATCCGTACGACGTCGACGGCTTTGCCGACGCGCTCGCGCGCGCCATCGACATGCCCGCCGACCAGCGGCGCGCGCGGATGCGGGCGCTTCGACGCGTCGTCGCCGGCCGCAACGTCTTCGGCTGGGCGTCGGACATCCTGGAAGGGCTCGAGAGCCTGTGGACGCGACCGTTGCACTACGCGGTCAGGGGGTGGGAGGACACCTCGATCTAGCATGCAGACGATTCTTGACGGCCGACAACGCGCCCTGCTGGCGGGATTCGCGCACGCCAACGTGCTGCTCGCGTTCGACTACGACGGGACCCTGGTGCCGATCGCGCCCACGCCGGCCGAGCCGCGCCTGCGCGAGACGACACGCCGGCTCCTCATCGAGGCCGCGCGGCTCTATCCCTGCGTGATCATTTCCGGGCGCGCGCTCGACGACCTCTCGGAGCGGCTCGAGGGCGTTCCCGTGTGGTACCTGTTCGGCAATCACGGGCTCGAGCCGCCGCCGCCCGGCATCGTCTCGCCCACGCCGGCGGGCGAATGGGCACGCGAGCTCGAACGCCTCCTCCCGGATGACCCGGGCATCGTCATCGAAGACAAGCGCTATTCGCTGACGATTCACTACCGCAACGCGCGCGACAAGCGGCGCGCGGTTGAGGCCATCGATCGAGTGGTCGCGCACCTGCCCGACGCACGGGCGCTCGGCGGCGCGGAGGCGGTCAGCCTGCTGCCACGCGGCGGCGGCAACAAGGGCGTCGCGCTGCAGCAGGCGTGCCGCTGGTTTGCCTGTGACAGCGCCATCTACGTCGGCGACGACGCGACGGACGAGGACGCGTTCTCGTCCACCTACCCGGAGAAGCTGCTCACCATTCGCGTCGGCGCCGCCGCGGACTCGCACGCGCGCTTCCACCTCGCCTCCCAGGACGAGATCGACTCGTTGCTCGAGATTCTCGTGGACGTCCGCGCGCGATGACCCGGGTTCACTGGGTCCGGGTCAATCGCCGTCGCCGTACGACAGCCAGGTGTCGGGCGCACGCACCGACGCGCCCTTCCGGCTGTAGTCGCAGACGCCGCCGGGGAAAGCCGTCTTCAATGACGCGAGCTGCGCGTCGGTCAGCGGCCGCGCGTAATCCTTCCGGTCCACGCCCTTCAGCTCGCACTTCAGCGTGGTGGCGCCGATCGGCAGTCCCGCGGCGAGCCGCGGGTTCGAGTACACGGGAAACAGCTGCGCGCAGCGCTGCATGTCGGTGATCTTCTGGCCGTCTTTCGTGTAGCAGGCATCGCTCACGCCCGCCGGCCTGTTGCGGATCACCTTCTCGAGCTGCGTCTTTGCCGGCCCCGTGACACTAACGCGCAAACACGGCCGAAGCGCGTTAGTGTCACCAAGCGTGACAGCGTCCTTTCGACACGGCGCGGCGTTCTCATTGCGATTACGCCGCGCCGTGTCCTTCGCGATGCTGGCCACCCACTGCTCCATCTCGTCCAGGTTCGCCTGCTGGACCCGCTGGATGGGAGTGCCCGGCTCGTAGGTGTGGAGCACCTGGTTCGCCGACGTGCCGTTGGCCGCGACGAGCCGCGCACGTGTGATGTGCGAGTTGACCGTGTCGTGCACGTCGCCCGTTCCCTCGGTGTACGGCCGCACGTCGATCATCGGCACCGCCGCCATTCCCCGGCTCGCGTCGTTGACGCGGCCGCTCTGGTAGGCGATGCGCAGCGCGTCGGGGTCCGCGACGGTGCGGCTCGCGACGGGGTTGCCGTCGATGTCGTGTCCACCGACCCTGGTGTTCAGATCGACGAACTGCTCGAATGAGATCTTCCCTTCATTGAGCGCCTTCAGGCCGTACTGGATGCCGACGTTGTCGAACGGCCGCCGCGCGAAGCCCGTCTTCGGGTCGCGTCCGAACACGTTCACCAGGTTGTCCTGGTACGTGCAGCGCGCCCCCTTGGGATTGGTGCTCGGGTCGTAGACGAGATCGGCGGGCACCGCCATCCGGTCGCAGTTGTTGACGCGCAGGAGCGGATACGCGGTGCCGTTCTTCGTGCAGTACTGCCAGTTCGCCTCGCCGGAGACCGCCGCCTTCTGCTCGTCGGTCCACGTCACAGACGAGGACTTGAACGCGCGATCGAGCAGCTCGCAGTCGAACAGGTGGTTCATGAAGGTGATGGTGTCCGCGAAGGCGGCCGTCGGAAGCAGGCCGTCGAGCAGCCCCGGGTAATTGTTCGCGATGAGGTGCTGCTGCATCGAGCCGCCCGAGCGTCCGCTGCCGATCGTCCATCGCGGCGCGCCGAACTCCTCGATGAAGTGCTCCTTCACCATCATCATCGTCTCGACGGAGATGACGTCGGCGCAGTTGGTGCCGAACGAGTTGAGCGACGAGGACGCCAGCGCGTAGCCCTTCGCGATACCGTAGTCGCCGAACTGCGTTTCCTCGATGAAACTCCTGTTGCCCGCGAGGCCGCCGAGGTTGCGCCCCTGGTGGTAGCCGGCCTGGCAGCCGGGGCCGAAGCTGTAGATCAGCCGTCCGTTCCACGCGGAGGCCGCCTGCGCCCACGGCGTCGGCAGCGGCGTGCCCGGCTCGTGCAGGAACGCGATGGCGTAGACCGCGCGATTGATCGTCCCCATCTCGCGGCGGACGATATAGGGCACGGTCTTGCCGTCGAGCGTGGTCGTCATCGCGAGGTCGGCGGGCTTCGGGCCGCTCGGGTTGTAGGGCTTGAACGGATTCGGCTGCTGTTGCTGCGCCTGCGGGACGTCCGCGCCGGGCTGCACGGCCACGTTGTTGGGTCCCGCCGGCGCGGCCGTGGATCGGTAGAAGTACTCGACGCGCGTCGCCACGCTGCAGTCGGCATCGAGCGGCTGGCCGAAGCCGAACGCCTGCGTCTCGCAGACGAACGGCGACTGGTGCGGTCCGCCCATCACGGGGCCGCTGAGGGGATGGTTCGTCAGCGGCAGCGTGGCGGAGATCTTCTGTCCCTTGACGCCCGCCTCGATCTCGCTCCGGCCAAGCGGCAACTCCTTGACGAGTCCGACGAACGTGTTCGCCCGCGACGCCTGCTTGAACTCGCCGCTCACGTCCCGGCCGTTGACGGCGACCGCGACCTTGCCCGCGGCAACGGTGGCCGGGACGGTGACCTCGACGAGCACGTCGCCGCCGCTGATCAGATCGGCGCGTGTCGAGAGCGGGCGAATCTCGAAGCCGTTCTTCGAACTTTGCGCGTGCGCGAGAGAAACGATTGAAAGGAAAGCAATGGCGGCGCTGATGATTTTCATGACGCCGCCATTCTATCGCCGGCGAGAGAAGCCGGGTCCAGAAGGACCCGGCCTACATCGTTATCGTTCTCTTCCTACGTCGTTCGTAGGGCGGGTCCTTCTGGACCCGCCAGATTGTCCTGAATCCTAGAACTGCGTTCTGAAACCGAACTGCAGCATGCGCGGCGAGTAGGCCGTCGTCGTGCTGGCGTTCGGCTGCCCGTAGCGCGCGTTCTGCTCGTTCAGGGTGAACAGCGTCGGATCGAAGTTCTTCCGGTTGAACACGTTGAAGATCTCGAAGATCCCATCGACCTTGAACTTCTGCGTGATCGAGATCCGCTTCTGGAGGCGCATGTCCACGCGGTGGATCGACGGCAGGTCGATGCCGTTGCGCTCGATGACGGAGCCGTTGGCGCGGAGCCGGCCCTGCGCCGACACCTGACCCGCGGCGCCCTGGTTGAGGACATCGACGCCCGCCTGGGCCGTCTCCCAGCCGTTGTCGCCGAAGATATAGAGACCGCTCAACTGCAGGCCGTACGGCGCTTCCCAGATGCCGTTGAACGTCACGCGGTTGTGCTGATCCTTGCCCGCATACCAGTCGTTTTCGGAGATGTAGTCCGGCAGCGCGACGGCCACGTCGCAGCGATAGACGCCCGAGCCCGCGACGGTCGTAACCGGATACTGGCAACCCGGGTTCAGCGGGAGCTGGTCGAAGTTGCTGGTCCGCGACAGCGTATAGCTCGCCGAGGCCTGCCAGTGATTCGCCATGCGCTTGGTGAACGCCGTCTGCAGCGCGTTGTAGTTCTGCTTGCCGTCCGTGCGGTTCATCTGGATGGTGCCCCAGCCCGGATACGGACGGTTGATGTAGTTGGCCGCCGCCTGCGCGCCGACGAGCGGATACGGAACGCCCGTCGCCGGGTTGAACGCGACGTTGATGTTGCGCGTGTTGAGCTGCGCGCGATCGCCCGTGTACACCCAGTCCATCTCGAGCGACGCCTGGTTGCCCAGCTGACGCGCAAAACCGATGGACCCCTGGTGGCTGTACGGATCCACGAGGTCGGGCGCGGCGAAGTTCTGCGTGCTGTGCCGCAGGTTGCAGGTCGGCGCCGCCGGATTCGGCTGCGACGAGCAGAGCAGCGCCTTCGCCTGGTCGTAAGTCGGCGCCGGGCCGTTGAACGGGTTGACCGCGAAGTCGGGTCGGCCGTCGTTGGTCACCGTCATCGCGATCTGCTGCACGTAGCGGAGCGTGAAGAGCGCCGGCTGCCCCGTCGCCGCCCCGTAGTAGATGCCGTAGCCCCCGCGGATGACCGTCTTGTCGTTCCACGCGTAGTTGAAGCCGAGGCGCGGCGCGAGGTTGTTGAGGTCGTCGGGGCGGTTCGCCGGGATGAACGGCTCGAAGCCGACCCAGTTCACGAACTCGCCAATCTGCGCGTCGTAGCGGACGCCGAGGTTCAGCGTCAGCTTGTTGGTCGCGTGCCAGTCGTCCTGCGCCCACCAGGCGACGACGTGCCGCGGCGCGTACTCGGTGAAGCCGTTGTTGCCCGCCGGGCGCGAGAACGGCGAGCTCGTCATCGCGACGTTGCGGATGTACTGGGTCGTCACCGCCGACAGCGGCGCCAGGTTCCACGTCGAGACGTCGTTGACGTCGCGAATCATGTCCTGAATGACCGCCGCCGGCAGCGTGCCGTTGTTCGCCGTGAACTGGCCCATGCAGGTCTGGCACGTGGTCTCCCACGTGAAGTCCCTCATGTACTCGCCGCCGAGTTTCATGTCGTGGCGGCCCTTGGCGTTGTACGACATCGTCAGCGCGTCCTGGATGTCCCAGTCCTCTTCACGGATGTTCTGCGGCGTGATGGCGTGCGTCTGGCCGAGCGTGAAGCCGCGCAGCAGGATGACCGGCGCGCCGAAACCCTGCGTCTGGCCGACGAGGCTGCCGGCGTTCTGCACGTGCGCGTACTGGTTCCAGTGGAACAGCGAATGCCCGCCCTTGATCTCGTTGACCATGCTCGAGCCGAGCACCTGCGTGAAGCTGCCGAACTCCTGCTCGGAGCGGCGGTTGACGCCAATCGCCGACGCCGGTGTGCGGTCCGAACCGCCCGTGTAGCGCGAGTCGTACGGGATGCGGTTGTCGTAGCGGTTGCCGCGCAGCGACAGGCGCTTGGACGGCGAGAACTGGAAGTCGAAGCGCCCCATCTCGGTGTCCTGGCGCCGCGCGCCGGCGAGCGTCGTGTTGAACTTCGGGTACGGCGTGTTGTAGACGTAGGTCTGCGGCTCGCGCTCGAACTCGTAGTTCAGGAAATAGTGGATGCGGTCGCGGACGATGGGACCGCCGAACGTCGTGCTGATCTGCTGGTCCTGATACGGCAGCACCACGCCCGCCACCGGATCCTTCCCGTTGAACTTCGAGTCACGGAAGTAGCCAGAGAGCGTGCCGGCCATCGTGTTCGTGCCCGACTTGGTGATGGCGTTGACCTGGATGCCGCTCGAGCGGCCCTGTGACGCGTCGAAGCGATTGGACACGAACTCGAACTCGCCAATCGCATCACGGCTGAAGCGCGGTTGACCGAAGGCGAGAGCGACCTGGTTGGTCACTTGCTGACCGTCGAGATTGAGCTGAAACGGGATGTTCGAGCTCGTCGAGTTGATGGGCGTCTCGGCGACCGCGTTGGCGCGGCTGCCCGGCGCGAGCAGCGTCAGGTCCATCCAGTTGCGGCCGTTGACGGGAAGCTCCTGCATCTGGCGCGGATCGACGTTGGTGCCGAGCGTGGATGTCTGCGTATCCACCAGCGGCGCTTCACCGGTGACCGTCACCGATTCCTGCACGGTCGAAGGCGCCATCTGAAGATTGAGCACCGCGGTCTGGCCGACCAGCAGGTCCACCTGCCTGGTGACGGTGCCGAAGCCGGGAAGCTCGGCGTCCACCTTGAACATCCCGACGCGAACCGGGACTCGGTAACCGCCCTTTTCGTCCGTGACGGCCACGAAGGTGTTGCCGGTCGCGGTATGCGTCGCGGTGATGGTCACGCCGGGCAGCACGCCGCCCGTCGAATCGGTAACCGTCCCGCTGAGGGTCGCCTCCTGCGCGTACCCCGCGCCGGGCAGCAGCGCCAGAAGCGCGAGCACCAGTCCTACCCGCCTGAGAATACTCACGTACATTCGTCTCTCCTTGAATGCCAACCGGGCCTGTAAGCAGCCAATCCTTTTAACTGACGGCGGTACGGCCCGTCAAGCAAACTCCGGACTCAAATCCGCGCTATGTTATTGGCCGCTTTCGACATCGGTCCTTCGGGCCATCCGGCACGTTGAACGAATATCCGGTTTTTTGGAGGGCACCGCTTTGAAAGGAATCGCAGCGATGAAGCGCCTCGCGGCACTCGGCCTCGTTGCAGTGACGTGCGTACTCATCATCCCCGTCGCGGCCCGGCAAAACGCGCCGGTTACGGGCCCGGCATTCGAGATCCGCGCGTTGTCGACGCGGGCCGAACTCGTCAGCGGCGGCGACGTTCTTCTCCAGGTCAGCGGCCCGGCGAACCTCACGGCGAAGAATCTCACGGTCCGGGTCAACGGAAAGGACGCCAGCGCGGCGTTCAAAGTCGCCCCCGACAAGACCTTGGTCGGGCTCGTGACCGGACTCAACGTCGGATCCAACGCCATCCAGGCGTCGATGCGCGGCAGCAAGCCGACCGCGCAGTTGACCGTCGTCAACCATCCGATCACCGGACCGGTCCTCTACAGTCCGCACCAGACGCCGTTCATCTGCGAGACGCAGGCGAGCGGCCTCGGCGAACCGCTCGACGCGGACTGCTCCGCGGCAACGAAGGTCGAGTACTTCTATCGCTCGACGGCAGCCCCCGCGCCGCGCGAAAACCAGGGCGACCTCGCCACGGCGGACAACGCGAACGGCTTCGGCGGAGGACGCGGCAACGCGCCCGCGAACCCGTTCAAGCCGCTCGACCCGAACGCGCCGCGTCCCGCCGACATCGCCATGACGACGACCACCGAGGGCAGAACGGTTCCCTACATCGTCCGGCGCGAGATGGGCACGATCAACCGCGCCGTCTATTCGATCGCGTTCCTCCACGAGCCCGGCACGCCGCTCCCCTCGCCGTGGACGGGTGGCGCCGCGTGGAACGGGCGCCTCGTCTACACCTTCGGCGGCGGCGTCGCCTGGGGCTACCACCAGGGGCGCACGATCGGCGGGCTCAACGGCAATCGCGGCAACCTCGAAGACGGCCAGTACGGCGACTTCCCGGTCGCGAAGGGTTTCGCGCTCGCCGGGTCGTCGCTCAACGTCTTCGGCACCTACGCCAACGACGTCGTCTCCGCGGAGACGATGATGATGGTGAAAGAGCACTTCGTCGAGCAGTTCGGTCCGATCAAGTGGACGATCGGCAGCGGGCGGTCCGGCGGCTCGATGCAGCAGCACCTGATCGCCAACAACTACCCGGGGCTGCTCGACGCGATCGTGCCGACCGCGAGCTTTGCCGACGTCATCACCTTCCAGACGACGATGCTCGACTGCGAAGTGCTCGATCGCGCGATGACGGCCTCGAAGCAGCCGTTCACCACCGACCAGAAGACGGCGGTCTCCGGCTTCAGCCACTGGGACTACTGCACGAACAACAAGCTGCGGTATGCGGCGGTCGCCGCCGACATCAACTGCGATCCGCAGACGGTCCCGCCATCGATGCGCTTCGATCCCGCGAAGAAGCCCGACGGCGTCCGCTGCACGTACCAGGATGCGTACGTCAGCGTCTACGGCAGGGATCCCAAGACCGGCTTCGCGCGCCGGCCGTTCGACAACACCGGCGTCCAGTACGGGCTCGCGGCCTTCAACGCCGGCACGATCAATTTCAACCAGTTCCTCGACATCAACCGCCTTGCCGGCGGCCACGACATCAACGGTAACCTCGTTGCCGAACGCACCGTGGCCGATCAGGAGGCGCTGCGCATCGCCTACGAGAGCGGCCGCGTCAACGACGGCGCGCACGGGCTGGCCCTGATTCCCATCATCGACATGCGGCCGTACACGGAAGGGCCGGGCGGCAACGTGCACGACACGTTCGACGGCGTGATCGCGGGCAACCGCATCGACGCCGCCGGCGGCAACCGCATCTCGCGCGTCTACGACGAGCGCGTGCCGGTCGTCCGCGCGCAGGACGCCAACCTCGAGATCCTCGACCGGTGGCTCGCGGCCGTCGCGCGCGACACGGCGCCGGGCAGCCAGCGCGAAAAGGTCCTGCGGAACAAGCCGGCCGGCCTGGCCGATTCGTGCTTCACCGCGCAGCTCGAGGAGATCAGGGACCCGGCGCGCTGCAAGGCGATGTTCCCCGTCTACGCGAACCCGCGCATCGTCGCGGGTGCGCCGCCAACCGACGACGTCTTCAAGTGCGAGCTGAAGCCGATCGACAAGACGGAGTACAAGCGTCCCGTGTCCGACGCCCAGCTCACGGCGCTGCGCGCGGTGTTCCCGCAGGGCGTGTGCGATTACAGCAGGAAAGGCGTCCTGCAGCGGCCGTTGCAGGGAACGTGGCAGGTCTACCCAACTTCCCCGGCGGCCACGACCAAATAGTGGTAATTTGTCCCGCACTCACCACGTCTTGATTGGAGGGAGTATGTTGAGAAAGTTCGCCTTGCCGGTGATCTCCGCGGGTCTGCTCGCGCTGATGGGCGGGTCTGTGGCCACGCAGCAGCAGCTACCTCCGGGTTATGTCGATCCAAAGCCGATTCTTGACGCGGCCATCAGGCAGATCGGCAACGACAAGCTGAATTGCGTCACCATCGCGGGCGAGGGCTACAACGGCGCCGTCGGCCAGCAGAAGGAAGCCGGCAAGAACGTCGACTGGCCGCGTCCCGACAAGCTCGCCGCCTACGTGCGGACGATGAACTGGCAGGCGAAGACGATGAAGGAAGAGTTCGATCGCAAGCCTGGTCTCACGCCCGCCGCGTGGAAGTACGGCGTCGGCTGGGTCGACGGCCCGCTGCAGAAGGAGACGCACCAGATCCACATGCTCAACGCGTCGGGCCCGAAGGTGTACGCGTGGCACATGGACGGCGCGAACGGGCAGCCAACGCCGGTCGATCAGGACGTCGCCGACGTCTACCCGATCGAGCTCTGGATGAACCCGCACGGGTTCCTGAAGGCGGCGCAGATGCCGGGCGCCAACCCGAAGGCGTCGTGGCGCTGGGAGCTCGGTGAGATGGGGCGCGACGGCCTGACGATCATTCCCGAGATCACCAACGTCGTGCAGATCACGGCGCCGGGCGGGTTCAAGATCGACGCGACGATCAACAAGGAGCACAACCTCCAGCGCATGCACACGCTGGTGCCCGATGAGTTCTTCGGCGACCTGAACTACGAGCACGAGTTCACCAACGAGGCCTTCATCGACGCCGGCAACGGCATCAAGTTCCCGACCGGCTGGCACTCGCACGAAGGCTATGACGACAACTTCCAGTCGCAGAACTACAGCGCCGGCCACAACGCGTTCGGCGGCCAGTTCAAGGACGTCAAGGCCAACGTCTGCCCGGACCCCGTCGCCGTGCCGGACTCGATCCGCACGTATCAGCAGCCGGTGAACCCGACGATGACGCGGCTCGCCGACGGCGTGTTCGCCTACGAGCGCGGCAGCTACAAGACCATCGCGGTCGAGTTCCCGCGCTGGATCGCGATGTTCGAGGCGCCGCGCAGCGAGGAGTTCAACCTGCGCGTGGCCGACATGATCCTCAAGCAGATCCCCAACAAGCCGATCCGCTACGTCGTCAACTCGCACCAGCATGCGGACGCGGCCGCCGGGCTGCGCGCCTACTCGCATCTCGGGGCGACGATCCTCACGTCGTTCCACAACATCACCCTGTTCCGCCAGGACTTCATCAACTACCAGGCGCGGACGATGAAGCCGGACATGGTGTCGCAGTGGCCGCCGACCGAGCTCGCCGAGGGCTATTACTGGGAAGACATCCGCGAGAACTACACGCTCGAGGACCAGGGACGCGTGATGCACGTCTATTACATCAACCCGCTGCAGCACGCGGAAGGGATGCTCGTCGGCTACCTGCCGAAGGAAAAGCTCCTGATCGAGAACGACATCGTCAACACCAACAACCTGCCGGCGATGCCGACGCGTGACATGACCACGCTCTACAACCAGGTCCGCAAGCTCGGGCTGGATGTGCAGCAGATCGTCCCGATCCACGGCCGGGTGATGCCGTGGGGCGACTTCGCGAAGATGTTCCCGGCGCAGCCGCGCCAGACGGCGCAGAACTAGGGGGCAGGGGGCAGAGGGCAGGGGGGCGGTAGGAGGCAGGTGTTGCCACCCGCGCCCTGCTGCCCTCTGTTCACCGCCACCTCCTGCCCGCGGCCCCCTGCCACCTCATAGGAGCTTTGCCATGATTCGTCATTCCATCCGACTGGGCGCGCTCGTGGCCGGCACGCTGCTCGCCCTTGCGACGCTGGCGTTGCCGCCATCGCTCGCGCAGGCACCGGCGGCCGGCGGCACCGTCGCGTTCACCAACGCGCGCATCATCGACGGCACCGGGCGCGCGCCCATCGAGCGCGGCACGCTCGTCGTCAGCGCCGGCCGCGTGACCGCGGTCGGCCCCGCGAACTCGACCACCGTCCCTGCCGGCGCGCAGCGCATCGACGCCACCGGCAAGACCATCGTCCCCGGCTTCATCAACGCGCACGCGCACCTCAACGTGGACCGCGACTTCACCGGCAACGTGCGGGAGGACTTGATCCGCCGGCTGAAGATGTACGCGAACTACGGGGTGACGAGCACGGTGAGCCTCGGCTCGGGCACCGCCGACGAGGCCGAGGGCTTCAAGCTGATGCAGGAGCAGGACCACGTCGGCCTCGACCGGGCGCGGCTCTACACGGCGGGGCTCAACGCCATCGGCAAGACGCCGGCCGAGGCGCGCGCCAGCGTGGATCGGCTCGCCGACCTCCACGCCCACGCCATCAAGTTCCACATCAACGGCAGCCCCAACGACATGAACCGCGAGACGTGGAGCGCGATCATCGACGAGTCGCACAAGAAGAACCTCAAGGTCGCCGTCCACGTCTACTACCACAAGGACGCGAAGGCGGCGATTGACGACGGCGTGGACATCATCGCGCACAGCATCCGCGACCAGGACGTGACGCCGGAGCTGATTGCCGAGATGAAGCAGAAGAACGTCTCCTACATCCCGACGCTGACGCGCGATCTCTCCGTGTTCGTCTACGAGAGCACGCCCGACTTCATCAAGGATCCGTTCTTCCTGCGCGGGATGTCGCTCTACAAGGATCAGGTGGCGATCGTGACCGCGCCCGAGTGGCAGGAAAAGGTGCGCAAGGATCCGACGGCCGCGATGATCAAGGGCGCGCTCGTGCAGGCGAACAAGAACCTGAAGATCCTCAGCGACGCCGGCATCCCCATCGGCATGGGCACCGACAGCGGCGTGTCGGGGGCCGGCAACGTCGGCCGCTGGCAGGGCTTCTTCGAGCAGCTCGAGATGGAGATGATGAACAAGGCCGGCATGTCGCCGATGAAGGTCATCGTCGCGTCGACCGGCGATGCGGCGAAGATCATGGACCTCAAGCAGGTCGGCACGCTGCAGCCGGGCAACTGGGCGGACCTCGTCGTCCTGCGCGCCAACCCGCTGGACAACATCCGCAATACGCGGACGATCGACTCGGTCTGGATTGCGGGAGGGAAGCTCGCCGACGTCCAGCCGGTGACGAGCACGAAGTAGTTCGTCGTTGGCACCCGGGAGGCGGGTCCGCCGATCGCCAGGTCCGTCCGTAGGCCGGGTGCCGCGGTGCAACACGATCCACTGCACCGCGGACCCGGCTCACCAACTACCCAACTACCAACTACCAACCGGCTACGGCAGCGTCAGCGCCACGTACTCGCCCGAATACCCGGCATTCCCCACGATCTGGCTGATCGCGACGATGATGTACTGCTTGCCGTCGACGCTGTAGGTCATCGGCGAGCCGCTCTGCGGCGCCGGCATCAACACCCCGCCGACTTCCTTCCCGGTCTTCTTGTCGTAGGCGCGCAGCATCGCGCCGCGCGGGTGCTCCGGCGTCGTCGTCACCTGCACGTCGCCGCTGATCACGAGCGCCTTCGTCACCAGCAGCCCGACGTTGCCGTTCTGGCCGGTCTTCGGGATGGTGAGCCCCTTCAGCGCCGGGTGATTGCGGACGGCGTCCGGCGTGTCGCCGTGCGGCGTCTGCCACAGCAGATCGCCCTTGTCGAGATCGATCGCCGCGATCAGGCCGTAGGGCGGCTTGACGAGCGGCAGCCCCTGGACGTTGAGCCCCGGAATCTGCGGCGTGCCGGGCGCGGCCGGCGGCGGCCCGGGCAGGTCCTCGCGCGTGCGGTAGCCGGAGTCGGCGGCGCAACAGTCGCCCGGACCCCAGGCTTCGCCGAACGGCTGTCCCTTGACGCCTCTCAGGTAGCGGATGTCCGAGAACTCTTTCGGCGGTTCGACCAGCGACAGCGCGGTCATGGCGGCGTTGGCGGCCGGTGCGTACGCGATGTGCGTTTCCGGATCGTAGGCGCCGCCCGTCCAGTTCGTGCCGCCGATGCCGTTGCCGATGTACGCGGTGCCCAGCGAACCGGCCGAGTCCGCGAGGCTGGGCGGATTGAACATCGGCCCGAACTTGTAGCGCTCGGTGAGCTTCATCGCCTGCGCACGCAGCTCCGGCGTGAAGTCGATCAGGTCGTCAGGCACCTTGACGTACTGCCGCGCGTAGGCGGGCGGCTTGGTCGGGAACGGCTGCGTCGGCGACGTCTTCTCGCCCGGGACCGTCGATTGCGGCACCGGACGCTCTTCGATCGGCCACACGGGCTTGCCCGTCACGCGATCGAAGACGTAGAGGAACGCCTCCTTGCTCGGCACCGCGACCGCCTTGATGGCCTGGCCATTGACGGTGATGTCGGCGAGGAGCGGCGCGGAGGACACGTCGTAGTTCCACACCGGGTGATGCACGAACTGGAAGTGCCACTTGCGCTGGCCGGTCTTCAGATCGACGCAGACGAGGCTTTCCGCGAACAGGTTGTTGCCGGGCCGATGGCCGCCGTAGAAGTCCGCGGTGGGCGTCTCGACCGGCAGGTAGACGAGGCCGAGATCCTCGTCGATGCTGATCTCGCTCCACACGCCGACGTTGCCGTTGGTCGCCCACGACCCGTTCTCCCACGTCTCGCTGCCGTACTCGCCGGGCCTCGGGATGGTGTTGAACTGCCAGAGCTTCTTGCCGGTGCGCACGTCGAAGGCGCGGACGAGCCCTTTCGTGTTGTCGTGCGTCTTGACGGCGCCGCCTTCCCTGAAGGAGGAACCGACAATCGCCACGTCGCCGGCGATGGCGGGCGTCGAATGGACGCCAATCTCGCCGGTTTCGAGATCGATCTGCTGGTCGGCGCCATGCACGGCGCCCACTTTCAGGTCCACGAGGCCGTCCTTGCCGAACGAGGCGATGGGCGCGCCCGTCTTCGCGTTCAGCTCCGCGAGCCGGTAGCCGGTCGTCACGTAGACGATGCGCTCGTCGCCGCGTCCGTCGGTCCAGTAGGAGAGGCCGCGGCCCGAGAGCTGGCGCGGCGCGACGCCGGCGCGCTTCCCTTCGCGCACGCTGTGCGACCAGATCAGCTCGCCGGTCTTCGCGTCGAGCGCGATGACCGAGCGGCGCGTGCCGGCCGTCGCATAGATCACGCCCTTGACCATCAGCGGCGTCCCTTCGAGCTTGTACTCCGGGAACGGGCCGAACGCGTCGGTCTTGAAGCGCCACGCGACCTTGAGCTTGCCGAAGTTCGACGCGTTGATCTGGTCGAGCGGTGAATAGCGCGAGCCCCTCAGGTCGCCGTTGTAGTGCGGCCACTCGCCGTTCTTCGTCGACGGCTGTCCCGCCGCCGCAAATTGCCCGGGGGCGGTCGTGCCGACGAACACCTGCCCGGAAATACCGACCCACGTGAGCCCGACGATGACCACCGTCACCGCGGACAGGAACCCGACGACGTTCTTCGCCATTTACGGTTCCTCCGTTGAAACGTCCGCCTTCGCCCCTCGCGCTTCAGCGAGACAAGTGCGGGAAGGATACACCGGGAACCCTTATTTCTTCGGCGTCCAGTGCTGGCGGCGGAGCGGCCGGGAGCGTCCGACCATTTCGCCGGCCAGATGCTGCGGCGACGGGGCGTGGACCTTCGACAGCTTGCCGTCGCGCATCAGCCGCTCGTAGGCCGCGTCCGCGGTGGGTGCGTCGGCGTCGCCCTGATCGAAATGGGTAAACGACGCCTGGTCGGAGAGGTGCAACAGCTTCGGCATCGCCTTCAGGTGCGCGCCGGAGTTGCGAAACGCGCGCATCGCCTGCAGGCTCTGCCAGACGGTGGCAGTCCAGAAGCCGTTCTCGGAGTCGTTCGCCGTCCATCCACCCAGGTACCCGGACGCGCGGCGCGCCTGCGAGATCGATCGCAGCGAATGAAACATGAACCGGGGAAGGTGCCAGCGCGAGGCCAGGTGGAGGCGCGTGACGGAGACGACGGGCATGGCTAAGTGGAAAAGTTTAAAAGTGGAAAAGTGGAAAAGTAAGTGAAAAGTGAAAGTAAAATCGACCGCCATGGTGGCTACCGCTCAACTCTACAAGTGGGACGAGGTCGTGCTGGAGGAGGTCCGGGACGGCATTTCGAGGAAGTTCATCTCCGGCGACCGCGAAATGGTCGCGCAGATCACCCTCAAGCGCGGCGCGACGGTGCCGACCCACTCGCACGAAAGCGAGCAGCTCACTTACGTGCTGACCGGCGCGCTGAAGTTCACGCTCGACGGGCACGACGTCACGGTGCACGCGGGCGAACTGCTGCGCATTCCGTCGTGGATGCCGCACAGCGCCGAAGCGGTCGAGGACACCTTTGAGCTGGACCTGTTCAGCCCGATTCGCCAGGACTGGATCGACGGGACGGACGATTACTTCCGGACCTGACGGTAACCACGACCCTACACGACACCTGACACCTGACACCTGCCTGCGTCAGTGGTGCACGCCTGGCGCCTCGTGGCCGGTGCGCGCCACGTAGTCGACGTACGACCCCGGGTAGGCGTGCGGCTCGGTCTCGACGCCCGACTCGCCGCCAAGCTCCAGCACGCGGTTGCTCAGCCCGCGCAGGAACGCGCGATCGTGCGACACGAACAGCATCGTCCCCTCGAAGCCGCCCAGCGCCTCGACGAGCATCTGCTTGGTCGCGAGATCGAGATGGTTGGTCGGCTCGTCGAGCACGAGGAAGTTGGGCGGGTCGAGCAGCATGCGCGCCATGACGAGCCGCGTCTTCTCGCCGCCTGACAGCGCCCGGATCTTCTTGTCCACGTCATCGCCGGAGAACTGGAACGCCCCCGCGAGGTTGCGCAGCACGCCGATCGACTCGTTCGGGAAATCGCGCTGCAGCTGCTCCTCGATCGTCAGGTCCGGGTCGAGCAGGTCGAGCGCCTGCTGCGCGAAGTAGCCCACCTTGAGGCTGGCGCCCAACTGGATGGCGCCCGCGTCCGGCGTGACGGCGCCCGCCACCATCTTCAGCAGCGTGGACTTCCCCGCGCCGTTCTTGCCCATCACGCACCACCGCTCGCCGCGGCGGATGTTCAGGTTGAGGTCGTCGTAGATCACGCGGCGGCCGTACGCCTTTTTCACGTGCTCGATCGTGACGACCTGCTCGCCGGAGCGGGCCGGCTGGCGGAAGTCGAACGTGACGACGCGGCGCCGCTTGGGCAGCTCGATCTTCTCGATCTTCTCCAGCGCCTTGACGCGGCTCTGCACCTGCGCCGCCTTGGCGGCGTGCGTCTGAAAACGCTCGATGAAGCGCTGCTCCTTGGCCAGCATCGCCTGCTGCCGCGCGTACGCCGCCTCGCGGTTCGTCTCGCGAATCGCGCGCTCGCGCTCGTAGAAATCGTAGTTGCCGCTGTAGACGGTGATCTCGCCGCCGTCGATCTCGGCCACCCTGCCGACGATGCGGTTCATGAAGTCGCGGTCGTGCGAGGTCATGAGCAGCGCGCCGGGCATGGACCTGAGGAAGTCCTCCAGCCAGACGATCGATTCGATGTCGAGGTGATTGGTCGGCTCGTCCATCAGCAGGACGTCCGGGCGCCCGAGCAGCACGCGCGCCATCGCCACGCGCATCTTCCAGCCGCCCGACAGCTCCCCGACGTCGCCCTCGATGCGCTCGTCGTCGAAGCCGAGGCCGTGCAGGACCTCGCGCGCCTGGCTCTCGAGCGCGTAGCCGCCCGCGTGTTCGTACTCCTCCTGCACTTCGCCGAAGCGCGCGAGGATCGAGTCCATGTCGGCGGCTCGATCGGGATCGCTCATGGCGTGCTGCAGCGCCTCGAGCTCGTGGTGCAGGTCGCCGAGCCGTCCGCTCCCGGCAATCGCCTCGTCGAGCACCGAGCGGCCCGACATCTCCTCGACGTCCTGGCGGAAGTAGCCGATGGTGAGCTTCTTCGGCACCGAGACGTCGCCCTCGTCCGGCGATTCCTCGCCGACGATCATGCGGAACAGCGTCGTCTTGCCGGCGCCGTTGGGACCGACCAGGCCGACCTTTTCGCCGGGATTGAGCTGGAAGGAAGCGTCGACGAACAGCACCTGCCGCCCGTACTGCTTGTTGACGCGGGAGAAGGAGATCATCTGGGCGGCGCGGGCGGGCTTACGCCCCGGCCTGGATGGCGCGGGCGATGGTGGAGATGAGGATTTCTGGCACGAACGGTTTCGGCACGTGTGCGTAGAAGCCGGCACGCAGCACCGTGGCGCGGTCCTGCGGCGTGGCGTAGGCCGTCACCGCTATCACCGGCACGGCGCCCCCCTCGTCCGGCGGCATCCGTCGCAGCTCGCTGATGAACGTGTAGCCGTCCGCGCCCGGCAGGCCGATGTCGGCGATGACGACCTGCGGACGTTCGCCGTTCCCGGTGCGCATCGTGCCGAGCGCCTCGGCCACCGACGCGACCGCCGTGACGGAGCCACCGGCGTCGGTCACCGCGGTCGCCACGATCTCACGCGCGTCGGCATCGTCTTCGAGCACGAGGATGCGCGCGCCGCGGAGCTGCGTGGCGGGGGTCGCCGGCACGTCCCGCCGTTCGCCGGCGTGCCGGCCGGGCAGGACCACCGTGAAGGTCGTGCCGGCGCGCAAGCCGGCGCTCTCCACGTCGACCGTCCCGCCGTGCATGTGGAGGATCTCGCGCACGAGCGCCAGCCCGAGGCCGAGGCCGCCGTGACGGCGCGCCGCGGACGGGTCGGCCTGCTTGAACCGCTGGAACACCTGCGGGATGAACTCCGGCGAGATCCCCATGCCGGTGTCCGTGATCGATACGCGGAGACGGTTGTCGACCTCGGCGAGGCGGATCGAGATGTGACCGCCGGCGTCGGTGAACTTGACGGCGTTCGACAGCAGGTTCCAGAAGACCTGGAGGAGACGGTCCTCGTCGCCGCGCACCCGCAGGAGGCCGGCGGGCAGGTCGGTGGACACCTCGATCCCCTTGGCATCCGCCGCGGGGCGGATGACGTCGAGCGACGAGGCGATCGTCGCCGCCAGATCGACGTCACGCAGCTCCAGCCGCACCTTCCCCGCGGTGATGCGCGCCATGTCGAGCATGTCGCTCACCAGCGTGAGCTGCGCCGACGCGTTGCGGTCGATGACGTCGATGGCGCGGGCGAGCATCGCCGCGTCGGGCGTCCGCGAACGCAGGATGCGCGTCCACCCGAGCACCGCGTTGAGCGGCGTCCGGATCTCGTGCGACAGCGTCGCGAGAAATTCGTCCTTGACCCGCGACGCCTCCTCGGCCATCTGCCGCGCCTCTTCGGCGGTGGCGATCTGCGCGCGCAGCTCGCGCTCGGTGGCGACGCGTTCGCTGACATCGACCACGACGGTGATGGTCCCGACGATGACGCCTCCCTGCACCAGCGGCGCGATGCGTCCGCTCTGCGGCATCGGTTCGCCGGAGGCCAGCCGCGCGCGGGAAATGACGTGCCGATGCAGCGCGTGCGACAGCACCTTGACCTCGCCGCGGAGCGCTTCCGCGTAGTACTGATCGAAGCCGCGCTCCTTCAGCGCCGGCAGCACGTCGAACAGCGCCCGGCCCACCGCCGCGGTCGACGCAATGCCGGTCGCGGTCTGCAGCCACTGGTTCCACGAGCGGATGCGCAGCTCCACGTCGGTCGTGAAAATGCCGTCGGCCGCGTGGTCGTTGAACCACTGCAGCGTGGCGGCGCCGAGGGTGACGGGATCCGCCGGGTCCGGGCGTCGTGTCATGGCGTCTGGCTGCGCTCCCATTGTTCGACCGCGACGAGCAGCCGCGTCAGCGACTGCACCGTCAGCACGATGACCACGTAGCCCGTGACTTCCGCCTCGCGCAGGCGGAAACCGGCCGTGACGACGAGGGCGTAGCGGAACGAGTCGCCCGTCCCGATCATCCGATCGACGACGGCGCGGATGCTGGCGATGTCGATGTCCGGCACCGAAAACGACAGCGGCACCTTCAACAGGTTGCCGAAGGTGCCGAGGCAGGCATTGAGCAGGATGTTGCCGACCTCGGTCAACACTTCGCGCGCGGACGCGTCGAGCGCCAGCGGCAGCGCGGGCTCGTTCGTCAACAGTTCCTTCAGCGTTCGCGCCGCGACCGGGTCCAGGATCAGCATCGCGTCGCCGCCGACGGGGCCGCCGAACTCCTGGTGCACGCTCGCGACTTCTCCCTTGACGAATTGGTCGAGCGTGTCGTTGAGCTGATCGATTGGGTGGATGGCGACGTGCGGGACCTCGAGCAGGACCCGATGTCCAGTCAGGCTCGAGAGCGACGCGCCGGCGCGCCCGAAGCCGATGTTCAGCAGTTCGACGAGCGCGTCGTGCTGCGCGGCGCTCAGCTGCATTTCGGACCGCCTTGCAGCGTGCTGCGGATGAGCGGAAGAATCTGCTCGGCCTCGAGCGGCTTGACGAGAAAGCCGGAGGCGCCGGCATCGCTCACCAGCTGCTGCGAAGACGTCTGCACGTCGGCGGACACCACGATCACCTTGGCGGTGCCGTCCATCTCGCGCAGCTTCGCCAGCACGTCGAGGCCGTACATGCCCTTCATGACGAGGTCGAGCACGACCACGTCGGGCCGGGAGACGAAGTAGCGTTCGAGCGCGGACATCCCGTCTTCCGCCTCGAGGACTTCGTAGCCGGCTTCTTCGAGAATCGATCGTGCCCGGCGCCGCGCGAGGCCGGAGTCGTCCACGACGAGAATTCGTTCCTTCATAACCGCTCCACGATGGCGACCGCCATGTTCTCCAGGGTCACCGACGCATCGCTCAGACCGGCCTCGACGACGGAACGAGGCATACCGTAGACGACGCAGGACTCCTCGGCCTCCGTCAGCACGCGCCCGCCCTGCGCCTTGATCCACGCGGCCCCCTGCCGCCCGTCGGCGCCCATGCCCGTCATCACCACGGCAAGCGCCCTCGCGCCAAACGTTTCCGCGGCCGACTGAAACAGCACGTCGACGGACGGGCGATGCTGGGTGTCGAGCGGCCGCATGTCGAGGTGCGCGACCACGCGTCCTTCGACACGGCGAAACAGCAGGTGGCGGCCGGCCGGGGCGATCAGCGCGACGCCGGGCACGACCTCGTCGCCTTCGGCCGCCTCCTTCACCGACAGCGCAGACACCTCGTCGAGCTTGCGCGCGTACATCTCTGTATAGCCGACGGGCATGTGCAGCACAACCGCAATGGGCACGGGCAGATCCGCCGGGAAGCGCGGCACCATCGTCTTGAGCGCCTGCGGACCGCCGGTCGAGATGCCGATGACGACGATGTCCACATTGCCCGCACCGGTGCGCGCCCGCACCGGCGCAAGGACTGCCGCGGCCGCCGGCGGCGCCGCCCCGGCGCCGGCGAAGACCCGCCGCATCGGCGCCAGCGCCGCGGCCTTCACCTTGTCGAGGAGCTCGTCGCTGACCTCGAGCAGGCGGTCGCTGGCCAGCGCGGTCGGCTTCTGCACGAAATCGACGGCCCCGGCGTCGAGCGCCGCCAGCACCTTCTCCCCGGACTGGCTGGCGACGCTGATGATGACGACCGGGGTCGGGCGCCGCGCCATCTGCTCGTGCACGAACCCGACGCCGTCCATCTCCGGCATGTTCAGGTCGCACGTGATGACGTCGGGATTCAGCTCCTCCGCGAGCGCGAGCGCCTCACGGCCGTCGCGCGCCGTGCCGACGACCTCGAGGAACGGGCTGCGCGACAGCATCTGCGTCACCATCTTCCGCACGTAGGCGGAGTCGTCGACCACGAGGACCTTGACGATTCGATTCACAGGCACACCAGCGTCGCGCTCATGGCTTCACGTAGACGTAGGCGCCGCCCATCTCGCGCAGGTCGAACCGGCTCGCGGTTCGCAGCAGCGATTCGGCCGCGCCGACGCACAGGAATCCCGGCGACGGCATGACCCCGGCGAACGTCTCGACGACCTGCGCCACCGTCGCCGGGGTGAAATAGATGAAAAGATTGCGGCAGAAGATGACGTCGCACGGCGCCAGCGGCAGCACGTCCTCCCGCACGACGACGTTGGTGCGCGTCCACGACGAGATGCGGCGATGGATGTCCGCGCGGATCTCCCACTCGCCCGGCGCATCCGCCGGTCGAAAGTACTTCTCGCGCATGGCGGCGGGAATCTGGCGGAACGCGCGTCCGCCGTAGCGGCCCGCCCGCGCGCGCGCCAGCGCGGCCGGGCTGGCATCGCCGGCGCGAATGTCGATCGCCGCCCGCGCGAACCAGCCGGCGTCGTCGAGCGCCATCGCAATCGACAGCGGCTCCTCGCCCGACGCGCACGGCACGCTGGCGATGCGGATCGGAGCGCGGCGGCGCTCGACGAGCGTCGGCAGGATCGTCTCGACGAGCGCCTTGATCTGATCGAACTCGCGCCAGAAGTACGTTTCCTGCACCGACAGCGCGTCGATCGCCCGCAGCCACTCGCCGGCGGCGTCGGGGTCGTACTTGAGCAGGTAGTAGTAGTCGAGGAACGAATCGAACCCGCGGTCGATCGCCAGCGGCGCGAGCCGATCGCTGAGGAAGTCGAGCCGCGAATCGTCGTAGTACATCCCGGTGTGCGCGTGCACGAGGTCGCGCAGCAGCTCGAGCGTCCGCTCCGGGGCCCGCAGCCCGCGCACGTCGGGCGCCACCGGCCGGCGCGCGAACACCTCGCTCATCGGTCCGTCCCGCCGTTCCACCGGTGCCGTCGGCACATGGCGTCCGCGAGCCGCCGGACGCGCTCGTCGGGATCCGAGACGCTGAGCGCGGCGACCGCCGCGGCAGCGGAGGTCGTGCCGAGGCGCCCGAATGCCGCCACCGCGGCGCGCCGGACCGCCGCGTCGTCGTCCTCGAGCGCGTGCTGCAGCGCCTCGGAGGCGCGCGGATGCCGCATCCGCGCGAGCGCCTCGACCGCCGCCAGTTTCGTCGCCACGCGCGGCGCCTGCAGCTTCCGCGCGAGATCGTCGACGGCGGCCTGCGGCAGCGCGGCGAGGGCGCGCAGCGCGGCGTCGCGCGTCTCCGTCGCGGACGCGAGGTTGACCAGCGCGGTCACCGCCGCGGCGCGGGCCGCGGCGTCGTCCGACGCCGCGAGCCGCACGAGCGATTCGATCAGCAGTCGCGGCAGGTCCGGCGGCTCGGCCAGGCAGGCGGCCCACGCCAGCAGTTCCGCCGCCCTCGCCGTCGAGCGCGCGGGCAGCGCTCGCACCGCCGCGCGGCGGAGGAACGCTTCACCGGACTTCACCGCGTCCTCGAGCAGGTCGTCGGCGGCCGGGTGCGCGCCGGCCGCGACCGCCGTCAGCGCGGTGGACGCCACCTCGGGATCGGGATCCTTGATCAGCGGGAGCGCCATTTCGCCGGCGATGTAGGCATCGATCGACGCCAGCGCCTGCAGCGCGGCGATGCGGACGTGCGGCGCCGGGTCGGCCTGCACGAGACGCGTGAGCGCGCTCACCGCTTCGATGTCGCCGCGCAGGGCGAGCGAGCCGGCCGCGAAATAGCGCACCCAGGCATCGTCGTCGTCGAGCGCGCCGACGAGCGCCAGCGTCGCGGCGTCTCCCGCGACCTGCCGCAGGGCGTGCGCCGCCGCCGAGCGATTGCGCGGCGTCTCGCGGCCGAGCGCCTCGATCAGCAGCGACGGCGCGCTCGGGTCGTCCATCATCGGCAGCTGTTCGATGGCGGCGCGCCGCACGTCGCCGTCCGCGTCCCGGAGCTTGCTGACCAGGCTCGGCACGCAGGCGTCGAAGCCGAAATAGCCGGCAACCCGCACCGCGCAGGCGCGCACGCGCGGATCGTCGTCATCCAGCCGCGGCCTGATGCGGCTCGCGGTCGCCTCGGCCCCAATCGAATTGATGGCCGCGATCGCGGTCTGACGGACGATGGCCTGCTCGTGGGCGAACAGCGCCAGCAGCGGGTCGAGCGCCGCCGGATCGCAGAGACGGGCCAGCGCCGCGGCGGAAGCGGCGGTCAGCTCCGCGTCGGCGCCGTCGAGCGCGGCGACGAGCGGCGGCACGGCACGGCGATCGCCCAGCGCGCCGAGCAGGGTCGCCGCCGCGATGCGCGCGGCGCGCTCCCCCTCGACCAGTCTCTCGATGAGCGGCGCGACCGACTCGCGGCCGATCGCCATGAGCGCGGCGGTCACGGCCTCTTCGACATCGCGGTTGCCCACCGCGCGAACGATCGCGGGCAGGCCCGCCGCGCCGCTCCATCCGAGCACGGCGACGAGCGACGCCAGCGGTGGCCGGCCCTGCTCCGCCGCCGCCGTGAGCGCTGCGACACCGGCAGGACGGAGCGCGGCGCGCGCCACGTCGACGATGTGGGCGCCGGCGCCGAACGTGTCCTCCTCACGCGCGCGGATCTGGTCGAGCGCGGCCGCGACCGCGGCGGCGCCGTCCCCGTCGACGCCGCGGTTGAGGACGCCGACGAGCGGCGCCACCGCGTCCTCGTCGCCGATCGCGGCAAGCGTCTCGATCACCGCCGGCCGCAGCAGGTCGTCGCCGAGCAGCGACGTCAACGCCGGCGCCACGCGCGGATCGTCGGCCCGGGCCAGCGCGGCGATCGCGGGAAACGACAGGAAGAAATCGCCGGAACGCGCGATCTCCGCCAGGCGGTCCACGGCGTCGCCGGCGCCGATCGACCCGAGCGCCTCGATGGCGTGGAACCTGACGTTCGGCTCCTCGTCGTCGAGCGCGGCGACCAGCGCGGGCACGGCCACCGGATCGCCGACGTGGCCGAGCGCCAGCGCCGCGTGCATGCGCAGGTCGGCCTGCGCGTCGGAGAGCAGCTCGATGAGCGGCGAGGTGACGTCGCGGTTCGCCGAGAGCACCTGCAGCGCGCTGCTGACGACGTTCAGGTCGTGATAGCCGCGCCGCAGCGTGTCGAGGAGGTGGGCGATTTCGGCGGTCGAGGCGCGCTGGCGCAGCGTGCGGACGGCGGCACCGCGCAACTGCCAGTGACCGGCGCCGACGGCCTCGATCGCGCCCGCCGTCGACGCTCCCGGCGGCGCGTGTTCCAGCTGCGCCATCAGGTCGCGCTGCTCATCGAGCTGCGGCGTGACGTCCTCGATCGTGAGCATCGCGCCGAGGATCGCGTCGTCCGAGGTGAGCGGCGCGATGGTTACGAACTGTTGCATTTCGGCGAAATGCCGCGACGGGTGGCGCGGCGGGCAGGCGAACACGTAGTGGTGGAAGGCAGGCGCGAGCACGCGCGACGTGCCGGTGGACAGCACTTCGTCGAGAAACGCGCGGATGACGTCGGTGCGCGCGGCCGCGACGAGCGACAGCAGCGGCCGGCCGCGGACGTCGTCCTCCGACAGACCGGTGACGGAGGCGAGCCACGCGTTCCAGCTCTGGATCGTCGCCGCCTGGTCGATGGTGACGACCCCGAGCTCCCCGGACCCGTTCATCACGCGGCTAGCGTCCGCGGCCCCGGCCGTTGGCCGACCTGGCCGCGACGGCCGAGTCCATGAGTCCGGTGAGCGCTTCCGCCTGCTTCAGCAGATCCGCCGTCCCGCCGCGCGTCTGGCGGACGCCGTCGGCATTGCGCTCGGTGATGCGCCGGACCTCGGCCAGCTGCGTCACCAGCTGCGCGGCGCCGGCGCTGTGGCCCTTGTTCGCGTGCGTCAGGGCCTTGATATCGCGCACGGTGGACGCCGCGGCCTTCGACATCTCCTTCATCGTGCGCGCCTGTTCGGCCGTGGCGCGCGCGGCCTGCTCGGACTGGATCTTCATCGACTCGGTGACGGACGTGATCTGCGTCGCCGCCGCGGACTGCTCGCCCATCGCCTTGGCCACGGCCCCGATCTGCCGCGTCAGATCGCCGACCGACGCCGACACCTGGGCCACCGCCGCCGCCTGCTCCGCCAGCGCCCGCGAGGTCGTGGCCGCCCCCTTGCGGATGGCCTCGGTGGCCTGCGTGAGCTGCGCGGTCGCTGCCGTCTGCTCGGCCGTGGCCTTGCGCACCTCGACGGCCAGCTTCGCGGTGCTCTGGGCGGCCTTCATGATGTCGCGCGACGCGCGCCCCTGTTCGCCGACCGCCTTGGTCACCTCCTGCGCGATCTTGCGCATCCGGGCCGTGCCCTGCGCGACGCCGCCGACCGCCGTGGCCTGCTCGGCCGTCGACAAGGCGACCGTCTTCGCCTGATCCGCTGTCGACGAAATCGCCGTCGCCACGGTCCTGCCGGCGGTGCGCTGCTCCTCGGCCGCGCGCGCAATCTGGCCGACGAGCTCCGTGGTTTCGCCGATGCCGGCGAGAATCCTCCGCAGCCCTGCGGCGCCGGCCTCCGCGACGGTGCTGCTGTCGTCGGCGACCCGCAGGCTCTCGTTCGACGCGGCAATCGCCTCCTGCGCCACGTCCTGCAGTCCCTTGACGATGCCGGCGATGTCGGAGGTCGCCTTGGCGGACCGGTCGGCGAGGTTGCGGATCTCCTCGGCGACGACTGCGAACCCGCGCCCCGCGTCGCCGGCTCGCGCCGCCTCGATCGACGCGTTGAGCGAGAGGAGGTTGGTGCGCTCGGCGATGAGGTTGATGGTGTCGACGATCGAGCTGATCTCGTTGGCGCGCTTCCCCATCTCGCGCAGCACCGACGCGGACTGCGCCATCGTCTCACGCAGGCGCGCGATGCCCTGGATGGAACGCTGCACGGCGGCGCCGCCTTCCTCCGCCGCGCTCGACGTGCGGCGCGTGAGGTCGTTGGCGCGCCCCGCCATCACGCTGACCGCCTCGATCGACCGCTGCATCTGCTCGGCGCTCGTCGCCGCGCCGGCGGCGGTCTCGGTGATCTGCCGGCCGCTCTGCGCCACACTCTGGATCGACCTCGCGGTCTGCTCGATCGCGGTGCTGTTCTGCTCCACCATCGTCCCGAGGTTCTCGGTCATCGCGCCGACCTCCTCGATCGACGCGGCCATCTCGTTGATCGACGTCGCGGTCTCCTCGGCCGCCGCGGCGAGCGCGTCCGCGTTGCCGGCGACGCTGCGGACCGAGGTCCCCATCTGGATGAGCGATGCCGACGCCTGCTCGACCGAGGCGGCGAGCGAGCCCCCGTCGTCCTTCAGGTTCTTGATGCTCGCCGAGATCTGCGCCATGGCGACGTTGACCTGCTCGGCGGAGCTCGACATGGCCGTCGACGTCTGGGCGACGTTCCTGATCGACGCGGCCGTTTCCTCGACCGCGCTGGCGTTCTGGGCGGTCAACGCGGCGACGCTTCCGGCGTTGGCCGCGACCTGCTCGACCGACGCCGCCATCTCGTTGACGCCCGCCACGAGCTCCTCGGTGGAGGACGCGATGCTCTCCACCTGCGTCGCGGTCTCGCCCAGCGTGATGGCCATCGATTCGACGCCGGCGAGCGCGGAGTCGAGCGACTTCACCTGCTCGGCGGCGCCGTCCCAGACTTCGTCCGCGATGCGTGCGATGCCGTTGGCGGAGGCCGTCAGCTGCGCCGCCTGCCCGAGGACAAGCCTGGGATCGAAGCTCGCGGTCGCGTGTCCGTTGCCGTTCGCGTTGCGTCGTCGTACTGCCATGGCACTTCTCCGGGCGGCCGTTCAGGCCGCGAGTATCGGGTCTTTCGACGCCAGCAGCTGGTCGAGGTCGAGGATCACGATCATCCGGCCGCCGATGGTGGCGATGCCGGCGACGTAGGTGTGGCCCCCTGCACCGAGCGCATCGGCGGGCGGATGGATGGCCGACGGATCGATGCGGAGGAACTCGCGGCACGCGTCCACGAGCAGGCCGACACTGCGTCCGCTCGTGTTCACCACGAGGAACCGCGTCCGCAGGTCGAGCGGCGCGCGCTCGAAGCCGAACCGCGCGCGCATGTTGATCGCCGGGATGATCTGCCCGCGCGAGAACACCACGCCGTCGACAAACGGCGCGGCGTTGGGCACGCGCGTGATCTCCTCCACCAGGTCGACGTGCGCGATCTGGCTGCTCGGCACGGCGTAGGTCGTGCCGGCGACCGTGAAGAGAATGTATTGATCGGCGCGCTGGTCGCTCATGCGGTCTCCCTCTCGCGGTGCGCGGCGGCGCGCATCCCTCGCGCGGGACCCGCCAGCGCGGCGGCGTCCAGGATGAGGACGGCGCGGCCGTCTCCGAGGTCGGTCGCCCCGGCGATGCCGTGCACGCGGATCAGCGGATCGGAGGTCGAGCGCACGACGATCTCGCGCTGGCCGACGATGCGATCGACCGTCAGCACGACGGCCGCGGCGCCGGCGCCCACCACGAACGCATGCAGCCTCGGCTGCGGCGTCACCGGGATGCCAAGCACCTCCGAAAGGCGCACGATGGGCGCGGGCGCCCCGCGGTACTGCACGATTTCCCCGGCCTCGAGCGCGCGAATCGCCGCCGGGTCGAGCTCGATGACCTCGCGCACGGCGGCCTGCGGCACCGCGAAGGTCTGTCCGCCGACGCGCGCGATGAGCGCGTCGGTAATGGCCAGCGTGAGCGGCAGCTCGAACGTGAACCGCGTGCCGTGCCCCGGCGTGGACGCCAGGCGCATCGATCCGCCCAGCTCCTGGACGGTCGTCCGCACGACCGCCATGCCGAAGCCGCGGCCGCTGACGCGGTCCGAGGCCTCGCGCGTCGAGAAGCCCGGCGAGGAGATCAGATCCAGCAGCGCCGCTTCGTCCACATGGGAAGGGACGGAAAGCCCCGCGACGCGCGCACGCGCGATCACGCGCTCGGCGTCGATGCCGCGCCCGTCGTCGGCAATCTGAATCGTGACGATCTCGCCGGCGGCGCTCGCGGCGAGCGCGATCGTCCCCTCGGGCGGCTTGCCGGCGGCGACGCGCTCGTCGACCGTCTCGAGCCCGTGACTCACCGCGTTGCGCACGACGTGCAGGACCGGATCGAGCATCCGCTCGACGAGGAACTTGTCGATCTCGGTCGCCTGGCCGGAGATGTCCACGGAGACGCGCTTGCCGGTCTCGCGTGCGAGATCGCGGACCACGAACGGCACGCGCCGGAAGATCTCGCCGACCGGCACGAGGCGCACGCGCATCACGCCGTCGCGCAGCTCGCGCAGCTGGCGCTCGAGCGCGGACGTGTTTTCCTGGATGGCACGCCAGTCGGAAGAGGGGACGTGCGACTCGACGCGCGCGACGGCGTCGCCCAGCCGCGCGCGACGGATGACGAGGTCGCCGATCATCCGCATGAGATCGTCGAGACGCGCGAGATCGACGCGGACGTATTGCCCGCTCGACAGCGTCGCGCCGCCGCGGTCCATGAGGACGGCGGCGGCCCGCGCCGCGTCGGCGTCCGGCTCGACTCTCGAGCAGACCATGCCGTCGGCACGCCACGCCTCGCGCGCCTGCTCACCCGGCTCGCCCTGGAACACGAAGCGGAAGGCGATGCCGCCTCCCTCGCCCACCAGCGGCGCCGCCGAGACGATCTCCCCCGCCGCGCGCAGGCGCGCGCGCACGAAATCCACGTTCACGCCGCGCGCGAGCAGCTCGGGCGAGGGTGTGAAGAGGCATTCCCACGACCCGCCCGGCACGGGCGCGACGGGCAACGCGCCGCCAGACGCCACGTCGTTTGCGGGCGCGATCAGGCGCAGCTCGGCGACGGTCGGCTCGACGTCCATCGGCGGCTCGTGGTTGCGCCGCGCGGCGATGGCGTGCTCGAGCAGGCGTGCGCCGTCGATGAGCGTGTCGACGCCGGCCGTCGTCAGGCGGACCTCCCCTTCGCGCACGGCGCGCAGGTAGGTCTCCATCTCGTGCGCGAGCAGCTCGATCTCGCGGTGCTCCACCATCCCCGCGATGCCCTTCAGCGAGTGGAACGCCCGGAACAGCTCCTCGCTGACGGCCCGATCCGGACGCGGCTGGCCGACCGACCGCTCGAGCGCGAGCAGCGTGCGGCGAACCGCCGTCAAGTGCTCGTCACACTCGGCAAAGTAGTCGTCGAGAAACGTGTCGAGGAATTCCGTCACTGGCGGGCCGCCTCGAGCAGCTCGCGTGCGGTGCTGGCGAGGCTGCCCGGCGCGAACGGCTTCGTCATGTACGCGGTGGCGCCCGCTTCGAGCGCCGCGGTCCGACTCGCCTCGTCGCCCCTGGTCGTGAGGATGATCACCGGCACCTGACGGTATTTCGAGTGCGACCGCACGAAGCCCAGCACCTCGAGGCCGTGCATATCCGGCATGTTCAGGTCCAGCACCATCAGTTCCACGGGTCCGAGCGCGAGGCGCTCGATCGCTTCCAGGCCCGATGACGCTTCGACGAACTCGGACGGTCCGGACAACGCCGCGAGCGACGCCTTCACCATGCGCCGAATGGTCGGCGAATCATCGACAATCAGGATTTGGTTCATCCGAAGCGAGGCCCGCGGCGGGACAAGCGTAGGGCGTTTCACTATATCGCGCCGTACGTGCGAGTTCCGCACGTAAAGCCACGGTTGAGTCGCAATTGAGGGTGGAAGTGCGGACCGCGATTCCGTCGCCGCATCGAATAATGAAGCCGTGACCGCGCGCACCGTGTATTCGACCGGCAAGGGCCGCATGTGTCCGCGGTGCGGCTGGCCGGAGACCAACTGCCAGTGCAGCAGCCGGCAGGCCAACGAGGCACTCCCCTCGCGTATCGTCGCGAAGCTGCGCATGGAGAAGAAGGGACGCGGCGGGAAGGTCGTGACCGTGATCGACGGCCTGCCGCGCAACGACACGTTCCTGAAAGAGCTGGCGCAGGAGCTGAAGCGCAGCTGCGGCACCGGCGGCACCATCGTCGATGGCGGGATCGAGCTGCACGGCGACCTGCGCGATCGCGTGCGCGACGTGCTGGCTGGGAAGGGCTACGCGATCAAGGGCTGACCAGAGTCATCCGCGACGGCGGCCGCGGCGCATCGTCTTCGCGCCCTTGATTTTCGCAACCGTCTCGTCCGAGTGCCTGGTGCCGCGGGCAGTCGGCGCAGGCTTTCGATGGGCCTTGCCGGGCGCGTCCACGGTTCCACCACTGCGACTGGCGGCGCGCGGCTTCGGCGTCGGGGCAGGGTTGGCCGCCGCCCTGCCCGATTCGATCGCGCCGCCGAGATCTTCGAGCAGTGCGGACGCGCTGTCGCGGATCTGTTCGACCTGGGCGTTCAGGGCCTTCCGGTCGAACCACCCTTCGGCCTTGCTCTCCACGGTCCCGATCAGTCGTCCGAGCTGCTCGGCGAGCGCGACGACCCGTTTCTCGACTTTCTTTTCGTCGGCCATGCGACCCCCGTTCAGTTCGCCTTCAACGCGTCGGCGATCGCGCGGCGCAGTGCCGGATCCTCCGGCGTCACCTGGCTCGGGAAGAACGCCCGCACGCGCCCGTCCTTGCCGACGAGGTACTTGGCGAAGTTCCACGCGGGCAGGTGGCCGCTGGCGCCGAGATACGTGTAGACCGGCGACTGATCGCGGCCCGGCATCGTGACGACCTTCGAGAACATGGGGAACGTCACGTCGTAGGTGCGCCGGCAGAAGGTCGCGATCTCCTCCGCCGTCCCCGGCTCCTGCTCGCCGAAGTCGTTGCTCGGGAAACCGAGCACGGCGAATCCCTTGTCCTTCAGCTCCCGGTGCAGCGCCTCGAGCCCTTTGTACTGCGGCGTGTAGCCGCAGTAGCTGGCGACGTTGACGACGAGCGTCACCTTGCCGCGGTAGTCGCCCAGGTCGGCGGGCTTGCCGAGCAGGGTCTGCGTCTTGAAGTCGTAGAAGGAGGCAGGCCCCGCTGCCGCCCCCACCGCGGCGAACGCGACCACCGACGAGCTCATGGCGAAGATCAAAGTGCGGATCATGCGCTACATCATCGCAGAGACGGCGTTCATCTGCCGTTCATTATTTTCAGCCGGCCGTGCGGCGACCGGAGGTGTATAAGCGACCCGGAGACGGCTTTTATGAAACAGTTTCTGATTTTCCTCATCGCCGCGCTGGCCGTGTCCGTGACGGCCGGCGCGCAAAACGGCTTCACCTACCACGTCGCGCGAACCTTCGAGCTCGGTGGCGACGGGGGCTGGGATTACATCGTCCCGCAGCCATCCCAGCACCGCGTGTACATCGGCCGCACGAATCGCGTGATGGTCGTCGACACGAATGACGGGAAACTCATCGGCGAGGTGACGGGCATCAAGGGCGCGCACGGCACCGCGATCGCGGAAGCGAGCGGCCACGGTTTCGCGACCTCAGCCAACGACCAGTCGATCGTCATGTTCGACCTGAAGACGTTCAAGGAGCTCGCGCGTATTCCCGCGGCGGAGGATGCCGACGCCATCATCTACGACGCGGCGTCGAACCGCGTGTTCTCGCTCAACGGCGACGCGCACTCCTCGACCGTTGTCGACGGCACATCAGGAACGCTGATCACGAACGTTCCGCTCGGCGGCAAGCCGGAATATGGCGCGTCCGCCGGTGAGGGCAAGGTGTACGCGAACCTCACCGACACGAGCGAGGTCGTGGAGATCGATGCGAAGACCGCAACGGTCACGAAGCGGTGGCCAACCGCGCCGTGCCGCCAGCCGGTGTCGATGGCCATCGACACGAAAAGCCATCGGTTGTTCAGCGGCTGCCGCAGCGGTGTGCTCGCGGTGTCCGACTACCAGGCCGGAAAAACCCTCACCACGGTTCAGATCGGGACGGGGGTGGACGGCGCCGGCTACGACGCGACAGCAGGTGACGTCTTTGCGACCAACGCGGACGGCAGCCTGACCGTCATCCACCAGGACAGCGCGGACATGTACCACGTCATCGGCAACGTCACGACGCCAATCGGATCGCGCAACATGGGACTCGATCCAGCAACGCATCGTATCTACGTCGCGGCCGCAACGTTTGCGGCGCCGCCGGCCGGCGCGCCGCAGGGACGTGGCGGCCGTGCGGCCGTGGTTCCAGGCACGTTCAAGCTACTGGTTATCGAGCGATAGCGGCGTCCAGCCGTCCGGGCTGTGCGTGAAGCGCTGCACTTCTCCGCGGACGAAGGCCCGGCTCGCCGCATTCCAGACGAGGTGCTCGACGGCGATCGCCTGCCGCTCGATCCGCAGCACGTTGAAGGCGTTCGGCTCGCCGCGCACGCGTGTGGAGGTCGCGGTTCCCGCCTCGACGACGATGGCGGAGCGGCCGCCGATGCGGTAGCGCTTCGCCGTCGGCCCGGCGAAGGTGACGTGCAGGTGACCGGTGAGAAAGACGTCGATGCCGTCGGCGGCGAGCTGCTCCACCGCCTCGGCGCCCGGCCGCGCGCGCCCGAAGGCGGCGCCCGCGTGCGGCTCGTCGAACGGATGGTGCGCGACGAGGATGGTGACGGCCGAGCGGTCGGCCTGTTTCATCAGCTCGCGGATGCGCCGCAGCTCCCGGCGGCGGATGCCTCCGCCGCCGATCGTGAACGAGCGCGTGGTATCGGTGCCGATGACCGCGATCTCGTGATCGATGTAATGCGGCCGCAGGTCGTCGGTCATGTGGTGACGGTAGCCGCCGAGCGGGTTGAAGAACCGCGCGAAAACGTTGTGCAGCGGGACATCGTGGTTGCCGGGGACGATCAGCTGCGGCCGCGGCAGCGACTCGAGAAACGCGCGCGCCTCGCTGAACTGCTTCGACCGCGCCCGCTGCGTGAAGTCGCCCGACACCGCCACCAGGTCCGGCTCGAGCCGGCGGACGGTGTCGCGCACCACGTCCACCACGACCGGGTTGACGCGGCCGAAATGCAGGTCCGAGAGGTGAACGATCGTACGCATCAGGGCACGATCACGCGCAGCGCCTGCGGCCGGCTGCGAAACGTCAGCGGGTTGTCGAGCGTCACGGGCTCGCCGTCGATCGAAGCCTGCAACCGGCCGACCCGCGCATCGAGCCCGACCGCGGACGCGGTGAACGATTCAAAGCCTTCGAGGGTGCAGATGTCGGCGAATACGGCTGCGATGATCATCTTCGCGACGCCTCCACGGCTCATGCCAGGCGCCATGCACACCTGAAGCCGGCCGCCGGTGAGGTCCTTCCGGCCGCCGAGCTCGAGCCCGCTCAGCTGGTAGGCGTTGTTCCCCACGAACACGAACGGCGTGCGCACGACCGTGCGTCCCACCTCGTCGCTGCGTCCCGCGTCATCTGTCGCCGTTCGAACCTCGACGCGCAGCCGCTGGTAGCGGCGAAACACGCGCAACGTCGCCAGGCCGTGCGCCACCCACTTGCCGCGGCCGATGCGCTGCATCGCGGCGCGCTCGGCGATCAGGCGTGCGTACATCCCGACGCTGGCGTTGTTGACGAAGAGCCGGCCGTTGACCTCGCCGACATCGACGGTCTGCGTCCGTCCCGCGACGATCACGCGCGCGGCGTCGCCGAGGTCGAGCGGGATGCCAAGGTCTTTCGCGAAGTGGTTGAGCGTGCCGAGCGGGAGGACGCCGAGCGGGACGCCGGTCCCGGCGAGCGCACCGGCCGCCGTGCTCACGGTGCCGTCGCCGCCGCCGGCCACGACGACGTCCGAACCGCGGCGCACCGCGTCGGCGGCTTCCCGTGCGAGCGCGGGGCCTTTGGCGAGCCGAACGTCAACCTCCGCGCCGGCGGCGCGAAACGCATCGGCGACCTGCCGTGCGAGCGTTGCATCCTGTTTGCCGGCGCGTGGGTTTAGGAGGACGGTGATCCGTTGATAATACGACGCCATGGCGAAACGCAGACGTCCGCGAGCCGACGCTCGCGGCACGAAGAGGGCGAAACCCGCACCGGCGGCGCCGCGAAAGCGCGCATCCCGCCGGCTCGATGCACGAGCCGATACCCTCGATTTCCGGGACCGGATGTACGAGCCGACCCTCATCGAGGTGCCGACCGAGCGTCCGCTCGATGACTACCTGAAGGTCCGCGTGCCCATTCTCGACCAGGGGCAGGAAGGCGCCTGCACGGGCTTCGGCCTTGCGACCGTCATTCATTACCTCCTCCGCACGCGCAAGGTCGTGCCCGACCGCGCGGAGGTCAGCCCGTGGATGCTCTACGAGATGGCGCGCCGCTACGACGAGTGGCCCGGCGAGCGCTACGAGGGGGCGAGCGCGCGCGGTGCGATGAAGGGCTGGCACAAGCACGGCGTCTGCGCGATGGCCAACTGGCCGAAGGAAGACCGCGACCCCGACCGCTACCGGATCCGTTTCGCGGAAGCGCTGCGCCGCCCGCTCGGCGCCTACCTGCGCGTCAACCACAAGGACGTCATCGCGATGCACTCGGCCATCACCGAGGTCGGCATCCTCTACGCGACCGCCTCGGTCCACGACGGCTGGGACGTCGTCGGCCGCAGCGGCGAGATCGAGTTCGACGCGAAATCGAAGATCACCGGCGGCCACGCGTTCGCCATCGTCGCCTACGACAAGGACGGGTTCTGGCTCCAGAACTCGTGGGGGCCCGACTGGGGACGGCGCGGGTTCGCGCGCCTGACCTACGACGACTGGCTCGCGCACGGCAGCGACGTGTGGGTGGCGCGCCTGGGCGCGCCGATCGAGTTCCGCGAGCACACCTCGGTGTCCCGCGGCGTCGGCGTCACCGCCGGCGGGTCGCGCAGCTACATGTTCTGCGACCTGCGGCCGCACATCATCAGCCTCGGCAACAACGGGCTGCTGCGCACGGAGGGGACCTACGGCACCTCCGCCGACGACGTGAAGGAGATCTTCCAGCACGTCGCGCAGCAGGCCAACGACCGCCAGCACCTGCTCCTCTACGCGCACGGCGGCCTCGTCGCGGAAGATTCCGCCATCCAGAAGGTGGCCGACCTGCGGGGTCCGCTGCTCGACGCCGGCGTCTACCCGATCTCGATCGTGTGGAAGACCGACTTCTGGACGACGCTGAAGAACGTGCTCGAGGATGCGATCGCCAAGCGGCGCCCCGAGGGGTTCCTCGACTCGTCGAAAGACTTCATGCTCGATCGCCTCGACGACGCGCTCGAGCCGCTGGCGCGGTCGATCGGCGGTAAATCGGAATGGGACGAGATGAAGGAGAACGCGATTGCGGCGAGCCAGCCGGGCGGCGGCCTGGCGCTGGTCGCCGACCTGGTCGGCGCGCTCACGCGCCGGTTCCCGTCGCTGCGCGTCCATCTCGTCAGCCACAGCGCCGGCTCGATCGTGTTCGGCGGCCTCGTGGAGCGGCTGGCGGCCGCGCGGCCGGCGCCGGTGGACATCGCGACCTGCACGCTGTGGGCGCCCGCGTGCACGATGAACGTCTACCGCGGCCAGTACCTGCCGTCGGTGCGGAGCGGTCACATCAAGGACCTGGCGCTGTTCACGCTGACCGACAAGGCCGAGCGCGACGACTCGTGCGCGAACATCTACCACAAGTCGCTGCTCTACCTCGTGTCGCACGCCTTCGAGGCGGGACTGGGCAAGGCGCCGTTCCTGCAGGAGCGCGAGGGCGAGCCGCTGCTCGGCATGGCCAAATTCGTCGCGCAGCTGCCGCCGGCGCAGCGCGCCTTCGACTGGGTGCTGGCGCCCAACGCCAACGCGCCGGCGACGCTCGAGGCGTCCACGTCGAAATCGCACGGTGCGTTCGACGACGACTCGGCGACGCTCGCGTCGACGCTCGGCCGCATCGTCGGCAAGGGCAAGATCAGGAACGCGCGGTTCGCGCATCACGCGTCCGCGGCGGCGAACCAGGCGATTCGGGCGCCGCTGAACGCGATCTAGGGCTTCAACGCTCCGCGATCATCTTCTCGAGGATCGCAATGAGCGCGTCGGCGCGCGCCAGCGGCGTCGGCTGCTCGAGCAGGCGCTCGCGATCGAGCTCGTCGATGTGCGCGAGCTGCGACATGCCGTTCACCAGCGCCTCGTCGGTGATGTTGTCGGGCGCGCCGCGCACGCCCGTGCGGCCGCCCGACTCGCGGATCAACGCTTCGAGCCGCTGGCGGCGCGCATGCAGGGCGGAGCGATCGGCCGCCGCGGTCTCGTCGCTGATCGCCGTCACGTGCGCGATGCGATAGGGCCGGCTCGCCTCCTCGCGCGTGATGCGGTACTTGGTCAGCGCGCCGAGGACGATGTTGTACTCGCCGTTCGGCAGCTGCTCCACTTCGTTGATGACCCCGGCGCACCCGACCTGGAAGACGGAGGGCGAGCGGTCGTAGTCCTTTTCGTAGCCGGGACGCAGCTGCACCATGCCGATGATGCGGCTGCCCTTCAGCGCGTCGGCGATCATCGCCTTGTAGCGCGGCTCGTAGATGTGCAGCGGCACCGACATCCCCGGGAACAGCATCACGTCCTCGAGCGGAAAGATCGGGATGGTGTCGGGCAGCGGCGTTTGGGGGGCGGCCGTCGACGGGATGGCTATAATGGCGGCCGCCAGCCAACCGGCAACCATCAAACTGGAGCATCGCATGCGCAAAGTCGCCATGACGCTTCTGACCTTTGCTCTCGGCGCCGCCTTTGCCGCCATGTTCCTGAACGGCAGGGACGCAGTCGAGGGACAGGCACAACCAGCCGCAGCCACCGGCGGCTTCTCCGCCGTCGCCAACGCGGTCGGCACGCAGGATGTCACGGGACCCTACGAGGTCGTCAAGGGGTGGCCGAAAGATATCTCCACGCTGCCCGGCAACGGCAAGTGGACCTACGGCGCCGGCGAGAGCGTCTTCGCCGAGAGCCCGAACCGCATCTACGGCCTCTATCGCGGCGAGCTGCCGAACATTCCGCCGCCGAAGGCGGTGCTGCTGCCGCAGGTCGGGCCGAGCATCAGCTTCCCGGTCGCGGGCCTCTGGCGTGATGCGACCACCGCATCGCTGCCCGGCGTCGGCGGCACCGACCAGGACACGCGCAAGTGGCTGACGGCGTGGGAAGGCAAAGACGACGAGATCGGCATCAAGGGCCCTCCCTACCGCAAGCTCGGCGTCGACGCGCAGTGGGAGAACTGCCTCGTCGTCTACGACGGCGCCGGCAACATCCTCGAGACGTGGAAGCAGTGGGACAAGATTTTCCGCCGCCCGCACTCCGTCTACATCAGCCCCTACGACATGCAGAAGCGTGTCTGGGTCGTCGACGACAACATGCAGGCGATCTATATCTTCACGCACGACGGCAAGCAGCTGCTGCAGACGATCGGCACGCCGGAGCGTGAAGGCGCCGACGCGACGCACTTCAACCGCCCGACGTATCTCGACTGGCTGCCCGACGGCACGTTCTTCGTCTCGGACGGCTACACCGGCACGCGCGTGGCGAAGTTCGACAAGAACGGCACGTTCGTCTCCCAGTGGGGCATCAAGGGCGTGCCGCCGAACGAAAAGCGGCCCGGCTACATGAACAACGTGCACGGCGTGGCCGTGGACCCGAGCAACCGCCACGTGTTCGTCAACGATCGCAACAACCACCGCATCCAGGTATTCGACGAAAACGGCAAGTACCTGTCCGAGTGGGCCATCAATGCCGATCCCTCGAGCCTGCACCTGCTGTACATCGGGCAGGACCACATGGTGTGGACCTTCGATCGCAGCACCAACAAGATGGTGCAGTACGACCAGCAGGGGCACCTGAAATACGCGTGGGGCACCATGGGCAACTTCCCCGGCGGCCTGTGGGGCGTGCACGGCATGAGCGTGGACTCGGACGGGAACCTGTACCTGGCGGAAGTGGACAGCGGGCGCGTGCAGAAGTTCAAGCCGCGCGCGGGCGCCAACCCGGCGTACCTGGTGGCCAAGCCGGTGAAGCCGGTCTGGGCGAACGCGACGAACTAGTGGGCAGGGGGCAGTGGGCGGTAGGTCGCAGGTAACAGGTGGCAGCAGGTCGCATCTTGCTGCCCCCTACTGCCACCTGCCTCCTGCCACCTGCCACCTTATTGCGCGGGTGTCGCCGAGACGCTGATCGTCAGCCGCTTGATGTACTTCACCGGCTTGCCGTCGACCGTGGCTGGCTTGTACATCCACTTCTTCGCGGCACTCACGACCATCGGGTCGTAGGTGGAATCGATGCTGACGAGCATCATCGGCGCCTGCACCGCGCCGGTTTCGTCGACGACGAACTCGACGACGCCCGACATCGCGCGCGTCACGTTGGCGGGATACTTCGGCACGCGCTGCTGCAGCGCGACCGGCGCGATGACGTCGCGATCGTCGGCCGAGTAGACGCTGCGCGCCGGCCGGGCCACCACCGGCTTCGGCTCCTCCTTCGGCGCGGGCGGCGGCGGCGTCAGCTTCAGGCTGAGATCGCGGAAGCTCGTGGCCAGCGTGCGAAGGTCGGCCAGCGGCGGCGCGTTGGCGGCCATCGTGATGTCGGGGTCCGCGAGGCTCTTGAGCACCTCAGCGAAGCCGGCGGACGCGGTCGCGTAATCCTGCTTGTCGAAGGCGTTCTTCGCCTCCGCGTAGCCCCGCTGGATGACGCCGGGCAGAATTTTCTTGCGCGCGTTCTGAAACGCCGACTGCACGCGCGGGGCGAGCTCCTCGCTCGACGCGCGGAAGAGCGGCTGGCGCATCAGCATCCCTTCGATGACGCGGTCCGCATCCACGCCGCGGCCGAGCGCGAAGAGGCAGAGCGTGCGATACAGGTCGATCGACTGCTGCTCCTCCAGCGTCTTCGAGCCGGCGGTCAGGCCGCTCAGCATCGACAGCGCGTCGTCGTACGACGCCGAGACGTAGAGGTCGCGCGCGGCGGCGAGCGTGCTGTCCGCGGCGTGCGCCGACACGGCGAACGCGGTCGCGATCAGCAGGACGACGGCGCAGGTAGTGTTCCTCATTTCTTCCTCATGTCGACGCTCAGGCGCGCTGGCGTCGTGGCCGTGACCGTTGCCGTGAAACGCTGCTCACCAAGCTGGGGATGCCGGAAGATCACTTCGTGGTTGCCGATCGCCACCGGGGTGTTGCCGACCGGCGTCTCACCAAGGTCCTGTCCGTCGAGCGTGACGGTGGCCCACGGCGTCGCGTTGATCGCGATCGTTCCCTGCGGCCACTCCGGCCGGATGCGCGCGACCTGGCCCGGCCCGACCTGGATGGTCTGCGACCCGCGATAGCCGAGCGCCTCGTTCGAGAACTCGATCTCGTGACGGCCGGTGGCGACCATGATGCGATCCGTGCGGCTGCTGCCCAGCAGGCGCTGGTTCTCGAAGATCTGCAGTTCGGCGGGCGCCGCGATCGAAATCCATCCCGAGACGGGCGCACCCTCCGGCGCCTTCATCGGCACCACGAGCGACGCCGTCGCACCCGGCTGAATCGACACTTCCTCGTTCACCGATCCGAGGCTGTTCTCGAGCACCACCATGTGGCTGCCGGGCGTCAGCGCGGCGATCGTCAGCGGCGACACGCCGCGCGGCTGGCCGTCGACGGAAATCTTCGCCCCGGGCGGATCGGTGCGCACCTGCAAATCGCCGGTTCCGGCGACCGCCTTCGGCATCTCGACGAACTGCGAGACCTGCGCGCCGGCCGCGACGTTGACCGACATGGTGCGGCGCGCGCCGCCGCTCGACAGCTCGATGGTGTGCGTGCCCGCCTTCAGCGTCGCGGTCGTCGGCGTCGTCCCATGCGCCTGGCCGTCGATGACGATGCTCACGCCGGGAGGGTCGGTGTTGACCACGACGGTGCCGGTCGTCGGCGGCGCGGCCACGGGCGCCGCGAGGTAGCGCCGCGCGGCCATGACGCCGCCGGACGTCAACGCAATCACGACCACCGCCGCGGCAATCAGGCGCGGCCGGTGATTGACGCGCGCCGGCGAGTCGGCCTGGTGGTCGTCGTAAGCCGGCGGCGGTTCGCTGTCCAGGAACCGGCTCTGGCGCGGCGGGTCTTTCGGCACCATCGGCACAACCGTCGATCGCGCCGCCACGGGCGCAGACGTCGCGACAGGCGTGGGTGCGACGACGGGCGCGGGCTTGGCGACGGGCGTCGGCGTGGCGACGGGCGCGGGCGCGGGTGCGGCGGCTCGAGGAGCCGGCGCCGGCGTGGTCGCAACTGCCACCGGCGCGGGCGCAGGAGACGCCACCGGTTTCGATGCAGCGACGGGCGCCGGCGCGGGTATCGAGGCAGCGACGGCCGCGCGCGCAGGTGCCGGCGTGGAGACGACTGCGTGCGCGGCGACAGCCGCGGGCATGGAAGCCGGCGCGGCGACAGCCGGCGCGGCGAACGGCCCCGGCGCGGCCGTCGGGATCCTCGACACCGTCGCCGGAGCGACCGTGGCGGCCGCGGGCACCGTCCGCGCGGCCTCGATCGGATCGAAGCGCGCGTACTCGCGCAGAAACGCCTGCAGCCGTTCCTCGGACGCGACGTGCGCGCCGCTCTTCAGGCCGGCCTCGAAGGCGTGGCTGGCCTCGATCGCCGACGCGAACCAGCGCGTCGGCTCGAGCGAGAGCGCCTGCGACAGCCACGTGCGCAGCCAGTCGGGAAACGGCTCGAAGCCGCCGCCGAGGCCGAAGCTGCCGTTGGCGAGCGCGGCGACGTCGGCCGCATACTCGTCGTCGGCGATGGGACGGCCGAGCAGCAGCGCCAGCGCGATCATCGCGATCTGCGCGACGTCGGCGCGGCGGTCGAGCAGCGGCGCGCTGACCGCGATAGGCAGCGCGACCCGAAGTTCCTTCCAGTACCGCTCCGGTGAATAGCGCAGCTGCGCCAGCGCGGCGCCGAGCACGTGCTCGACGACGACGACGCGGCCGGTCGACGTGACGACGATGCGTTCGGCGGCCAGCGTGCCGTGGCAGGCGTCGGGCGCGTCGTCGTGCAGCTCGGACATCGCGACGAGCAGCTGGCGAAGGAGGCAGAGCGCGGATTCGACGTCGAGTGGCAGCAGGTTCTGCTCCGCGATGGCCAGCATGCGCGAGAGCCTGACGCCGGCCGCGGCGCGCGAGACGATCGCGACCTTCGCGCCGTCGGACACGTGCTCGACGTCGTAGACGCGCGCGAAGTGCTCGCTGCGCACATGTGCGAGCCGATTGACGCGTTCCCGCACGAGAAACTCGAATGACGGAATCGGCGCGAAGGCATCGCGCAGGACGAGGATCTCGGACAGGCCGTCGGCATCGTCACGACGGTATCGGGTGCCGAGGCCGTCCTTGAAGATCGCCTGCCGCGGATCATGTACACGCGAGGCGTGGGATTCCATGCCGCGCGCATGACCAAGCGGCGTGCCAGCACATGAACACGCCAGAAATCGCGCGTCGCCGACGAAAAACGACGTCGCGCTCTTTCAGGATTGTTCGCGCGGTCCGAATTCCGTCGATCGTGCCAGCGGTTTCAGGTGTCGCTCGAGTCTTATTGCGTTACTTCCATTCCCTTCGCGGTGTAGACCGCGGCGGCCGCGGGTCCACGCAGGAACGCGATCACCTTCGCGGCGGCGGCACTCCCCGCCGCCTTCACCGACGGCGCGGCGGAGAACCCGAGATACGCCTGGAAGTCGGCTGGCAGCGGCCCGGCGAGCGCGACGCCGGGCTCCGGCAGGATCTCGCTGATCAGCGTCAGCACGAGGTCGGATTCGCCCTTGCCGACCGAGGCGGGCGCCGCGCCGGCCGCGGTGAGGTGCGACTTCGCCTGCATCTCTTTCGCGACACCGAGCCGCTCGATCATCCGGTCGATCGCCGGACGGCTGGCACCGTTGCCGGTGTAGGCGATCGCCTTCGCGTGGAGCAGAGACTGCTTCATCGCCGCGGGCGTGCGGACGTCTGGCCTGGCGGCACCCTCGCGGAAGCCCACCCCGATGCCGACGCGCGCCAGCTTCGTCAGCATCGGCGAGAGCTTTCCCGCCTTGACGAGCGCTTCCATCGCGTCATCGGTGAGGATGGCGACGTCGAATGCTTCGCCCTTCTCGATACGCTCGCGCAGCGTCGCGGCCGTGCTGAACTCGATCGACAGCGTGCTGCCGCTCGCCTTCTCCAGCTGCGGCTTCAGCGCCTCCACCGCGGCCTTCACGCCGTTGGAGGCCAGGACCCGGAGCTCCGCGGCATGCGCGGCCGACGCCGACAGCAACAGCGCGCCGAGAATCATCGCCACGGTGGTACACGGCTTCCGCATGGCAGGTCCTCCTATCCGTATGATTCGCGCTTGATGCGCGCGTTCGGGACGCCGAGCGATTTCAGGTCCGCCAGCACCGACTCGAGGAAACGCGGCGCCGGCTCCTCGCCGAGCGCGCGCGCGGCGTCGCGATCCCATTTCGAGATCCCGGGACCGCAGACGTAGATCACGCAGCTGTCGAGATCGGGAACCAGCTCGCGAATGAGCGCGGCGCTCACACGGCCCTTGCGGATCATCGGCCCGCACATGGTGACGTCGGGCTCCCTCGTCAGGGTGTGGACGACCCGCAGCCGCTCCGGGTGCTTCCGCTCGAGCGCGGCCAGCGCATCCCGGAAGATCACGTCGCGCCACGTCTTGTTCGAGTAGATGACGGTGTGGCGGAGCCGGGGGTGGTAGTCGAGCGCGTACTTCACCATCGAGAAATTCGGCACGCTTCCCGAGCCGGCGCAGATGTGGACGATGTGGTCGGTGTGCGACTCGATGTCCTTCGGCAGCGTGTAGGGGCCAGTGAATCCGGTCACGGTGAGCCGCATGCCGCGCACCGTCCGCTTGACGAGCATCGGCGACACCAGCGGCGGGTACTTCGTCGAGCCGGAAATGTACTGCTCTTCCTTCACCGTGACCGCCAGGTAGCGCTCGTGCGGCGCGGAACACATCGAGTAGGCGCGCGGCGGCTCCTTCTTCCCTTTCAGGTCCTCCAGGAAGGCGGTGAACCGTTCGAGCGCCTCGAACTGGTGCGGGTCGATGGTCAGGAAATGACCGGCGCTGTATTCCAGGTGATCGTTGCCCGTGAAGAACACGAGCGTGCTGGTATCCGGCGTCTCGACGACGACGTCGGCGACCATCACCTCTAATTCCTTGATTCGTCTCGACGGGGGCGCGTCGACCACGGCAGACATGCCCGAAATCCTACACGAGCTTGCCCGCCGGGCGCGCGCGGGCAGCGGCGCGGATTATCCGCGACCGACGGGAACCGTCACCGTGAAGGTTGCGCCCTGCCCCTCGCCGGCGCTGTCGGCGCGGATGGTGCCGCCGTGCAGCTCGACGAAGTGACGCGCGAGCGCGAGGCCCAGGCCGAGGCCGCCGTGGACGCGGCCGTCGACGCCTTCTCCCTGCCAGAAGCGCTGGAACACGTACGGCAGCAGGTCGCGCCGGATGCCGACGCCCGAATCCGACACCTGCACCTCGGCGCGCCCGCCGTTGATGGTGAGCTGCACCGCGACGCGGCCGCCCGAGGGGGTGAACTTGACCGCGTTGCTGAGAAGATTCCAGAAGACCTGCTGCAGGCGGTCGCCGTCGCACTTGACGGGCACCGCTGGCGCGGCGAGTTCATCGATAGACACGCCCTTCGCGTCGGCCGTCGGCCGCATGCTGTCGACCGCGGACGCGACGATCGACGCCAGGTCGCACTGCGTCGGCTTGATCACGATCTTGCCCGTGACGATCCTCGACACGTCGAGCACGTCCGCGACGAGCTGCGAGAGGAGGTTGGCGTTGCGCTCGATGACCTCGATCGCGCGCTCGGGCCCCCCGCTGGTCAGTTGCCCCGTGCGCAGCATGCGGGTGTAGCCGAGCACGGCGTTGAGCGGCGTCCGCAGCTCGTGCGAGAGCGTGGCGAGGAATTCGTCCTTGACCCGGCTCGCGTCCTCGAGCTCGCGCGCCATCCGCTTCTGCGCGGAGATGTCGCGCGCGATCTTCGACGCGCCGATGACGCGGCCGTCGGCCGCCCTGATGGGCGAGACGGAGAGCGAGATCTCGACGAGGCTGCCGTCCTTGCGCTGGCGGACGGTGTCGAAGTGCTCCACCGATCGGCCGGCGCGGATGCGCGACAGCACGAGGTCCTCCTCGGGCCACCGTTCGCGCGGGATGATCGTCGTGATCGGCCGCCCGACGATCTCCTGCGCCGTGTAGCCGAACATCCGCTCGGCCGCCCGGTTCCAGGTCTGCACGACGCCGTTCAGATCCTTGCTCGCGATCGCGTCGTCCGACGAGTCGACGATCGCCGCCAGGCGCCGTGCCTCGCGCTCGAACGCTTTCTCCCCGGAGATGTCGCGCGCGATCTTCGACGCGCCAATCACCGTGCCGCTGGCCGTGCGTATCGGCGAGACCGTCAGCGAGATCGAGAGCGCCGAGCCGTCCTTCCGGCGCCGCACGGTTTGGAAGTGCTCGACCCGCTGCCCCAGGCGAATCCGGTCGAGGACGTAGGTCTCCTCGTCGAGGCGATCGCGCGGGATGATCAGCGTGATCGACTGGCCGACGATCTCCGCCGCCGCGTAGCCGAACATCCGCTCCGCGGCGCGGTTCCACGTCTGGACGATGCCGTTGAGATCCTTGCTGACGATGGCGTCGTCCGACGAGTCGACGATCGCCGCCAGGCGCAGCGCCTCGCGCTCGAGCGCGCGCTGCGCGGACACGTCGCGCGCGATGCGGGCGACGCCGAACAGCTCGCCGGCGGGCGTGAGCACCGGCGAAATCGAGATCGACAGCTGGAGGCGCGCGCCCGACTCGGTCAGGCCGGTCGTATCGAAGTGTGAGATGACCTCGCCGTTCCGGATCCGCTCGAGCAGCTGGCGCTCCTCGCGGCGCCGCTCCTCGGGGATGATGACGTCAATCGACCGCCCGACGACGTCGGCGGGCGAGTACCCGAACATGCGCTGCGCCGCGGGATTCCACGTTTCGATGACGCCGCTGGTGGTCGTGCTGATGATGGCGTCATCCGAGGATTGGACAATGGCCGCGAGATGCAGCGACACCGGATCGAGCGTGTTCATGGGTGCCCGGTCCGGCAGCATAGCTCAAGGGTCCCCATGCAACCGACTCAGCCGTGCCGCTTCTATTTGCAGGCTCCGCGCGGCGCGACGATGATGCGAGCCGCCTCGCGGCGGACGTATCGTGCGGACCCGCGCGATCGCGGCCTCGCGGCGGACGATCGCGCAGCCAGCGTGAGAAATTTCCCGGCGGCGCGAGGTCCGCGTCGCTGTTCGCGCAACGCGTGCGCGCAACTGTTCGTGCGCGCCGTGGCACAGACGGTGCGTTTCGTCGGCTGCGGGAGGCCCTATGTTCAGCCGCATCCTCGTTCCGACCGATTTCAGTGCGCCGTCCGACGCCGCGTTCGAGTACGCGCGCATTCTCGCCGCGAAGTTCGGCTCGTCGCTGCAGATCCTGCACGTCATCGACGATCCGACGGCCGAATCCGCCTTCGTCGCCGACGGCTTCGCGCCGTCCACGGAAGGCATCCGCACCTCGCTGCTCGAGAGCGCGCACGCACGGCTCGAGCGGTCGATGAATCTCGTCGACCGGTCGCGGTATCACGCGCACGCGGAAGTGGTGCTCGGCCTGCCGGCCGCGTCGATTGTCGAGTACGCCACGGCGACCGGCAGCGGGCTGATCGTGATGGGCACGCACGGGCGGACGGGCCTCGCGCACCTGCTGATGGGCAGTGTCGCGGAGCAGGTCGTGCGCACCGCGTCCTGCCCGGTGCTGACGGTGCGCCACGCCGCCGCCGCGGACGAACAGGTGGCACGCGCGGTCGATGTGCGCATGGCGGTGGCCGTCTGACGGCCCGCCGGACATTCCCCACCCTCGCTGAATTTTGCGGACGCTGGGCTCGCGTTGACGGCGTCCGGCGTTTCGCCCGCAGCGTTTTCGTGGAAACCCGCGGCCGCCCCGCGTGCTACGCCTTCCTGCTCGCTGTACGGGCGAGTCGGAGCCTGATGCGGCTTGTATTCGACTCGGAGTCGGTTACGGGGCGTGTTCGACTCCGAGTCGGGTGACGCCCGCCATCTGACTCCGACTCGCCGATACTAGGACTTCAGCGTGAGGCCGAACTTTTCGATGCGGTAGCGGACTTGGTCGCGGTTGATGCCGAGGAGCTGCCCCGCCTGCGTCTGATTGCCGTCCGCCCGCTCGAGCGCCTGCACGAGCAGCTGACGTTCGACCTCGTCGAGGCTGATGCCTTCGGCGGGCAGCTTGAACTCGGCCGGCGTGACCGAGCGCGTGAGCGTGGTGAAGTCGCCGGGCTGCAGCCATTCGTGCTCGACGAGCAGCATCGCGCGCTCGATGGCGTTGCGCAGCTCGCGGATGTTGCCCGGCCACTGATACTGATCGAGCAGCTTCAGCGCCTCCGGCGAGACGCCGCGCACGTGGCGCTTGAATTCCCGGTTGAACAGGTCGATGTAGTACGAGGCCAGCAGCGGGATGTCGCCGTGCCGCTCGCGCAGCGGCGGCAGCGCGATGGGCATCACCTGCAGGCGGTAGAACAGGTCCTCGCGGAACTTCCCGTGCGACACTTCCTCCTCGAGGTTGCGGTTGGTCGCCGCGATGACGCGGACGTCCACGCGCATGTCGGCGAGGCCGCCGACGCGCTTGAACGTCTTCTCCTCGAGAAAGCGCAGGAGCTTGGCCTGGAGTCCGGGCGCCATCTCGCCGATTTCGTCGAGGAAGACGGTGCCGCCGTCGGCGGTCTCGAGCAGGCCGCGCTTCTGCTGGCGCGCGTCGGTGAAGGCGCCGCGTTCGTGCCCGAACAGCTCGCTCTCGAGCAGCTGTTCGGGGAGCGCGGACATGGTGATGTTGACGAAGGCGCGCCGGGCGCGGTCGCTGTTGTAGTGGATGCTCTTCGCCGCGAGGTCCTTCCCCGTCCCGGTCTCACCGGTGAGGAGCACCGTGGATGCCGGGCTCCTCGCCACGCGCGCGAGCAGCGCCTTCATCTCCTGCATCGCCGGCGACGATCCGATGATGGCGTCGAACCCGTACTCGCGCCCCTGGCTCGACCGCAGCGCGCGCACCTCGCGGCGCAGCTGGCTGGTCTCGAGCGCCTTCTCGACGAGCATCACGACCTCGTCGAGGTTGAACGGCTTGTTCACGTAGTGGTACGCGCCGAGCTTCATCGCCTCGACGGCGGTCTCGACCGAGGAGTACGCGGTCATCAGGATGACCTGGATCTCCGGCGACACGTCCTTGATCCGCTTGAGGACCGTGAGGCCATCGCCGTCCGGCAGCTTGTAATCGAGCAGGACGAGATCGATGCTGTCGATTGCCGCCAGCCGTTCGAGCGCCTCGGATGCGAGGCCGGCTTCGAGGATGTCGTAGCCGTCGGCGTTGAGCCGCTCGCGCAGCGACCACCGGACGAGCGCTTCGTCGTCGACAATGAGAAGAGTGGCGGACGGCACGCCCAAGTATAGCGATGAGCAACATCGAAACCGCAACCCGGCTGGCCGACGTGCAGCGCGCGCTCGACCACGCCCGATCACCGCGCCAGCCAAACCGCGGCTCGACGCGCCCGGTGAGCGGCGCGCCGGCCGCTACGCCGGCACGCGCAGCGGCGCGGCGTGCGGCACCGCGTGGTCGTGCTGGGCGCGCAGCCCGAACTTCTCGATCCGGTAGCGCACCTGGTCGCGGTTGATGCGCAGCAGGTGGCCGGCGTGCGTCTGGTTCCAGCCGCAGCGGTCGAGCGCCTGTACGAGCAGCTGCCGCTCGACGTCCTCCAGGTTCACGCCGTCGGGCGGCAGCCGGAACATCGAGGCCGACGAGGCGTGCCGCGTCAGCGACGGAAAGTCCTGCGGCGTCAGCCACTCGCGATCGGCCAGCAGCATCGCGCGCTCGATGGCGTTGCGCAGCTCGCGGATGTTGCCCGGCCAGCGGAAGTGGTCGAGCAGCGCCATCGCCTCCTCGCTGAGGCCGCGCACCTTCTTGCGGAACTCGCGGTTGAACCGCTCGACGTAGTAGTCGATGAGCAGGCGGATGTCGCCCTGCCGCTCGCGCAGCGGCGGCAGCAGCACCGGCATGACGTGCAGGCGGTAGAACAGGTCCTCGCGGAACTTCCCGGCCATTACCTCCTGCTCGAGGTCGCGGTTGGTGGCGGCGATCACGCGCACGTCGACGCGCACGTCGGCCAGCCCGCCGACGCGCTTGAACGTCTTCTCCTCGAGGAAGCGCAGCAGCTTCGACTGCAGGCCCGCCGTGACCTCGCCGATCTCGTCGAGGAACACCGTGCCGCCGTCGGCCGTCTCGAACAGCCCGCGCTTCTGCTGCCGCGCGTCGGTGAACGCTCCGCGCTCGTGGCCGAACAGCTCGCTCTCCAGCAGCTGCTCCGGCAGCGCCGAGCAGGTGATGTTGACGAACGGCCGCGCGGCGCGATCGCTGTTGTAGTGAATCGCCTTCGCCGCCAGATCTTTCCCCGTGCCCGTTTCACCGGTCAGCAGCACCGTGGAGGCAGGGCTCGACGCGACGCGCGCGAGCAGCGCCTTGACCTCGAGCATCGCGGGCGACGTGCCGACGATCGCGTCGAGGCCGTACTCGAGGCGCGCCGACGTGCGCAGCGTCCGCACCTCGCGCCGCAGCCGGCCGGTCTCGAGCGCCTTCTCGACCACCATCGACACTTCCTGCAGGTTGAACGGTTTGTCGATGTAGTGCCACGCGCCCAGCTTCATCGCCTCGACGGCGTTCTCCACCGACGAGAACGCGGTCATGAGGATGACCAGCGTTTCGGGCGTGGTTTCCTTGATCCGCCGCAACACCGTCAGCCCGTCCCCGTCCGGCAGCCTGTAATCGAGCAGGACCAGGTCGATCGACCCGTTGATCCGCTCGAGCGCTTCCGCCGCGGTGCGCGCCTCGAGGACCGTGTACCCCTCATGGACAAGGGCCTCGCGCAGCGACCAGCGGACCAGGTCCTCGTCGTCCACGATCAGCAGGGTTGGGGCGCCCATATCAGCCTCGAATCCGGAAAATTCCGCGCCCGCGTGAATCTTTCCGCACTCGACGGGCGCTTTATGGTGACTTGCAGGATAGTTGAGCAACAAGCGCGCCGGCGGCGGGCGGAGGCCGGTCTTACAGCGTGCGGACGATCTCTTCGAGTTCGTGCATGTCGGACGGCTTGCTCAGCACCCTCAGCGCGCCGAGCCTCAGCGCACCGGACGTCACGTCAGCCGTGCCGAACGCGGTCATCCGGATGACCGTGGCGCCTCGCTCAGCGGCTGCTGACGGCTCGCGGTCCACGCTCGTACGTCGAAGGCGACCCGACGGACCGCACGTATTCGCCGCGCGGCGTCTGACGAAGGAAGCCGCCCGTGACGAGCGTCGAGAGCACCAGGTGACACGCGGCCGGATCGAGGTGCCACAGGCGCCGTGCCTGCAGTTCCGTCAGGCAGAGACCCGGCATTTCCAGGTACTCGGCGCGAGCGCGCTGCACGATTGGGTCTGCGGTGACGCTCATGGTGCCCCGTCCGGAAGACCGTGCCCTCAGCGGGCGTTGCGTTTCACGCGATGCCGAATCACGGGACGCTCCGCGCCCCGTCCCAGCAGCTCCAGCAGATCGACGACGGTCACGATGCCCTTGAGGTGATGTCGCTGATCGAAGACGGGAAGACAGCTGACCGCATGTCCTCTCATCAGGTTCGCCGCCTGGCGAACGGTGGTGTCCGGCTGCGCCTCGACGACCTTCCCGGTCATCAGATCGCTGACGCGCCGGCGCGAACGAACGATCTCGCCGTTCTTTCCGCCAAGATCGCCCTCGGTGATCACCCCGATGACGTGCCCCTCGCTCCCCGAGACGACGAGGTGGTGCGTGCCGTGGAGCCGCATCGATTCCCACGCGGCGGCGGCCGGTGCCGCCGCCCCGATCGTGTGGACCGGCTTGCTCATGATCTCGCTCAGCCGCATGACGCCTCCTGCATTGGCAGGCGGCAAGAGGTGTACCTCGCGTTCGAGCGGGCGGAACTGCCGCACCGCCGGCTGGGATGCGCGGCGCACCGGTGAATCCTGCGCGCCCGCCGCGAAAGAACGCGCGGCCCTTGATGGGATCCGCGGGTGTCAGGGGCGTTCGTCGGTGCTGCCGCCGCGTTCGTCGAAGACCCGTTCGAGCAAGGGCAGCACGGCGAGCACGACGAGCGTGAGCGTGGCGCCGCCGGCCGCCACGTTGTACAGCCCGAGACCGGTGGCCATGCCGATGGCCGCGTTCACCCAGATCGTCGCCGCCGTGGTCAGCCCGTGCACGTTCTGGCCGCTGCGAAGAATCGCGCCGGCGCCCAGGAAGCCGATTCCCGTCACCACCTGGGCCGCGATGCGATCGGGCGAGCCCGCGGCGGTACCCACCTCGATCGAGAGGATCGCGAACAGGGCGGAGGCGAGGCCGATCAGCATGTTGGTCCTGATCCCCGCCGGCTTGCGCCGGTATTCGCGCTCCAGCCCGATGGCGCCGCCAAGCCCGGCCGCAAGTGCGAGACGCAGAAACACGTCGACAAATGATGTCGGAATCATCCGAGTAGAGTAGCCGCTCCCGGATGGTTTTCGGCAGGACGGATCAGGCCGCGCGCGGCATCACGCGGCGGCGTTGTGCGGAAACAACCGGCCGTACACGCCGTCGCCGGTCCGGAAGAGGACCGACGCGGCGACAAGAGTGTCGAGCAGCGCCTCGCACGTGAGTTCGTCGATGTCGAACCGGTCCTGGGCCTCGGGGATGGTCAGCCGCAGTCCGGGCGTCTCGAGGAACTCGCCTTCGATGCGCATCACGAGGTCCCCGATGTGTCGCTGCTGTGCCTCCGGCGTGAGGGTGTGTCGCTGCTGTGCCTCCGGCGTGAGGGTTACGGGCATACGGGATGTCGAGCAACTCGCGTACCGCGAAGCTGGCCCCGCCATCAGGCACGAAACGCACGTGTTCGCACGAGATCACGGTGAAATTTCAGGACGTGCGTAACGATTCTTCACCGCGGTGTGGGAGCGCGTCCCCAAGGGTTGTGATCGGTGGAGGTAGCGCCGCGATGGCGAAAAATGCGAGCGCAGGGAGGGCCCCTGCGCCCGCTGGCGTGTCCGGGATCAGACTGCGGCGAATGGGTACTCGCCGTCACGCAGCAACGTGGACGGTGGTCGCCTGCGGCTCCCCTTCAACCGGCACCGTGTACGGCACTCTCGCGGCCGCGGCGGGAATGGGAACCGAGATCTCGAGCACGCCGTTCCTGAACGTCGCCCTCACCTCCTTGATATCCGCGCCCGCGGGCAGCGGCACCACACGGTAGAACCGCCCGTAGGTCCGTTCGGTCGTAAACTCTGCGTCCTTCCTGCGCTGGCCGTCCTGCGTCCGCTCGCCTTCGATGGCGAGCCCCTCGGAGCTGACGTTGACGCCGATTTCTTCCTTCTTCAGCCCGGGGAGCTCGACCGTGATGACGAGCTGGCGATCGCGCTCGCGCATCTCGATCGGCGGCAGCCACAGCACGTCTGCAGGTGCCGTCCGCAGACCCGCAAGCGGGAAGCGCGGCTCGAGCCATCGATCGAGGTCGCCGACCATCCGGCGCAGCGACCCTGCCCGCTCGGTGACCATGTTGTCCCTGGCGCGTGGCATCACCCACCTCCTCGCACAACGCTGAAACCGCGAATCGCCAACTTTGAGCTAACGGGAGCAACGCCCGTGCCTCGCCGGCTCCCGCGCATGCGAACGGATTTCGACGCCGGAAGGCGTGCCCTGCCGGCTCGGGCTGCGCGAATTCCCGCGGCGTGCCCGGACTATTCGGCGGCAGCCCCCTTAACACGCTTACGCCGCCGGCCGCCCCCAGCTGTGAAGTGTCCTGATGTAGTTGGCGCGCTCGTAGGCCGCCGGGTCCTGCGTCGTCCGGTGGCTCAGGCGGCCGCGTGCTTCCGCGATCGATCCCATCTCGTGCCAGTCGAGCCACTGCTCGAGCGACGTGCGCATCGCGGTCACGTACGAGGGCCCGTGGTTCAGGACCGCGGACACCATCTGCACCACGTCGGCGCCGGCCAGCACGGCCCTGATGCCGTCGTGCGGCGTCGCGACGCCGCCGGTGATGGCCAGCGACGCGTTCAGCCGGCCGCAGAGGATGGCGGTCCACCGGAGCCGCAGCGGCAGCTCGGCGCTCGTCGAGAGCTGCAGGCGCGGCGTCACCTGCATGGTCGTGATGTCGATCTCCGGTTGATAAAAACGATTGAACAGCACGAGCGCGTCCGCGCCGGCCTCGTCCACCTGGCTCGCCACGTTGGCGAAAGCCGTGAAGAAGGGGGAGAGCTTGACCGCGAGCGGTATCTTCACGAGCGCCTTGATGTCGCGCACCATCTCGACGAGCTCCTCTTCCAGGTAGCCGCCGCTCGCGCGCGTGTCGGTGTGCACCTCGTACCAATTCACTTCGAGCGCGGCGGCGCCCGCCTGCTCGATCATCGGCGCGTAGGTGAGCCACGACTCGCGCGTGTGGCCGTTGAGCGAGCCGATGACGGGAATCTTCACCGCTCGCGTGACGCGATACAGGTGCTCCGCGTACTCCTGGGGCGCGAAGGAGAAGGCGGATTGCTTCGGGAAATACTCGATCATCTCGGCGAACCGCTGGTCGTCCGGATTCATGCGGGCGATGCGGCCCTCGCGGGCCATGGTCACCTGCTCCTCGAACAGCGAGTGCATCACCACGGCGGCCCACCCGGCGTCCTCGAGCCGCTTGATGGTGTCGAGGTGATACCCGAAGGGCGACGCCCCGGCGATGAACGGATGCGGCAGATGCATGCCGAGGTATGACGAGTCGAGCAACATGGCGGCCTCCCGGCGTCGGTTACGACACCTCGAGCTCGCGGAGACGGTCGCCCGTCTTCCGCAGCTCGGCATACTGCGTTTCGACCAGGTCGCGCGCGGTCGGCGGCAGCAGGCCGTCGAGCGCGTCCTCGTACACGCCGCGCGAGAACGTCTCGCCCCGCTCGGCTTCGTGAATGATGGCGACCGCATCGTTGCGGAAGATCGCGCTCCGCAGGTCGATCCAGGTCCGGTGCAGCGCGCCCGCGGCGGTCCCGTCGTGCACGTTCGCACCGCCGAGACGCTGCGCGTAGGGCAGCAGGTCCGCCGCGAACCGCGCGCGCTGCGACGCGATGTCGAGGAAGAGCGACTTCACGGCCGGGTCCGACGCGTGCGTCGCGACATGCCGGAACCCGCGCTCGGCGTCCTTGCAGGTTTCGATCAGGTGATTCAAGACGGCGCGTTCGGTTCGGTCGGTCATGGCGTTCTCCTTCTTCCTACTCCGTCGCGACATGCGACGTCAGGGCCTCGGGCACGAAGTCGACAACGACGCCGGCGTAGATGTCCCAGAGCACGAGGTCGCGGGCCGCCATCCGGTAATCCAGCTCCGCCGGGATCGGCGGCAGGCCGAGGCGCACCGCCGGCGGCATCCGGTAGAGCGGCGTCATCGTGTACGGCTCGTTGACGTCGGGATGCATGCCGCGCGGCATCGGCTCGCCGCCATTGAGCGCGACGAGAAACGTCTCGCCGTCGCGCTCGCCGATGGAATCCGCGAGCTTCCACCGGAACAGCGTCGCGATCTCCGGCGTGAAGATTTCGCCCTGCTGCGCGTAGCGGCGCGCGCCGCGGAGGGCCGCCGCCAGGTAGTTGCGCGTCAGCAGCTTCGAGATCGGATCGGTGCCCGAGACCACCGCCGGCGGCGGAGACAGCCTGCGGTGCAGCGACGCGTAGCTCTCGACCCGCTCCTGGAACTGGCGCAGCGCCGCGTCCTCGTCGAACACGGCATACTGCGCGCGGACGCGGTCCGCGGTCCCGGTCACCAGTGCCGCGACGAGCAGAGTGAGGCCCGCCGTGATTTTCACAAAAGGTGTTGACATGACGTCCTCCGCGTTTGCAGTACTGCAGGGCAACGGATGTGCCGCTGCCGCACGCTGGTGCTCGTGCGGATTTGCGAAGCGTTTGCCCGCGGCACGCGTGAGAGGCCGGCGGCCCGGCGCGGAAAATCCCGCGGCGCCGGGAACTCTTCGCCGTGACGCGCGAACGGTGCTCGCAGGCCGATTCGACGCGCGGGCGGTCGCGCCGCCCGCGACGCTGGGACAGGGCTTGCACGAGCGGTGTACGAGGAGGTGCGTCATGCCCGCCGACCCACAGACCGCCACCGCGCACGTGCAGCTGGTGGACGGCTACCGCTTCACGGTCACGTTCCCGGATGTCGCCGGCGCGGACCGGATGACGCTTGACGAGGGCGCGCCGCCCGGCGCGGGTGCGGGCCCCACGCCGACGGGACTGCTGGCCGCCGCCGTCGGCGGGTGCCTCGCGTCCAGCCTGACCCTCAGCCTGAACGAGGCGCGCCTCGAGCCCGACGCGGTCAACGCGCACGTCACCGCGCACGTCGAGCGAAATGCGTCGGGCCGGCTGCGCATCGAGCGGATCGACGTGGAGCTGACGCCCTGCTTCCCCGGCTCCGACGCGCGCCGCTTCGAACGGTGCAAGGCGATCTACGAGGAGTGCTGCACGGTCACCGAGAGCGTCCGCCGCGGCATCCCGGTCAACGTGCGCGTGGCGCGCTGCGGAGAAGACGTGACGCGCGCCGCCTAGGCGACGCGCTTCTCCTTTCCCGCCGAATCCGTGCGGCGCGCGGCAGCGTCCCTCCCTCTGTCGGGCAGGCCCGCCAGGACCAAGATCAAATAGAAGACGCCCACGAAGAGCGCCAGGTTCAGCAACCCGTCCATCGAAACCTCGCTTCCTTATCCGTGCGTCTCGTCGTCTGTCGCCATCAGCAGGATCACCGCGGCGGCCGCGAGCAGCGCGAACGTGCCGCAGAACCACGCCGCGAGCAAGCCGGCGTAGATGAAACCGGTGCGGCCGGCGAGCGCGTCGGCGGGCGAGAACAGGCCGAACAGCCAGAGCAGCTGGACGAGCGTGAGGACCGCGGCCACGGCGGCGATACCTCCGCCGATCAGACGATCGGACATGGGACCTTCTCCTTGTTGATGCGCGCGGAAAGGAGGCATGTCCGGTGCCACGGTCGCGGGCGGGCGCGCCGCGCCGATCCGTTCAGGAATACGTGCGCCTTCGCACGGGCGCATCGGCGCCGCGCGAAAGACTTCGCGGGCGCCGCTGTTTTTTCCCCGCGCGCGCCCGCTGGCGGCGAGCCGTATGGATTTCTAGATGAAAGGCTTCGCGGGCACGCTAGTTGGTCGCGAGCGTGTCGTGGCGCTGCGGCATCTGCAGGAAGCTGCGCATCACGTGCCACAGCTGGTCGCGATTGAGGCCGAGCACCACCGAGTGTGACATCCCCGGCAGCACGATCAGCTGACGATCGCGGTTCGGCAGCTTGCGGAAGAAGCTGACGAGATCGTCCTCCGTCGCGATGCCGTCGTACTCGCCGCGCACGAGCAGCACCGGCGCGTGCACCTTGAGCGGATCGACGACGGGCAGGTTCGCCGACATGTCGAGATAGGTTCCGGTCGGCACGCTGTCGCCGAACGGCATCTCGGCGTCGGCCAGCGCCTCGGCGACCGCCGTATCCGCCGTGCCGGCCTTGTCGCGCGTGAAGATGCTGCGAATCATGTCGCGGTCGCGCGGCCGGCGGTTGTGCGTCTGGTAGAACTCGAGCTGTTTCGCCCGATCGGTCAGCGTCGGCGAGCCTTCACCCGTGTACGTGAATGCCGCGAGCACGAGTCGATCGGTGCGATCGGGGTAGGCCATCGCGAAGGCGCCCGCGCGCAGCCCGCCGGACGACTCGCCGAAAAAGTGAAGCCTGCGCTGGCCGGTCTCCTTCATGACGAGGTCGGTCGCGACCTTCAGATCCTTCACGCCCTCCGCGATGTCCGAGTTGCCTGCCGTCCGCGACGACCGTCCATAGCCCTCGAAGTCCATCGTCCAGACGTCGAAGCCGTAGCCGGCGAAGGTCTCCATCAGCGAGTACTCGCCGCGGCCGGGCACGGTCAGGTCGAAGGTCGGCCGCCCCGACAACGAGGAGCCGTGCACGAGGAAGAGGACCGGCAGCGGGCGCTCCCCCGCCTTCGGCGCGGAGCGCCGCTTGCGGAACATGTAGAGCTTTGCGTCGCCCTTCTGCGCCCAGTACTCGTGGCTCCAGGCAGGCGGACCTGAAGGTCCGCCTCTACGTTCCTGCGCTAACACTGGCGCGGCGAGCGCGGCGAGGCCGCCCATGCCGAGCCGTGCGAAAAACGAGCGACGCGAGTTATCTGCCATGGGAGTGGATGTAGTTGAGCGCGAACGGGCGGAACCGATCGTTCAGTCCGAGCGCGTTGGCCTCCGTCAGCGCGCGCTGCTCGTCCCAGCCGTCGGCGAGCACGCGCTTGACCATCCAGAGCGACGCGGCGCGGCCGCCCGCGGCGCAGTGCACGTACGCGGGCTGATTGGCCGGCGCCGTGACCGCCGCGATGAAGTTGTCGATCAGGTGCGCGTCGGGGTTCTGCGCGTCGAACGGCAGGTGGACGTACCGCATCCCCGCCGCCTTGACGGCATCGCCCTCTTCCTCGACCTGCGCGCCCTGCTCGCTGGCGAGGCGCAGGTTGATCACCGACTTGAAGCCCATCTTCGCGATCTCGCGGATCGCTTCGGGCTTGGTCGCGCCGCCGCACGCGATGGTCGTCTCCACCTGCGCGAACGTCGAGATGCCGGCGATGTCTTTCTTCGTCACCTGCTGCCCCGATACGGCCGCCGCCATGAACACGCCGACAACGACGAGTACAAAGGTGAATTTCATGCGCGGATGATACACCCGGAGGCGGACCTGAAGGACCGCCTCTGCGGACGAACCTGGGGGACTAATGGGTGAGGGCGTAGAGGAGGACGTCGATCCCGACCGAGTAGGCATCGGGTGAGAAGTTGAGGAAGTATTCCTTCTCCTCGCCCTCGCGCTCCCAGCCGTCGGGAATGTCGTCGTTGTGGATCATCACGACCATGATGCGGCCCTTCGCGTCGACGACCGCCCGCGCGCTCTGGGTGCCGGGCGAGACGCCGCGCTCGGTCGTGCCGCCGCCGCTGCGCCGCCACGACTGAATCGACGACATCTGCGGCAGGTGCTTGAGCTCGAACTGCGTGTGCCAGATCGGGTGGCCCATCGGCAGGTCGACGGTCGGATACGTTTCGCGTGGCAGCACGCGGCCGATCTGCTGGTCGAACTGGTCCTTCGCCAACGGCCCCCAGTAATCCGACACGAACGCAAAGCCGCCCTTGAGGAAGTACTCGCGGAACTGCTTGACCTCCTGGTCGTTGAAGATGGCGGTGCCCGCGTCTTCCATGAGGACGAACGGACATTGAAACAGCGCCTGGTCCGTCAGACGGACGACGACATACTCGGGGTCGGAGTGGTCCGGCTGCTTCGTCACCCGCGTCCGGGTGAGCTCGCCGAGGCGGACGCTGAAGTTGATGTCGGCGCCGGGATAGTCGGTGTCCCACCCGCGCTTCTCACGCCGGTTGCTCGTGAACTGCACGCGGCACATGTTGAAGGCGCCCTTGAAGCTGTTCGCGGTGGGATACCGGGGCGGCGTGTAGCCGTAGTAGCCGCTGAAGATCTGCTGCGCGTACGCGAGGCCCGCCACGGCGCCTATCCCGGCGGCGACGAGCACGACGACGACCGCAACTGCCGACCTGCGGTGCATGGGAAGGCCCTATGGTACTGCCGATGCTCCTTGACTGCACAGACTGGCGGGGAGCACACTCACGACGCCCGCCTTCGCGCCTGGTAGGCGTCCGCCCGGCGGGGCAGCTTTAGGAGGCTCGATATGAGGATGACGCGCCTGATCGTCCTGCTCTGCTTCGTCCTGGGGTCAGCCATCTCGCTGACCACGCTCCGGGCCCAACAGGGCGGCGGAGCGGTCGCCATCGACAACGACGACATCGGCGGCGTCGTCACCGGTGCCCGCGGGCCGGAAGCGGGCGTCTGGGTGATCGCGGAGACGCGCGACACGCCGACGCGGCTGATCAAGATCGTCGTCACCAACGACCAGGGACGATACGTGTTGCCCGACCTGCCGAAGGGGACCTACGACGTGTGGGTCCGCGGCTACGGGCTCGTCGATTCCCCGAAGGTCAAGGCCACGCCCGGCAAGGCGGTGAACCTGGCCGCCGTCACCGCACCGAACGCGGCGGCCGCCGCGCAGTACTACCCGGCGCAGTACTGGTGGTCGATGATGCAGCTGCCGCCGAAGAGCGACTTCCCGGGCACGGGCTCGGGCCCGGGCGGCAACGGCATCGCGCAGAACATCAAGAGCCAGGGTGAATGGGTCCGCAACATCGTCGCGACCGACGCGTGCACCGCGTGCCACCAGATCGGCGGCAAGGCGACGCGCGAGATCCCGAAGGCGCTCGGCTCGTTCGAGGACTCGGTGGCGGCGTGGGATCGCCGCATCCAGTCGGGTCAGGCGGGCGGCGCGATGAGCGCCCGCTTCACGCAGGTCGGCCGCACCCGCGCGCTGCAGATGTACGCCGACTGGACCGACCGCGTCGCGCGCGGCGAGCTGCCCGCGACCGCGCCCGCGCGCCCGACGGGGCGTGAGCGCAACATCGTGATCACGATGTGGGACTACGGCACCGACAAGACGTACCTGCACGACGAGATCTCGAGCGACAAGCGCAACCCGACGGTCAACGCCAACGGACCGATCTACGGCGCGACCGAGGAGAGCACGCAGTTCCTCCCCGTCGTGAACCCCGCGGACAACTCGGCAACGCAGGTCGCGCTCGTGGTCCGCGACCCGAAGACGCCGAGCGCCGCGGATCAGCCGCCGGCGGCGCCCTCCGCGTACTGGGGCGACGAGGTGATCTGGAACAGCCAGTCGGTGTCGCACAGCTTCGCGATGGACAAGCAGGCGCGCGTCTGGGTGGCGGCCCGCATCCGCCCGGGTGAGACGGCCGCCTATTGCCGCGAGGGCGGCAGCCACCCGTCCGCCAAGGTCGTGCCGATCGCGCAGAACAACCGCCAGATGCAGATGTGGGACCCCAAGGCGAAGAAGATGACGACGGTCGACACCTGCTTCGGGACGCATCACCTCAACTTCGACGACAACGACAAGCTGTGGTTCACGGGCAGCGGCCCGGTGATCGCGTGGTTCGACACGCGCATCTACGACCGCACGCACGACGAAGCGCAGGCCCAGGGCTGGGCGCCGTTCGTCCTCGACACCAATGGCAACGGCAAGCGTGACGCGTTTGTCGGCATCAACGAGCCGATCGACCCGACCAAGGACAAGCGGATCCAGGGCGGCTTCTACGGCGTCGCCCCGGCGCCCGATGGGTCGGTGTGGGGCTCGGTGCTCGGCATGCCGGGCTCGCTCATTCGCGTCGTCCCGGGATCCGACCCGACCAACACGGCGCTGTCGGAGATCTACGAGATCCCGTGGAACAACCCGAAGGCCCCGGCGCAAGGCTTCGCGCCGCGCGGCATGGACGTCGATTCCAAGGGCGTCGTCTGGACGACGCTGTCGAGCGGACAGCTGGCCAGCTTCGACCGCCGGAAGTGCAAGGGACCGCTGAACGGTCCGAACGCGACCGGCCAGCACTGCCCCGAGGGATGGACGCTCTACGCCTACCCCGGCCCGAACTTCAAGGGCGCGGTTGACGTCGCGAGCGCCGACTCGGCGTACTACAACTTCATCGACCGCTTCGACATGCTCGGCCTCGGCAAGGACATCCCGCTGGCGACCGGCAACGAGTCGGAGGCGCTGAACGCGCTCGTCGACGGCAAGTTCATGACGTTCCGTATCCCGTATCCGATGGGCTATTACGGCAAGGGATTCGACGGGCGCATCGACGACGCCAACGGCGGCTGGAAGGGGAAGGCGGTCTACTCGACCTTCGCGACCCGCGCGCCGTTCCACATGGAAGGCGGCAAGGGACAGGTGGCGAAGATCATCAAGTTCCAGGTAAGACCCGACGCCCTATCGAAGTAGTCGGGTCAACTCCCACCTTCCAACTCCCAACTTCCAAGGCACCCGGCCTTGGGAGTTGGGAATTTTTTTGGGAGTTGGGATTTGGGAGTTGGGGTTTGGAGTTTTCTAGCGCCCCCGTATCCGTGGCGTGGCCACGTCCGGTTCGTTGTGGTTGATGTTGTTGTAGCGGATGCGTGTGCCGTTCTCGTCGAGCCAGCTGAGTGACTGCTGGAAGATCGTCGGCGGCGGGTAGTTCCTCGGCACCCTCGCCTCGAGGATGACCAGCCGGTTGTCGTGCATGTAGATGGAGGCGAAGATCTTCGACTGATCCTTGTTGTCCCTCAGCTGCAGTTCCTGGCCAGAAACCAGGTCCGCGAAGTTCGCCATCACGTCGACGACCTTCACGTCGCGCTGCAGGAACTTCGATCCGGCGTAGATCACGGCGCCGCGCACGTCGTTCTTCCAGTAGCCGAGCCCCCAGTCGTGGATCCCCTGGCACGTCTCGGCGCCGGACGGGCACGACATCGAGCGCTCCGAGAGCAGGCGTTGAATCGGGTTGTAATCGACCACGGTGATCGTGAAGCGGCCCGTCCCCTGCGTCCCGCTGTAGACGCGTGCCGGCAGGATGGCGCCGAACTGCGAGGTCCACGTCGTCTCGGTGACGGTCGGCGTACCCGGGAAGTTGACGCTGAAGCGCTCGTCCTTGCTGATGAACTCGTCCCACTCCTGCGCGAACGCGGATCCCGACAGGGACAGGACCAGTACGGATGACACGAGCGTCAGGCGCTTCATGGAACCCTCGTTTTCAGGCTGTTGCTGTCGTTCTTCTTCGAGTCGCTCGCGCGCAGCTCGAGGTCGCACGGCATGGCGGCGGGGCGCGGAATCGACGCCCGCACGGTGCCGCCCGTCGCCTTCCCTCGCACCACGCCGACTTCCGGCTCGCCGCCGCACGCCATCGTGAACCAGACGTACGGCAGGTCGCCGACGTCGGACTTCTCGTCGGCGGCGGCAAACTGCACGTCCACCGTGGTTGGCGCCGCGGTGACGACCTTCAGGTCCGAAATGGCCGGCACGTGGTCCGGAATTACCAGGCTGGTCGGGGTGGAACGCCCGGCGGGCGTCACCAGGACCAGCGATCGGCTCCCCGGCGCCGCGTCACGCGCCACGTTGAGCGTCACGTCCCACCAGGCGACGTTCTGGGACAGTTCCGCCCGCTTGGCGTTGGTGACGCTCGCGACGGTGACACCCGCCGCGGGCGAGATCTCGGCGCCCTGGAACATCTCACGGCTCGGAATCGCGACGTGGATCACGCTGGTCTGGCCTCTAACCAGCTGATTCGGAAACGCGAACTCGATAGCGGGCATCTGCTGCGCATCGGCGGTGCGCGTCCAGGGGCCAAGGGTGGCGAGAAGGGCACAGCCGACGACGAACGAAGCTCCCGAATGCATCATGGGCGGCGCGAAATCTACCACAAATGGGCTAGTGCCCGCGCGAACTCTGCCGATAAACGGTGCATGGAACCCATGCTGCTGCTCACGACGCTGGCACTCAGCCTGGGCCTCAGTCTCGCGATTTCACGCGTGTTCCTGGGGTGCGTCTTCCACGTGATGACGCATGGCCGCCTCCCATTCGTCTTCTACTGGCGCCGGGTGATCTTCGCGACCGCCCTGTTCTGGCTCTGGTACCTGACGCCGATGGTCGCGTCCAGCCACGCCGCTGTCAGCGTCATGCGTTTCCTGATCCCGTAGGCGCGAAAATGCGCTAGCCTGTGCAGCCGTGTCCGGCGCAGGCAAGGCCATTGTCACCGCCGTTTTCCTGACGTGGCTGGCCGCAGGCATCGGCCGCGCGGCCGCGAGCTTTCCGCCGCCCGAGTGGGCGTACCCGCAGACTCCCCGTCCTTTCACGCCCGACGCCGACGACGGCAAACCGAAGCGCCTGGCCGGCAGCACCCGCGCCTACACCTATCAGCAGATTGAGGACTCGTTCGCGCCGGCGGATTGGTACCCCGGCGAGCATCCGCTCATGCCGGAATTCCCGGTGGCGAAGGGACGGAAGCCCGACGTGCGCGCCTGCTCGTGGTGTCATCTTCCGAACGGGCTCGGGCATCCGCAGTCCGGCAGCCTGGCCGGGCTCTCGGCCGACTACCTGACGCAGCAGCTGGCCGACTTCAAGAGCGGGGCGCGGCACGCGTCGGTCGGCAACTCGATCATGGCGATCATCTCGAGGGCGCTCACCCCCGACGAGGCGAAGGCCGCCATCACCTATTTCTCCCGGCTGCCGCGAACGCCGTGGATCACCGTCGTCGAGGCCGACATGGTGCCGAAGACGCGCGTCATCGAAGGAAATCTCCGGGTGCCGCTCGAACCGCAGGAGCTGGAGCCGCTCGGACAGCGGATCGTCGAGGTGCCAAAGTTTCCCGTACGTACCCGCGCCTACGACGCGCACGCGCCGTTTGTCGCCTACGTGCCGACGGGCAGCCTCCGGCGCGGCCGCGCGCTCGTCGCCAATGGCGGCGCGGTGATGCGCGGCAAGACCGTCGTCGTGCCGGGCAAGACGACAGCGTGTACCGACTGCCACGGGCCGAACCTGCAGGGGATGGCGCACGCGCCCGACACCGACATCGCGGTCCCCGCGCTCTCGGGGCGCTCGCCCACCTACATCGTGCGGCAGCTGTACGACATCCAGAGCGGCGCCCGCTCGGGCCGGACGACGGAGCTGATGAAGCCGATCGCGGCGCAGCTCACGCTGCAGGAGATGATCGACATCGCCGCCTATATCGGCTCGAAGACGCCGTAATGGAGCACACGATGGCACATCTCGCAGCGGATCTTGCGGTCACCCTCGAAGCCGATCGGCCGGGCATGCTGTCGAAGGCGATCACCTGCGTCGGCGCCGCCGGCATCAACATCGACGGCTACTCGGAGATGAACGGCGTCGTGCACGTGCTCACGCACGACCTGCAGGCGACGCGGCAATGCCTCAACGAGGCGGGCTTCAGGATCATCCAGGAGCAGCAGGTGGCGCTCGTGCCGGTGGCCGACGAGCCGGGTGCGGCAGCGCGCGTGTTCCAGAAGATCGCCGAAGCGCACATCAACGTGCGCTACAGCTACCTGGCGACTCGCAATCGACTCGTGATTGCGTCGGACAACCCGCAGGCGGTGATCGACACGGTGGGCTAGAGAAAACGCCCAAGTCCCGACTCCCAACTTCCAAGCAGCACGTTGTCGCGGCGAGGGTGTGCCTTGGGAGTCGGGCGTTGGCAGTTGGGAGTTATTTCGGCAGCGCCGCCGCGCCCGGGTAGTACTTCCGGGTGGCGATGACGTTCGGCAGGTCCTCCTGGATCCCTTCCCAGCACGCGTTCTCCCAGATTTCGAGCGGCCGTTCCATGTTCCGCCGCCAGCCCGACACCATCGTCCAGGGACGCGTGTAGACGTTCGGGTCTTCGATGGTCGCCTGGTAGTGCAGCACGTTATTGTCGATCATCGTGAAGCGCTCGACGACGTGCACGCTCTCGCTGAAGAAGTTGCCGACGGCGTCGAGCCAGATCCGGTCGCGCTGGTTCGTCACGTCGATGACGAGCGTGTTGCCCTCCCACCGGCCGCGCGAGTCGCCCGCATAGAGGCGGATGGCAGGTCCCACGTGCGGGCGGCCGTCGGTCGGGATCACGCGATACGAGTGCGCGAAGTCGTTGATCATGAAAAGGGAGCCGGGCGTCTGGACGACGCGGAACGTGCCGGGCCCGTACGCCTGCTTCGGCGAACCCATCGGCATGCACAGCGCCAACGGGTTTACGTAGGTGGAGAACATCTCGTCACGCCTGGCGGCGGCCCAGGGCTGATACGGAATCTTGCCGTCCGCCGGATCGATGATCGAGGTCCTGCCACCCGAGGTGTCCATCGTCTCGGGGTGCTCCTCGATGTTCTCCATGTTGCGAACGACGATGCGGTTCCAGAAGCCGGTGAAGTCGGGCTTGCCGTCGGCGGTCCGCGGCGGGGTGAACGTCTTCATCTTCTCGAGCGCGCACCGATGGAAGGCGGCCGGCTCCTCCGAGCAGCCGGCGGACTGCCCGTACGGGCGCATCTGCGTCGGGCCGGATCCAGGCAGCGGCGACGCAAACGGCGCGCGCTGGCCGGCCGCGGACGGCTGGAAGACGACGACAAGTGCGAGCGCGAAGGCGGCAGCTGTCAGCGAGCGCATAGATGGCGTGGACTATACTCCCCGTCCCCGGATTTGTTAACCGCCTGACGATCAGCCGTCCTGGCGTATCATTTCCGCCTTCCGCCCTCGCGCGTCGCGCGTCGGCGGGACACGTCGCCGGAACCCGCTCACTGTTCATTCCAACGAGGGAACCGATATGCGCGTAGCCGCAACGCTGACCCGCCTGGCCTGCTTGATCCTCCTCATCTCGTCCATACCCGCGACGGTCTTCGCGCAGGCCAGCATCGCGGGCGTCGTCAAGGACACTTCCGGCGCGGTCCTTCCGGGCGTCACCGTCGAAGCCGCGAGTCCGGCGCTGCTCGAAAAAGTCCGGACCTCCGTCAGCGACGGCACGGGCCAGTTTCAGGTCGTCAATCTCGTGCCCGGCACCTACACGGTGACCTTCACGCTGCCCGGCTTCAACACGGTCAAGCGCGAAGGCGTCGTGCTCGCCGGAACGTTTACGGCCAAGGTGGACGCCGAGATGCGCGTCGGCGCGCTCGAGGAAACGATCACCGTCACCGGCGAGACGCCCATCGTCGACGTGCAGAACACGAAGCGGCAGCGCGTCATCGACCGGCAGATCATCGACAACATCCCGACGAGCCGCACGGCCTACGACCTGGCGTCGCTGATTCCCGGCGTGTCGCGCGGCGGGCTGACGAACCAGGACGTCGGCGGCTCCTCGTCGTCCGGCAACCCGATCGGCAGCGTCGGCGTGCACGGCAGCCGGACGGGCGATCAGATCATGCTGCGCAACGGCGTCGAGACCGTCGGCCAGGCGTCGACCGGGTTCTCGACGCCCGTCAACATCAACCCCGTCGCCACGCAGGAGGTGAACGTGGACACCTCCTCCGCCGGCGCGGAGTACACGACGGGCGGCGTCCGCATCAACGTCATCCCGCGTGAAGGCGGCAACACGTTCACCGGTGCGCTGTTCGCCAGCTACGCCAGCCCGTCGTGGCAGGCCAGCAACGTCACGCCCGCGCTGCAGGCACGCGGCCTGCGCGAAGGCGATCGGCTGAAGAACAACGTCGACTTCAATCCCGGCTTCGGCGGACCGCTGAAGAAGGACAAGCTCTGGTTCTTCCTCTCGGCGCGCTATAAGAGCTCCGGCAACTACGTCGCCGGCATGTATTACGACAGGAACTTCAACAACCCGAACGTGTGGGCGTTCGAGCCCGACACGAGCCGCCGCGCGTTCAATCCCTCCGTGTGGAAGGGCGGGCAGCTGCGCCTGGCGTGGCAGGCCTCTGCGAAGAACAAGATCGGCATCAGCTGGAACGACGACGTGATCGACTACACGCCGTCGGCGGTGAGCCTGACGACCGCGCCGGAGGCGGCGCAGACCCGTCAATATCCGCTGCAGCGGCAGACGCAGATCGACTGGGCCTCGCCGGTGAACAACCACCTGCTGCTCGAAGCGGGCGTGAATCGCTACCGCGCGGCGAGCAACGTCGGACACATGGCCGGCCTGAGCGCTTCGATGATTCCCGCCGTCGAGCAGGCCACGGGCCTCGCCTTCCGCGCCATCGACGCGACGCGGCTCGCGCCGACCTACAGCGTGCACGCGCGGTTCAGCGCGTCGTACATCACGGGCGCGCACGCGGTGAAGGTCGGCTTCAACCACACCAACGGGTGGAACAAGTTCACCAGCGAGAGCCTCAACCCCATCAGCTATCGCCTGCTGAACGCGGTTCCCAACCAGTTGAGCGAGCGCGCGTTTCCAATCGTGTCGGAAACCGACATGGAGCACAATCTCGGCGTCTACGCGCAGGACAAGTGGTCCATCCATCGGCTCACCGCCGCCTACGGCCTGCGCTACAGCTACGTGTCGGACGGCTGGCCCGAACAGCGCCTCGGTCCCGCGCCGCTGACGCCGAATCGCACCCTCACGTTCCCCGCGCAACACGGGTTCCTGACGTGGCACGACCTGACGCCGAATCTCGGCGCGGTCTACGACCTCTTCGGCACCGGCAAGACGGCCGTGAAGGTGAGCCTGAACAAGTACCTGGAGAATGCGTCGGCCGGCGGCCCGATCTTCACCGATCCGAATCCGGTCAACACGCTCGTCACCAGCACGACGCGATCGTGGAGCGACGCGAACCGCGACTACGTGCCGCAGTGCAATCTGTTGAACCCGGCCGCGAACGGCGAATGCGGCGCGATGGCCAACGCCAGCTTCGGCCAGCCCGTGGCGGGATCGACCTACGACCCGGATTTGATGCACGGCTTCGGCAAGCGCGGCTTCAACTGGGAGTTCTCCACCGGCATCCAGCACGAACTGCTGCCGCGCACGTCGGTCGATGTCAGCTACTTCCGCCGCACCTACGGCAACTTCCGCATCAACGACAACCGCGTGCTCTCGGCGTCGGACTTCGACACGTTCGATTTCACCGCCCCGTCGGATCCAGGCCTGCCCGGCAGCGGCGGCTACGACGTGCACGGGATGTACAACCTCAATCCCGCGAAGTTCGGCCTGCCGTCGGATACCCTCGTCACGCTGGCGAGCAAGTACGGCAAGCAGTTCGAGCACTGGCACGGCGTGGACGTCAACATCACGGCGCGCTACATCAAGGGGCTGCTCGTCCAGGGCGGCACGAGCACGGGTCGTACCGTCACCGATAACTGCGATGTGCTGGCCAAGGTGCCCGAGCCGCTGGAAACCCGGTCGGCGAACTCGGGCCTGGTCACGGTCGCCAACGTCGTGCCGCTCGACTACTGCCACGTGGCCACCAACTGGCTGACGCAGGTGAAGTTCCTCGGCTCGTACACGGTGCCGCGCCTGGACGTGCTCGTCAGCGGCACGGTGCAGAGTCTTCCCGGCCCTGAAATCCAGGCGAACTACGCGCTGCCGACCGCCGTGGCGGCGCGCACGCTCGGCCGTCCGCTCTCGGGCGGCGCGGCGAACGTCACCGTCGGTCTCGTGCGGCCCGGGACGGTGTTCGGCGATCGCGTCAACCAGGTGGATCTGCGCATCGGGAAACTGCTGCACCTCGCCCGCATGCGCGAGACCGTCAGCCTGGACTTTTACAATGCGCTGAACGTCAGCTCGACCCTCGCGCAGAACAACACGTTCGGCACCTCGTGGCTGCGGCCGACGCAGATCATGCCGCCGCGTTTTGCGAAAGTGAGTCTGCAGCTGGACTTCTAGGCAGCTGGCAGCGGGCAGCGGGCAGTGGGCAGTGAGACGTAGGGGCCGACCTTCAGGTCGGCCCTTCCCCTGCAGTTGAAACTTTCGTGTTCTTCGTGTCGGCGGCCGCAGGCCGCCTTCGTGGTTTTCCGTCCGGCGTTGCTGTTCCCGTCAGAAATCGAACTGCACGCCGAGCTTCGCGAAACGCGCGAGGATGATCGACTGCGGACGCTGCCAGGTGGCGTAGGCGTTGCTCGTCGTCAGCACGGTGTCCACGTTCAGCGCGTTGTAGAGATCGAGGTTCACCGTCGCTCGCGCACGTCCGAGCGACACCGCCCTGCCGAACCGCAGATCGAGCTGGTTCAGCCGCGGCCCGTACATCGTCCCCGGCTTCACGAGGTTGACGGTCACGGTGGCGTTGGCGCCGGCCGCGAGGCTGCGGCCGAGCGCCGGCACGACCTGCGCGTTGCTCGCCGTGTAGTTCGCCTGCAGTTCCGGGCCCGGCAGGTTCTGGAGCACGGCGCTGACCTGCAGCGCCACCTTCGGGATCGTGTACGACCCGAGCAGCTTGAACTGCGTCAGCGGCTGCTCGCTGTGGCAATAGGGATTGGTCGGCCCGGCGTACGGCCCGAGCACGTCGGTGATCGTCCACTCCGGCAGCTTCGCGCGAATCTCGCAGACGTCCTGTGTCAGCGTGCCGCTGTCGAGGCCCGCCTGCAGGAGCAGCCCGCTCACCGGCCGCGCGCTCGTCCCGACCGCGAACCCGTTCCACATCCGCACTTCCCTGCCGTAGTTCTTGGCGAAGGTCGTGATGTTGTCGGTGACGCCGAACCGCGCGGGGCTCACGTCGTACAAACCTGACACGACGTAGCCGCCGTTGTCGGGCAGGCGCGGATCGGAGGGCGCCGTGATGCTGAACGCGCTGAAATCAGCAGGCCCGACCGCCCGGTTGTCCACGACGTTGAAGTTGCCGTACCAGCGCCGGAAGTAGGTGGCGTCCACGGACACGCGCGGGAGAATCTCGCGCTGGACGCCGGCCGTGAATTCCCAGTTGTAAATCCTCTTGCCGTAGCCCCTGAGGATGTCGTCGTCGAAGTTCTGCTCGGCGACGGCCGTCCCGAAGTTCCGGCTCGCCGTGGCGCCGCATTCTCCGTTCGCGTTGAGGTCGAGCAGGTTGCAATCGGGGATGTAGTTTCCGTTCGCGTCGCCCCACGACCGCGTCGTCGAGTTCGACAGCCGGTTGATCGGGTTGCGGCCGCCGGCGATGCCGCCGACGGTGTACTGCTCGACGTAGCGGTTCAGGCTCGCCTTCACCGCCGTCTTGCCGTCGCCGAACAGGTCGTGGGCGACGCTCAGCTTCGGATCGAGATCCGAGAGCGACAGCCCTTCTGTCTTCGTGAAGCTGAAGTTCCGCGACGGCGCGAGCGGCGACGGCCCGACCGTCTGCTGCGGGAAGCTGTTCTTGAACCAGTCCCACCGCAGCCCGAGATTGAGCGTCGTGCGGTCGATCGTCCACTTGTCCTGCACATAGGCGCCGAACTGGTGGTTGATGTCGACGCGGAAGTTCACCGGGTACGCGCGCATCGTGATCTGGTTGGGCACGCCGTTGTTGAACCGGTAGCTCACGGGGTTGTTGTCGTAGTCGAGCTCGTTGAAGTGGCCGAAGATGTCGGCGACGCCCACCTTGAACGCGTGCCCGCCGGTGATGTACGAGGCCGACGCCCGGTAGAAGAACGTATAGCTCGGACGGTTGATGTAGATCTCGCGCGAGCGGTACTGGCGGCCGGTCGACTGCTCCAGCACGTTCACCATCGTCGGGCTGAGCCCGGGCACGCGATCGCGAATGGCGCGCTCCACCGAGTGCTTCGCCGCCCCTTCAATCAGCAGGTTGTTGTTCACCGGCGACGCGGCATCGACGGTGACCTGCCGCTCCAGCGGGAAGTAGTGGTACGGCGAGGCTTCGTAGGCGTAGAGCGTCGTGCCGGCGGCGGTGATGCCGTTGCTGTCGCGCACCGACGGCCAGTTGCGGGCGGTCTGCTGCACGTAGAGGCCGCCGACCTTGAGCTTCGGCAGCGCCTGCCACGTGAGGTGCAGGCGGGCGTCGTTGACGTCGGAGTCGTTCGACACCGGACGGTTCGTATCCGGTTCCCACGTCCAGGCGGTCGGGTTGTTGAAATTCCTGTCGTAGAACTCGCCCGCCGCCCAGCGGGACGCAATCGCGCGGCGGCCCGATGCGTAGAACCACAGCCGGTCGCGAAGAAGGGGGCCGCCGAAGCCGGGATTGACGTCGTAGAGGCGATGAATCGCGTCCGGGGATCGGAGGCCCGCCTTCTGCAGCTCGCCGGAGAAATTGTTCCCCTGCAGCGCGCCCGTCGTGCCGTTGACGAACAGCGTGCCGTTGAAGGTGTTGCCGCCTTCGCGCGGGATGATGTTCATCTTCACGCCGCCGGCGTTGTTGTCGGCCGACGCCGCCGAATAGTCCACGGCGATTTCCTGCGTCGCCGCCATGTTGAAGGTGATCTGCGAGTTGGCCGGCGACACCAGCGCCGCGGTGGACAGCCCGTCCTCCATCAGCAGCTGCGAGTTGCCGTTGGTGCCGTGCACCTGCATCGCGATGGCGCCCGACAGCTGCGTCGCGCCGCCGACGTCCTGGTTGTTGGCGGCCACCGTCACGCCGGGAATGAGCGCCATCTGCGCGAACGGCGAGCGGCCGGCCGGCAGCTTGTCGATGAGCTCACGGTCGATCACGCGCTGCCGCGTCGCGCTCTGCACGTCCACGATCGGCGTTTCACCGCTGACCGTGACGGTCTCCTCGACCGCGCCGACACGCAGGTCCGCGTCGATGGTCGCCGTGAACGTTCCCGTCAACTCGATGCCGTCGCGCTTGACGGTGCTGAAACCGGGCAGCGCGAAGGTCACGGTATACGTGCCGGGCGGCAGGAGCTCGATACGATACTGACCTGTCCCGCCGGTGACCACCGACCGGACCTTCTCGATCAGCGCGGCGCTCGAGGCTTCGACCGTGACGCCCGGCAGGACCGCGCCCGAGGCATCCTTGACCTGCCCGGCGATGGACGCCTGTGCGCTGACGATGGCCGGAACGCCGAGGAGAACGATGGCCAGGGATGCGACGATGACCCGCAGTCCACGCATGATGAGCCTCCTGTCGGTGCTTTTTCCTGCCGACTGCCCACTGGCGACTAGAAATCGAACTGCACTCCGATCTTCGCGAACCGCGCGAGCAGGATGGACGTCGGGCGCAGCCACGTCGCGTACGCATAGTTGACCGTCAGCGCCGTGTTCACGTTGAACAGGTTGTAGACGTCGAGATTGACGACGGTCTTGGTGCGTCCGAGTCGCACGATCTTGCCGAACCGCATGTCCACCTGGTTCAGCCGCTCGCCGTACATCGTCCCCGGCTCGACGATGGTCACCGGCAGGTTGGCGACGCCGCCCGACAGGCTCCGTCCGAGCGACGGCGCGATCACCGCGTTGGTGGCCGTGTAGTTCGCGTAGATTTCAGGGCCTGGCACGCTGCGGAACGTGCCGCTGACCAGGACATCGGCGCGCGGGATGGTGTAGCTGCCCGCGAACTTCACGTTTGTCAGGAACGGCGAACGCTGGCGGCAGTACTGGCCGGGAATCCACTGGTTGCGAATGGCGTCGCTGTTGTTGGTCGAGACCGCCAGCACCTGCGGCGTCGTTGCGTTGGCCGGCGTCGCCGTGCCGAGCAGCATTTCGGGCACCTGCTCGGCGACGTCGCAGATATCCGTCAGCGTACGGCCCGTGCTGACGCCTCCCTGGAGCATCACGCCCGCCTGCGGCCGCATGCTCAGGTTCACGTCGACGCCCTGCCATCGTTCGATTTGCCCGCCGTACGCGCTCGCCAGGGTGACGAAGTTGTCGGCCGGCCGGCCGAAGCTCGCGGGCTTGAGGTCGTAGAGGCCGGACACGGTGTATCCGCCGCCGCCGGGCAGACGCGGGTCAATCGGCGCGGTGATGCTGAACCGATCGAAATCGGCCGCGCCGACCGACCGGTTGTCGGTGACCCAGAAATTCTGGTACGCACGGCGGAAGTACGCCGCGTCCACCGAGGTGCGCGCGAACAGCTCGTGCTGGACGCCGGCGGAAAATTCCCAGTTCGCCGCCCGCTTGTCCCAGCCGCGCAGCAGAGCGGGATCGTAGGTCGCGCCGGGCCGCGCGCTGCCGAACGCGGGATTGGCCAGCGCGCCGCACTCGCCGTTGGCCAGCGGGCTCAGCAGGCTGCAGTCGGGAACGAAGTTGCGGTTCGCGTCGCTCCACGAACGAGTGGTGCTGGTGACGAGCGTGTTGAGCGGGCTTGGATCCGCGGCGAGCGGCGAGCCGGCCGCTTCGTTCTGCAGGTATCGATTGAGGCTGACCTTCACGGCGGTCTTGCCGTTGCCGGCCGGGTCGTAGCTCACGCCGAGCCGCGGGCTCAGGTCGTGCCAGGCAGTATTGCCCTGCGCAGGGAACGTGATGTCGCGCGCCGGCGCCAGCGCCGCCGGTCCGGCGTGCTGCTCGGGAAAGCTGCTGGCGAAGTAGTCGTAACGAAGCCCGAAGCTGGCCGTGAGGCGCCGCAGGCTCCACTTGTCCTGCCCATAGATTGACAGGTTGTGATCGACGTTGACCTGCCCGTACAGGGGCAGCGCGCGCTGCGTGATCAGATTCGGGACGCCGTTGTTGAAGCGATAGGTGAGCGGCTGCCCGCCGTCGTTGGTGTCGCGCGCCTCGAAGCCGTGGCTGTGCGCGAACCCCGCCTTATAGGCGTGGGCGCCCGTGATGTACGACGCGGCCGCGCGCAGGTGAATCGCGTGGTTCGGTCCGTTGCGGAAATTATCCGCGGAGCGGTACCGCAGGCCCGTCGACTGCTCGTTGACGGTAATCATCTGCGGGCTGGTGTCGAGTGCCGGCAGGCGGACACTGCGGCCGAAATGATTGGCCACGCCCGCCTCGAGCAGCAATCGGCTCGTCAGCGGGGACGTCCAGTCGACAACCTGCCTCCGCTGGATGGGAAAGCGCTCGCGGATGTCCGCCTCCGGCGCGACCGTCGCCGAGACGACGCCCACGCACGTGCAGCCGGCCTGGTCGGCGGCGAGAAACCCCAGCTTGTTGCGCGGGTTCACCTGCCACGTCACGCGCGCGTCGCCGCCGTAGTAATGCGTGTCCTTGAAGGCGGGCCGGTTCAGGTCGGGGTCGAACGTCCACACATTCGGGTTGTTCGCGTTCCGGTTGAAGAACATGTCAGCGACATCGAGCTGCGAGCCGGAATAAAGCGCCGACACATAGAACCACACCTTGTTCTGCCGCAACGGGCCGCCGAAGCCGGGATTGAGGTCCCACAGCTTCCGCACGGCGTCAGGCGTGCGCAGCCCCTGCGCGCGCAGGTCCTCCGTCAGGTTGCTCGCCTGCATCGCGTGCGTCGCGAGGCTGCCGAAAAACGTCCCGTTGAGCGTGTTGCCGCCTTCGCGCGGCACGATGTTGATGCGCACGCCGCCGGTCGGCACGTCGGCCGTGTTGCCCGAGTAGTCGAGCGTGACTTCCTGCACGCTGGCCATGCTGTAGATCAGCCGCGTCGTGAAGCCGGTGGACGCCATCGCGTTCATCGTGATCCCGTCCATCGACGTCCAGCCGTCGTTGCTGCGGCCGCCGTGCGACGACATGCCCGTCGTGGCGTTGATGACCGCGCCGCCGACATCCTGTGGCACGTTGGTCGTGATGCCGGGGTTGAGCGCACCGAGCGCCCAGATGTTCCGCCCCGCCGGAATGTTCTCGATGATGTCCCGGTCGACGATGCGCTGGCGCGCGGTGTTCTGCACGTCCACGATCGGCGTTTCGCCGCTCACCGTGATGGTCTCCTCGACCGCGCCGACACGCAGGTCTGCGTCGATGGTCGCCGTGAACGTCCCCGTCAACTCGATGCCGTCGCGCTTGACGGTGCTGAAGCCGGGCAGCGCGAAGGTCACCGTATACGTGCCGGGCGGCAGGAGCTCGATACGATACTGACCCGTGCCGCCGGTGACGACCGATCGGACCTTCTCGATCAGCGCGGTACTCGAAGCCTCGACCGTGACGCCCGGCAGCACCGCGCCGGAGGCGTCCTTGACCTGCCCGGCGATGGATGCCTGGGCGCTGACCAGTGCCGGTGCTCCGAGAAGCCCGACCACCATCGAGACGACGATGACTCGCAGCCCACGCATGGACCCCCTCCTTCTGACCGAACGCGCGATGTGTCTGGCTCGTTGCACTCCAGTGCCAGCGAACGCCGATGTGGCGGAAAACGGGCGTGAGGTAGGGCGAGACAGTACCGACGCGACTCTGCGCGTGTCAAGGGCGCGTGTACTTGACAGGGCGAGGAGGGGGACGTACGTTGCGCGCGGCACTCGCGTGCCGGCACGCACGAACCGTTCGAAAGGAATCTGTGACCGATTACCGCTCGCTCGAACAGCAGCTGTCGTCTGACCTCCACCTCACGCGCAGGCCGATCGCCATCGCCTTCCGCGACTCGCCCCCGCCCGGCGTCGCGAAATTCACCGGCTCGATGCCGTCCGGCTGCAGCTTCTGGCGGCTCGCATCCGAGGGACGCACCTTCTTCACGGTGCCCGGCGATCACTACAACTGCCCGATCGGCTCCTACACGCACAACATCCCGCTGCCGGCTGAACGGAGCGAAGAGCTCTTCCAGACCCTCGGCTTCATGAGCGATATCGGCTACGTGCGGATGGAGGACGTTCCCGCCATCCCCGTCCTGCCCAGCACGCCGGCGGCGATCGTCTATGCGCCGCTCGGAGACACGCCGGTGGATCCCGACGTCGTGATGTTCTGGGGACCGGCCGCGCGCGTGATGCTGCTGCACGAAGCGGCCATGTCCGCCGGCATCAGCGCCAGCCTGCAGACGCTCGGCCGGCCGACGTGCATGGCGCTCCCCGCGGCGCTCGCGCACGGCGTCGTGATGAGCACCGGCTGCATCGGCAATCGTGTCTATACGGGCGTGGAGGAAGGCGAGCTGTATGCCGCGGTCCCCGGCAAGGACCTCGCGAAGCTCGCGGACGCGGGCCGCACCATCAGCGTCGCCAACGCGAAGCTGCAGGAGTACCACGAGGCACGGCGGCTGCAGCTGACGGCGTAAACCGCGAAGGTCACGAAGAACACGAAGAAAAATATTCCTTCGTGATCTTCTCGGCCTTCGTGGTTCTCCCTGCCGGCTAGCGCGCTGCCGCCGGCTTCGCAAACACCTTCGCGTCAACCGGCACGTTGGGCTGCACGCCGGTCAACTTGATCGTCATCTGCATGTAGGTCTGGCTCACCGTCCAGGTGAAGGGCATCTTGACGCCGGCGACGTCGCGGTAGTCGTCGTAGTTGATCTCGGTCGGCACCGGCCCGACGGGGGTCGCGTTCCACCGCACGAGCCGGACGAGGAGCCCCGACTTCGGGTCGAAGTACAGGTTCACCGGCAGCAAGGGCGGGTTGGTGCCCTGGACGATCTGGACGGGACGGCCGTCGATCGCCGTTCGTCCGACTTTCCACCCGGTGAACGCCTGCTTGATGCCCGACGGGAAGGCGATGAGCGCCTCCAGCCGGTAGCGATCGAGGTTGCCGCTCGTCAGCGTCTCGGGCGCCGGCGCGTCCGGACCCACCCACCAGCCGCTGCGACCGTCGAAGACACGATAGCTGTCGCCGTCGGGCATGTGGATGATCCACGTCCGCTGATTCGGCGCCTTCGCGTAGATGTCGACCGGGATCTCCTTGTGATCGGTGTCGAACCCGGAGTAGGTCCCCTTCGCGGTGAAGCTCGTGAGCCTGGCGAGCGTCGCGGGACCGCCGAGCGCCTGCAGGTACTTGTCGAGGATCTCCGTCGCGGCCGGCTGCTTCTCGGGGGGGAAGTTGATCACGTTGGGGTCGTCTTCGGGCTCGCCGTACTGCAGCGCCAGCTTCGGCGAGTTGACCGGCGTGTTGCTGCCGCGATGACACGTGAAGCACGTCACCATCGGCCGTCCGCCGAAGTTCGCCTGGTTGATCCCGTTCATCATCGCGATCATCTGGCGCGCGCGCCGGATCCGCGGCGTCTCGTCGCCGAACGCCTCGTGCCTGAAGACCGCCTCCTTCGAATGGCAGAACGTGCAGTCCTCGCCCATGGACGAGGCGAACATCCCCATCACGTCGAAGAAGGTGTCGATGGGAATGCCCTTCAGCACCTGGATGTTGCGAAACAGCTTCTCGGTGACGAGCGCCGGCTGTGCCGGCGCCGGCTGCTGCGCGGACGCGCGCACGGTGGCCATGACGAGCAGGCACGCGACCGCCGCCGCCATCACCCCGTGAACCGGGCGCCTGCGCGTGGGTGTCATGGCGGCGTATATACCGCATCGACCGGGACGAGTAAAGCAAGCGGAAGCGCCCGGGCGGTACGCGATAGCCTTCCGCAAGCGACATCTGGTACCATCCGCATCATTCTGAGCGGCCGCACTCGGACTGAGATATTAGGAGGCGACATGCGCACCATCCTGGCGCTCGCAACGGTCTCTCTGGGCTTGCTGCTCGCCGCCGCACCGCTCCGGGCCCATCATTCGTTTTCAGCGACCTACGACGGCAACAAGCCGATCACCCTGCGCGGCACCATCGTCAAGATGGGATGGCAGAACCCGCACGCGCACCTCTACGTCGACGTCAAGAACGCCGACGGCAAGGTGGTGACGTGGGAAGTCGAGAGTGCGGGGCCGACCACGCTCATGAAGCAGGGGCTGCGCAAAGAGGACTTCGTCGGCGCCGAGGTGATCATCAAGGGCTTCCTCGCCAAGGACGGCACGCCGACGGTCAACGCCAGCAGCTTCACGCTCGTCGAAGCGAAGAAAGAGTTCGTCAGCGACGAAAAGACCCCGTAAGGGCCGGGAGTTCCAACCATGCAGCGAGTGACAATCGCTCTGGGCGTCGCCCTGGCGCTGGGCGCGCAGACGGTGGCGTTCGCGCAGGGACGTCCCGACTTTACGGGCACGTGGAGAATCAGCCAGGCCAAGAGCAGCCGGAGCGTCGTTGGCAACACGCCCGACATCCAGTTCCCGAGTCAGCTCGAGGTCAAGCAGACGGCGAGCGACATCTCGGTGATCGCGACCAGCGTGCGGCAGCGGCCGCTCTCCGCCACCTACAAGCTCGATGGCAGCAAGGTGGACGTGCAGGCGCCCGAAGGGATTACCGAGACCGGCCAGGCGGTGCTGAACGGCTCGAGTCTCGTCATCACGTCGCGGCGTTCCTTCTCGTCGCCGGCCGGCGACGTGGTCGTCGACTTCAAGGAAGTGTGGACCGCCAACGGCAACGAGTTGACGGTCGAGAAGACCCGCACGCAGGTCGGGGATACCCCAAGCACCCAGAAGGCCGTCTACGACAAGACCTCGTAGCGGCGGACCCGGACGTCCGCCTGTAGTGGAGAACATCCAGGGGGTGGCATGCGTCATCGCGTCCTGACGTGGTTGGTTGCCGCGGCTGCCATCGCGGCCAGCCCACACGCCGTTTCGCCAACCGTCATGGCGCAGGCACCCGCGAGGCGGCCGCCCGATCTGCAGGGCGTTTGGCGCGCGTGGAATCTCGCGAAATACGACCTCGAGGATCATGGCGCCAAGCCGGGCGTCCCTGCCGGCAGGGGCTTTGTCGTCGATCCACCCGACGGCAGGATCCCGTATAGATCCGAGGCGCTGGCGAAGCGCGCACGGAACTACGAGGGAACGAAGACCCTGGATCCGGTGAAGAACGCCGACCCGCTGGCGAAGTGCTACCTGCCGGGCATCCCCCGCATGACGTATCTCGGGTGGCCGTTCCAGATCATCCAGACGTCCGACGAGGTCACCTTCGTCTACGAGTGGGCGCACAAGAAGCGGTTCGTCCCGATCAACAGCAAGGAGCCTGCGCCCGCGGACGAAACCGCCTGGATGGGATTCGCGCGCGGCCGCTACGACGGCAATTCGCTGGTGATCAACCTGACGAAGTTCAACAGCTATACGTGGTTCGACATGGCGGGCAACTACCACAGCGACGCGCTGGAGGTGGTCGAGCGCTACACGCCGATGGGTGCCGACACGCTGCAGTACGAAGCGACCATGACCGATCCGAAGGTCTTCACGCGGCCGTGGACCATTCGCATGACGCTGCAGCGGCAGAAGGACGTCGGCCTGCTCGATTACGAGTGCACCGCGATGCTCGACGAGCTGGGCATCGACCACACGTGGCCGAGAGATTTCGACGAAGAGAAGTAGGGGCCGGCTTCAGCCGGCCCGTCTGGTGACACTTATGAGCACGCGCACACGCCTCCTGTTGTCGATAGCGGCCTCGCTGGTAATGTTCGCCGCCGCGTCCCCGCCGATCGCCGGCCAGGCTGGCGGCGAGATCGGGCGTCCCGGCGGCCTTGCCAATGTCGACGGCCAGGTGAAATCGACCGGACCGGCGGGGCCGATCCCGCGGCGTGCCGACGGCCACCCGGACCTCACCGGCACCTGGAACGGATCGCCGGGTGGCGTCACGCACACCGTCATCCTCGAGGAGCATCCTCCCGGTTTCGGCGTGCTCGGCGGCCAGAGCCTCATCCTCGAGCCGAAGGACGGCATCATCCCGTATCTGCCGTGGGCGCTGGAGGAGCGGGATCGCCGCCGTGACGATGCCAACGGCTATGAAGACCAGGTCGGCCACTGCGAGTTCTACGACGTCGGCCGCATCCACAGCTTCACGCAGGAATACCTGTTCTCGGGCAATACGTTCGTCATCAACGCGACGCAGCACATCACGCGCATCGTGCCGATGGACGGGCGCGCGCACCTGCCGCCCGGCATCCGCCTCTGGCTGGGCGACCCCGTCGGCCACTGGGAGGGCGATACGCTGGTGGTCGACAGCACGAATTTCAACGACCGCACGCGCATGTCGCTCGGCGGCGACTTCCACGGCGCCGACGCGCATATCGTCGAGCGGTTCCAGATGCTCGACGCGAACACGATCAAGTGGACGATGACGATCGACAACCCGAAGGTGTTCAGCAAGCCGTGGACGATGACGTCGCCGGCGCCGATGAAGCGGATCAAGGCGGTGCCCGATTTCGACGTCGAGGACACGTGCCACGAAGGGAACGTCGATCTCGTGCACCTGAAGAACACGTACTACCAGGCGCATGGCAAGGACGCCCGGCCGAAGTACGGCACGGACACCAACATCAGGAGATGACCATGAGCAGGGCACGCCGGTATCTCGCGCTCTTCATCGCGACGTTTGTGCTCGCGCTGTTCGTCCAGCCGTTGACGGTCCTCGGCCAGGAAGGCCGCGGGCGTGGCCGCGGCGAGGGACGGGGCGAGGGGCGCGGCCAGGCGCAGAACCTCCCGGAAGCGCCGCCGATCGGGTTCTTCGGCAGCTACCGCGTCGCCGCCGACAAGATGGATCTGTCGAAGCTGCCGATCATCGGCGCGTGGCGGATCAATTTCAATCGCTCGGATCCGGCGTTGAAGGCGCAGAACCGCTTCAAGGACACCGGCACGGTGATCTACACGGCGGAGAACGGCGGCATCAAGCAGGAGGTGTTCCTGTATTGGCCGCCAACGAAGGCCGACTACAAGAACGTCTTCACGGACGATGCGCGCGAGTTCTTCTTCAAGCTCGATGGCAAGAACATCTACCCGAACCCGCAGGGGCCGAACGGTCTCGGCCAGACGGTCGCCATGTGGCTGGTCGATCGCAACACGCTCTATCGCGAGCGTGCCACCAAAGGCACCGTCGACGAGTGGGTGCTCTATCGCGTGTCGCCCGACGGCAACACGCTGACCTGGACCAGCTTCAACGGCGGGCCCGGCAACAGCGGTCATAACGTCTGGGACCGCATCCCGATGCCGCAGCGATAACGGAGCCGGGTCCGCGGCCTACGTACGGCCCTGCTCACCCGCCTGGCCCGCGACGCGCGCTCGGACGCGTTCGAGCAGTTGCACCAGCCGGTCGTAATGCGACCCTTGCCAGTAGATGCGATCGCAGCCCGGGCAGCGTTGAAACTGCGTAAAGCATTCGCGCGTGCCGGGCGGCAGCCGCTCCGCGATCGCATCCGCGTCGACCGCGGTCAGCAGCGTGTTGCATTCCATGCAGCGGATGAACGGACGCATCTCGTGCGCGAGGTCGAACCGATCGAGCACTTCCACGAGCTGCAGCTCCGGATCGGTGTGCCGGATCCAGCGGCCGTGCCGGATGATGCTGCGCTTCAGCAGGCCGACGTCGCGCGTCAGCGCGACGCGCTCCTCGCCGGCTGACACGTCCGCCACCTCTGCATCCTCGGTGAGCAGGACGGCATCGAATCCGGCGAGACGCAGCAGCGAGGCGAGCTTTCGCAGGTGGATATCCAACGCGAAGCGCACGGGAGCCGGTGGATCGCTGCCGACGCGCGACAGCCCCTCGAGATCGAGGCTCCGGAACACCGGATAGACGGACACGCGATCGCCGTCGCGGAGCTTACAGGTGAAGTCGCTCGCCTCGCCGTTGACCGTGATGACGTCGACTTCGGGGTGCGGCACGCCGAGCGACTCGATGACGTCCTTCACGGATGCCGGAGCGCGCAGGGCATGCCTGAAGCGTGCGCGGCGGTAGACCGCCGGCAGAAAATCGTTCAGTTGGGCGTAAAAACGGAGCCAGACCTCTGTCACCAATGCTATATTCGCGCCAATCGCACCAAGGAGGCCCATCGTGAACTACAGGGTTCTCGCGGCCGGCTTCATCGTTTTCGCGTGGCTGGCCTCCGCGGCCGTCCAGGCCCATCATTCGCCCTCCGCGATCTTCGACATGTCGAAGGTTGTGGACATCACCGGCACCCTGACGCGGGTGGACTGGATCAATCCGCACATCGTGCTCGCCATCGAGGCGAAGGGCGACAGCGGCAAGGTCGACCAGTGGACGTTCCAGAGCAACCCGCCCTCCTGGTACAAGAGCGTCGGCCTCGCGCGTGCCGATTTCGCGAAAGCGATCGGGCACCAGATCACCGTCGAGGCGGTGAAAGCGCGGGACGGTTCGCTGTACGGGTACATGCAGAAGATCAAGCTGCCCGACGGCACCTCGTACGAATTGATCAACAGCGCAGAGGCGAAGTGAGGCAGACATGACACGAACCGTTCTCGCCGTTGCCGTATCCGCGTTCCTGGTCCAGGGGGCCGTCGTCGCGCAGCAGGCCCGCCATCCCGACCTGAGCGGCGTCTGGAGCTACGCGATCGATCGCGCGCCCGCGGCGCTGAAGAAAGAGGTCAACGGCCAGGTCACCATCCAGAAGATCGACCAGAGCGCGCGCCACGGCGACGCGAGCGCCATCAAGGGCGTGCAGCCGTCGACGCCGCGACCGGCGTACAGGCCCGAGTTCCTGGCGAAGGTGAAGGACCTCTCGGACCACGAGAGCCGCACCGACCCGGTGTTCTACTGCGGCAAGCCGGGCGTGCCGCGCATCGGGCCGCCGCGCAAGATCGTGCAGCTGGCGAAGGAGACGATCTTCCTCTACGAGGACATCTCCGGCGATCCCTACCGCGTCATCCCGACCGACGGCCGCCCGCATCGCCAGTATCCCAACCCGTCCGCGTACGGCGATTCGATCGGCAAGTGGGAAGGCGACGTGTTCGTGGTGGACGTCACCGGCTTCGGCGACGACACGTGGTTCGGCGAGGACGGCTACTTCCACACCGACGCGATGCACGTCGTCGAGCGGATCTGGAAGGACGGCGACAACATCGTGTGGCAGGCGACGGTCGAGGAGCCGAAGGTGCTCGCGAAGCCGTGGGTGATGCCGGCGCGGCTGCTCAGGCCGTCGACCGACTCGCTCGAAGAATCACCGAGGTGCGTCGAGAGCGATGCGCCGCGGCTGCTGAACGACGACCATCATCTTCAGCGTTAAAGAACTGGGTTCATGAGGTTCAAGTGGTTCCTTGGGTTCATAGGGTTCTGGTTCTGGGTTCTGAACCTCTTGAACCCGTTGAACCTCATGAACCCTTTGAACCCTATCAGCGCTGCGCCCACTCCTGCACGGCCTCGCGAAGGGCCTGCGCGACGATGCGCTTGAACGCGTCGTCGTGCAGCGCGTCGTTGTCGGGCGCCGGCGTGTCCATGTAGGCGATCTCCACGATGACCGCGGGACGCGATGCCAGCCGGTTTTCTCCCTTGCAGCCGTCGCACGTCCGCAGCCCGCGATCGACCCACCCTGCGTTGTAGCGCGTCCGGATGGCGGACACGACGTGCCGGTTGACGATCTCCGCCAGCCGCCGGCTCTCGTCCTGCTGGCCGTTGGTCGCGTCGTACCACGTTTCGGTCCCGGTCTCCTCGCCGCCGTTGTTGTGAATGGCGAGCACCGCGGACGCGTCGATCCAGTTGGCGTAGAACGGCCGCGAGTTGATGTCGCGCGCGTAGTCGTCCACGCCGAAATTCCAGACTTCGGGCGGCGCGCCGAGGCCCTGGATGAAATACTTGGCCGCCTCCTGCCAGCGTGGATTGCCGGACGGACCGGCGGCGTCTTCGCGTTCCGCGTAGCGCGTCATCTGCACGCTGATGTTTGCCGCGAGCAGTTCGTCGCGGACGTAGCGCGCGATGTCCCAGTTGACGAGATCCTCGACGATGCCGCGGACGCGCGGCCGCTGCAGGTGCCAGTAGCCGAGGGTTTCGTCCCAGTACCATCCGTGGCCCGGGCTGACGAGCACGGTACCGCCCTCCGCGAGCGGCCTGCCCTGGACCAGACCGGGGCCGACCGCGGCGCGGCGAGCCGCCGGCCGCGGAAGGAACTGCTCGAGCGGCAGGCCGTCGATCGTGAACCGGTAGTCGACGAGCGGCGCGGGGCCGACCGCCGATGCGGTGGCCTGGATAATCTGATCGAGCAGCGGCTCGATGTTGCCGGCGGGGTCGTAGGTCAGCGCCCGCTGGCTGAGGTCGATGGCAATCGTCAGCGTCTCCGGCGTCGCGCGCACCTGCACGCCAAGGAGGCGAACCCCGGATTGTTGCGGCGAGAGCAGCCGTTGGTAGTTGCGGGGCGCCGCCCCAAGCGCGCGCTCGATCGGCGAGCGCAGGGCATCAGCCGTGGGCGTGCGTGGTTGCTGGGCACCCGGCGCCGACACAAACAGTGCAACGACGCCGGCGATTACTGCCACCAATGGGAACGGACGAGGCACGCGCTGGCGGGGTGCAACGGGTGTGCCCGGGCAAGGTGGTTCTCAAAACCTCACTTGTGCGAATAAAATTCTCGTTTCACGAGTTCAACAATATCGAGGAAAGGACAACATGGCGAAAGCCCTGGAAGGGGTCCGGGTCCTGGACATGACACACGTCCAGTCAGGACCGACGTGCACCCAGATTCTCGCGTGGTTCGGCGCCGACGTGATCAAGGTCGAGCGGCCGGGCGAAGGCGACCCGACGCGCGGCCAGCTGCGCGACAAACCCGGCGTCGACAGCCTGTATTTCACGATGCTGAACAGCAACAAGCGCGGCATCACGCTGAATCCGAAGACCGAGGCAGGCAAGAAGATTTTCACCAAGCTGATCGAGCAGTGCGACGTCATGGTCGAGAACTTCGCGCCGGGCGCCATCGATCGCATGGGATTTCCGTGGGAGAAGATCCAGCAGATCAACCCGCGGATGATCTACGCGTCGGTCAAGGGCTTCGGTCCCGGGCCGTTCGAGGACTGCAAGGTGTACGAGAACGTCGCGCAGTGCACCGGCGGCGCCGCGTCGACGACCGGCGAGATCGATCGCGTCCCGCTCGTCACGGGCGCGCAAATCGGCGACTCGGGCACCGGCATCCACCTGGTCGCGGGCATCCTGGCGGCGCTCTTCCAGCGCGAGAAGTCCGGACGCGGCCAGCGCGTCACCTGCGCGATGCAGGACGCGGTGCTGAATCTCTGCCGCGTGAAGCTGCGCGACCAGCAGCGGCTGGCGCACGGTCCGCTCAAGGAGTATCCGCAGTATCCGAACGGGAAGTTCGGCGAAGCCGTGCCGCGCGCCGGTAACGCGTCCGGGGGCGGTCACCCGGGCTGGATTGTCAAGTGCAAGGGATGGGAGACCGACCCTGACGCCTACATCTACATGATCGCCCAGTTGCAGGCGTTTCCGACCCTCGCCAAGGTGATTGGCCACGAGGACTGGCTCACGGATCCCGACTTCAACACGCCCGACGCGCGTCTGCCCCGTCTGGCGTACATCTTCTCCGAAATCGAGAAGTGGACCATGACCAAGACCAAGATGGAGATCATGGACATTCTCAATCCGCTGGACGTCCCGTGCGGGCCCATCCTGTCGATGAAGGAGATCGCCGAGGAGCCGTCGCTGCGCGCGACCGGCACGGTCGTCGAAGTCGATCATCCGAAACGCGGGAAGTACCTGACCGTCGGCAACCCGATCAAGCTCTCGGACTCACCCGCCGAGGTGCGGCGCTCGCCGCTGCTCGGCGAGCACACCGAAGAGGTGCTGCGCGAGATCGTGGGCCTGAAGGACGACGAGATCCAGGCGGCGCGCCAGCAGGGAGCCATCTAACCGGCGCGCGTCGGCGCGGGCACAAGAGCACAAAGACGGGAGCCACAAAGAACACAGAGCACACGAAGTTGAAGAGCACAAAAGCCAAAATTTCTTTGTGTTCTTTTTCTTCGTGATCTTCGTGCTCTTTGTGGCTCGCATTTCTTTGTGTGCTTTGTGCTCTTGAGGATCGGAGCGCTTGGAGCGATACTCCCAGCCGCGGGAGGCATCGCATGCGGTTCACGGCTCGCACGACGGTCAGGGGCGGATGCCTGGTGCTCATGTTGGCAGCCGCCGGCGCGCCGGCGGCCAACGCGCAGCAGGTGCAGGGCGTCATCGGGAGCTACTACCCCACACAGCTGATTCCCGGCCAGGCGACGGTGCTGCACCTCGCGCTCCCGAGGATCAACCCGATTCAGTCGATCGAGATCACGCCGCCGGCCGGCATCACGGTCAGCGGCATGACGTCGCGCGACCTGAACCAGGGATCGGTGTGGTGGGAATTCACGGTCAGCGTGGCGAAGGACGCGGCGCCAGGTCCGCGAACGCTGGTCGGGGTGCAGCAGACCGGCCGGACGGCGCCGGTCACGCTCACGATTCCGAACCACGTGCCGGCGATCTCGAATCTGCGCGTCGTGTCTGCACAGGCGAGCCAGCCGTCGGTGGACCTCCAGTTCGCGGCGGCGGATCAGGGCGGCTCGTTCAGCGCGACGCCGCTCGTCTGGTTCCTGCTCTCCTGCGGCGCCGGCCAGCCCGAGGCGGGGATCGTCCGCGGCCGGTTGGACAACGGCGCGATACGCGTGAGCATTCCGAACCCGCGCACGCTGGCGGGGCACGCCGGCGCTCCCGCCGCCGGCAACCACTGCGACCTGCAGGTCCGCGCCACCGATGCGAGCGGCACCGACAGCAACACCGCGTCAACAGCCTTCGATTTCAAGTGAGGGGCATCATGCGTGCAGCAGCATTCGCGGTCGCGTTGATGGTCGGATGGCTGGTCGCGGCGCCGTGCGCCGCGCAGGAGTGGATCGAGTACCAGAACAACGAGGACGGGTTCAAGGTCGTGTTCCCCTACCAGCCGAAGATCGCCGAGACGGTCTGGACCACGCAGCAGGGCTACGTGCTGCCGGCACGCGTGTACAGCGCGGAGACCAGCGGCGGCCGCTACTCGATGACCGTCGTCGACTACTCCGGCATCGAGCGGCTGGGGATGGAGCGATCCGAGAAATGCCCGGTCGGGGCCGAAACCTGCCAGGGACAGCCTTCAGGAGGCCTGCGGTCGGTGATCGGCCCGGGCTATGCGACGCAGGACATCCGCGACGCGATCGTGTACGCGACGTTCAAGTACCTGCAGAAGGACGTCAAGGTCTCGGAGTACCTCTGGAACTGGCAGGACCTCATCGAAGGGCATCAACTGCAGTTGACCAACAACGCGGATCAATCCCGCACCTACCTCTACATCTCGATGCACGAGAACAAGCTGTATATCCTCGACGCGACGGTGCCGAAGGGGTATCCCGAGCCGGGCCTGTTCCAGCAGTCGCTCGGCTACGTGGACAAGGACGGCAACGGCATCCGTTACCAGGCTATCTATTCGAACCAGTTCCACGGCCTGCGGATCGATCCGGTTCCACCGCTCGTGCGCCCGGCCGCACCGCCTCCGCCGCCCGCGGCGACGGGGGCCCGGTGACATGGCGTAAGACCAATCGAATCAGTCACTTGACATGACTCTTTGACAGTGCGGTGGTAGTCGACTAGTATAGTGAGTGATTGTTTACTCACTATGCCACGACATCGCTTTCCTAACACGCGCGACCGCATCGAAACAGCCGCCGTTCACCTGTTTGTCGAGAAGGGGGTCGCCGATACGACGGTCAGGGACATCGCCGGCGCGTTGGAGATGTCCGAGGGCGCGCTCTATCGCCACTTCCCCAGCAAGGAGCAGCTGGTCTGGCAGGTGTTCGAGCGCCACTACATCGAGTTCGCCGGACGGCTGCTGAAGCTCGCGGAAGCGGAATCGGGCACGCGCGACAAGCTGGCCGCGATGATTGCCGGCTTCTGCCGCGCGTATGACGAAAACCCCCGTCTCTTCCGGTTTCTTCTTTTCGTCCAGCACGACCAGCTCGCCAAGCTGGCGGCGGACGCGCCGACGCCCGTCGAGGCCGTCCGCATGGTGATCGCGCGCGGCATCGCGGCGGGCGAGCTGCCGCCGCAGAACGCCGACCTCGCCACGTCGCTCGTCTTCGGCGTCGTTCTGCAACCGGTCCAGTTCGCCGCCTACGGACGGCTGCCGTCGGACATGGGGTCCGTGTGCGACCGGCTCGTCGCCGCGGCCTGGGCCGTCGTGACCACGGTCTGACAGGAGATGCTGATGCGCTCGCCACTCGCACGGCTGCTGACGACACGACGCTTCGCGCCGCTCTTCGTCACGCAGTTCCTGGGCGCGTTCAACGACAACCTGCTGAAGAGCGCGCTCGGGATCGTCGTCACCTACCGCATCGCCGAGCAGCTGCACGTCGCCGCCTCGTCCCTGGTGATGCTGGCCGGCGGCCTCTTCATCGCGCCGTTCTTCCTCTTCTCCGGCGCGTCGGGGACGCTGGCGGACCGCACCGACAAGGCGGCGATCGCCCGCTGGGTGAAGATCGCGGAGATCGCGATCATGTCGCTCGGCGCGTGGGGACTCTGGCAGCAGAGCGTGCCGGCGCTGCTCGGCGCGCTGTTCTGCCTCGGCACGCATTCGACCGTCTTCGGCCCCATCAAGTACGCGCTGCTGCCGCAGCACCTTCGCGAGGACGAACTGGTCGCGGGCAACGCGCTCATCGAGGCGGGCACGTTCCTCGCGATCCTGCTCGGCACCATCCTCGGCGGCAGCGTGGTGCTCGTCGCCAACGGCGCGCTCGTGGTCGGCGCCTTCGGGATCAGCGCGGCGACGCTGGGCGCCATCGCCGCGCGCGCCATTCCCGCGGCCCCGCCCGCGCCCGACCTCGGCGCCACGCGGCCGCATTTGATCCGCGATTCGGTGTCGGTGGTCGTGCACGTCGTGCGGCGGCGCGCGCTGCTGACGCCGATTCTCGCCATCTCGTGGTTCTGGCTGTTTGGCGCGACGATCGTCTCCGGCCTGCCGACGCTGGCCAAGGACGTGCTGTTCGCCAACGAGCAGGTGGTCACGCTGATGCTGGCGCTCTTCGCCGTCGGCGTCGGCATCGGCTCGATGATGGCCGAGCGGCTGCTGCACGGCGACGTCTCGGCCCGCTACGTGCCGCTGGCGGCGATGGGGATGGCGGCGTGCGCCATCGATCTGCACCTGTCGAGCGCGGGGCGCGTGCACCCGGCGGTGCTCACCGGCGCGCTGGCGTTCGTCCGCGATCGCCAGACCTGGCGCATCCTCGCCGACCTGCTGGGGCTCGCGGTCGCGGGCGGCCTGTTCTGCGTGCCGCTCTACGCCGTGCTGCAGCACGAGAGCGATCCCGCGCACCGCGCGCGCATCATCTCCGCCAACAACATCATCAACGCGCTCGCCATGACCGCGGCGGCACTGGGCGCCGCGGCGCTGCTGGCGCGCGGCGCGACCATCGGCCAGGTGTTCGTGCTGTGCGGTGTCGGCACGATTGCCGTCGGCGTCGCCGCGGCGTGGATCCTGCGCCGCGACATCGCCAAGAGCGTCGTGCGCCTGGTCCTGCGCACGCTCTACCGCGTCGAGGTCGATGGCCTCGAGCACGCGCGCGCCACGCTGCCGCGCGCGGTCATCGCGGCCAACCACGCGTCATTTCTCGACGGCCTGCTGCTCGGCGCGTTCCTGCCGGGCGACCCGGTCTTCGCCGTCGACACGTTCATCGCGCGCAAGTGGTGGGCGCGGCCGTTTCTCTCGCTGGTGAATGCGATGCCGGTCGATCCGACCAACCCGCTGTCGATCCGCGCCATGATCCGCGCGGTCGAAGCCGGCTCGCCGTGCATCATCTTCCCCGAGGGGCGCATCACGACGACCGGGTCGCTGATGAAGGTCTACGACGGGCCGGCCGTGATTGCCGAGCGCGCGGGCGCGCCGCTCGTCCTCGTCCGCATCGAGGGCGTCGAGTTCACGCCGTTCGCGCGCCTGGCGGGCAAGGTGCGCCGCCGGCTCTTCCCGCGCATCCGCATCCGCATCGAGGCGCCGCGCCGCCTGGCGTCGCCCGCGGGTGTCACCGGGCGCGCGCGACGCACCGCGCTGCGCCGCGCGCTCGCCGACGAGATGGTGCGCTCGACGTTCGCGGCGGCCCGCATCGACACGACGTTGTTCGAGGCGCTGCTCGAGGCGCGCGACACGCACGGCGCCGCGCACCTGATCACCGACGACCTCGACCAGAAGCCGATGTCGTATCGAGCGGTCATTACCGCGAGCTACGCGCTCGGGGCGGCGCTGGCCAGCCGGTCGAAGGCCGGCGAGCGCGTCGGCGTGCTGCTGCCGACCTCCCGTGCCGCGCTCGTGACGTTCTTCGGCCTGCAGGCGGCCGCGCGCGTCCCCGCGATGCTGAACTTCTCCACCGGCGCCGCGTCCGTCCAGGCGGCGTGTCGGGGATCGGAGATCTCGCTCGTCATCACCGCGCGCCGTTTCATCGAGCGCGCGAAGCTCCAGCCGCTCGTCGCGGCGCTCGAGCCGCACGTCACGATCGTCTATCTCGAGGACGTCCGCGGCGAAATCGGGACGCTGCGGCGCCTGTCGGCGCTGCTGCGCGCGACGATCAGCCGGCCGAATCATCGGCCCGAGCGCGCCAACGACCCGGCGGTCGTGCTCTTCACGTCAGGCTCCGAAGGCACGCCGAAGGGCGTCGTCCTCAGCCATCGCAACCTGCTGGCGAACCGCCATCAGCTGGCGTCCGTGATCGACCTCAGCGCGAAGGACATCGTGCTCAACGCGCTGCCCGTCTTTCACAGCTTCGGGTTGACCGGCGGCCTGCTGATGCCGCTCCTCGCCGGCGTCCGGACGTTCCTCTATCCGTCGCCGCTGCACTACCGGACGGTCCCCGAGCTGGCCTACGGCATCAACGCGACGATCCTGTTCGGCACCGACACGTTCCTGGCCGGGTACGCGCGCGTGGCCGACGAGTACGACTTCTACTCGGTGCGCTACGTGTTCGCGGGCGCCGAGCGCGTGAAGGCCGAGACGCGCCGCGTCTGGTTCGAGAAGTTCGGCATCCGCATCCTCGAAGGGTACGGGACGACCGAGACGGCTCCCGCGCTCGCGGTGAACACGCCGATGCGGTTCAAGCCGGGGACGGTCGGGCGGCTGCTGCCCGGCATCGAACACCGCATCGATCCCGTCGAAGGGATCGCGGACGGCGGCCGCCTGTTCGTCAGGGGACCGAACGTCATGCTCGGCTACCTGCGCGCCGAGAAGCCCGGCGTGCTCGAGCCGCCGGACGCCGGCTGGTACGACACCGGCGACATCGTCGACATCGACGCGGAAGGCTTCGTCACCATCAAGGGGCGCGCGAAGCGCTTCGCGAAAGTCGCCGGCGAGATGGTGCCGCTCGGCGCCGTCGAGGAGTTCGTGGCGAAGGTCTGGCCGGCTGCCACGCATGCCGTCGTCACCGTGCCCGACGCGAGGCGCGGCGAGCAGATCGTCCTCATCACCGATTACAAGGAAGCCAACCGCGGCGCGCTGGCAACCGCCGCTCGCGCGGCCGGCCTGCCGGAGCTCTTCGTGCCCCGCGCCGTCGCCTGCGTGGCCAGCGTCCCCGTGCTCGGCACGGGCAAGATCGACTACGTCAACGTCGGCCAGCTCGCCTCGCAGCTCGCCAGGGCTTCATAGGCTGCGGTCAAGCTCCAAGCTCCAAGTTCCAAGCTCCAAGCTCCAACCGCTTTTGGAATTTGGAATTTGGATCTTGGATCTTGTTAGGGGCCGCCCTCAGGTCGGCCCTTGTCGCAATAGAGGTTCCAGGTACGGCCAGACGTTGTCGGCGATGCGACGCGCGCCGGCCGCGTTCGGATGGACGCCGTCAGGAGCAGTCATGCCGGGCGTCAGCGCGACGCCCGCAAGCAGGAACGGCACCAGCGGGATGTTGTAGCGTCGCGCCAGGCGCGGGAACACGTCGTGGAAGGCGACCGTGTAGCCGAGGCCGCGAAGCGGAAGCGTCTCCATCCCGCACAGCACGACGGCGATGCCGTGTGCTTGCGCCGCCTCGATCATCGCCGCGAGGTTCCCCTCGATCGTGCTCGTGTCCACGCCGTCGAGACCGTCGTTGGCGCCGAGCTCGAGCACGAGCACCCCGACATCGCCCTGCAGCAGCGGCTCGTACCGGCGCAGGCCGTCCGCCGTCGTGTCGCCGTACACGCCGGCGTTGCTCACCGTCCACGGCAGCCGTCCGCCAGCAATCCTGCTCTGGAGCACCGCCGGAAAACCTTCCGCCGGCGTCGGCGTCACCGCGAGACTGTCGCCGAGCACGACGACGCGGCGAACGACGGGTGGCGTGGATGGCGCGGCCGGATTGGACGAGGACCCGCAGCCGTCCAGCAGGACGAGCGAGACGATGAGGCAGCCGATCGCGTGGATGGTGTTAGATTTCCGCATGACGCGAACGTCCCTCTCGATCGCCGCCGCCGTCCTGCTCGAGGCGACGGCCCTCGCCGGCGTGGCACGCGCGCAGGCGTACCTGCCCGAGGACAACCTCGCCTATCCCGTGCAGGTCCTCGTCCCCGATGGAGGCGGCACCGGTTTCTTCGTCAGGCGCGACCGCGAGCTGTTCCTCGTCACCGCGCGGCACGTGATCTTCGATGTTCTCACGGGACGCCTGCACGCGCCCGAGCTGACGCTGCGCGCGCTGAGCAAGGACGTGCACGAAAGCGCCGTGACGGTCATGCACGTGAACGCCGCGCAGCTCGTGGAGGCGAAACAGATTCACGCCGACGAACCCCGGGACGTGGCTGTCGTCCGCCTGGCGTCGCTCAGAACCGACGGGCTGAACACGACGCCGGGCGTCGTCGTCACCGAGAAGTCGAAGGGAGCAATCGTCGTCGCGCCGTTCGAGTACCTGACACGGTACGCGGACGTCGACGTGTCGAGCCAGATCTTCATGTTCGGTTACCCGTCGGTGGGCGTCGCCGGCTCCTCGCAGATCGATCGCACGCGACCGCTCGTCCGCGGCGGAATCGTCGCGGGGCTCAACGCCGCGCTCAAGACGATCATCATCGACGCGCCCGTCAATCACGGCAACAGCGGCGGCCCCGTCGTGCAGCTGTCGCGGGCCAACAGGCTGCGCATCATCGGCATCGCCACACAATTCGTGCCCGTGCCCGAGGACGTCCTTCCCCTGAAACCGGAGGCACCGGCGCCCGGTCCCGCTCCAGGGACAATGCTCGCGCTCGGCAACTCGGGATACGGGGTCGTCGCGTCGGCGGACGCGATCATCGAATTGATCTCCCGGTTCTGATATGGAAAGACCGGTGTCAATGAGCCGGTAATTTCATTGTGTTCGTAAGGACGTTCAGCCCGCGCCCGGCTTATCAAGCCATCCGGACGCGGCACCGCCGAGGATTCTCCTTTCGACAGTCGGCCGATCAGATCATTGGGTTAACGCCGCCCAGACGAAGCCGGTGAGCTCGCGGGCGACGGCAGCGGCCAGGTTTGCGCGCGGAGCCACACGTCGTGGCGTTTCGACCAGGCCTTCTTGGTCGCCGTGAAGCGACGCCCGTGGCGGAGGAGGAATTTCGAGAGCCGGTGACGGCAGCGGAGCAGGTCGGCGCGAATGTCTTCGCGGCACCGCAGCAGTTCGCGGGCGGCTTCTTCCTGCTCGGTGGGAATGTGAATGGCGGTGAGCGGGGCAGCAAAACCGCGGCGACCGTCGTCGCGGCATGGTGATCGAAGGCGCCCGATCAAATTGTGTGCACCCGCCGCCGGATCTGGCATCCGTCCGTAATAGGATGACCCTCCTCCCCCGCAGGTCGCATGCGACCTGGGCCGGCCTGAGGGCCTGCCCCCACGCTGCGGTTCTCATCCGTCCACGCCATCGTTGTATCCAGAGGGCCGCAGGGCTCTGCTCCCGGGGAGGTTGCCGTGAAGAAGAGGTACATCGCGCTTGCCGCCGCCGCCATCGTCGGCGCAGCGGGAGTTCCTTCCGCGTACTCGAAGCTCGACGAATACCGTGTCGTCGTCCCCGACTATCAGCGCCCGGCCGAAGTCCTGACGCTCGATCAGCACTGGACGGACCAGCAGCGCCAGCAGTTCCATCACACGCCGCAGGGCACCCGGCTGCTGCCGGCGGACTGGTTCCGGGCCCTCGAGCAGCCGTGTTTTTCGCCGTTCGGCTGCGACCCGTTCGCCGACCCGGCGTACCTCAGTGGATTCGGCTTCATCCCCAGTCATAAGGACGCCCTGAACCCCGACGGGCTGCCGGTCGGATTTGCGCTCGACAACGACTTCGTCGACCCGATCGAGAAGCGCGCCTACCCAGTGGTGGGACTGACCTGCGCCGCCTGCCATACCGGCGAGCTGTACTACCGGAACTACGCGGTGCAGGTCGAAGGGGCGCCGGCGATGATCGAGGTCGCCGCGTTCCAAAAGGCGCTCGGCCTCGCGCTGGCATTCACCGACACCTTCCCGATGAGCGTCGGCCGGTACGGACGGTTCGAGCGGCGCGTGCTCGGGCCGAACGCCACCGACGCGCAGAAGGCCGACCTCAAGCGGCAGGTCGACGCGTACCTTGCGGGCGCGCGGCGTCAGCTGGACGTCACCAACGCGGGCCACATTTACGACAACGGCGCCGGGTTCATGCGCACCGACGCGCTCGCGCGCATCGGCAACCAGGTCTTTGCGGCCGACACCAACATTGACGCCAACTACGCCATTGCGAACGCGCCGGTGCGCTTCCCGCAGATCTGGGACGCATCGTGGTTCAACTGGGTGCAGTACAACTCGTCGATCGCCGATCCGCTGGCGCGCAACATCGGCGAGGCGCTCGGCGTGCGCGCGGTCGTCAAGCTGTTCGGGTCCGACGCATCCAGCTTCGAGAACTCCGTCAACATGCGCGGCCTGCACACCATCGAGGAGCTGCTCGCCGGCCCACGCCAGTTCCAGGGACTCTCGTCGCCGAAGTGGCCGGCGATGTTTCCGGCGCTCGATCCGCGCAAGGTCGAAGCCGGCGCCGCGCTCTACAGCCAGCGCTGCCAGCAGTGCCACCTGCCGCCGCGCCAGGAGCTGATCGCGGATCTCGACGCGATCGCCTACGACAAGAGCCACGAATCGAAGTACTGGTGGAAGAGCGCGAGCGGCAACTGGTACCTGAAGGTGTCGGACGTCGAGCTGGATTACGTCGGCACCGATCCGCGGCAGGCCACGGACTTCAAGCGCAGGACCGCGAGCACGGGCGACCTGGGGAAAGGTGTCGTGTCGGCCGCTGCGGGCCTCGACCTCGTGACCGGCGGCATCGCGGATCGCTTCTTCCGCCTGCAGCACATGGCGCCGGCCGATCGCGTGACGTGGTCCGGCGGCCGCGACCCCGCAGACGCGCGCGTGCGCGACGACCTGATCTACAAGGCACGGCCGCTCAACGGCATCTGGGCGGTGGCGCCCTACCTGCACAACGGCTCGGTGCCCACCCTCGACGCGCTGCTCTCGTCGGACGACTCCGCGCGCCCCGCGCAGTTCTGGATGGGCAGCAAGCAGTTCGATCCCGTGAAGGTCGGCTACGACGGCATCGAGATCCCGGGCGCGACGCTGTTCGACACGACGCAGCCGGGCAACAGCAACTCCGGCCACCGGTTCAAGGACGCACCAAGGGGCAACGGCGTCATTGGGCCCGCGTTCTCGGCCGACGAGCGCGCGGCCATCATCGAGTACTTGAAATCGCTATGACCTGGCTGTAACCGCAGCACCAATCGTGAAACGCGGCCGGCAGCCAGCGGCGCGGGAACCTCTGGTTTCCGGCGCGTTTCGTCATCGGCGTACGTGGAATGTGGCTTGCTCTCCCTTCGGCCGCACCCCGGCCCCCAGTCAGAAGGGAGTCGACCCGTGGTCAATGCGGCTTTCGTCTCGGATCTCCAGAATCGCGTCCCCAAGACCAGTTGTCCCGCCTGCGGTGAACCCCACCTCGAATTCGCGATGCGCTGCGACGTCGGCACCACCGAGTGCCTGTTCGTGGCGCGCTGCGAGCGCTGTCACATGATCTTCGGCGTCGACGCGGACTCCTTCCCCGAAGGCGTGTCGGCGACCAGCGGCGTCCAACCGGGACAGCTGCAGTGTGCGCATTGCGCGCAGAGCCTCGTGATGGTCACGCTGTCGTGCAGCGCGACGTCGCATTCGTGCCGCTACGCGCTGCGCTGCCCGCGCTGCGATTCACACTGACGCGGCGGCGGCACGGCGCGCGGAGCGTGCCTCGCGCAGGCGGCGGACGAGCGCGCCGGTGACGAAGAGCAAGGCGAGGGCGAGCAGGCCGGCGGCGATCGGATCCTGGATGAACGTGCGATAGTCGCCGGCCGAGATCACCAGCGCGCGGCGGTAGTTCGACTCGACCACGAAGCCGAGCACGACGCCGAGCACCATCGGCAGCACGGGCAGCCGGAAGTACTTCATCGCGCTGCCGAGCACGCCGAACCCGAGCGTCAGCCCAACGTGGAAGATGCTGTTCTGGATGGCGTAGACGCCCGACACGACCAGCGCGTAGATGAACGCCATCAGGTACGGCTTCGGGCGGTTCACGAGCCACATGCACGGCGACATGATCAGGTAGCCGATGATCAGCATCGCCACGTTGCCCGCGAACATCCCGACGTAGAGGCCGTGCACGACGTCCGCGTGGCTGACGAAGAGCAGCGGGCCGGGAATGAGGCCGTGCATCAGGAAGCCGCCGAGCAGCACCGCCGATGAATTCGAGCTCGGAATGCCGAGGCTCAGCATCGGCACCAGCGCCGTGCAGGCCACCGTGTTGTTCGCCGCTTCGGGCGCGGCGATCCCTTCCGGCGAGCCGTGGCCGAATTCCTCCTTGTGCCGCGACCAGCGGCGCGCCTCGTTGTAGGCGAGAAAGCTCGACACCGCTCCGCCGCCGCCCGGCATCATCCCCTCGAAGGCGCCGAGCAGCGATCCGATGATCTGGGGACGCGCAATCCGCTTCCAGAGCGCCGGGCTCGGGAACTTGATGCGCGCGTCCTCGCGCGTCGCCTTCGCCCAGTCGGGCTCGCCCGTCTTCACGAACAGGTCGCCGACCGCATACAAGCCGACCATCACGAGCAGCGGCGGAATCCCCGACAGCAGCTCCGGGCTGTCGAACGTGAACCGGTTCAGCCCCGTCACCGGGTCGGTGCCGACCGTGGAGATCATCAGGCCGAGGACACCGGCGATGAGTCCCGTGACCAGCGAATCGCCCGCCAGTGTGGCGATCACGCTCAGGCCGAGCACGCCGAGCGCGAAGTACGCCGGCGGCGTGAAGGCGAGCGCGACGGTCGACAGGCGTTCGGTCAGGCCGACGAGCACCAGCATGCCGAACAGGCCGCCGACGAAGCCCGAATAGAGCGAGATGCCGAGCGCCTCCCCGGCCCTCCCCTGCACCTTCATCATGTAACCGTCGACGACGGTCGCAGCCGCGGCGTTGGTGCCGGGCGTCCTGATCAGGATCGCGGGAATCGACCCGCCGTATTCCGCGCCGATGTACGTGCAGGCGAGCATCACCACCGCGGTCGTCGGCGCCATGCTGTAGGTGAACGGTAGCAGCAGCGCCATCGTGATCGACGGCGAGATGCCAGGCAGCGCGCCGCCGAGAATTCCCCACGCGACGCCGCCGAAGGCGGCGGGAATGACGGTCAGAAAAGCGACGGCCATATCCCCGGGGGATGCGGGATGTGGAGCAACCGTACGAACAGCAGCCAGAGGACGAGCGCCCCGCCTACGGCCACCGCGAGGGAGCGCCGGTTCATTGCGCCGCCCTGGAAGTAAATCGTGGACGCGATGAGTCCGGCGATCGACACGATGTACCCAAGCCGCGTCACCAGCGCGACGTAGACGACGCCGTTCATCAGCATGCCGAACGTGCGCCAGCCGACGTTGCGCGGTAGCGGCGGCCCCTCGGGGACCGGCGGCGCCACGGCAATCGCTGGCGCGTCCCGCACGGCTGCCGTCCGGCGCGCCAGCGTCGCCCGCCCGATCAGGACGATCGACAGGATCGCGAGCAGCGCCGCATAGGTCTTCGGGAGACCCTGCGCGCCGATGACGTCGGCAATGTCGCTTTGTGGAATGCGGACCGCCATCAGGTAGTAGCCCGCGGCAATGGCGAGCGTCGCGCAGCCGAGGACGAGCTCGCGGCGCGAGTCCTCGCTCATGGCGCCGCCCGCGTCACTTGATCACGCCGGTCTGCCTGAGGAAGTCCGCCGTCTGGCGCCCGAAGTCGTCCATGAACACGACGTATTCCGCGTGCGGCATGAACCCGGGCTGCAGGTTGTCGTCGGTGTAGAGCTTCTTGTACTCGGGATCGTCGAGCAGCGTGCGAACGGCCGATTCCCACGCGGCGATGATCTCGGGCGGCGTCCCCTTGGGCCCCGCCAGCCCGCGGAACTTTCGCACCGCGAGGTCGATGCCCTGCTCCCGCACGGTCGGCACCTGCGGGAACTGCGACATCCGCTCCTCGCCGACGACGCCCAGCAGCCGGAGCTTCCCCGCATCGAGCTGGCCGCGCATCTCCTGCAGCTCGCCGATCCCCATGTCGAGCGTGTGGTTCAGCACGTTGATCAGCATGTCGCCGCCGCCTTCGAAGGTCGCGATCGCCGGCGTCACGCCCGCCTTCTGCTTGATCCGCTCCATCGTCTGCCGCTCGAGCGACGCGGGATTGGCCGCGCCCCACTTGCCGCCGCCGGCCCGTGCGTGCTCGAGCACGGCCTGCAGCGTCTCGTACTTCGAATCGGCGGCCGTGAAGAGCACCTCGGGGTCGTAGAACATGTTGACGAGCGGGTCGAGGTCCTTGTAGGACGCCGCGGGCTTGCTCATCAACGACGTGTAGATGAAGGTCGGCGTCGTCGCGTAGAACATGCCGCCGTCGGGTTTGGCCACGGCGAGCGCCGCCATCGCGCGCGCGCCACTGCCCCCCTGCATGTTCTCGACGACGATGGTTTTGTGCATGATGCGCGAGAGGTGCGGCGCCATCGTGCGCAGGAACACGTCGCTGCCGCCCCCCGGGCTCGAATGGGTCACCAGCGTGACGACCGAGCCGCCGCCTTCCGCAGGGTTGACCGCGCCGCACGAGGCGGACAGCAGGCCGAGAGACAGCACCAGCGAGACCGTGAAACCGTTGCACATCTGTTCGGGTTGTGGGGCGCCCGTGAGTCTCGCACAGGCGCGCGACGCCGCCAAATACAAATTGCCCGGGCAGTCCCCTCCCCGTATACTGCTGCCGTTATTCGAGTTCCAAGAGCCAGGCTGCAAGCTCCGAGCTCCAAAAACCAGGTTCCAACAAGAGCCTGGGAATTTGGAACTTGGATCTTGGAACTTGGATCTTGGAGCTTGATCCCATTTCTGAGAGGCTCTATGACCGCAGTGAGAAACCTCGGATTGACGGCTGTCCTGGCGGCCGCGATGGCGCTCGCCGTGTCGTCCCCCGCGTGGTCGCACCACTCCCACGCGATGTTCGATCACGACAAGGAGGTGACGATCACCGGAACGGTCTCGCAGTACATCTTCCGGAACCCGCACGTATTTCTCTACATGGACGTGCAGAACGACGCCGGCGGGACGATCACTTACACCGTCGAGTTTTCGAACCTGACGAACATGTTGAAGATGGGTTTCTCCGCGACCACGTTCAAAGCCGGCGACAAGGTGACGGTCACCATGCATCCGCTGAACGACGGCCGTCCCGGCGGCAACTACATCGTCGCGACGTCCGCCGACGGCAAGCAGTTGGGAAGGCTCTGAGCGTCGTGCGCGCCTTATTGACGGCGCTGCTGGCCGGGTTGGTGACGATTCCCGCCATCGCGCAGACGCAGACGGAGAAGCCGACGATCTTCACCACCACGGACTTCCGACAGGACCGCGACCTGTGGACCGATCCGGCGTACTACCGGAACAACACGCCCGGCCAGCTTCGCGGCATGGCGATCAACGTCGAGGGACGCCGCACCGGGCAGGAGCTCTCCGCGCGTCCCTACGGCTCGCAGGGGACCGGACGAGCCGACGCGGCGAGCGTCAAGAGTCCCTATCCCTATACGAACGCGTGGGACCACTACCAGGCGCTGCTCACGCAGGCCAACGGCGGCACGAAGCACACGAGGGCGACGCTCCCCGACTGGAGCGGTCATTGGAGCGGCGGCGCCAACTTCGGCGGCGGCGCGCCGGCCAGCTCGATTGCCGCCATGCTGACGCCGAAGTACCGCGAAACGTTCGTGCAGGAAATGAAGGCGGTGACGGAAGGACGCATCTGGTCGGCCAACTCGATCTGCCTTCCCGGCGGCTACTTCGACGCGGTCAGCGCGGAGGAGTTCGTCGTCACGCCGGGGCGCGTCTATTCGATGGGCTCCGGCAACGGCTCGTTCACGGCCCGGTGGATTTACACGGACGGCACCCCGCACAGCCCGACGGAGAAGGAATTTCCGAAGTGGCACGGCGAGTCGATCGGCTTCTGGAACGGCGACGAGCTCGTCGTCCACACCAACCAGATTCACGGATGGAAGGGCGGGCTCTCCGAGTTCAGCGATCGGCTGGAGACCGTTGAACGGTATCGCCTGGTTGGCGATCGTCTCGAGGGCGAGATCACGCTCTACGATCCCGAGGTGTACGTGAGCCCGATCAACGGGCGGCTGCGGTTCCAGCGCGACAAGGAGACGGCGTACGAGGACCGGATGCAGTTCAACACCTGCACCGACACGAACGGTCCCTCACCCAACGTCTACATGGACGACAAGGGGCTGCTCAACGAGCGCGTCGCCGGAGATGCCCTCTACTGGGAACCCGCGGACCCGCGCCCGTGGGCGACCTATTTCAACGAGAGCGACAAACGCTACAAGGCGTCCGGGCTGAAGCCGACCGCGCGCACAGGCACGCCAATCAAGAAATAGCGGCAGCTCGGTCAACTCCCAATTTCAACTCCCAATTCCCAAGACGGTGGGGCCGACTTTCGGGTCGGCCCTCGCCTCGCGGTGTCGTAGGGGCCGACCTTCAGGTCGGCCCACCCGCGTCAGAACCCGATACGGAAGGCGCCCTCCACCAGCCGGCCCGGCGGGATGCTCGTGACGAATCCGAACGTCGGTCCGGACCGTCCCTGGATGCCGAGCGGGGCGTTGCTGTTCAGCAGGTTGTAGACGTTGAGCGTGACGCTCAGGCGCCTGGTACCGCCAAGCTCGAAACGCTTCTCCGCGCGGATGTCGAGCATCGTCAGCGCATCGGCCTGCCGGCTTCCGCGCGGCTCGACGCGCAGCACCTGCGTCGGGATGCGGCTGCCGGCGGGGCCGCGGAACTGCACGCTGCGCTCCCAGTACTCGCCGCTGCGGACGTCGAAGTTGGCCGACGCCAGCACGCCGTACTTGAACAGGTACGAGCCGGCGGCGCGGTACTCCCATTCCAGCAACCCGTCGTACGTGGCGTTGACCTCGGAGTTCGGATCCATGCCGACCACGACGGTGTTGTCGGAGGTGCCGAACGGCTCCGTCTTCCGCGTCGCGCTGTAGGACGACCTGAACTGCCAGTTGTTGCCGTAGCGGCGGGTCAACTCGACCTCGTACGAGGTGTAGGACCGATTGGCCGACGCGTCGTTGACGTATTCCGAGTCCTGGTTCACGAGGCCGGCGAACTGCGCCGGGTAGTCGTAGTAGGTGAACCGCGCGCCGGCCGGGTCGTCGCCGGTACCGACGATGCCGTCGTTGCCGGGGTCGGGGTTGGTGATCGGGATGCTGTACGCGGAGTAGGGGCGCAGCACGTTCTTGACGCGCCACTGGTTCTTCGCCCACGACTGGATGCCGCTGACGCGCACAGCCCACGTCGGCGCCAGCTGGCGTTCGAACGACAGCATCACCTCGTCGTGGAACCGCTGCTCGAGGTCCGGGTTGAAGTGGCCGAAGCCGTACAGCGGATCCCCGCCGCGCAGGTTGATCGACAGGAAATCCGAGCCGTTCGGGTCGAGGTTCACCTCGCCGGCGTCGTAGTTCGCGTTGCCGTTCAGGTCCCTCCAGCGGTAGGTCGCGTCGGAGATCGTGTAGTGATTGGCGATGTGCAGGTCGTCCTCGAGCAGCGGCGTGTAGTACCGCGCGTAGCCGCCCTTCAGCACCGTCGTCGAGCGGCCGGTGAAGTCGTAGGAGAGATGCGCCCGCGGAGAGATCGCCTTGTAGATGGGCGGCGCATCCTCCGGGTAGCATTGCGACGGGAAGATCACGGCGGCGGGGCCGTCGGCCGCCTTGCGGCAGAAGCCACCCGGGTTGATCGTGGCGGCCTGACGGTGCGCGTTGGCCCCGACGTTCAGCGTGAGCCTCGAGCCCATCGCCCAGCTGTCCTGCCCATAGAGATAGAGGAACAGCATCGGCTGTTTCGGCGTGACGGGGTTGGAGAAGACCGTGATGCGATCCGCGACCCTGTTCAGGAAGGTCAGCGTGTAGTTGCCGAGCTCGCCGCGCGACACCGAGCCGCGCTCCGCGCGCATCTTGAAGACGTCGGTGCCGACCTTGAAGCGATGCGTCCCCGCCATTTCGGGCCTGTACCACTCGGCGGAGGCGCGCACCTGGTAGCGGTCCTGCGGGTTCCGGCCGCCAATCGCGGTGCTCGACCCGAAGGAGGTGCCGAGGAAGCTGTCGGTCCCCGACGGCGCCTTCGTGATGCCCGGGTCCTCGTCACCGGAGCGCAGCCACCATGCGCCGCCGAGCACCGAGAGGACGAGGCGGTTGGTCGGAACCGACTGCCACTCCCCCTTCCACGTGCCCTCGAAGCCGACGCGAGCGGTCGCCGTCGTCCAGTCCGCGGTCGCGCTGCCGCCGCCGGTACGATTGCGGTAGTGCGGCTGCACGAAGCCGATGATCCGGTTCTTCGCGTTGATCTGATCGGTCACCTTGATGGTGAAGAACCGATCGTGGTTGTTCTGGTCGCACTGCGAGCCGTCCGGCTTCCTGCACACCGCGACGATCTCGTCGATCTGCCGCCGCTGCCGGAACGACCCGAAGAACCATAGCTTGTTGGTGAGCAGGCGTCCGCCGAGCTCGAAGTTCGCATCGTCGCGGTACTGCAGGCGCTCGGGCGAGATGATGTTCGTGTAGCGGCCGATGTTGTCCGACTGCAGGCTGCGGCCGGTGTAGGCGTAGTAGGCCGAGCCGCTGAAGTCGTTGCCGCCCGACTTGACGAGCGCGTTGAGCGCGAGCCCCATGTTCGGCGTGTCGGCGGAGTGGCCGCCGATGCTCACCACCGTCTCGTCCATCGCCGAATAGTCGATGTAGTTGCCGCTCGGGTTGTCGGCCGGCGACATCGCGATGACGTTCTCGACCGAATGCCACGAGTCGCCGAGCTGGCCGAGCGCGTAGAAGCGCGGCGAGTTGGCGAACTGCGAGCCGCCCACGTCGACGCGGTTGGCGGGCATGCGCGCGCTCGGCGTCTGCATCAGGATGGCGCTGTAGCTGCTGCGGCTCGTGGGGAGGAGTTCGAGTGTCTCGCGCGTCAGCTGCGTCGAGTTCGCCGTCGACGCCGTGTCCACCAGCGGCGAGGCGCCCGAGACCGTGATCGTTTCCGCGAGCGCGCCGACGCTCATCGACGCGTCCACGCGCGCGGTGAAGCCCGCGGTCAGGCGGATCTCTTCGCGCCGCACGGTCTTGAAGCCGACCAGCTCGAAGGTCACGTCGTAGGTGCCGATCGGCAGCGGCGTCAGCCGGTAGCGCCCCTCGAGGTCGGTGCTCGCGGTCACTTGCGGCACCTGCAGCGCCGGGCTCGTCGCGGTGACGGTGACGCCCGGCAGCACGGCGCCGCTTTCGTCCGACACCTGCCCGTTGATCGTCGCGGTTCCCGTCTGCGCGATCGCGGCGCGATCCGCAGCCAGGAGCAGCAGTGCCGCTACCACAATCGTCCGAAGCGGCCAGCGCGATACGGTCCATCTCGACATAGAGATCTCCCCAGAACTGACAGCAGGGTGAAACAGGTGAACACCGTGAGGGCCGAGTCCGCGGAGTATGGACTAGCGTCCCGAATATTTCAACGCGCGCTGCGCACTGCAGGCGGAGGCGAAGGCAGGGCGTAGGACCTTAACTGTCACAAGCGCTGCGTACCTTCGGCGCGTGGGCGTTAACCCCGTGTGGCCAATCACGGTTCTCATTCTTCTCGTAGTCCTTTCGGCCGCCGCAGCCCGTGCCCAGAGCGGCGACGAGCTATTGCGCGGCATCTCCTCGAACGAACAGGCTTCGATTCGCAGCGCCTGCTACGGGGCGAGCCTGCTGGGACCCGCGCGCTTCTACAGCTGTCTTGACGAGAAGGCGACCGAGCTGCGCAAGTCAGGCGGCGAACCGAGCCTTGCGGAGTTCACCAGCGAGCAGCAGTCGTCCATGAGAGGCGCGTGCTATGGACCGAGCCTGCTGGGGCCAGCGCGTTTCTATGCCTGCCTGCGACAGCAGGCCAATGCGCTTCGCCAGTCGCCTGGCGAACCGGACTTGACGGAATTCAGCGTCGCCGATCGAGTATCGATTCGAAGCAGTTGCTACGGAGCGGGTTTGTTGGGCCCGGCCAGCTTCTATTCGTGCCTTCGCCAGAAGGTCATCGAGCTGCGCGATGTTCGGCGGCGGCTTGGCCTGTCGTCAAACGCGATTCAGCCAGCCACTCCGCCGCCCCTGCCTCCGCCGGCTGTTCCACCCACACCGGTGGCGCGACTCTCAGAACCGGCGCCTGAACCCGCGCCGGCACCCGCGCCGGAGCCGGCCCCGATCGCGCCGCCTCCATCCGATGCCGTCTCCAGCGATGAAGCCGCGGCGGTAGACGAATCGCCGCGCGAGGACCGGCCAGCGACGCCGCTCCACCCGCAACCGAAGAGAGAGACGCGTCGCGTCACACCTGCGGCCTCAGAAACCGTGTCGGGCGGAGCTTCGGCGGTGCGGGTTGTTGTTTCCACGCCCACCACCACGACCCCGGCGCCCGTCGATTCAGCACCGGCATCCAGTGATTCTGACATCGTGCTGGTCGTGCTCTTTTACACCGTTCTCGGTGGCGTATACCTGGGACGGAGACGAATCCCGGGTTATGCCTATTTGAACCGCCCGATTACGTTCCGTGGGTGGATGCGCGGCCGCCGCCGACGTCGAGCTGCCGCCGGTGGGCCGTCCACCGATACGGCCGCGGCTCCGCAATCTCCAGACGTTCACGACGACGTGCGTGATGCCGTCACCGGTCAGCCGCTTCGCGACGAACCGGGAATCCACCAATGCACCCGCTGCCGGGTGTACTACCAGGCGCCGAGCGTCGACTTCGTCCGGCGGCACAATGGCTCGCGCTGCATTGCCTGCAACATCGCACCGGTCGTACCGCTTGACGCGGCGCGACCCGGGCAGTGGGTCACGCCGCCGTCCGGCGGTAACGTCACGACGCTGGCCAATTACCGGCGGCGGGTGAACCAGGAAGTGGTCTTCGAGGGCCGCTGCCTGCAGGTGCTAACCAGCCGCAGTGGCACCGCCTTCGCGGTGATGTTCGAACGCGGCACGTGGACCGAAGGCTTCAAGCTCGTCGTGCCGACGGCGTACGTCACCGAGGTCGGGGGCGCTGTCTTCGTCCGCAGCCTTGCGGGACGAACGATCCGTGCCCGCGGTGTCGTCACCCACTCACCCATCTTCGGCTACGAGATCTCCATCTCGAGCCGCTCGATGATCCTCGAGGTGCGGTGATGAAGTGGACGCCGATCGACTTTCACGTGCGCACGCTCGACGAGCTGCGGCGGCAGCCGCCGCACGAGGTTCTCGGCGTGCCCGCGGATGCCTCCGACGCCGACGTGAAGGCTGCCTACCGCCGCAAGGTGCGCATCTATCACCCGGACTTCGTCGATCCGTTCCTGAAACCTCACGGCGAAGAGGTCATGAAGCTGCTGAACCGCGCCTACGACGACATGCTGGCACGAGGACACAAGTGACAACGGAACGCTACGCCCGTCATTCGCTCATCGACTGGTTCGACCAGGACGCCGTCAAGGCGCAGCGCCTCGTCGTCGTCGGCGCTGGCGCGGTCGGCAACGAGGTCATCAAGGACCTGGTGCTGCTCGGCGCCGGCGCGATCGACGTGTTCGACTGGGACCTGATCGAGGTGCACAACCTGACGCGTTCCGTGCTGTTTCGCGAACGCGACATCGGCAGGCCCAAGGCCGAGGCCGCGGCGGAACGGGCGCGCGAGCTCGACCCGTCGGTCTGCATCGAGCCGCATGTCGGAGACTTCTGGTCCACGCTCACGCTGAGCGGCGTGGAGCGAGCGACCGCCGTCTTCTGTTGCGTCGACAACTTCGAGGCGCGCATCCGCCTCAACCGCGTGTGCGCCATCGTGGGCACGCCGCTGCTGAACGTCGGCATCGACAGCCGGTTCGCGGTCGTCGAGCGGTTTCCCTTCAGCCGCGATCGTCGTGTGCCTTGCTACGAATGCGGCCTGCCGCCGTCGGCCTATGCCGAAATCGCGAAACGGTATTCGTGTGGCGGCCTCAAGCGTGTCGCGGTCGCCGAACGGAAGGTCCCGACGACCATTCTCACGTCGAGCGCGGCAGCGAGCCTTGCGGTGTCGATGCACCTCCGCGCGCCGCTGGACGGACTGCCTGGTTCGTCGTGGCGCCACTTCCAGGACACGTTCACGGGACACACGACCACCACGGAGCTCACGCCGCTCGACGGCTGCGCCGGCTGTGGCGACCTCCAGCACGGTCGAATCGTCGTCGGCGCGTGCCGGCCCATCGAACCCCGGCTGGCAATCGTGCGCGCGCGCGCGCCGGCGTCGCCAGTGCGCTTCAGCGATCGCGTGGTGACGCACGTCCGCTGCGTGGTCTGCGACGCGAACGACCCGGGCGAACGGATCTTCCGCGTGGCCGATCGGTACGACGAGACGCTGGCGGCCTGCCCGGCATGCGGCGAGCGGACGCGCGAGGTCGGCTTGCGGGAGCAATTCGACTATGGGGAGCTGCTTCGGGACTATGCCGGGCGGGATCTGCCCGGGAAATTCATCGTGACGACGTTGAACGACGGCATCCAGGTGGTCATCGAGTTGAAGGGAGAGGACCATGTCAGAGGTGAAGGTGATTCTACGGACGGCCGACAGGACTCGGAAGGCGGAGGTGACGATGCCGCGTGATCAGCGGGGCGCAGATCTGATCCAGGGCGCCATTGAGAACTGGTCGTTGCCTCGCGATACCGACTACTCGCTGGTGAACGTCACGAAGGGGCGCGTGCTGCAGCCGAACGCGTCGCTGTCGAGCGACATCGTCGCGGACGCCGACGAGCTCGAGCTGCAGCCAGTCCTGGTGGCGGGCAGCCATGGACGCGGCTAGCGAACGCCGGCGCGGCGACCTCGCGAAGCTGGAACAGTTGTGCGCGCGTTCGGCCGGCAGGCTGCGCATCGTGTCGCGCGACGGCGACCCGCCGACCGGCGTCACGATCGAGATCAACTACCGCACGGCGGGATCATCCGCCTACCCCGAGCAGTCGGTCGCGGCAACGCGCGCCCGCATCCAGCTTCCGGCCGGCTATCCGCTTCACCCGCCGCAGGTGTACTTCACGCCGCCCACGTTCCACCCGAACGTGTTCAGCTCGGGCCTCGTCTGCCTCGGCAGCAAGTGGCTGCCAACCGAAGGTCTCGACCTGCTGGTGAAGCGACTGGTGCAGATCCTCACGTTCGATCCGGCGGTGGTGAACACGGCTTCGCCCGCGAACCCCACCGCCAGCTCCTGGTACTCGAGCGCGGTGAGCCAGTGGCGCAGGGCGTTTCCGACGGACTCGATATCGTTGCCGTCGGACGCACGCCCGCCGGCAAAACCGCTCTGGCGCGATATGTCTGCCGCGTCCGCGGCGCCTCCGGCCGCCGCGTCACGCGAGCCCGCGGAACGCCGCCAGCGGTCGTGGCGCGAGATCGCGACCGATTCGCCGCCCGTCGCCCGCCGAACTGTGCAGTGCGGACAATGTGCGCAATCGCTGCGGGTACCCGATGTCGCCGGGACGCAGGTCCGCTGTCCCACGTGCAGTCACACCTTCAGGGTGGCGTCATGAAGTGGACCCATCACCGTCCAGAGGTCAGGCCTTCGACCATCAGGGAGTTTCTGAACACGCTGCCGGCCGTGGACGCGCTATCGGTCATGGCCGCCCTCAGCCAATCGCCCGCGATCTTTTTCAGCCCGGCATGTCGCGAGGGCATTCTCGCCCACCTGCGAAGCGAGCGCACCGAGCTGGGCGGGCTGCTGCTCGGCTCCGCCTACGTACCCGACGACGACCTTCGCGCCCTGTGGGGACCGATTGTGTCGATCGATGTCTTCCTTCCCAGCGAACGCTTTCGCAGCAGCGGCGTCTCGCTGTCCATGGATGCCGAAGTGTGGGATCGCGCGCGCGCCCACATCGACCGCGGCCGCGGCATTGTCGTGGGCTGGTATCACAGCCATCCGAACCTTGGTGCGTTCTTCAGCGTCACCGATCGGCGAACGCAACGCGCCTTCTTCAACGCGGAGTACAGCCTCGGCCTGGTCATCGACCCGATCCGGAGGCGCGAAGCGTGGTTCCTCGGCGGCGAGGCCGAACAACTGGACAGTCGCGCGATCCACGATTGCCGCCTGTCCACCGAGGCGTCGCTCTAACAAGCGTGGCGGGTCCGCGTTCGCACGGAACCGGTGCTCCGCGGAACCCGCCCCACGTACCGCCTCCGTAGCAGGACTACTGGACTGAATTGCCTTCGATATCCGTGATCGCAACCGGCGCGATGCCTGTCGCGCGGAGCGGAGCTTCGATGGTGGCGCGGTCGCCGACGATCACGATGGCGAGGTGATCGAGATCCACGTACTGCCGCGCGACGCGCAGCACGTCCTCGCGCCGCACCGCGGCAATCCGCGCGGCGTACTGCTGGTAATAGTCGTCCGGCAGTCCCTGCGTCCACAGCGAGACGATCGCGTTGTTGATGCTCTGCGCCGACGCGAACGTACCCGGCAGGCGCTGCGTCAGCGCGTCCTTCGCCGTGGACAGCTCCTCGTCCGTGATTGGACGGTCGCCGCGAATGCCGCGCAGTTCCTTCATGAACTCCGTCAGCGCCGCGTCGGATTTCGCCGACACGATGTCGCCGCCGGCCCGGAACGCTCCCGGGCCCCTGCCGTACGCGAACGACGAGCTGACGCCGTAGCTGTACCCCTTTTCCTCGCGGATGTTGGCGTTCAGCCGCGACTGAAACATGCCGCCGAGGATGGTGTTCATCACCTGCAGCGCGTAGTAGTCGGGCGTGCTGCGCGGCGGCCCCGCGAGCCCGATCGCGAAGGTGGATTGCGCGGCGCCCGGCTTGTCCGCCAGGTACATCGTCGACGCGCGTGCCGCCGGCACGGCCGGATACTGGAACGCCGGCTTCTCTCCGCCGCCCGGCCACGCGGCAAGCGTCTTCTCGATCGCGGCTTTCGCCGCCGCGGCGTGCACGTCGCCGACGACGGTGATGAGCGCGCGCGCGGGACGGAAGTACGCGCGATGAAACGCCACCACGTCGTCACGCGCAATCGCCTTGAGCGTCTGCTCGGTCACGTTCTGCCCGTAGGGATGGGCGTCGCCGTACACGATCCGTGGGAACAGCCGCGACGCGATCGCGGCGGGCTGGTCGCGCGCCTGGACGAGCGCGACCAGGCGCTGCGCGCGCAGCCGCTCGAGGGCCTCGGCCGGAAACGACGGGTGGACGAGCATGTCGGCGACGATGTCGAGCGTTGCGGGAAACTTGCCGGCGATGCTCTGAAAAGCGAGCGTGCCGCTCTCGCCGCCGATCCTGACGGTGACGGTAGTGCCGAGAAGCTGCAGCGCGCTGGCGAGCGCGTCGCCATTCCTGGTCGCCGTGCCCTCGCTCATCATCGAGGCCGTCAGCTCCGCCAGCCCGCGGCGCGCGGCGGGATCGGCCTGGTTGTATCCGCCCGAGATGGTGATCGTGAACGACACGAGCGGCAGGTCGTGCTTTTCGGAGATGACGAGCTCGGCGCCGTTGGCGAGCGTCGAGCGGGTCCAGGCGGGCACACGCAGCATCGGCGGCGGACCGGGAATGGGCTCCTTCGACCGGTCGAGCGTCCCCTGCGCCAGCACGACGCTCCCCGCCACCGCCAGCATGAGGATCGCGAGAGGTCGGGCGGGCCGCGTCACCGGTCGGTTCTCCGATACGGCGTGCTTTCCGACGGCCTCGCCGCCATCTCCGTTTTGCCGATGGGAACGACGCTCAGGACGAGGCGCCCCTTGGTGAGGTACTTGTTGGCGACGCGCGTCACGTCGGCCGGAGAGACGGCGATCGTCTTCTGATATTCCGTCTGAAAGTAGCCGGCGTCGTTGTGATAGCCGAGCCCGTCCGCGAGCTGCATCGACTTGCCGAGGTTCGACTCGAGGCCGTTGACGAAATCGAGCTCGAGCCCCGCCGTCGCGCGCTGGATCTCCTCCGCGGTGGGACCCTGCGCCTTCAGCGTGTCGAGAATGGCGTCCGCCGCCGTCTCGAGGTCGGTCAGCGAGACGCCGGGCCGCGGCGTGATCGTCAGCCTCCACTCGCCGGCGCTCTCGTCCGAGTCCTGCGTGGCGGTGATCGACGTCGCAAGCTGACGATCGTAGACGAGCGCTTTCGTCAGCCGGGTCGTGCGCGGCCCCGCGCTGATCGCATCGAGCACCGCGAGCGCGAACCGGTCGTCGTGCTGCAGGCCGACCGTCGGCCACACGATGACGAGGCGCGGCACCTGCACGCGGTCCTCGTAGACGAGCCGCGTTTCGCCGTCGCGAGTAACCGGTGCCGCCGCGGGCCTGACGATCGCCGCCCCGCGAGGGAACGCGCCGAAGTATTTCATGACGAGCGCTTTCGCCTGGGCCGGCTGGAAGTCGCCCGCGATCGAGAGGATGGCGTTGCCCGGCGCGTAATAGAGCCGGAAGAAGTCCTTCACGTCGGCTTCGGACGCCGCCGTCAGGTCCGCCATGCTGCCGATCACCGACCACGAGTACGGATGCGTCGGCGGATAGAGCGTGCTCGAGACGATCTCGCCGACGAGGCCGTAGGGCTGGTTGTCCATCCGCTGCCGCCGCTCGTTCTTGACGATGTCCCGCTGCGCGTCGAGCTTCTGGACGTCGAGCGTGTCGAGCAGAAACCCCATGCGGTCGGACTCGAGCCAGAGCGCCGTCTCGAGATAATTCGACGGCACCGTTTCGTAGTACGTCGTCCGATCCCGGCTCGTGGTGCCGTTGTTCGAGCCGCCAACGCCTTCCGTCAGGCGGTCGTGGACGCCGTACGGAACGTGACCGGAACCGGTGAACATGACGTGCTCGAACAGGTGCGCGAAGCCGGTCTTCCCCACCGTCTCGTTCTTCGAGCCGACGTGGTACCAGGCCGTGACGGCAACGGTCGGCGAGACTGGGCTCGGAGCGAGCACGACACGCAGTCCGTTCGGCAGCGCGTAGCTTTCGAATGGGATCCGCAGCGCCGCCGGGCGTGCCTGCGGCGCCTGGGCCGACGCGATGGCCCCGAGACCCGCCGCGCACGCGAGCACGAGGAGAGCAGCGGTCTTGCGCATCGGCGCATTATGGCGCGTAATTGGCTTGTCTGGGCGGTGCCAGCTCCAAGCGAGGTTGCGATGCATACGAATCATGCACGGGCGGTCATTCTTATAGGGTTCTTCATGCTGCTCGCGGCGGCGACGCCGTCGCGCGCGCAGGGGTTCATCAGCCCGCTCATCGGCTACGACTTCGGCGGCAACTCCGGCTGCCCGGAGATCAGCGGCTGCGAAGACAAGCGGATGAATTTCGGCGTGGCGATTGGCAGCATGGGCGCGGTGCTGGGGTTCGAAGAGGAGCTGGCGGACGCGAAGAACTTTTTCGGCAGCGTCGGTACGCAGTCGTCGAGCGTCATCACGCTGATGTCGAACATCATGATCGTGCCCAGGCTGGGCCCGGTGCATCCGTACGTGCTCGGCGGGCTCGGGCTGATGAAGACGCACGTCGAGTTCACCCGCGCCGACGTGCTCTCACTCTCCAACAACAGCCTCGCATGGGACCTCGGCGGGGGCGTGACCGTCCTCTTCTCGCAGCACGTCGGCATCCGCGGCGATATCCGCCATTTCCACTCCACGGAGTCGTTCGCGATTCCGTTCCTCGGCACGACGCCGACGGACGAGAAGCTGACGTTCGGCCGCGCGGCCGCCGCGCTGGTGCTGGCCTTCTGAATCCGGCGACGAAGACACTCGACCTCAGCCGGGCAGCCGCGACACCTCGCTGCGGCGATCAGCGCGGCAACAGGGTGACGCGCTCAACGGTTCGTTTCGATTTGAGGATGCGCGTGCCGAACACGACGTCCCGATAGCCTTCGGCGCGCACCTCGATCCGGTGTCCGCCGGGGGCCAGCCTCGCGTGCGGCGAGACGCCGTCGAACTGTTCCGAGTGCCCGGCATAGACGCCGTCGACGTATACCTCCGCGTCCGCGGGCACGACTTCCAGAAGAAGCCGTCCCGATTTTCCCAGGGCCATCACGTACGGAACGACGTCCACCGATGCTCCGGGCGTGCACGAGCGCGAGAGCGCGCACGTGCCGGGCGTGAGCGGCGGTTTATGTCCTGCCGGACCGGAGGATGCCTGCGCGGCGGCGCCTGGACCGAGCGCGACCGCGAACACGCCGCCGGCCACGAGCACTGAAAATCTGGTCATCTGAGCCTCCTTCGGTTGCCGTGTGATACCGTGATTTCCGGCTTCCCTTCTCAACGCGACAACCGGCGGTAAACCCCGCACTCGAAATGGTGGCCATTCGATGTCTGCGACCAGGCGACCGGACCCGGCTCCCGACCTGTTTCCCCTGATGTACGGCGAACTGCGCCGCGTCGCGGGGCGCTACCTGGGACGCGAGCGCGTCAACCACACGCTCCAGCCGACGGCACTGGTGAACGAAGCCTGGCTGCGCATGCAGAAGGAGCGCGGCCTGGCGTCGAAGGGACGCACGCAGGGGCTGGCGCTCGCCGCGCAGGCGATGCGCCGCCTGCTCGTCGATCACGGCCGCCACCAGAAACGCCAGAAGCGCGGCGGCCGCCTCCCTCACGTGGAGCTCGACGAGCTCCTGCAGGCGGCGAAGACGTCCGCGGTGCCGGTCGAGGAACTACTCTCGCTCGAGGACGCGCTGACGCGCCTCGAGGCGCTCGACCCGCGCGGTGCCGAGGTCGTCTCGCTGCGGTTCTTCTCGGGACTGTCGGTGCCCGAAGTCGCCGAGCACATGGGCGTGTCCGCGCGCACGGTGGAAAGCGACTGGACACACGCCCGCGCGTGGCTCAAACGCGAGCTCGCAGGGCAGGAATCCTCCTAGGTTAGAAGGTGAAGACGAGCGCCACGTGGAGACGGCGTGGCGGCGCAAAGGCATTGCCCGTCCCGAAGAACGGATTCGGCTGTTGGTAGGGGGCGATGTACGGCGGCGTCGGCTGCGACCTGAAATCGAGGAACTGCTGCGAGTCCGTCGACAGCCGCGGCTGGTTGTCGAACACGTTCAGCAGGCGCATTTCGAGCGACACGTTGACGGGACTGCCCAGCGGCAGCCGGTACGCGCCCATCAGATCGAGGTTGGTCCACACCGGGTTGCGGTGGCTACCGGCCGGCTCGAGGTAGTTCATCACCGCGCCAGGCATGTCGCGCGCGCGCGCCGCCCACGGCGTCCCGCTCTGCACCCGCAGGTAGCCAGACGCCGTCACGCGGCTGGTCGCCGCCACCGATCCAAAGAGCTTGAAGACGTGCGGGCGATCCTCGGCCAGCGGTCCGTAGCGGTTCGGGTCCTCGACATTGGTCCCCGGCCCGTCCTGGATGAACGACGAGGTGTTGAAGACCGGCGTCGCCGAGTAGTCCACGTCGTAGTTCCCCTCGAACCGGCTCCAGGTGTAGCTGACGTCGGCCGACCAGCCGTTGAGGAGGCGCCGCCGCAGGTTGGCGGTCAACGCGCGGTAGGTGCGGCGCGCGTCCGCGAACCGGCAGGCCGCGAACGCCGTGCACGGCAGGTTCGCGGCCACGAACGGTCCGCTCTGGGGCGCCGTCCCGCTGAGACGTGACGGCAGGTCCTCGATCATGTTCGTCATCTTCCGGGACATGACGAACACCTCCACGCTGTACGTGGCGCGGAACGGGGTCGCATAGCCGAGCACGACTTCATCGGTGTACGTCGGACGAATCGCGGGATCGATCAACTTGCCGGTCGTGGACGCCAGCGGTTCGCTCGACAGCACCGCCCCGCCCACGCCGAACACCGTCTGCGTCTGGAAGAGACGATTGGGTGCGAGGCTGCGTCCCGCCGACTTCTGATCCATGTTGTAGTAGCGACCCCAGTTCGCGTACGCCTTGTCGCTCCTGCCCTTGCGCACGTGGTAGCTGACCCCGAGCCGCGGCTGCACCTCGTCGCCAAAGCCAAACCGCAGGAAGTTGCACGTATCGCGCTTCGATTCGTAGACCGCCGCGCCGCCCTTCAGGAGGATGGTCGCCGGGCAGCCCCGGCTCCCCTTCAGCTTCTCTGAAAACTCGTCGCGGTTGAGCAGCACGCCGAGCGCCATCGACACGCGGTTCGCGATCGCGATCTCGTCCTGGACGAACACCGAGGAGGTCGTTCCCCGCGAGAGTTGCGACGGCTGCGTGGTGTAGTAGCGCGCGCGCACGGCCGGGACGTCGTTCTGCGTGATGCTGGCCAGCAGGCCCCACCCGTTCGCCAGTCGGTTGAGCGTCTCTTCCGCGAATTCGACGCCGCCGCCGGCTTTCAGCACGTGACTTGTCCCGCCGATGTCCATGAAGCGGCTGAAGACGCCGCGCACTTCGTGACGGCGGTAGTTCTGGAGATTGGTGTACTGGTTCCCACCGACCTTGAGATCCGCCTGCAAGGGATCGTTGTATTGCCCCATCGCCGCGAGCGCCGCCGGGTCGAACGTCGGCAGGTAGCCGAGACTCGTGACCGGCGTGTCCTCGTTGTTCTCCTTCATGAACAGGTAGCGCACGTTGAGCGAGCTGTGTCCGCCGATGAACGTCGTCCAGTCGGTGCTGGCGATGCGGCTGCCGTTGTCGGTGTTGGTGGCGACGCCGGGCGAGGCGTTCGAGTCGAGCAGCGCGTGCTCGACGTTGCTCGGCCGAAAGCGGTAGCCGCCATTCACCTGGTGCCGCGGCGACGGCACCGTGGTGAGCTTGCCGTACACCTCCTGGCCCGCGCGGACTTCGTCGGGCAAGGGCGTCCCGACCTTGTTCACCCGTCCCCACTTCGTCTGGCGCGAGTGGCGCGCCGACCCGTAGAAGAAGATGCGGTTGACGAGGACCGGGCCGCCGACTCCCACGCCCGGTCCCGCTTCCGTTGTCAGCTGCGTGTCGCGGAACGCTCCCGGCCTGATGCCGCGATCGATCAGCTCGCGCGGGAGCGCGTACGCACCGACCAGCTGCTTCGACAGCCAGTCGACGCGGCCGATGCCTGACAAGCGGTTCGAGCCGCTTCGGCTCACCGCGTTGGTGACCGTTCCGCCGGTGCGCCCGAACTCGGCGCTGATCGCGGCGCGCTTGACGTTGATCTCGGCGATGTCGAGCTCGCTGACCTCGGTGCTCAGGTAGCCGAACCCGGGATTGGTGATGTTGGCGCCGTCCATCAGGTACGTGTTGTCCTGCCGATCGCCGCCGGCAGCCGGACCAATCTGGCTGCGGTTGTCGGCGACACCGGGGATCAGCTGGAACAGTCCGCGGTAGGTGCGCTCGATGGGAAGCGCGTTGAACGTCTCGTCCTGGACGTTGAAGCTGACCTCCACCGAGCGGACGTCCACGATCGGCGTGGCGGCGGTGACCGTCAATTCCTCGGAGACCGTCAGGCCGACGATGAGATCGGCCTGCGTGTCCTTTCCGACTTCGACGGCCACCAGACGGCGCGCCGCGCCGAGACCCGGCGCGGCCACCTCGATGGTGTACTCGCCGGGCAGCAGGTAATCGAACCGGTACGAACCGTTGGCGCCCGTCGCGGTCGCCCGTCCCTCGGCCAGCAGGGCGCCGACAATCGCCACCGACGCGTTGGTGATGGCGTCACCCTTGGGATCGAACACCGTTCCGGACACGGTGCCGGTCTCGGCAGCGGCCGCCGGGGACACGAGGCCCACCAGCAGGGCGAGGATGGACAGCACACGTGGCACACACCCGCGTCGCGAAAGCTTCATATGGCGTCAGGGAGACGCCGGATGGTACCACGATGTGAGCGCTTTACTTCTTAACCAGCGTGAAAGACGCGCCGCCGCCGCGCGGGACGGTCATCGGCGCCAGCATCAACTCCCGCCCGTGTCCGACGGGCACCGTCCGGCCGGCGACGATGCCGAGGGCGGCGCCGAACGCCACGTCGCTCAGATAGTGGCGCTGCGTCTGCACGCGCGAGGCGGCCACGTATGAGGCGACGGCATACGCGGGGATTCCCGCCTTCCAGCCAAAGTGCCGCTGCAGCACGGTCGCCGACGCGAACGCCATGGCCGTGTGTCCTGACGGAAACGAGAGGCCCGCCCCTTCCGGCCTCTGCCTCCGCGCGGCCTGTTTCAATCCGATGGTGAAGACCTGCGCCATCAGTTGCGCCTGCACGAGGTCCGCGCCGAGCGCGGCGGCGCACGGCTTGTTCATCGCGCGGCCGATCGCATACGTCGTAAATGCCGCCCCGAGCTGCAGCGGCGTCCCGCCGAGGGTCGCGCCGGCCTTGAATGCCGCACGCCGTTCGTCCCCGGTCGAGAACGTGCTGTTCACCCGGTTGTCAACCGCGTGCGCGCCAAGCGCCGCGGCGCCTCCCAGCGCGAGAATGGCTGCCGAGCCCGCCGACGGCACGCGTCCGATGTCGCGCACGGTCCCTGTGAACAGTTGCCGCGTGGACCGATCGTTGGTGCACGCGCCTCGCGCGCCGAAGCTGTCCTGCGCGCGGGCCGGGCTGACACTCAGGAAACTTCCCCCCGCCAGCACCAGCACGCCGACCCATGTCGTGCTCCGTCGTGTCATCAATGATTACTCCTCTGAAATGCGCTCGAACCCGACCCAGCGCCAGCTTCCGTTACGCAACCGGAAGTAGGCGTTCACCGGCGCCTGCCACGAGACGTCACCGCCAATCGCGCTGAGCGCGACCTTGATGAACACGCCATCGGCGGCCGGAAGTCCCGCCGGTGCGTGCAGCGCCGTCATGGTGCCCGTGGTCTCCGCGATGAATGCAGACGTACCCGTCGTGTTGTCGTATGTGGACCACGAGGCACGGTAGCCGCCGGGCGCGCGAGCGACAGCGGCCTCGACCGCGACGTTGGTCAACGTCAGCGTCCCGTCAGCGTCGAGCACCGGGTCGCTGATCGGGTTGATCGCCGTGAGATACGCGCGCAGGATGGCGTCGCGCCGCTGGGCCAGTGCGCGCACGAGGAAGTCCTCCGCGTCGCGATCGCCGAGCTCGCCCGTCCGCACCGCCGCGCGCAGCAGGTCGGTCGTCATCGCCGACAGCTTCCGCGCCGCCCAGAACTGATCGTCGCGTCGCGCGTGCAGAAACGCCTGGTTGGGAACACGCGGTTTCCACAGGTCCGGGTTGAAATCGGTGTTGTCGTCGCGCAGGCGTCCGACCGCGCTGGCCTCGTAGAAGGAGGACGTCCGACCCTTCGGCGTGTAGAAGCCGAACCCGAGGATCCGCCTCGCCACCTCTCCCGGTTCGACCAGGCCCTCTTCGCCGGCCCAGTAGTCCGCCGGTCCAACGCCTCCGCTGCCGAGCGCCGAGCCGAAGTCCATCAGGTGGTGCCGCACGTAGGCATGACCGTTCTCGGTGACGAGCGTGTCGAGCGAATTGATCGCCTTCGCGTCCACGTGATTCAGCCACGCCGCGAACACGCCGTAGCCGCGGAGCTCGCGCCGGTCCTCGTGCGCGACCACGTCGTTGGGATCGTCTGGACGCGTGCCGACGAACCGGACGCGGCCGATCGGCTTGCCGGCAACCGCTTTGCTGGCGACGATGCGATAGGACCCGTCGGCGTCCCGCTCCGCGCGCGAGAGCAGCGCGTCGACGTCGGTGATGCGCAGCGGGCGCGGCGTCCCGTTGACCGGCGTGAACGTCGCGCCGGCGCCGACCACGAGCTGCTCGCGCCGCAGGTGGGCGATGTGATTCTCGGGCACGTTGTAGCCGAGCGCCCACATCAGCTTCGTCACCGCGACCTCCGTCCCGGTCGTCATGCCGCGATAACCAGGCGGGTCGAATTTCAGGAACCAGCGCTCGCCCGTGGCGTCCTTCACCGTGAAGCCAGGCGTCACGCCGTCGCTCTTCGAGGAGGTGATGGTCCACGCGCCCGCGGCGGGTCCCGCGCTCGTGTCCGGACCGATGGCGATGTCGGTTGCCGTGATCGCGCGCGTGCCGCCCCTGTTGGTGAACCAGCTCGAGTCGGGCACCTCGTCGATCGTGTTCACGTTGCGCGCGCGAACGGGGCTGGCGATCTTGCCGCCGCGAATGATGTTCGCCGCCAGGTCGACGAACAGGTTGACCTCCTGCGCCTTGATCGCGGAGGCATCCTGCGTCGCCGGTTCCACCCGGATCGGGTCGTCGTCATAGAAGCGTTGCGACGTCGCCGACCCGAGCATCGTGGCCGACGCGACCGCGGCCAGCGTGCCGAACGTCACTGCCAGCCTGCGGAACAATGTCGTGGTTCTCATGTGCGAATCCTCCGAAGGGAGCACAACGGAAAGCAGATTCTTTGTCTTCCTTGCGCGTTGTGGTTCTTCGTGTCTTTGTGGCTTCATGTCTTTGTGCTCTTTTTCTTCAGAAGCTGGGGCTGAACGAGAAACCGAGGCTGCTGCCCTCGGGCGTGCGCGCGAGCTCGATGCGCGTCACGGTGGCCGTCAGCGTGTGAACCGAGAAGCCGATCCCGTAGACCTTCTTCAACCCGGAAAGGTCGAGATCGGAGACTCGAGCCGCGACCTTGCCGGCGTCGAGGAACAGCGCCATGTCGACGAACGGTCCCGCGGTCCAGCGATATTCACCGGATAGCAGCAGTCGATTGCGATCGCGGAAGCGCCATGCCGAGTAGCCGCGCAGCGTATGGCTGCCGCCGAGGTCCGGCAGCAGGAAGTCGGGGACGTCGTGGCCGGCCGCGGTCGTCGTTGACGAAGCCAGCGCGCGAAGCGCCACCACCCACCGCTCGCGCAGGATGGGAATGAACCGCTGCACCTCGGCGTCCACGCGGCCGAAGGTGTACGGGCCGGCGTTGGTCTGGCGGTGGTCGGACCACTCGACCCTGTAGAGGCCTCCACGGCGCGTGTAGAGAGCGGAGGTGCGCGAATCGATCTCGGCGAACGCATGGCTCGTGACGTAGGTGGGACGGGTGGCGGCCATCGAGTTTCCATCAGTGCCTGCCGCTTCGATCCGCGTCGCGTCCACGCCCCCACCGAGAGCGAAGGGTCCGGCGACCTTGACGCGCGACGACAGGCCGGCCGTGCTGGCCGTGTATGAGAATCCCGTGCGGTCGCTCTTGCGCGAATCGTTGCCGGTGCCGAAGAACGCCACGTTCGGCGCGTCGCGCCAGTTCGCGCGGGCGATGACGGTCACGCGGCCGGACGCGAACGACGGCAGCGTCAGCATCGCGTCCGCCACCTTGTAGTTCTTCACTGACCACGCCGCATGCGTGTCGAACCGGCCGCTGTCGCCGAAGCGCCCGCGGTAGCCCGGGCCAAACGCGGCGCCGCCACCCGGGAAGATGCTGCCGATGAACGGGTAGACCGGCCGCGTCGAGAGCAGCGCCGCGTCAATGCTCTCGAGCCGCTCCTCGAGGCGGTCCGGTTCGTAGGGGTGGAGCGTGGTCGCCTTCTCGGCCTGCTCGGCGCCGATTTGCGCGGCGCGCGTCTGCTGGGCGAATGCCGGGGCCGCGATCGCGAGGACGACTGCCGCCGTCGCGGCGCGCATGACCAGGGGACGCCACGGCTGCCGCGCGACGATCCGGCGCGGCTGACCGAGGGCGATGGCGATGCCGATCCAGCCAATCGTCAGCGCCACGTTCACCATCGCGAACTGCGGGACCGTCAGGTGCAGCAGGCCGGCGCCGAGGGCGACAACGCCCGCGGAGAGCACGTCGCCGCCGCGCACGAAGAAGGTGTCAATCGCCTGCTTGGCTTTGTATTTCTCTTCGCGCGAGGTGTTCAGCCACAGCAGCTGGCGCGCCGTGTTCATCACCGAGTAGTCGGTCGCGTTCTCCGCGGTCTTGATCCAGCGGACCACCGAGAAGCCGACGCCGGCGGCGACAATCGCGTAACCGCCGAGCGCGATGAGCGGCAATACGAGCAGCACGCCGCGCAGGCCGCGATACTTGACCAGCCGCGAGGTGACCAACGCCTGGATCAGCAGGGCGGCGACGTTGACCCAGAACTGGTAGTCGCCGCTGAAGGCGCCGATGTACGCCTGCTTGTCGAACGCGGCGCTCGCGAGCGCGAGCTCCTTCACGTGCAGCGTCAGCAGGCGCGCCACGAGGTATTCCCCCGTGCTGTTGACGACGTTGAGCAGCACGACGAGCGCGGCAACCAGCCGCAGATACCGGTTGGAGAGTACCAGGCGGAAGCCGCCGGCAGCCGACAACGCCGGCGCCGGGGCGCCACGCCGCTGTTCGTCGCGCTTGCTGATGCGCAGATAGATGAAGACGCTCGCCGCGAGGAGCAGCGTCGAGATGTGGAGGATGACCTGTGGCGTGACGCCAGAGTGAAACAGACGACCCGCGATCAGCGAGCCAAGGGGCGCGCCGGCGGTCATCCCGATCATGATGACCGGGAACAGGCGGTCGCCGGCCTCCTTGCTGTAGATGTCGTTGGCGAAGGACCAGAACTGCGCCACGAGCGACACGTTGAAGATTCCGACCCAGATGAAGAAGGCGACGCCCACGTACGGCACGTGCGCGGCGACGGCCGCCGCGAACAGCTCGATGGTGACGACGAAAAAGAGCGTGACGCCGACCAGCAGCTTCGCGCGGTCCACGCGCGCGGCGAACCAGCTGTAAAGGGGAACGGTCGCCATCAGGAGGAGGGCCTGTCCCGCCGCGGCGTAGGAGCGGACCTCGGCGCCGCCGCCCAGCAGAATCAGCGGTTCGCGCACGGTCTTGATGACGGCGTAGCAGACCAGGAGCAGGAAGATGTTCGCCAGCATCAGGAGCGCCGTCGCGCCTTCGCCGGCCCGCACCTCGGTAAAGAGCGAGAGCGCACGGTCCAGCGGGGTCTTCCGGGAAGTGTCTGCGGTGGCGAGTACGGCTGCGGTCATTCGGGGCCTCCTGTCTGTCTGGCCCCTAACGCGTCAACCGCGGTCGAACCCCGCAACAGCTGGTTTTGCCCCGCCGTTGGCAAAGCCTTTCAGGGTGATCGACTGGCTCGAACGCAGCAGGTTCGCCATGATGTCGTCGTGGACGGGCGCGAGGCGCTCTGGCCGCCGGTAGACGAGGAATGGCCAGAGTCGCTCGCGAATGGAGGCAGGGAGCACGCCTTCGAGGTATTCGAGCGCGGTTCCTCGAAGCTGCTTGTCGTCGCTGTGGAGGCTCCGGAAGGCTATCTGCAGCGGTTCTCGCGGCAGGACGAGCGATAAGAGCGTGAACACGTGGGCCAGGCTCTGCCCCGCCCGGTCGCGGACGAATTCGTCGAGCGGCGAGCCGCCCATGAGGCCATCGAGCAGCCGGCGGCTTTCCCAGACCGGACGGCTCACCGCCACCTCACGCGAAACGACGGCGAAGACGCGAGCGGCCTCCAGGTGGACGAGGGGATTCCGGTCGATGATCGCGGCCAGCGACCTCGCCGCCTGGAACCGGACGTCGAACCGGTCGTCGTCGAGCGCCAGGACGAGCGCATCGGCGGCGCGCTGGGACACGGCGACCGAGAACACCCGCGCGAGCCGGGTGCGGGCACCGAAGTCCCGGACGGGGTCGAGCATCGCATCGGTGAGCTCTCCGACGCGCTCCTCGACGACTTTGCGCAGGGCGAACACCGCGTAGGCGGCCACCGGCTCCGACGACAGCAACGGGATGATGTGCGGAACGAGGAACGCCGACGGCCCCTCCGTGCGGGCAAGTACCTGAATGATCGCCTCGCGCTTGCCTGACCGGAGCCGCAGGATATCCCGCATCATCGGGTCCATTTCTCCGCGAATCAGCGCCCGGGTGGCCTCCGCGTCGAGCGGCTCGCCGTCACGCCCCCGCCGGAGGACGTCCTCGACGACGATGGCCATTGAATCGTCATTGGTGACCGCCACATCGAGGGCGCCAGATCGGCGGACGAGGCTGCTTTCCAGCGTGCGGACGTACCACCGGTTCAGATGACTGGCCGCGACGATGGCCCCGAGCGAGCTGACGATGGCCATCGAGATGATGGCGGAGGACTGCATGGCCGGGAGGAACACGGTGGCGACCCGTACCAGCCCGCCACCAGCCGCATCTCCCAGGCGGTCCACGGCGACATCGATAATCGACTTGGCCGCGCGTTTGTCCGCCACCGGGATCGGCGTGAAGAACTGCTCGTATCCGGCACGGAACCACGAGGCGCGGAGGATTGACTCGCCGCCACGCGCGACCAGGATGCTGCCCAGGCCTGGCGCGACCAGGCCGGCAATGCCCCCTGCGACCAGTGCAATCGAGGGCGTGCTCGTCGTCAGCGCGAGGCCGAACCGTTCGAGGGCGGCGCGGCTGCCCATCGTCTGGAGACCGAACGAAATCAGGCTCGTGGCGGCGTAGTACAACGCGAAAAATCGAAGCAGGCCGTCGCCGGATCCGAACGTCTCGACGGCCCGCGCCTTGAACACGTAATCGAGGAGCGCCGCGCCCGTGGTGCCGAGGAGCACCACCGCGACGAGATACTGCAGCTGCGGCGCGTCCGCGATGACACGGAGTCCGCTGCGCGACGGAGGGATCGGCGAAGGCGTATCGATCCATGGGGAGGCGCCGTCCCCCAGGCGACGCGCCAGGACGGCGGCGACCACTTGGAGTCCGGCAAGCATCAGCAGCATGGACGGCGCGCCGGACAACGCGGCAACCCGCTCGGCCAGGAGGGCGCCGCACAATCCCCCGAGTGTGCCGGCGCCCGCGATCTGCCCGAACCGCCGCTTTGCGGTGCGCGGGTCGAAGCGCTCGCTGACGATCAGCCAGAAACCCGAAGCCAGTAGCGGTGCCGCGCCGGACACGTGCAGGTAGACCACGACGGCCGTCTTGGCGGGCGCGTTCGCGCGCAACAGCCATTCAGCCACGAACAGGAGCGCGCTGGCGACAAACGCCGCCGGCACGAGCGTCGATGGCGCAAACCTGCGGCTCCACCGTGCATAGGCGGCCACCGCGACGATCGAGCAGATCGAGGTGGCGATCAGCATCGTCGGCAGGGCGGTCACGCTGAGCGCGCTCAGGAACAGCGCGTCGCGGGTGGCCTTGCCGCCGACGAATTGCGCGGTTATGGCCGCCGCGCAGAGCATCGCCGTCCACATCGATCGGGCCTGAGGTGACTGGAACTGCGCTCGCATATCGGGTCGCCCTGATACGCGTCATCCGCGATCAAACCCCGCAAGCGGCATGGGGAACCGGGGTAAACTGCTGCACCACCTCGACAATGTCATCGCTCCACCATCGCGCGAAGGACGTGTTTCTCGCGGCGCTCGATACCCCGCCGAGCGCCAGGAATGCGTTCGTCGCCGAGGCCTGCGCCGGCAACACGGCCCTCCAGCAGGAAGTCGAATCGCTGCTGACGTTTCACGACGGCGGCGAGCCCGACCCGGCAGCGCCGGCGCGAGAGGCGGAGTTTGCGGCGGGCACGATGTTCGCCGGCCGCTACCGCATGACGAGGCGCATCGGCCGTGGCGGGATGGGGGACGTCTGGGAAGCTGACGACCTGGTGCTGCAGACGTCGGTCGCGTTGAAGCTAATCGATTCGACCGACGCGGCGCGCGAGCGGATTCTCACCGAGGTTCGACTCGCGCGGCAGATCACGCATCCGGCGATCTGCCGCGTCTTCGACGTGGGAGAAGCCGACGGCGCGATCTTCTACTCGATGGAGCTGGTTCGTGGCGAAGACCTGGCCGCGCTCCTCCGCCGGGCAGGACGACTGCCGTCCGAGAAGGTGGCCGACATCGCCCGCCAACTCTGTGCGGGCCTGGCGGCAGCGCACGCGCACGGAATTCTTCACCGGGACCTGAAGCCGGCGAACGTGCTGATCGACGAAGACGGGCTGGTCCGCATCACCGATTTCGGCATCGCCATCACCAGGGCCGACGCCAGCCTGCACATGCAGACGGGCACTCCTCGTTACATGGCGCCCGAGCAGCGGGCGGCGGGAACGGTGCTTTCGGAGCAGACCGACGTCTACGCGCTCGGCCTGGTGCTGTACGAGCTGCTCGTCGGGCCGGAGATCTTCGGCCGCGTTGCCGCGGCGGGTGCGCTGCCAAAGCCGTCAACGCTCGTTCCGGCGATCGATCCGCAGCTCGAGCGCGTCGTCTCACAGGCGCTTGCGCGCGATCCCGCCAGGCGACCTTCATCCGCTGCCGAGATGGCGGCGGGCCTGCCGGACCTCGGCAGCGACGGCGACGGCGCGGCCGTAGCGGCCGGGTGGCGCGGCATACCGCGGTGGATGGCCGCAGCCGCCCTGGCCGGCATCGTCGGCATTCTGGCCATCGCGTCCTCGTATTTCGTCGCACCCGCCGGCCGAACGCTGACCGCGCAGGACACCCTGGTGCTCGCCGACTTCGACAACGCGACCGGCGACGCCGTCTTCGACGGCACGCTGAAGGTGGCGCTCGCCGTTTCGCTCGAGCAGTCGCCGTTCCTGAAGGTGTTTCCCGACGAGCGCGCGCGCGAGACGCTGCGGCTGATGGAGCGCGCGCCGGACGAGCGCCTCACGCGCGCGGTCGCGCGCGAGATTGCGCGGCGCGAACAGCTGAAGGCGCTGCTCTCCGGCTCGATCGCCAGCCTCGGGCGCAACTACGTGCTGACGCTCGAAGCGATCAACGCCGACACCGGCGACGTGATGGCGCGCGAGCAGGCGGAGGCGCCGAGCAAGGAAGACGTGCTGACTGCGCTCGGCGCCGCGACGTCGAGAATTCGCGAGAAGCTCGGCGAGTCGCTCGGCTCGATCCAGAAATTCGACGTGCCGCTGCCGCGCGCGACGACGGCATCACTCGAAGCGCTGCACGCGTACTCGCTGGCGCTGTCCGGCGGTGTCGAGGTGCCGCGCCTCGACGCCATCCCGCAGCTGAAGCGCGCCATCGAGCTCGATTCGACCTTCGCCATGGCCCACGCCTTCCTGTCGGGCGTCTACGCGAATACCGGCCAGACGGCGCTCGCCCCCGAGTACTCACGCCGCGCGTTCGAGCTGCGCGATCGCGTGAGCGAGCGCGAGCGTTTCTTCATCTCGTGGCGGTACTACCGCGACGCGACGCAGGACTGGGAGAAGGCGCGCGAGCTGGCGCAGTCGTGGACGATGACGTACCCGCGGGAAGCGTTCGCGTTCAACAGCCTCGGTGCGGTCGACCTCCTGCTCGGGCGCTACGAGCAGTCGGTGCCGGCGTTTCGCGAGTCGATCCGCCTCGACCCCCAGTTCATCCCGGCCTACGGCAACCTGGCGGCCGGGCTGATGGCGACCGACCGCTACGGCGAGGCGCGCGCCGTGCTGCGGCAGGCGGCCGACCGCAAGCTCGCGTTCAACGGCGCGCGCCGGCTCTCCTACTTCCTCGCCTTCGTCCAGGGCGACGCGGCGACGATGGCGCGCGAGCTGGATGCGTCGCTTGGCGTCGGCGAGAACAACGCGGCGTTCGGATGGCAGGCGAGGGCGTCCGCATTCTCGGGTCGCGTCGCGATGGCGCACGAGCGGTTCGGGCGCGGCATCCAGTTGTCGCTGCAGGGCAAGTTCCCCGAGGTGGCCGCCCAGCTGACGATGGAGGATGCGGAGACGCACGCCGTCGTCGGGCAGTGCGACGAGGCACGCCGCGAGACAGCCGCGGGTCTTGCGCTCGGACGTGACAGCGCGACGCTGGCGCGCGCCAGCCGCGCGCTCGCGCTGTGCGGCGACGCGCGGCCGGCGCTGTCGCTGACGAGCGACGTGGCGGCGCGTTTCCCGGAAGCGACGTTCGCCAACGGCGTGGCGGTACCGGTGACGGCCGCGGCGCTCGCGCTGGCGCAGCGCGATCCGGCCCGGGCGCGGGCGCTCCTCGAGCCGGTCAAGCGGTACGATCACGCGCCGTCGGCGGAGTTCTGGCCCGCCTATCTGCGGGGGCAGGCCTACCTCGACTTGAAGGACGGCGCGGCCGCCGCCACCGAGTTCCGCAGCATCATCGATCACCGGGGCGAGGTGCCCATCACGCTGCTCTATCCGCTCGCGTACCTCGGCCACGCGCGCGCGGCCGCGATGAGCCGGGATATGGAGTCCGCCCGGAAATCGTACGAGGCGTTCTTCGCGCTGTGGAACGGCGCCGACGCCGACATCCAGCCGCTCGCGGACGCGCGTCTCGAGTTCTCGCGACTCGAGACCGCGCCGCGTTCCACCTTCGAATAGCCGCGCTCGAATCGCCGCCTGCTCAGCTGGCAATCTGCTGGTCGTGATGGCCGCGATGCGTACGTGCGTCGATCGAAATTACGCAGGTCGAAAACTGAAACGCGAAAGTTGGCTGATGATTCGAGTGCAAACAACGCGAGCGCGCGGCAGTACGATTGCGTCTGGCGCCCGGTCCTCCCCCATTTGTCGCGTGCCCGTGCACGACGACTGTGGAGGAGTCTCATGCATCAGGTGCTGCGCCTTGCCGCATGCCTGTTCGTCCTGGGAATCGCCGGCGCGGTCCTCTCGCCGTCAGTTCAATCGAGCGCGACACAAGTAGCTGGTAAAACCGATCGCGCCGCGGCGAGCGCCGCACATCTCCCATCGGATTTCATCGAGAACCGCGGGCAATGGCGCGGACCCGAAACGTTCGCGGCCCGTCGCGGCGGCGTCGCGGTGGCGCTCGAACCGCGCGCCATCCGGCTGCGCCTCGGAACCGCGGACCCGGCCGCGATCACGCTGACCTTTGAGGGCGCATCGCCGCAGGCGAGCCTCGTCGGCGAGGACCGCCGGCCGACCCTCTACAACTTCTTCAGCGGCAACGATCCCACCGCGTGGCGCACGGGCGTGCCCGGGTTCGGCAGCGTGCTGTACCGACAGGTGTACGACGGAGTGAACATTCGCCTCCACGATCGGAGCGACACGCTCGAGTACGACCTGCTGCTGCAGCCTGGCGCCGACCTGCGGCGCGTCGTCGTCCGCGTCGATGGTGCGAGCGCGCTCGAGATGGCCGACGACGGCGGACTGGTGGTGCGCACGCCGGCCGGCCCGCTCAAACAGACGCGGCCCGCGACGTTCGAAACCCGCCGCGACGGGACGATGCGTCCCGTCACCAGCACCTTCCGCATCATCGATGCGCAGCGGTACGGCTTCGACGTTCCCGGGCACGACACGTCGCTCCCGCTCGTCATCGATCCCGGCCTTGTCTGGTCGACGCTGACCGGCGGCACGAGCAGCGAGCAACTGGCCGGCATCGAGGCGGCGCGCGACGGCTCCGGCGATCTCTTCGTCTCGGGGAACACGAATTCGCCGGATTTCGCGGATGCTCCAACGTCGGCTCAAACCGCCCGCTACAAGGCATTCGTCGCGCGGCTCGACGCCTCCGGCGGCCACTACGACTTCGTCACCTTCATCAACGGACTGCAGAACCAGACGTATGCCGGCGGCATGGCGGCCGATGCGAGCGGCGGCGTCACGTTCGTCGGCACCACCGTCGACCTGGATTTTCCGGTCACGCCGGGTGCGTTCCAGCCGGCCTTCGCGTCGATCCACACCGGCATGTCGGAAGGTGACGGCTTCGTCATGCGCCTCAACGCCGCCGGCGGCATCGTCTTCTCGACCTATCTCGGTGGCAGCGGCAACGACGGCGCCGGCGATGTCGTCATCGACAGCGGAGGCCAGATCATCGTCACCGGGACGACCAACTCCACGGACTTTCCGACGACCGTGGGCGCCTACGATCGCACGTTCAACACGCCGCCGGCGGGCGACAACACTGCCTACCCGCTCGACGCCTTCATCGCGCGGCTCAGCGCCAATGGAACGCAGCTGACGTACGGAACCTATTACGGCGGCCAGACGTACGAGACGATCCTCGACTCCGTCGTCGATCCCCAGGGCTTTCTCACCGTCGTCGGTGTCACGACTTCGTCAGCGAGCGGCCGCGATATCCCGCTCACGAGCGACGCGTTCGACGCGACCTGGAACGGCAGCGAGGACGGCTACCTCGCGCGCTTCAAGCTCGATGGCGCGGGAACCGCGGATCTCAAGTACGCCACGTTCCTCGGCGGCATCAACCAGGATGTGATTGAGGCCGTCGCCATCGACCCGGCGAACCCGCAGCTCGTGACCGTGGCCGGGTGGGCCTGGTACGACTCGTTCACAGGCCCGTTCTTTCCAACGACCGCCGGCGTGTTCAAGCCGAGGCTGACGCCGCAACCGGCTCCCACGCAGCTGTTCCCGCACAACAAGACCGGCTTCGTCGCGAGGTTTCGCTTCCCCGCGACCGGCACCGCGTCGCTGGTGTGGTCGACGTTTGCCGGCGGCAACTGGGAGGACTTCCTCAGCGACGTCGCCGTGGACGAGACGGGCGCCGCCATCGTCGTCGGCGGCACGCGCTCCTACGATCTGCAGACGACGCGCGGCGCGGTCGATCGGACGCAGGGCGGCGTCGGCACCAGTGCGCACGACTGCTTCGTCTGGAAACTGAGTCCGAACGCGGACCAGCTGCTGTATTCGAGCTATCTCGGCGGAAGCTACGAGGACTGCGAGGCCGTGGCCACGATCGGTGCGAAGGCCGCCTATCTCGGCGGCAACACGATCGCGATGGCCGGCATGACCGGCAGCGGAGATTTCGAGACGACGGCCGGCGCGGTCGACCGAGCGGCCGACGAGGTGAGCGACGGCACCAATCCATTCGTGACGAAGCTGACGCTCGCGGCCGATGCGGGCGGCGACATCACGGCGAGCGCGCCGGCGCTGCTCAGTCCCGCCAACGGCTCGACGACGGGCGGATCCGGCGGCGTGGTCCGCCTGCGGTGGTCCGATGCGCCCGATCCTTCCGGCGTCGAAAGCTATGTCTACGAGATTTCCAGCAAGCCGGACTTTCCGCCCAACTTCACGTTGCCGAAGGGCTCGACGCACGCCCCCGAGCTGATCCTGGAGTCGCTCGCCATCAACACGCCGTGGTTCTGGCGCATTCGCACGGCGGACCGTGCGGGCAATTTGAGCGAATGGTCGCCGGCGAGCACGTTTACCCTCGGCGTCTCGGGCGCCCAACCCGTGATCAACTTCGTGCAGACCTATCCGGCGACCGTCACCGGCGGCGGGTCCGCGCAGGGTGTGCTCCACCTGACCGATCCGGCGCCTCCAGGCGGCCTGCAGGCCGTCCTGTCGACGAAGGATCCTCGCGGCTTTTTCCGAACGGTGCCGCCGGTGACCGTGCCCGCGACGGTCTCGATTCCCGCGGGCGCGATCAGCGCGAATTTTTCCATCGCCTCGTCGGCGGTCAATGCGTCCACGCCTGCGGCGATTTACGCGACGACGAACGCGGTCGGCGCCAAGGGATCCATTTCCGTGGGCGTCGCGAGCGGAGCGCGCGCGGCGTCGCTGATGCTCGATCCGTTCGCCGTCTCGGCAGGGCATCCGGCCACCGGCACGGTGACGCTGACGGGGCCGGCGCCTGCCGGCGGCGTGGTGGTGCCGCTGCTCAGCAGCCATCCGCAATACGCGTCGGTCCCCGCGAGCGTGACCGTCGCCGCCGGCGCGACGTCGGCGACGTTTCCGATCGCGACGTCGCCGGTGCCGTTCTCGATCGACGTCATGATCGAAGCGACCGGCGGCCAGTTCGCGGCGCGGCGCCTTGCGCTGAAGGCGGGCGGCGGCCCGAGGCTGACGTCGTTCACGCTGAGCACGGCGAACGCGAGTGGCGGCAACACCGTGACCGGGACGGTCACCTTCAGCGGTCCCATCCCGGCGTCACCGTTTCCGGCGACGGGCGATGCGATCGTGACGCTGAAGAGCACGAACCCTGCGGTCGGGTTCTCGCCGCTCGTGGCCGTACCGATTGGCAGCAGCAGCGCCACGTTCAACATCCTGGTTCACAACGTGCCTGCGACCACGACGCTCGATGTCGTGGCCGCGTACGACGACACGGTGCTGCGTGCACCGTTGACGATCAGCGGCACGTCGGCCGCGCTGGCGTCGATGACGGTGAACGTCAGCACGCTGACGGGCGGCCAGGGCGGCGTCGGGTTCGTCAACCTGACGGCGCCCGCGCCGGCGGGCCACGTGCTCGTCGACCTGTCCAGCAGCAATCCCGCGATTACGCTGCCTCCCAACGTCACGATCTCCGCGGGGTCGACCAACGGCCTGTTCGCCTTCAATGCGCAGGCCGTCGATGCGGTCACGCCCGTGACGCTCAGCGCGACATACGGCTCGTCGCGCGCCACCGCCGGCGTCACCGTCAATCCCACGGTCAACGTCTGGGTGACGTCGCTCGCGCTCAGTCCGGGCACGGTCGTGGCGGGCGCCTCGTCGACGGGAACCGTGACATTGAACGCCCCCGCGGCGTCAGGAGGCGCGACGGTGCAGCTCTCGTCGGTGTCTCCCGCAACCGTCCCCGCGACGGTGACCGTGCCTGCCGGCGCGACGACGGCCACGTTCAACGTCGGCACGACGAGCGTGTCGTCGACGACGCAGGTGAAGATGTGGGCGGTGCTGAACACGTCGTGGGGCGCGGTGCTGACGGTGACGCCCGGGTCCACGAGCAGTCCGTCGCTGTCCACGCTGTCGCTGTCGCCCACGACCGTGACGGGCGGCAGCTCGTCCACCGGTACGGTCACCCTGACCGGTGCGGCGCCATCGGGCGGCGCCGTGGTCACGCTGTCCAGCAGCAACACGGCGGTCGCGACGGTGCCGGCGAACGTCACCGTTGCCGCGGGAAGCACGAGCCGCACGTTCACGGTCACGACGGCGACGGTCTCGTCCACGGCGTCGGCGACGATTACCGCGACGCTTGGCGTCAGCCGGCCCGCGACGATCACGGTCAACCCGGCGCCGCCCGGAGGACCGGCGGCCCCGGCGTTGGCGGCCCCTGCAGACGGCGCCACCGTCACGCTGCCGGTGATGCTCGACTGGACCGACGTCTCGGGTGCGGTTTCGTATCAGGTCCAGGTAGACGATTCGAGCGCGTTTTCATCACCGCTGCTCATCGACCAGATCGTGACCGCTTCACAGGTCACGCTGTCGTCGTCGGCCGCCAGCCAGCATTGGTGGCGCGTGCGCGGCCGGAACAGCGCCGGAACGAACGGCGCCTGGTCCTCCGTACGGACGTTCGCGCTGAGCGGTGGCGGAAGTCCGCCGCCGGCGAACCCGCGGACACTCACCGTGACTGCCTCGGGCCGCAGCGGCGAGCGCGTGACCTCGTCACCCGCCGGCATCAACGTGTCGGTCGGCAGCACCGGCAGCGCCACGTTCGGGTCGGGCACGTCGATCACCTTGAGTGTCAGCAACGGACGCGACGCGGTCTGGTCCGGGGCATGCTCGAGCGGCGGGAACAAGACGAAGAACTGCACGTTCACGCTCAACGCCGACGGGACGGTCACCGCCAACGTGCAGTAAGCGGATCTCACCGATGGGGCGAGCCCTGTCAGGCTCGCCTCGCTCGACCGAACGCGAAGAGCTGCAGATCGCGGTTCGGGACGCCCCGGACCGCGTCGAGCAGCAGCCGCGCGGCCAGGAAGCCGAACGTCATCCCGTTGCCGCCGTAGCCGAGGGCGAACAGGTGGCGCGGATAGCGCCGGTGCGGCCCGATGTATGGCAGGCCGTCCGGCGTCGTCGCGAACAGGCCTTCCCACGCGAACTCCATGTCGACGTCCTTCAGCGCCGGGAGAAGCTCCTCGAAGTGTTCACGCAGCTCCTCGGTCGCCGCGGCAAACGCCTGCCTGCGCCTGGCCGGTGGCACGACGGGACGATCGCTTCCGCCCAGCAGCAGGCGCCGGTCCGCCGTCCAGCGCGCGTAGTGGTACGGCCGCGCGGTATCCCACAACAAGACATCCCGCACCCCGAGCCTCGCGCGCTGGCGCCGATCGAGCGGCGCCGTCGCCAGCACGTACGTATGCTTCATGCGGAATCGCCCGGCGAGCGGCTTGAAGGCGGGCGTCGCGAAACCCGTCGCGATGATGACGTGCCGCGCGGCAATCGTGCCCCGCGCGGTGCGGACGGTGACGCCCGTGCGCGTGGGATCGATGCGACGGACGCGCGACCGCTCGAAGATGCGGGCGCCCTGCCGCGCCGCCGCGTGCAGCAACCCGATGCACGCTCGATGCGGATCGAACTGCGCATCGCCCGTCGAGCGAATCGCCCCTGCACCCGCGATGCCGGCCGTGGCCAGCAGCGACGCGGGCGTGAGCCACCTCGCGCTGAAGCCCGACCGCTTTCGCCGCCGGCACTCGTCGCGCAGGCCGTCAGCCGTCGCGGGGTCTGTCGTGAAGTAGACCGAGTCGCGCTCGGTCAGGCCGCACGGAATGTGCAGCCGGCGAATGGTCGCGACGAGATCCCGCGCAGCCGAACGGCTCAACTCCCAGATGCGCGCCGCCCGCCGCGCGCCGTACCGCTTCGCGAGGGCGCCAAGCTCCTCGTCCGTTTCCTGCATGAGCAGCGCCGTGCTCGCCGCGGTGCTTCCACGTCCGACGAGACCCGCGTCGACCAGCACCACGCGTAACCCGGCCGCCGCGAACACGTGAGCTATGCCGGCGCCGGTCATGCCGCCACCGACGATGACCACGTCGGCGTCGTGTGTGCCGGTGAGTTTCGGAAATCTGGGCCGGCTGAAGCCGGCCCCTACGTACGTGGGGGCCGCCTTTAGGCGGCCCACCCGCGCTCGACCACGGACCAGCCAGATGGGAGTGCCGACGCGGAGCCGCATACCGATGACTCATGGTTGGCGGTCGGATTGCTCGCAGTCAAGCCGAGGGATACGCATGCCTGATTCCGCTCTCGACACCGCGTCCTACTGGATCGATTCCACCTCGCTTCCGCGATTCGCGAAACTCTCCCGCGACGAGCGCGTCGACGTCGTCATCGTCGGCGGCGGCATCACGGGACTGACGGCCGCCTACCTGCTGACAACCGCCGGACGATCGGTGGCGCTGCTCGAGCGTGAACGCTGCGCCACGGTCGATACCGGGCACACGACCGCGCACCTGACCATGGTGACGGATACCAGGTTGTCGGAGCTGGTGGATTCGTTCGGCCGGGACCATGCGCAGGCCGTCTGGGATGCGGGGCTGGCGGCGATCGCGCAGATCGATGCGAATATCCGCGACGAGAAGATCGAGTGCGACTACGCCTGGGTACCCGGCTACCTCCACGCGCCGCGCGACCGCTCGACGAAGAGCGACAAGGTGGACTTCGAGAAGGAAGCCGCGCTCGCCGCGGAGCTCGGATTCGACGCGACGTTCGTCAAGGATGTGCCGTTGATGGGAGGCCCCGGCGTCCGCTACGAGGACCAGGCGAGGTTCCACCCGCGCAAGTACCTCGCCGGGCTGGCGCGCGCCATCGACGCCGCCGGCGGCCACATCTACGAGCACAGCGAAGGCTGCGAGTTCTGCGCCGAGCCGCTCAGCGTCAAGGCCAACGGCCACACCATCACGTGCAAGGACATTGTGCTCGCCACGCACAATCCGCTGGTGGGGCTCAGCAACGTGGCAGCCGCCACGCTGTTCCAGACGAAGCTGGCGCTCTACACCAGTTACGTCGTCGGTGGACGAGTGCCCCGGGGGAGCGTGCCCGACGCGTTGTTCTCGGATACGGGCGATCCGTACTACTACCTGCGCCTGGAGCCGCATCGCGACTACGACCTCGTGATCTTCGGCGGCAAGGATCACAAGACCGGCCAGGCCGACGATACGAACGCGTGCTTCGACGCGCTGCGGCGCCAGCTCGAGTCGCTGTTGCCGGGCATCGACGTCACGCACCGATGGTCGGGCCAGGTCATCGAGACGCCGGACGGGCTTCCGTACCTTGGACGCAACACCGACCACCAATATGCGGCGACCGGGTTTGCGGGCAACGGCATGACGTTCGGCACGCTCGGCGCGATGATCGCGGCCGACGGCATCATGGGCCGCGCCAACCCGTGGGCGGAACTGTTCGACCCGGGCCGCAAGAAGATCCGCCACGCGGCGTGGGACTACGTCACCGAGAACAAGGACTACCCGTACTACCTGGTGCGCGATCGGTTCGCCGGCGCCGAGGGACGGACGCTGCGCTCCGTGAAGCGCGGCGAGGGAAAGATCCTCGACCTCAAGGGAAGCCGTGTCGCCGCCTACCGGAAAGAGGACGGGACGCCCGTCGTCCGCTCCGCGGTCTGCACGCATATGGGATGCGAGGTGACGTGGAACACCGCCGAGCGCACGTGGGACTGTCCGTGCCATGGTTCGCGGTTCAAGCCGACGGGCGAGGTGCTGGCCGGCCCCGCGGAGGCTCCGCTCGAAAAGATCGACCGCTGACGCGCAACGCGTGCACTGATTCCGCCCGCGGCCACGTTGACAAGGGCAGCCGGGGTGTAGACACTACCTTTCGGTTCGGCTTCCGAAAGGGCTGGCAGAGATGCATCACCGCTGGGTGTACGCGGTCGTCGGAGTCCCTCTCGTTTTCGTGTCCGCCGTGTCCGTCGCGGGACAGGACGCGCAGCCGCCGCAGATCAGGGTGGAGACTCTGTACCCGCGCCACGCGGCGCCCGGGCGGACCACCGTCATCAACGTCGCGATTCCGAGCCCGGACCCGGCCGAGTCTGCGGAGATCTCGCCGTCGACGGGCGTCACGATCGCCGGCCTCAAGGGCATCGGGAGCGGATCGGAGCAGAACATCGGCTGGTGGGAAGTGAGCCTCGACGTGGCGAAGGATGCGGCGCCCGGCGATCGATCGCTGGTGATCGTGATGCGGAGAGGCCGCACTGTGCCGATCACGATATCGATTCCAACGCACGGTCCGACCATCTCCGATCTGAGGGTTGCCCCGCCGCAGGCGAATCAGGCGACGCGGCAACTGCAACTGAACGCCGTCGACACCGCTGGCGATCTTGGTGACGAGCCGTATGTCTGGTTCACGGCCGATTGCGGCAGCGAACCGATCGTGGGCGCGATCAGGGGGAAGGCAAGCGCCGGAGCGGTGCGCGCCGCGCTTCCCGCCCTGCGCCACGCGGATGGTGCCCCGGTGACCGGCAGCTGCGACCTTCAGGTCCGGATCACCGATACACCGGGCGTCGACAGCAACACCTTGAAAACGACGATCGAGTTCAGGAACTGAATCCGTTCACGACGCAGGAGAACCGTTCATGCGCCTGTTGCTCATTTCGTCAGCCCTCCTTCTCGCACTGTCGAGCCCGGCGTTTGCCCAGGACTGGACCGAGTTTTCCAGCCCGGACGACCGCTTCAGCATCACCTTCCCCGGGCGGCCGACCATCACGGAAACGACGTGGATCTCGCAGTTCAACGCCATCCTGCCGGCGCGGGTCTACAGCGGCACGGCCGGTTCCGGCCGCTACTCGGTGACCGTCGTCGATTACAACCCGGACGAACGGCTGCTCACCGAGCGCTCGCGGACGCTGCCGGCCCTCGATCTCGCGATCCACGACTACGGTATCGGCTACTGGAAGACCGACGTGCGCAGCGCCGTCATGTTCGCCTCGTCGAAGTTCCTGCAGCGGGACGCGAAGATGACCAGCATCCTTGCGAATTTCTCCGACGGGGTCCCGGGCGTGGTGGCCGAACTCACCAACAACGCCGACCAGTCGCGCACCCTTGCGTCGATCTACATGCACGCGAACCGCCTCGTGATCACCGAGGCGACCGTGCCACGGGGTTACCCCGCGCCCGTGATCTTCCAGCAGTCGCTTGGATGGCTCGACGAGGAGGGAAAGAGGATCCGCTATCAGTCCCCCATGAACTACAACGACCCGGACGCCCCCAGAACGACCGCCCGCCCTCGTTGAGGCCGGCCCGATAGTCATCCGGATTCGCTCGCGCGTGGCATAGTACGTTCCTATGCCCACCCGTCTCCCCGCGCCGCCGGCCCGCTTTGCGGCGCTCCGTGTTCCTGCCTACCGCCGCTATTTCACCTTCAGCCTGATGTCGATGATGGCCGACAACATCGAGCACGTCATCAGCTACTGGGTGATGTACCAAGCCTTTCATTCCGCGGCGCTCGGCGGGTTCGCGGTCATCAGCCACTGGGTCCCGTTCCTGCTGTTCTCGCTCTACACCGGCGCGCTCGCCGACCGCCACGACTGCCGCCGGTTGATTCAGATCTCGCAGGCGCTCTTCATGCTGGCGTCGATCTCGTGGGGGCTGCTGTTCCTCGCGGGCCGGCTCCAGATGTGGCATGCGGTCGTCCTGCTGGTGATCCATGGACTGGCCGGCGTGGTCGGCGCGCCGGCCTCGCAGCTGATCATTCACGACATGGTGCCGCCCGAGGACCTGCCGAGCGCCATTCGCCTGAATGCCAGCAGCCGTTACCTGTCCATCCTGCTCGGCCCGGCGGTGGGCGGCGGGCTGATGCTCCTGCTCGGCCCGGCGTGGGGACTGCTCACCAACGTCCTCATCTACCTGCCGTTCACGATCCTGCTGACACGCTTCCCGTACACGGGTCACGCGGCGCGCGGGGCGGGCCGGACGGGGGCCGCGTTCGGACTCGCCGATGCCTGGAGCGTCTTCGCCGCGGTTCGCAGCGAGTCCGCCATCATGACGATGGTGATGGTCGCGGGCGCGACGTCGTTCCTCGTCGGCAACGCGTTCCAGGCGCAGATGCCGGCCTACGCCAACTTCCTCGGCGCGGACGAAACCGGCACCAGGTACACGGTGCTGCTCGCGGCGGACGCCGCGGGCGCGGTCCTCGGCGTGCTGGCCCTCGAAAGCGCGAACTTCTCGCGCCCCAGCGTCCACGCGGCGATCGTCTCGGCGGGTCTCTGGGGCCTGACGATGGGGCTGTTTCCGCTCACGCACAGCTATCTGCTCGCGGTCGGCCTGCTCGTCCTGGCTGGCGCCTTCAACATCGCGTTTCAGTCGATGTCGCAGACGCTCGTGCAGTTGCTCGCGCCGGCGCCCATCCGCGGCCGGGTGGTGGGGCTCTTCACGATGGCCATGCTCGGGCTGCGCGCGGGCAGCGGCCTGACCGTCGGCCTCGTCGGAACCCTCGTCGGCGTCCGCCTCTCGCTCGCGGTCTCGAGCTTCGCGGTCGTTCTCGTCTCGATCGGACTGCTGGTGCGCGAGGGGCGCGCGCGTACGCCCGTCGAGCGCGAGGTCACGTATTCGCCCTGATTCGGCAGACCCTCCCCAATCAGAAGCGCACGGTCGCGGTCGCGCCGAACAGGTTCGCGTGAAACGCGTAGGTTCCGGTGTTCGGGCCTCGCAGCAGCACGCGGCCGCTGCGGTCCTGCTGGGCGATGTGCTGGTAGGCGACGTCGATCACGAGGCCGCGGCTGACGCGGGCGCCGAGACCGGCCGTGTACTCGGTTCGCGCGCCTTCGGGAAGATCAGGCGTCACGGAGCCTTCAGGCGCGGCGGCCTGGTGCGTCAGCACGCCGGCGCGCAGCGCGACGCGTTCGGTGGCCGCGTAATCCGCACCGACGCGCACGCCGCTCGTGTTGCGGTAGTTCTTGACGATGACCTCGTCGAGACCGCGCGAGGAGGCGAACGCGAGGCTGTCGAACACGCTCCACGCGGTGAACTGGTAATCGGCGAGCAGCTTCAGCGGCGCGAACGGCGTGACCGCCACGCCGGCGACGATCTGATCCGGCACGGTCAGCCGGGTGGCCGCCTGCTGATCGCTCAGCCGCGCGCCAGGCGCGAACTGCGACCCCACCAGGACGTCGAGTGGCGTGCCGACGGGGATGCCGGGAAGCGGGACGGGCGTCCGCAAGCCGGTCGGAATCTGATCGGTGTCTAGATCGAGATGATCGACCTTGATGGTGTGCCGCGACAGGTAGCGGCCGCCGAACGAGACCTTATCGGTGGCCGTGATCAGTACGCCGACGTGCCCGGCGAAACTGACGTCCTGTCCGCTGATCCTCACGTTCGCGAAATCGGTCCCGAGCGGCACCCCCATCTGCGCGAACGTCGTACCCGGCGCGGCCTGCTGCGTGGCCAGGTCGACGCGCTGATTCAGCTCCAGCGTCGAGTAGACGACGTCGAGTCCACCGCCGACGGCGAACGCGTCATTGACCTTATAGGCGAGAGTCGGCTGCAAATAGATCGACTGGAGAACGGTCTTGTAGGCGACGAAGCGGCCCGCGAAGTCGACGGGCCAGTCGGTCGTGAGGCCGAACGGCGCGAAGACGCCGACGCCGCCGCCGAGCCGTTCGCCAAGTGACTTCGTGTAGTACGCCGCCGGCACCGGCAGCCAGTTCTTCACCATCGTGCCGCTGGTGCGCCCGCCCGCGCCGGTGAAATCGCCGCGCGGACCGACGAGCGTCCCGCCTGCGGCGACCCGGCTGCCGTCCGTCTGCAGCGCAATCGCCGCGGGGTTGAAGAAGATCGCCGACCCGTCGTCGCACGGCGACGCGACGGCCGCGCCGGCGCGCCCCATGGCGCAGGCGCCCTGCTCGTAGACGCCGTATCCCTGCGCGGCAGCCGGGTGGCTCGTCACGAGCACGCCCAGGGCGGCCAGGCACCACAACGAGACGCGTCGAGTCATTGCCGCTCTCCTTCCGGTCACGACAGGCTGTGACCTCGCGTCCGGACCGATCGCGATTCGTTGAGGGAATCAGCGGCCGGACACGACTGCGCGTCCGACGAGGGCAGGAGTCGTACCGAGAGGAGGCGGGGCTACGCGGGACCAGCCGGCAGCGGGCTCACTGCCCACTGCCGGCCGCCGGCTACTCGCTACTTCAGAAGCCGATCCTGAATCCGAGCTGCATCATCCGCGGCTGATACGCGACGTTGCCGTTGAACGATGGCTGCCCGAAGGCCGCGTTGCTGCGGTTCGTCACATACGAACCGAAGTTCTCGTGATTGAACAGATTGAACACCTCGAACATGCCGTCGAAGGTCATGTGGCCCGCCTGAATACGCTTCTGCAGCCGCGTGTCCAGCCGGTGGATCGGCCTGCCGAGGATGCCGTTGCGCGGCAGGATGCTGCCATCCGCGGCCAGCCGCTGTTCGGAGGCGTTGGTACCACCTTCATCGCGCCGATCCTGGCCGGTGAAGGTCGCAAAGCGCTCACCCGAGCCGTAGAAATAGATGCCGCTGGCCTGGACGCCGAAGCCGAGATCCCACACGCCGTTGACCACCGCCCGATGGCGCTGATCGCCGGCTTGCCCGAAGCCGCCCGCGATGTTGGATCCCGCAAAGCCGTAGTCGCCGCCGAGATCGGCCGCGAGCGGGAATCCGACGGGCCGGTGCGCCATCACGCCATTGGAATCGAGGAACCACTGCTGCCGGTCGGGCAGCCCGTCCTTGAAGTACGCGAGCGTGTAGGTCGCCGTCGCCTGCCACCGGTGGCTGAACCGCTTGGTGAACGTAAAGTCCGTGCCGTTGTAGTTCGAATAGCCTCCGAGGTACTCGAGCAGCACGATGCCCCAGTCGGGGAACGGCCGGTGGCTGATGTCGGTGAACGGATAGTTCGCGCCCGTCGCGGGGTTGTACGAGAGGTTGGCGTTGATATCCACTTCCTCGCCGCGCCCGCGCGTGTTCACGTAGTTCACCTCGATCGAGGAGTCGGCCGTCAGCTGGCGCTGGATCCCGACGGATGTCTGGTGGCTGTACGGCGTCTGCCGCCCGGGATACGTGATCTCCTGGTTGATAGCGCGGCGGGTGCAACCGGGCTTGCTGCCGTTGAGGTCGCACGCGGTGGCCAGCGCCTGCTCCCACGTCGGCTTCGGTCCGCCAATTTCTCCTTCGCCGCTGGGGCCTGGGCCGAAGAAATTGGTCGCGAAGTCGGGCCGCCCGTTGTTGGCGATCTGGTACTCGAAGCGATGGATCATCGAGTACGCCTGCTGCACGCCGTCGTTGGGTGCAAAGGCGAAGAACAGCCCGTAGCCGCCGCGCAGCGAGGTCTTGTCATCGATGCGGACGTTGGCGCCGATGCGCGGCGCGACGTTGTTGCTGTCGTGCGGCAGATTGCCCGGCAGGAACGGCATCAGCGTCAGCTTCTCGCCGTACGTGTTGTCGTCCCAGTCGTAGCGCGCGCCGAGGTTCAGCGTCAGGTTGTTGCCGACCTTCCAGTCGTCCTGCAGCCACCCGGAGTAGAGGTGACGGACGATGTTGTAGCGGTGGTCGGTATCGGAGATGGCGTAGAAGACCTGGCGCGCCGGGAAGAGCGGCTGCAGGTTCCACGTCGACGCGTCGTTCCACACCGGGAACATCGACTGCAGCTGCGCGGGGGTGAGGATATTCGGCGAGTTGTTGGGATTGGTCGGCGCAATCGTCATGTTGCGCGCGTCGATCTCGCCCATGCAGCGGTTGCACCAGCGGAAGTCGGCCTGGAAGCGGAAGAACTCGCCGCCGATCTTCACGTCGTGGCGGCCGCCCCAGTCCCATGCCGTGGTGAAGTCGTCGCGGACGTCCTGCGTGTACTGCCAGATGTTGAGCGTGTTGGCGCCGATCGTGTAGCCGGGGAGCTGGATGACCGGCGCGTTGCCGACCCCGACCGGGTGGAACGGGAAGGCGCCGCCCTTCCAGCGGACCGACGGCTGATCGAGACGCCGGTAGCTGGTGTCACCGACCTTGATCTCGTTGACCGAACGGGTGTTGAGCACGTGCGTGAACGTGCCCGCGTATTGCGGCGTGCCGCGCTCGCGCGTGCCGCCGACCGACGGATGGTTGGTGGCGCCGCCGCCCGCATAGAAGACCGTGTGGTACCCCGAAAGGCGGACGTTCAGCCGGCTTTGCGGCGTGAACTGATAGTCGATGCGCCCCAGCACTTTGTGCGTCTTCGTCGGGAATTCCTGGTTGACGTTGAAGAAGGCGAAGGGGCTCGTGTAGGCATAGGTCTTCGGCTCGCGCTCGAACTCGTAGGCGCCGAAGAAGTGGACGCGATCCTTCTTGATCGGACCGCCGAGCGTCGTACTCACCTGCTGGTTCGAGTACGGCAGCACCGTGTGCGTGAGGAAGTCCTTCGAGTTGAACTTGTCGTCGCGGAAGTAGCCACCCACCGATCCCGCGAGCTGGTTCGTGCCGGACTTCGTGATGGCGTTGACGATCATCCCTTGCGAGCGCCCCTGCGTCGCGTCGAAGCGGTTGGCGACCACCTCGAACTCGGCGATCGCATCGCGGCTGAAGCCCGGCTGCTCGCTGTCGGTCTGCGAGTGATAGTTGATGGTGACCTGCTGGCCGTCGACGTTGGTCTGCGCGTAGCCCTGCCGGAACTGCGCCATGCCGCCGCCTTCGTTGCGGCGCGCACCAGGCGCCAGCAGCGTCAGGTCCATCCAGTTGCGGCCGTTGAGCGGCAGCTGTTCCACCTGTCGCGGATCGATGTTGGCCCCGACAGTGGAGCCTTTCGTGTCAACGAGCGGCGCTTCGGCCGTCACCGTGATGCTTTCCTGCACGGTGGAGGGCGACAACTGCAGGCTGACGGGCGCCGTCTGTCCAATGAGGATCTGCACCGTCCGATTGACCGTGCCGAAGCCGCTCAGCTCGGCCTTGATGGTGTAGGCGCCGACGCGTACCGGCAGCCGGAATTCGCCGCGGTCGTCGGTAACCGTAGTAAAGATGTTGCCGCTCGCTTCGTTGACGGCGGTGATAGTGACACCCGGGAGCACGCCACCGCTGGAGTCGGTGACCGTGCCCGTGAACGTGGCTTCCTGACCGTAGGAAGGGGCTGCAATAATCAATAACGCGACCGCAATCAGGAGCCGTCGAATCGATACCGCTCTCATCTGCGACCTCCCTTAAGGGGTTTCCGTCGTCCGCTCGCCGTGACCGACCTCGAGATGCTTGAGGGCGGCAATAGTACACCCGCGCGCGGTATCCCGCCATCCTCTGCGCACCTGAGGCGGAATTCGCAGACCGCTGATTCCCTTGGATTTAGCCAGCCTTTTTGGTTCGCCCGGGGCCGCCGGGCTGAGCCTCACCGCGGAGAACGGCCGCACGTCGTTCCGCCCGGCAGCGTCTGAGCGATCGCGAGCGACGCCCAGCTCGTGCCCGCCGTCGAGATCCACTGATGGCGGCCGAACGGGAACCCGCTTTCGAAGTACCGCTGTACCGGGAACGAGTGTGTCTTCACCAGCCAGGTCCCGTCCTGATACTGCGTGCCCAGCAGGAACGCGACCCCTTTCTGGTACGAATCGGCTGTGGGAGGCACGCCGGCGACGCACAGCGCAAACAGCGACAATCCCGTCGCGTAGGCGTCCGGCGCGGTACGGTCGAACTGCGACCAGCCGCCGTCCGCCTCCTGCCGCGCCCGAACGTCGCGTATCGCGGCCTCGACGCGTGGCCGCGCGGCTTTCGTCCACACGAGCCCCATCAGCCGCATCCCGCGTTCTTCCGCCGACTTCGGCTCCGCGGCCAGCAGCCACTGCTGCGCCCGCCGCAGGCTCTGCTCGATCTGGCTCTCGAGCGCCGGAATGTCGTATGACGTCAAGCCGGCCGCGGCCATGGCCGTGTGGCTGATCGGGCTGTATTCGGATGGCGGCCGGTTGAGGCCGTTTCCAAGCCACCTCCCATCTGGCATCTGGCGCGCGATCAGCCAGTGCGTGATGGTGGCGGTCAACGTGTCGAGTGGATGGTGTTCGCGGGCGAGCGCCACCTGGACGTAACCGGCGGTGAGCGCCTCTCCGCCCACGGCGGGATCTCCCAGCATCATCCGTGGAATGCTGGCGGTGAAGAACTCGACGATGTGATCGAGATTCGCGCGCGCCCGGGCTTCGTCGATCTCGATGCCCTTTCGGCGCGCGTCCGCTGCGGCAATGGCCGGCAGCGCGTTGTGGTGGCACGAAATGCAGCTCGTGCGCTCGGGAAACGCCGGCGCAACATCGAGGACTCGCGCGAGGCTGCGGCGCAGGGAGACGCGCGGGTCGGCGATACCGCCCGTTGCCGGTGGAGCGATCGTGTCGCGCCGCGGACCGGTGCCGCGCATCGCCCCGCGCTGCTCGAGGACCTGGATCTTGGCGCGATCGCCCTTGTAGATCGCCCAGTCGAGCGGCGTTTCGCCTTCCGTCGTCGCCGTGTTGGGATGCGCGCCGCGGTCGAGCAGCAGCGTCAGCGTGTCAGCGCTCGCAGCCTCGGATGCGACGGCGGTCAACAGCGGGGTCCGGCCGTACTGGGCGGCATTGCTCGCGTTCACGTCGGCGCCGGCGTCAATCGCCCGCGCGAGCAGATCCGGAGGCTCCCACGTCGCGGTCGTGAACAACTCATCCGGGATGGGGCCGAGACCCTTCGAGATCAGGTAATCAATCGTCGGCCGATAGTTCCGCGCGAGCGCTGCGCGTCGCGCTCCGGGATTGAGCGCCTCCGGCTTCAGGCCGCGCTCGACCAGGAAGCGCACGACGTCGACGTCTGCGGAACGCACGGCCAGTGCGAGGGCGGTTGTCCCCGCGCGATCCTGGGCTCGAAGATCGGCGCCGCGCGCCAGCAGCAGCCGCAACACGTCGACCGTCCCCGGGTACGAGGCGGCGACGAGCAGCGCGGTCCGTCCCGACTCGGATCGCGCATCGACCGCCGCGCCGCGGTCGACGAGACGTTGTACCTTGGCGCGATCGGGCATGGACCACATCAGCGCCGTCGCGCCCGACTCGTCGGCGAGATTGGGATCCGCGCCGCGCTTCAACAGCAGCTCCATCATGTCCGCATCCGCGAACAGGGCGGCCGCCATCAGGGCGGGAATTCCCTGTGCGTCCCGTGCGTTTGGACTGGCGCCCCTGGCGACGAGGCGCTCGACGTCGCCGGCCGCTCCACGGCGTATGGCCGCAAAGAGCGCGTCACGCGCGGGGTCGATCGTCTGAGCCGAGGCAGCGGCGACCAGGCATGCGACGAGGAGCAGGCGGAGAAACATGGTCGGCATATGCTAACGCCGTTCCGCGCCGCGCTCATCTGCCTCGACGAGTGCCAAAGGTGTTATCCTCCGCCGCGGTGGACGCTCGGCGCTTCGGTCAGGGCGCGAAATCGACCCCACCAGGGAGGCCCGCGATGTTCACGAAATCCGGCTTCCAACGATACGCGTTGGCGACCGTTCTCGTCTGGGCCGCGGCCGGCGCGTACGCCCAGCTCTCGCGCAGCAGCGCCGCGGCGGCCGACGGTTCGCTGCTGAGCGGCAAGGTGGTTTCATCCACGGGTGACGGTATGGCAGGCGTCCCGGTGCGCGCCCGCCGCGAGCAGAGCAACGTCACCGTCAACGTCTACACCAACGGGCGCGGCGAGTACATCTTCCCCGGATGGTCGGATTTAGCGCCGGGCCGGTATTCCGCCGCCATCGAGCTTCCCGATTTCGAGCCCGCCGCGCAGCAGGCCACGCTGACGGCAGGAAAGACCACGCGGCTCGACTTCACGCTGCGGCCGCGCCAGCCGTCGATCGCCGACGCGACCGCGGCTGACATCGTCGCCGCGCTCCCCGGCACCGACGACCAGAAGCACTTGCTGATCCAGTGCGACAACTGTCACTCGCTGCAGTTCGCGCTGCGGACGGGCCGGACCGAGGACGGCTGGATGCAGATCATCCGGCGGATGGCCGGCGAACGGGCCGTGTCGCGCGACACGCCCGGCACGCGCGCGTTCGGCCAGAAGAAATACGTCGAACCGCTCGCCGCCTATCTCGCCTCGATTCGGGGTCCCGGCGCCTCCGGCGAGCTGCCGTTCACGCTGCGGCCCCGGCCGACCGGCGACGCATCCACGCGGCTCGTCGTCACCGAGTACGGGATTCCACGCAGCGGACAGCGCGACCTCAACATCCTTCGCGGCGACCGGCGGTTTGCGTGGCCGCACGACATCCTGCTGGATCCGAAGACCCCGTACGCCTACTACACGGATCACTTCTCGTTCGTGCTCGGGCGAATCGACCGGCGAACCGGCGAGGTGAAGGAATTTCCCTACAGCATCCTGCCAGGTATGGGCCGTGAGGGTGGCATCGTGGCGGAGCGACAGCTGCGCGCCGGCAACCCCGGCGGCGGCGCGCACGACATCGCCTTCGATCCCGAAGGCAACGTGGTGATCGGGATGGGCGGCGGCACCGTCCGGTTCGACCCGCGAACGGAGGCGTTCACGCCATGGGCATCGGGCAGCAACATGTTCGGGATCGACCCCGCCGGCACGGTGTGGTACCTCGACAAGGGGCTGCACGCGCTCGACATGAAGACCGGCATGGTGAAGCACTACACGGTGCCCGACGAAACAGACGATGACACGTACGACATGGAGACGGACGCCAGTGGACGCTCGATCATGAACCTGTGGCGTCTTGGCAGGATCGGCGTCTTCGATCCGAAAACGGAGACGTTCACGACCTATCCGACGCCGACCCCGGGGTCGGGGCCGCGACGCGGCGAAGTCGACGCGCAGGGCCGCGCGTGGATGACGCTCTACTGGGCCGGCCGGGTGGCGCGCTTCGATCCCGAGACGCACGAGATCACGGAGTATCCGATTCCTGCCGGCCACCAGGCGTACACGCCGCCGTTTCCGTCGCCGTACAGCCTCTCGGTCGACGACAGGAACCAGGTCGTGTGGACGAACGACTTCAACAACGGGCGCATCTACCGCATCGACATCAAGACCGGCCAGTCGACGGAATTCCTGATGCC
>DATNCQ010000215.1:0-16774 GCA_035571515.1 Vicinamibacterales bacterium
AGGAGGGAGACTCGGTGCCGTCTGCCTTGTGCCCGATTCACCGCGGCACCTTGAAGCAGCGGGCCACGCGCGCCATCGAGGGATTCTTTCGTGGGCTCGGAAGCAGGATCGCCGGCATCTTCCGCCGCTGAAACGATGTCGTCGCCGTTACGCTTGCTGGTCGTTGACGACGCCATCGAGCACGCCGAGATGGTCGTCGAGTTCATCCGCTCGGGCGATGCCTGGCCCAATGCGGCGATGAAGACCGCCGCCTCCTACGAGCAGGCGCTGGCCGCGTTCGAGGCCGATCAGTTCGACGTCGCGTTCTTCGATTACTCGCTCGGCGCCCGCGACGGCTTGAGCCTGCTGCGCGAAGTCCGCCAGCGCGGCATCGCCACGCCGGTGATCGTCCTGACCGGCCGCGGCGCCGAAGAAGTGGCGGTCGAGGCGATGAAGGCGGGCGCCGCCGACTATCTCAGTAAGGCCAACCTCTCGGTCGAAGCGCTCGAAAGCGCAATTCGCCACGCGCTGGCGCTGCACGCCGGGGAACTGCAGCGCTGGCAAGCCGAGGCGGCGCTGCGCGCCAGCGAAGAGCGCTTCCGCGCGCTGGTCGAGAACAGCTCCGACGCGCTGCTGCTGATCGACGTCGAGGGGCGGGTCACGTATCTCACGCCATCGTCGGAACGTCACCTCGGCTGGAAGCGCGAGCAGATGATCAACCGCTCGATCTTCGACTTCGTCCACCCGGACGATCGCGATCTGGTGGGGCACCGGATGGCCGAGGCGATCGAGCATCCCCTGCGGCCGATCTCGCAGGAGGTTCGCTTCCAGCACGCCGACGGCGAGTGGCGGATCATGGAGGGGGTCGGCGTCAATCGCCTTGGCGATCCGTCGGTCGGCGCCATCGTCGTCAACGTCCGCGACGTGACCGACCGGCGCAGGCTGGAGGATCAGCTGCGGCAGTCGCAGAAGATGGAAGCGGTCGGCCAGCTGGCGGGCGGCGTCGCGCACGACTTCAACAACCTGCTGACCGCGATTCTCGGCTACTGCAGCCTGATGCTCGACGAAGTGCCGCAGGAAGATCCGCTGCGCCCGGACCTGATGGAGATTCAGGCCGCGGGCGAGCGCGCCGCGGCGCTGACGCGGCAACTGCTCGCGTTCAGCCGGCGGCAGATGCTGCAGCCGCAGGTGGTCGACATCAACACGCTCATCCGCCAGCTGGAAAAGCTGCTGCGCCGGCTGATCAGCGAGGATGTCGAGCTGGTGACGTCCCTCGCCGGCGATCTGCCGCCGGTGCGGGTCGATCCCGCGTCGATCGAACAGATCCTCGTCAACCTGGCGGTGAACGCGCGCGACGCAATGCCGGTGGGCGGACGGTTGACGATCGAAACGCAAAGCGTCGAGATCGACGAAGCCTACGCGCTGAAGCACGTCGCCATGCATTCAGGGACGTACGTGATGCTGGCCATCGGCGACACCGGGCGCGGGATGGACGCGGCCACCAGGGCGCGGGTGTTCGAGCCGTTCTTCACCACCAAAGAGCAGGGGAGAGGCAGTGGCCTCGGACTCGCAACGGTGTACGGCATCGTCAAGCAGAGCGGCGGCTTCATCTGGGTCTACAGCGAAGTCGGTCATGGCACGGTCTTCAAGGTGTATCTGCCGCCGGCGAAGACGCGCGCGATCCCGCGGCCGAGCGAAATGCGGCCGCGCGAGTCGGCACACGGATGGGAAACGGTGCTGCTGGTGGAGGATGAAGACGCAGTGCGGGCGCTTGCCCGAGAAGTGCTCCGCCGGCACGGCTACATCGTTCTCGAAGCACGCCACGGCGTCGACGCCTTACGCATCGCCGAACGACACCCCGACACGATTCACCTGATGGTCACCGACGTCGTCATGCCGCACATGAGCGGGCGTGAGCTGGCCGAGCGGCTGAGCACGGTGCGTCCGCACATGAAGGTGCTGTTCATGTCGGGATACACCGATCACGCGCTGATGCATCGCGAGCTCGCGCCCGGTTCGGCGTTCCTTCAGAAACCCTTTACGCCGGAAGTGTTCGCCCGCAAGGTGCGTCACGTGCTCGACTCGACGACTGTCTCCGGCTGAGGTGGCCGCGGTACCGTTCCTGCTTCTTTGCGGAACAACCCATGGCCGACTCTGCCGCATCCGCCTCCCTCGAATCCCCCGTCACGTCTGGCTTCCGCCGTCGGCTGCCGATCGGCGTCGAACCGGCGGGCGACCGCCGCGCACACGCGCGCCTGTGGGCCCCGTCGGCGTCGCGCGTCGAGGTCGTAATCGACTCCGGCGCCTGTCACGCTCTCGAACAGGAGAGCGGCGGCTACTTCGCCGGTTTCTTCGAAGCGGCCGCCGGCGATCGCTACCGCTTCAGACTCGATGGCCGCGAGAAGCTGTATCCCGATCCGGCGTCGCGCTTTCAGCCCGAAGGCCCGCACGGCCCGTCAGCCGTCATCGATCCAGGGACGTTCACCTGGAGCGATGCGGCGTGGCGCGGCGCGCAGATCGCCGGCCAGATCATCTACGAGCTGCACGTCGGCACGTTCACGCGCGAAGGCACGCTCGCCGCGGCCGCGCGAGAACTGCCGGAGCTGGCGCGGATCGGCATCACGATGATCGAGCTGATGCCGCTCGCCGAATTCGACGGACGCTTCGGCTGGGGTTACGACGGCGTCGGGCTGTACGCGCCGACGCATCTGTATGGCGAGCCCGACGACCTGCGCCGGTTCGTCGACGCCGCTCACAAGGCCGGCGTCGCAGTGATCCTCGACGTCGTCTACAACCACCTCGGGCCGGTGGGCAATTACCTGCGCGAATTCTCACCGGCCTACTTCACCGACAAGTACGAGAACGAGTGGGGCGATGCGCTCAACTTCGACGGCCCCGATTCCGCGCCGGTCCGCGAGTTCTTCATCGAGAACGCCGGCTACTGGATCGACGAGTTTCACCTGGACGGGTTACGGCTCGACGCGACGCAGCAGATCTTCGACGATTCCCCGGAATACGTCGTCGCGGCGATAGGACGGCGCGCGCGCACGGCAGCGGGCCGCCGATCGATCGTGCTCGTCGCCGAGAACGAGCCCCAGGAGACGAAGCTGTTGCGCCCGGTCGAGGACGGGGGCGATGGCCTCGACGCGGTGTGGAACGACGACTTTCATCACAGCGCGATGGTCGCGGCGACCGGCCGTGCCGAAGCGTATTACTCGGACACGCGCGGGGAGCCGCAGGAGTTCGTGTCCGCGGCGAAATACGGGTATCTCTTCCAGGGTCAGTACTACCACTGGCAGCGCAACCGCCGCGGCACGGCGGCGTGGGGGCTGCCGCCGGCGGCGTTCGTCACCTTCCTGCAGAATCACGATCAGGTGGCCAACTCGGCGCGCGGATTTCGCCTCGACCGGCTCACCAGCCCTGGACGCTGGCGCGCGCTGACGGCATTGTTGCTGTTGTCACCGGGCACGCCGATGCTTTTCCAGGGCCAGGAGTTCGCGGCCTCGGCGCCGTTCCTGTACTTCGCCGACTTCGAGCCGGAGCTCGCCCGAGCAGTACAGCGCGGGCGCGGCGAGTTTCTCAATCAATTCCCGAGCATTGCCGGATTGACGGATCGCAGCGTGCTGGCCGACCCCGGCGATCAGGCGACGTTTGAGCGCTGCAAGCTCGATCTGAACGAGCGCCGCACCCACGCCGGCGCCTACGCGCTGCACATCGATCTGATGCGTCTGCGCCGCGAGGAGTCGGCGTTTGTGCGCCAGGAGATCGGCGCCGTCGACGGTGCCGTGATCGGACCCGCCGCCTTTGCGCTGCGGTTCTTCACGCCCGATCACGCGGACGACCGCGTGCTCGTCGTCAACCTCGGTGCCGACCTGTCGCGGCCGTCGTTCGCCGAGCCGCTGCTCGCGCCGCCGCCCGGCACCGACTGGCAGTGCCGCTGGTCGAGCGACGACACGGCCTACGGCGGGATGGGCGTGCGTGAACTGTGGCCGGATGGATGCTGGGACGTTCCGAGCGAGAGCGCGCTCGTGCTCAGCCCCGGTCCACGCCGCAAGCGGCAGCCGCTGCCGCGGCGCACCGCATAGCGAGAGCCTGTATGAAAGAACCGATTCGGCGGCTGCCCTGGCCCCCGCCCGACGCGCACGATCCGTCGGACCTCGTGACGCGCGAATGGCTCGTGACCAACGCCCTCGGCGGATACGCGTCCGGGACGGTGCCCGGCGTGATCACGCGCCGGTATCACGGCATCCTCATCGCCGCGCTCGCCGCGCCGCTCGGCCGGACCGTCATGCTGAGCCACGTCGCCGAGCAGTTGACGATGCCCGGCGGCCGGCTGATCGAGATCGGCGGCCGCGAGCGCTCGGGCGACGCGCCCGACGCGCACGGCACCGGCTACCTCATCGAGTTCCGGCTCGAGGCGGGGCTTCCGGTGTGGCGCTACGACGTCGATGGCCTGGTGATCGAAAAGCGGATCTTCCTGCCGCACATGCAGAACACGGTGCACCTGATGTACACGCTGGTGTCCGGTGCGGACCGTGTCGAGCTCGCGCTGCGACCATCGGTGAACTTCCGGCCGCAGGAATCGCCAGTGAGCGAGCCGCTCGGCTGGCCTTACGAGGTGCGCGCGATCGGCGAGCAGTACGAGATCTCGCTCGCCGGCAGCCCGCTGCCGCCGCTGCGCGTCCGGCTGTGGGCTGGCGATCCGACCTTCACGCTGAAAAGCACCCGCATCGACAACGTCCTGTATCCGGTGGAGGAGAGCCGCGGGTATCAAGCGCGCGGCGATCTCTGGAGCCCGGGGGTCTTCCGGTTCACGCTGCGCGCGGGCATCCCGGCGACGCTGGTCGCCTCGACCGAATCGTTCGAGACGATGTGCGTGATGGAGCCGACCAGCGCGCTGGAGGCCGAACGCCGGCGCCGACAGCGGCTGCTGGCGCAGGCGCCCTCCGACGCGCAGGACGGCGTCGCCGCCGAACTGGTGCTCGCCGCCGACCAGTTCATCATCACGCCGGCGGGACGCACCGAAGAGGCTGCGCGCGCCCACGCCTACGGCGACGAGGTCCGCACGGTGATCGCCGGCTATCACTGGTTCACCGACTGGGGCCGCGACACCATGATCAGCCTCGAAGGCCTCACGCTGGTGACCGGGCGCCACGTCGAAGCCGGCTACATCCTGCGCACCTTCGCGCACTACGTGCGCGACGGCCTGATCCCGAACATGTTCCCGGAGCGCGAGAAAGAAGGGCTGTATCACACTGCCGACGCAACGATGTGGTTCTTTCACGCCGTGCAGCGCTACATCGACCACACGCACGACCGGCTGACGCTGTCGCTGCTCTATCCGACGCTCAAGGACATCATCACCAATCACGTGCGCGGCACGCGCTTCGGCATCCGCATGGACGAACGCGACGGCCTGCTGACGCAGGGCGCCGAGGGCTATCAGCTCACCTGGATGGACGCGAAGGTCGACGACTGGGTGGTGACGCCGCGCCGCGGCAAGGCGGTCGAGATCAACGCGCTCTGGTTCAACGCGCTGAAGCTGATGGAGCGATGGGCTGAAGAGCACGGCGACGTCACCACCGAGTACGCCGAGCGCGCCGAGCGCGCGCGCCGGTCGTTCAACGAGCGCTTCTGGAACGCCGATCTCGGATGCCTCTACGACATCGTCGACGTCGACAACTTCCCGGGCCGCACCGACCCGAAGATCAGGCCGAACCAGGTGTTCGCCATCGCGCTGCCGCACGCGGTGCTGGCGCGCGAGCGCTGGACCGCGGTGATGCGCGTCGTCCGCGAGCGCCTGCTCACGCCGGTCGGCCTGCGGTCGCTCGCGCCCGGCGACGCCGATTACAAGGCGCGCTACTTCGGCGACCTCCGCGCCCGCGACGCGGCGTATCACCAGGGAACGGTCTGGGGATGGCTCGTCGGCCCGTTCGTCGACGCCTGGCTGAAGGTCTACCCGAACGATCTCGACGGCGCGCGCCGCACCCTCGCGGGGTTCATCCCGCACCTCGACGATGGCGCGATCGGATCGATCAGCGAAGTCTTCGACGCGGAAGAGCCCTACACACAGCGCGGCTGTATTGCGCAGGCGTGGAGCGTCGCGGAGGTGTTACGCGTGTGGGTGAAGCTTTCACAGCAGGCACCGACGGTGCTCAGCACGCTCTCGGACGGCGTGCGCGCGTAGCGCGCATCGAGCCGTTTGCGGCGCCGCCGACCGCGGGGTCATCCGTTTCCGCTGGCATCACGCTTGCGATTGTCGCTGCCAGGAGGAAACCTTGGCTAAGGACAAAATACAGTCGGGCATTCTTGGGGATATCAATCCGCGTCCAGGTACTGAAGAGCGGGTGCAGTCGGGCAAGTCATCGGGCATGGAAGACAACGAATCGATGGTAGGCGGCTCGCAGCACGATCGAACCGAGCACTCCGGCTCGCGCGACGTCACCGAAGGCGTCACCGGCGGGCTCGGCACCGAAACCGGCGGCACGCGCAACTACCGCCAGGGCACGGGCCACACGGGCGGCGACATCGGCAACCGGCCGGAGTAAATCCTGCGACATTGCGGATTGCGGATTGCGGATTGCGGATTTATTGATTCAATTAATCCGCATTCCGCAATCCGCAATCCGCAATGTCTCTTTCTCTCACTCTCTCCCCTTCATCTTCCGCAATTCACGCCGCTGCCGCTTGTCTGGTGATCGCAGCGGCCTCGCCGCGCGAAACATCCGCTCGATTCGGCGCGCCTCGATCTCTTCGGCGCTTGGCGGCGGCGTCAGATCCTCGTAGAGCAGCCGCGCCTCGGCCCTGGCGATGTGGCGATCGGCCAGCGCGCGTACCTTGACGCGTTGTTTTCGGCCGAGCGGCCGGCCGATTTCGATGTCGTCGTCGACGCGGAGGTGGCGATTCGGCTTGGCCGGCTGACCGTTGACCGCGACCTTGCCGGCGCGGCACGCCTTCTGTGCTTCCGATCGCGTCCGGAACAGGCAGGCGACGTCCAGCCAGACGTCAAGCCGGACGCCCGCATCAGCGTCGTTGACCATTTGACGGCAACATTCTATTGTTCGCGGGCACAGTTGACCTGAATCCGGAGTCGCCCCGCATGACTGAATTATTCCACCAGGTTTACGAGCCCGTGGCCGGCAGCGTGCTGCTGTCGGCGCTGACCGCGTCGATTCCCCCGCTCCTGCTGGCGGTGCTGCTCGCGGTGCTGCGCGTCGCGCCGTGGCGTGCCGCGCTGGCGGCAGCAGCGACGGCGTTCGTCCTGGCCTGGCTGGTCTGGGGCATGCCGCTGTCGATGACGATCGCGGCCGCGACCCACGGGATGGCGTTTGGCTTGTGGCCAATCTGCTGGATCGTCGTCAGCGCCGTCTTCTTCTACAACCTGTCGGTGGAGAGCGGCGACTTCGACGTCATCCGGCGTTCGCTCGCCAGGCTGACCGGCGACCGGCGCATCCAGCTGCTGCTCGTGGCGTTCTGCTTCGGCGCGCTGATCGAAGGCATCGCCGGTTTTGGCGCGCCGGTGGCCATCACCGCCTCCATGCTCGCGGGTCTCGGGTTCGAACCGATCATGGCGGCGGCGCTGGCGCTGATTGCCAACACCGCCCCGGTCGCCTTCGGCTCGCTCGGCATCCCGGTGACGACGCTCGGCGGCCTCCTCGCCCCGATGCTGGGGCACGACGCGCAGACGACAACGCGCGCGCTCTCGGCGATGGTCGGGCGCCAGCTGCCGATCTTCTCGCTGATCATTCCCGCCTACCTCGTCGTCCTCTACGCCGGGTGGAAGCGGATGGTCGAAGTGTGGCCGGCCGTCCTCGTCGCCGGCGGCACGTTCGCGGTCGGCCAGTTCACGGTCTCGAATTTCGTCGGCCCCGAGTTGACCGATGCGTTGTCGGCGCTGATCTCCCTCACCGCCGTCGCCTGCCTGCTGCGCGTGTGGCAGCCGGCGGACGAATTCACCGAAGGCGCGAACCTTGTCGTGCCGCCGACGGTGATGTCCGCCGACGGCCACCGTCTTGTCGTCGCCACGACCGTGCCCGCCCCCGATACCTCGAAGCGTGTGTTTCGCGCCTACGCCACCTACGGAATCCTGATCGTCACGGTGCTGATTGGGCAAATCGGTAACTTCGCCGGGCTGTCGACGCTTCAGCCGCCGGCGAACGTCACCGCGCTGCTGAAATGCGGGCAGATCGGCAACCGCCTGTGCCCCGAGCCGTGGGTTGGCGCCAACGCCACGGTCGATCCGCAGGGGTTCCGGTTCCCGGTGTGGGAGTTCAACTGGCCGGGCGCGTATCAGATGAGCGGCGGCAAACCGGCCGCGCTGGTGCAGCGCGAGGCGCCGGTCGTGGCGTCGTCGAGCCCGTATCCGCTGACGTATCGTCTCGACTTCCTGGCAGCAGCCGGGACGCTGGTGCTGCTCGCCTCGCTGCTCGCGTTCATCCCGATGGCCGCCAACGGCGTGCCAGCGAGCGCGCTGGCGACGACGCTGAAGAAGACCGCGCGCCAGCTGCGGCTGCCGGTGATCACGATCGCGTTCATCCTCTCGATCGCCACGGTGATGAACTATTCGGGGATGACCTCGTCGATGGCGCTCGCCCTGGCCAAGACCGGCGTCGCGTTCCCGTTCTTCGCCGCGTGGCTCGGCATGATCGGCGTCTTCCTCACCGGCAGCGACACCTCGTCCAACACGCTCTTCGGTCCGCTGCAGGCGACCACGGCGAAGCTGTCGGGTCTCGACCCGGTGCTGATGGCGGCGACCAACAGTTCCGCCGGCGTGATGGGCAAGATGATCAGCCCGCAGAACCTGTCGGTTGGCGCGGCGGGCGTCGGCGCCGTGGGGCGCGAGGGCGAGATTCTCGCCAAGGTGATCGTGCACAGCCTGATCCTGACGGCGGCAATGGGCGTGGTGGCGCTCCTGCAGGCGTACGTGGTGCCGTGGATGGTGCCGGCGCTCTGAATGTCCGGGCGCTGGCGATGGCAGTGGGTGCTCTTCGGCGCCGCGGTCGGGACGCTGTATGTCGTCGAGCGCCTGCGGCCGCTGCGGTCGCGTAAGGAGCCCGGGCCCGCGCGCGTCGGACGCAACCTGGCGATCGGCCTCCTTGCCGGTGCGACGACGGCCGCGAGCGAATGGCCGGTCGTCGCGCCGGTGCAGCGTCTCGCGGAACGGAATCGGCTCGGGCTCCTGCGATGGCTGCCGCTGCCGCGCCCGTTGCGCGCGATCCTCGGGTTTCTGCTGCTCGATTACACGCTGTATGTCTGGCACCGCTGGAATCATCGCGCGCCGTTTCTGTGGAAGTTTCACGCCGTCCATCACCTCGACCTCGACCTCGACAGCACCACCGGGCTGCGGTTCCATTTCGGTGAGCTGACGCTCGCCGCGTGGTTCCGCGCGGCACAAATACTGCTGATTGGTGTCGATCGTGCGACCCTGCGCGCCTGGCAGCAGCTGCTGGTGCTCTCGGTGGTGTTTCACCACAGCAATCTCCAGCTGCCCATCGCAATCGAGCGGCGCCTCGTGAAGATCATCGTCACGCCCCGGATGCACGGCATTCACCACTCGACCCGCGGCGAGGAAGTCGACGCCAACTACTCGAGCCTGCTCTCGGCGTGGGACCGCCTGCACCGCAGCCTCAAGCTGAACGTGCCGCAGAAGTCGATCACTATAGGGGTCGAGGGGTTTCTGGACGCCACAGACGTCACGCTCGCGGAGTCGCTCACGCTGCCGTTCCGCGACGATGCACGGCTGCGGCTGCCTGGCGAGGCGCCCGCGGAGATCGAAAGGGAAGGATGAGCCCACCCGTCGTCGCCGTCTTCAACGGCAACGAGGACGTCGTCGAGATGTTGCGCGTCGCCCTCGAGCAGGCCGGCATGGTCGTGGTGTCCGGCCACATCGACGCCGTTCGCCGCGGCGAGCAGCGGTTGTCGGATTTCGTGCAGGAGCACAACCCGGCGGCGATTCTCTACGACCTGGTGCCGCCGTACGACCGGAGCTGGCGGTTCCTGGAGCACCTGCGCGACACCCCCAGCATGCGCGGACGCCGGTTCGTCATCACCAGCACGAACGCGCAACGTGCGAAGGACATCATCGGCACCGCCGAGCATGTATACGAGGTGGTCGGGAAACCGTACGACATCGACGCGATCGTCAGGGCGGTCGAGGCTGCAGCTCGCGGTGAGGCGGCGCTGCCCCCCGGCGCACGGCGCGTCTGAAACCCGCGTCTGACAGCCTTTACGGCCGGTGGACCCGGAAAGGGCGTGTTCGGAAGGCGTAAGTCTGACAGATGAATGTCACCCGGTAATACTCATTGGATACGGTGTATACGGAAAATTACAGTGGTGGAACGTTCGTATACAGACTGGTGTCACCTCAGGGATACCGATCTCGACGCTAAACATCCATCGATGTCGTTCGTGTTCCATGCGCCCGGAAGACATCTCGTGGTTTTCCTAGGAATTGGCGACATTACGAGAAGGGCTCAGCAATTGCATAAACGTGGGTCATGATTAATGATGTCCGGGTTGTTTCCTCTCCCGATGGCGGTTGGATGGTTGCCCTCGACGAACAGTCGCTGGCCGGGTTCTACGGGCCCGACGCCAGGCAGCTCGCCGAATCGCACCGCGAGGTGCTGGTGGAGCTCCTGAGCGCGTCCCCGGACATCCCGACCCTGACCGGCGGCGAAGCCCCCGCCGAGCTCTGGGTGCACTAAGACACGACAAGCCAGGAATCATCGCGGCGTCCGCCGCGCCGCGATGATTTCTGTTTCCTTTCCGAGGGGCTGGCGCCTGCCAGCCGGTACCCGATCGCGGGCGTTGGACAGGACGTCGTGATTTGGGTACAACACGCGGCATGCGCGTGGCGTTCCGCCCGGTCTTTTCCTTCACACTTCTTCTCACTGCTCTTGCCCTAGCCCTGCACGGCGCCGCCGCGGCCGCGCAGCGGCCCGCCCAGGATCATCCCGGTCAATACAGCCCCATCGACATCGAGACCGGGTCGCGTCTCTACGCGGGGCAGTGCGCGCTCTGCCACGGCGCGGCCGGCGATGCCGTGGCCGGCGCTGATCTGCGGCGCGGCGTCTTCCGCCGCTCGGTGTCGGACGAGGACCTCGCCAAGGTGATCACGATGGGGCTTCCCGACGCGGGCATGCCCGGCTTCAAGCTGCAGCCGTCGGAAATCGACGGCTTGATCGCGTTCATCCGTGCCGGGTTCGACGTCGGCGGCACCGCCGTGCGCGTCGGTCATGTCGGCCGCGGCCAGGCGCTCTTCGAGGGCAAGGGCGGGTGCACCGCCTGCCATCGCGTCAACGGCAGTGGCCCGCGCGTCGCTCCCGATCTCAGCGACATCGGCGCGATCCGCACGCCGTCGGCGCTGCAGCGCTCGCTGGTCGATCCGACCGGCGCGATGCTGCCGATCAACCGCCCGGTGCGCGCCGTCACGAAGGACGGAAAGACGATCCGCGGCCGGCGCCTGAACGAAGACACGTTCACGGTACAGCTGATCGACGACCAGGAGCGGCTCGTGTCGCTCGTCAAAGCCGACCTCAAGGAATACGAGCTCGCCAGGACGTCGCCGATGCCGTCGGTCGCGGGCAAGCTCACCGCCGACGAGCAGGCGGATCTGGTTGCCTATCTGCTGTCGCTGAAGGGGACGCGATGACCAAGCTGACGCGATACATGGTGCCGCTCGCGATCGTGCTCGCCTCGCTTGAACTGCACGCGCAGGTGACCGCCGACCGCATCCGCCGCTCCTCGTCGGAGCCGCGCAACTGGCTGACCTACGGCGGCAGCTACACCAGCCAGCGCTACAGCCTGCTGAACCAGATCACCCCTGCCAACGTCGGCCGCCTCGAATCGAAGTGGGTGCTGCAGAACCAGGTGTTCGGCGCGTGGCAGGCGACGCCGCTGGTGGTCGACGGCGTCATGTACGTGACCCAGCGGCCGAACGACGTGCTCGCGCTCGACGCGAAGACCGGCCGTGTGTTCTGGCTCTATCGCTACACGCCGTCACCCGACGCGCGCGTGTGCTGCGGCTCGAACAATCGCGGCGTGGCCATTCTCGGCGACACCCTCTTCATGGGCACGCTCGACGCGCACCTGGTGGCGATCGACGCGAAGACCGGCCGCCAGCTGTGGAACACGACGCTCGCCGATGTCAAGCTCGCCTACTCGGTCACCCTCGCGCCGCTGGTCGTCAAGGACAAGGTGATTGTCGGCGTCGGCGGCGGGGAATTCGGCATCCGCGGCTTCATCGCCGCGTTCGATGCGAAGACCGGCAAGGAAGCGTGGCGCTTCTACACCATCCCGGGGCCGGGCGAGAACGGGCACGACAGCTGGAAAGGCGAGGCGTGGAAGAACGGCGGCGGGTCGGTGTGGGTGACCGGCTCGTTCGACCCCGATCTCAACCTGACCTACTGGGGCGTCGGCAATCCCGGTCCCGACTGGAATCCCGATCAGCGGCCCGGCGACAACCTCTACACCGACTCGGTCGTCGCGCTCGACGCCGACACCGGCGCGTTGAAGTGGCACTTCCAGTTCACGCCCAACGACGCCTACGACTACGACTCGGTGCAGGTGCCGGTCCTGGTGGACATGAACTGGCGCGGGCCGGCGGCGAAGCTGATGCTGTGGGCGAACCGCAACGGGTTCTTCTACGTGCTCGATCGGGTCACCGGCCGTTTTCTCTCCGGCACGCCGTTCGTCAAGGTGAACTGGGCGAGCCACCTCGACGAGCGCGGGCGTCCGGTGCAGACGCCGCAGCCGCCGGGCAGCCCGACCTGGCCGGGCAATCAGGGCGGCACGAACTGGTATCCGCCGGCCTACAGCCCGCGCACCGAGTTGTTCTACTTCTCGGTGTGGGAGAACTACGCATCGATCTATCGCAAGGAGACGGTGGAATATCAGCCGGGGCGCAACTTCAGCGGCGGCGGCTTCACCGTGCTGACGCCGGTGCCCGGCGCGCCGGGCGTCGGCATCGGGCGGCGCACGCCGATCAACAACTGGACCAACGAAGTCGGCAGCGGCGCCGTGATTGCCGTCGATCCGCGGACCGGCGAGCGGAAATGGAAGTTCGATCAGTTCGACGTCACCGACAGCGGGCTGCTGACGACGGCATCGGATCTGTTGTTCACGGGCGGCCGGGAAGGGTACTTCTACGCGCTGGATGCGCGAAGCGGCGCGATGCTGTGGAAGGCGAGCCTTGGCGGCCAGGTCGTCGCCGCGCCGATCACCTTCGAGATCGACGGCCGGCAGTACGTCTCGGTGATTTCCGGCCACACGCTGGTGACCTTCGGCCTGCGCGACGCGTCGTAGAGTCCGCCGAAAGGCGGACGGTCGCTAACTCAGCTCGCGGGCAGAAGACACGATCACCAGCCAGCGCTCCGCGTCCTCGTACTGCCTGAACACCCGGATGACGCGCACGCCGAGCGCGGCACACCGCGTCTCGTATTCCAGCAGCCGGCCGAACAACCCGTCGTCGTCGGCGACGAGCGCCACGTGCGCGCGCTGCTGATGCTGGTCGTTCACGACGCTGCGGACCACGTCGACCATCCGATCGACATCGGCCGGCGTCATCGAGGTGCGGCACGACCGGGCATCGAAGACGAGCGGCCACATCCGCATCTGAATCGGTGCGCGGACGGTTGTGATGAAGCTCAGGACGTCGTCGATCGACAGCGTTCCCGTCGCGCGGGCGCGGATCCAGCCGCGGGAGAGATCGCGATCGACCGCAATCGGCACGCCGGCATCTTGGCGGGATCGCCGCCGGCGCGCAAGCTGAACGGCCGGCGTCATCCGCCGTAATAGCCGCTGCGTGCCTTGACCCTCGCCGTCTTCCGCTTGACGCGAATGTCGAGCTTCCGCCATTCGTTGGCCGAAGCCGCTTCGATCGCGAGGACGTACTGCTGCCGCAGCTCCTGGACCAGCGTCGTCGCGGTGGAGACCGTTTCGACCACCGTGCTGGCGAAGACGAACTTGCCCCCTGTCCAGTCGGACAGATCGCGCAGGTCGGCCTCCGCGCTGGAGCGCTCGGAGGCTTCGAGCATCTGACGCTCGTCCACCGACGGCACGGTGGCGACGGTGAACACCGGCACGTCAATCGAGCTGGAGAACGCGGACACCTCGCTCGGCGTCAGCCGGCTGCTGGTGTCGAGGCCGTCAGTGAGGAGCAGGATCGCCTTGTGAGTGCCGGTCCGCTGTGACAGCTCGCGCGCGGTGGCGGCGGTCGCGTCGTAGAGCGAGGTCATGCCGAACGCGTCGAAGTCGTCGAGCGCGGTCCTGAGCCTGCCCAGGTCGCTCGTGAAGTCCTGACGAAGGCGCAGCTCGGAGTCGAAGATGTAGACCGCCGCCTCGTCCTGTCCCTGCCGCAGCTGCGAGACGATCGCGGCGTAGGCGAGGCGGGCGAGAGCGATCTTCGCCTCGGACCGCATGCTGCCGCTCATGTCGACCAGCACCGCGAGGCTCAGCGGGGAATCCTTGTCGGCGCGGAGCGACACGATCTGCCGCAGCTCGCCGTTGTCGCGGATCTCGAAATCGGCGGGGGTCAGGCCGTTGAGGACGCGGCCGCGACGGTCCTTGACCGACGCCTGAATGGTGACCACGTCCGCCGACGCGCGGAAGACCTGCACCGGCTGCGACGCGTCGAGCTCCTGCGCCGCCACGGGCGCCGCGGAGGCTGCCACGAGCAGCGCGGACACGAGTTTTGTAAGCGTAGACACCACCAGCGACACTCCTGATCGGAAGAGGGGGATTGCTTCTCTTATCGGCTCGACGAGGGGTGGGCCTTAGCCGTCCGGCGACGTGGGGCTCGGGGCAAAAATCGCCTGTTTTCAACGATGTACGAAAAAGGGCCATCCCCCTTTTCTTCGCAGGGGTTGGCCCTTTCGTTTGCTGATCGCGTGGCGCCTAGCGCGGCTCGCAGCCCTCGGCGACGACCTGCACCGTTTCCACCGTAAGGCGCCGGGACGTCGAATCGCCCGCCACCGCCGTGCTGTTCGCCCGCACATCGTCACGCTGGCTGGTGGCGCCGGCCGTCCCTGGCGCCGGGGTCGCGTTCTCACGCTGAGGTGACGGTTCACCAGCGGCTCCGCCCGTGGCAACCGGGCGCGCGTCGACCTTGCCGGTCACGCGGACGCGCTTGTTGACGTTCCCTTGGGCGTCGGCCGGAAGGCCGTCGAGCTCGAACGACGAACCAGCGGTGACCAGCGGACCCCCCGATGCGCCGGCGCCATTCGCGCCGACGCCGCCCGACTCGACTTGCGCGTTAGTCAGGATGAATCGGGCTCCGGCAGCGCCCCCGTGACGCTGCGTGTCGTCAACGGATCCGCCCGCCGCGCGCGAGCGCGCGCGGTCCGCCGCCGGCGACCCGGCGGTTCCGACCGGGCCGGCCATGCTGGGTCCCTGAAGACAACCGACGAGCGTGACGGTGCGATCGGACGCGTCCGATGCGGTCGAACCTGATGCGGTGGCGCCTGTCGCTCCGGCGCCGGCCGGCGGCGCCTTGTGGTCCGCACCCGATCCGTTGCAGGCGACCGAGAATGCGGCGATGGTGATGAGCAGAACCGTTTTCACGACGTCCCCCCTTTCCACAGTGGGAGTGCAAGGGGTATTCCTTCGAACGCGGAATCGACGGTGCAGGCGGCTGAGCGGACAGCGAGCGCGGTTCAGTTCACCTGGGCGATCACCGCGGTGTCGCCAACGTCACGCAGCACGAGGCGATCACGTTCTCTGATCAGCGCCGCTGCGGTCCGCTCGATCGGCTCGTTGAAGCCTTCCTGACTCAGGCGAAATGTCTTGTGATGGATGGGAGCGAACAGCCGCGCTCCGGCAGCATCGGCCATCGCGACCGACTGCTCAGGCGTGCAGTGATTGTAGATGTACGGATCGTAGGCGCCGATCGGCATGATCGCGGCTTCGTAGGGACCATGCCGTCTATGTTCCGCGAACGCCCGCGTGTGCGCGGTGTCGCCTCCAAACAGCAACGCGCGCCCCTCGCGCCGAAGCGCGTAGCCGTTGTACCCGCGATATCCGTCGTGATTGATCCGAGCGCCCCAGTGATTGACCTCGAGGGCTCGGACCTCCAGATCGCCTCGGCGCGTCTTCAGGTACGCCGACTGATTCCATCTGAGCTCATGAACGCCGATGACGCCGCGACGGGGCACCAGATCCGCGGTCTTCGCGGCCGCGACGACGACGGGGCGGCCGGGAAGCGCGCCCAACGATGCTGTGTCCAGGTGGTCGAAGTGCGCGTGCGAGATCAGCACGACGTCGATGTCCGGGAGCCGTGCGGCCGGTAGCGCACATTCGGTGAGTCGCAACGGACCCAATGTCGCCAGTCCAAGATCCACGCCGATTCGCGGGAACAACGCCGGGTCGGTAAGGATCCGCACGCCATAAAAGTTGATGAGCACGGTCGCGTGCCCGAGCCACGCGAGCGTGATGCCGTTGTCCGACCAGCTTTCGGGAGTCGGCGTGTGCGCGGAGGGCAACAGGTCTCCGGCCATCCTGGCCAGCATCTGAGAGGGCAGCGAGATCGCCGTCGCGCCAAGACCAGCCGCCGCGAGGAGGAATCCGCGTCGGTTCATGTGAAGTCAGCGACGTCAGAAACGCGAGCGCAAATGGCTGGCCATCCGAAGCTCGCGTACGTCTTCAGACGAGCGAGCGAAGGATGGTGGCGAGGGACAGAATCGAACTGTCGACACTACGATTTTCAGTCGTATGCTCTACCAACTGAGCTACCTCGCCCCGGGGCGGACAACCTCGCGATCATAGCTGCTCATCCGCCCGCAGGGCAAGGCGCGCTCACCGC